>NZ_JBFYGQ010000002.1:0-530075 GCF_041079455.1 Microbacterium sp. 16-032 | reverse complement strand
TCCGAGGTCACACGTCCGAGGTCACACGTCCGAGGTCACACGTCCGAGGTCACACGTCCGAGGTCACACGTCCGAGGTCACACGTCCGAGGGGTTGCGACGATCTTCAGGGACGGTGAGGGCCGCTGACCGGAGTGCGCGGCGCTGTGCGACACCGAGCAGGACGAAGGCCAGGATGAAGGCGACGGAACCTCCGACCCACACAAGAGAGGGGGAGGGGATCCCGTTCCACCACCACTCCGCACGGGCTCCGAGGCTGATCGCCGGGTCGTCCACTCCAGTGGTGTAGCGGCGGATGCTGACATGGAGCGCGATCACCGTCGCCACGCTCAGAGCCACTCCCGCGAAGACGATCCGGGCGACCGTCCAGCTGGGCTCGATGTCCCAGCTGGCCGAGGCGACCCCGAGGAAGATGACGAGCAGGGGGAGGATGTACCGCGGTTGGATCTGGGCGCCGACCATCGCCTCGGACTGCGCGAGCAGGACGAACGGCACCAGGTACAGGGCGGAGAGGCTGACGGCGAACGCGATGACGCGACGCGGGGTCATTCCGCGTGCTCCGACGAAGATTGTTCCGGCGGCCACCATCAGTGAGAGCGTCGAGACGGCGCTCGGCATGTAGGTGTCCAACCACCCCAGTCCCCAGCCCCCGAGCGCGCCGGCCAAGAGAGTCGGGATATTGAGGAAGTTCGAGATGTGTTGATCGATCGTGAGCGGTACGGGGTCGAGTGAGAGTCCGGTGACGACCGCGCCTCCTTGTCGAGCCGACAGGTAGAACGCGACGGCGGCGGCGGCGATGACGAGAGATGCCGTGGCCGCAGCCCAGAGAGACCGGCCCCTGCGGGCCCCGAGGATGACCGCCAGGACGATGGACAGGACCGCGTAGGCGGCGGAATCCGCACGGGCTCCCGCGCCCAGCACACCTCCCAAGACGGCCAGCCCGGCGAGAAGCCAGCGTCGGCGTCCGTCTGTCAGCATCGCGCCGTAGAGGCAGATCCACACCGTCGCCGCCGAGATGTAGGCCCAGGCTGACGGGTTGGTCGACGCCGCGACGAACATTCCGAGCGGGACCGCGGCTCCGACGGCGGAGACTACGAGTGCCGGTCGCAGTCTCCGCGGGAGCGCGAAGAAGACGGCCGTTAGCACTCCGACAGTCAGCAGGGAATTGAAGATACGGACCGTCAACACGGAGGTCTGGATATCGTCGCTCGCGAAGAGGGACATGGTTCCGTAGAACAAAGGGGGATAGAGCCCGACGTTCACCCTCGGGGTGTCCACCATGCCGGTTTCACTGGGGTTCCAACACGATCCGCTGACGTCCGGTTTGAACGCGAAGCACGCGGCATCCGTCAGCGCCGCAGGCACACTCCGGGTCTCCGGCTCAGAGCCTGGGGCGCACAGCCCCGGACGTTCGCCGAGTCCGCACCAGATCGAGGGGAGGTGGAAATCGTCGTCGGGGGAGGAACCGACCGGGCTGGCGAACGCCCACGATACGAGGGACAGGAAAAGGAGCACGGGGATGGCGATGGCGAGGGCCGCTGCGCCCCGTCGGCGCGTCGGAGCAGCTGTCATGGGGGCGGTCGTCACCAGAGCATCGTAGTCGGAGCCAGCGGTGCGCATCCGGTCGACGGAGAGTCGACAGGTAGGATGACCATGACATGACCGCCACTGCCGACAGAATTCTGGTGATCGTTCCCGCCTGGAACGAAGCAGCCAACGTCGGTTCGACGATCGCTGAAATCCGCGCCGCGGACCCCGCCTACGACGTCGTCGTCGTCGACGACGGTTCGGTCGACGGAACAGGTGATGTGGCGGCCGCGGCGGGCGCCCGCGTGCTCACGCTGCCCTTCAACCTCGGAGTGGGCGGCGCTATGAAGACGGGTTTCACCTACGCCCAGCGCGAGGGGTATCACCGGGCCATCCAGGTGGACGCCGATGGGCAGCACAATCCTGCGGATGTCGCCCGAGTTCTCGCGGGCCTGGCGGATGCCGATATCTCCATCGGTGCCCGATTCGCAGAGGTCGGTGACTACACGGTGCGTGGCCCCCGGAGGTGGGCGATGGTGGTGCTGGCAAGCGTCGTCTCTCGGGTCGCCGGTGTGCGCTTGACGGACGTCACGAGCGGTTTCCGCGCGGCCAACCGTCGCGCCATCGACCAGTACGTGCGCTACTACCCGGCCGAGTATCTCGGCGACACTCTCGACTCGCTCGTCGAGGCAGTCCATGCCGGCCTCACGGTGACCCAGGTTCCCGTGGCGATGCGGCCCCGTGTGCACGGGAAGCCCAGCCAGAATCCACTCGGAGCGAGCGTGTACCTCCTTCGTTCGGTATTCGCGCTCGCGCTCGCGGTTCTCCGTGGAACTCTTCGTCGGAGGCCTCGCGCATGACCATCGCGGCCCTGGGGTTCGGCCTCTTCGTCCTCATCCTCATCATCGTCTTCCTGATGCGGCGTCAGCTGCGCGAGAAGTACGCCACGCTGTGGCTCGTCGTGGGTCTTGCGATCCTCGTGCTCGGCGTCTTTCCCGGTCTGCTCGGCTGGCTCGCAGGGTTCCTCGGCGTCGCCGTCCCCTCGAACCTCCTCTTCGCGCTTGCGCTTGCTCTGCTCGTCGGAGTGGCGCTCCACCTGTCGTGGGAGCTGTCCCGCGCTGAGGAAGAGATCCGTCGTGTCGCCGAAGAGGTCGCGATCCTCCGCACACAGGTCGACTCTCTGCGCCAGGGGGCACCCGGGGACCTGAGCGCGAGTGAACGACCCGCCGGCGATGAGCCGCGGTCCGGTGGCCCGGCCGACTGAAGGGCGCGCAGGCGCCCTCTCCTACATTCTGTTGGCGACCGCGATCGCGGGCGCCGTCGGCTACGCCATCCAACTCCTCGCCCCCGTCGTCCTGCCCGACAGCGGTTCCTATCTGGCGTTCAGTGTCTACTGGTCCACCGTGTACGTCCTCGTCGCGGCTCTGGCGGGGGTGCAGCAGGAGATTTCGCGGGCGACCACACCGGGAACGACACCGGCGGACGGATCGACCCTCCGTGCCTTCGCTCTGCGGATCGCGACCGCGGCCGCCGTCGTAGCGGTCGTCGTGACCTTGGTGGTCGCTCCCTCGGCCTTTCCCGATGACATCGTCGGTTCCGCGATCTGGATTGTCGTCGCCGTCGTGGGCTACGTCGCCACAGCCGTATTGGCGGGGGTTCTTTACGGTCTTTCCCTGTGGCGAGCTGCCGCACTTCTCGTCGTCGTCGACGCCCTGCTGCGGGCGCTGCTCGTCATGCTCGCGCTCGCGCTGCAGGCGCCGCACACGTTGCTCACCGCGGCCGTCTCGGTGCCCTTCGGCGGGGCGTTCCTCCTGGTGTGGTTCTTCGTGCGCCGACGTGTCGTCGGGCAATTCCGTCTCGACGTGGGCGCGCGTCGGCTCGTCGTGAACACGGTCGGCACGGTGACGGCGGCCGCTGCGACGGGCCTGATCGTCACGGGCATCCCCGTCGTCCTGCGAACGACGATGCCGGGCGTCGACGCAGCCATCGTGGCATCCCTCATCCTCACCATCACCATCTCGCGCGCCCCGCTGATCGTGCCAATCATGGCTCTGCAGAGTTACCTCATCGTCGACTTCCGATCCAGCGACAGACCGCTCGGTCGACGCCTCGCTCTGTATTTGTCGGCTCTCGCTGCGGTGACAGCGGTGGGGTCGATTCTCGCCGCGTGCTTCGGCGAAACCCTTCTCGCGCTCTTCCCGGGCGGGCGGTACGCGGTGCCCGGATGGGTCGCGGCCGGCATCGTGGCGAGCGCAGGTGCCGTCGCGGCGCTGTGTGTGACCGGCCCGGCGCTGCTCAGCAGATCACGCCACGATTGGTACGTGGGCGGGTGGGTGATCGCCGCACTGTCGACCGTGCTCTTGCTCTTGTTGCCCGCAGGACCGTACGAGCGGGTCGTCGTGGCGCTCTCGGCGGCTCCGTTGCTCGGGATCGCCGTGCACGTGATGGGACTGCGCCGGCCCTCCCGGGGAAGCACAGCCCCGGCACGATAGACTTCCGTGCACCCGTCGGACCGCCCCGGGGCAACAGGAGATCCGAAACCCATGACGTCTAGCGAACCCCGCAAACGCGCCCTCATCACGGGCATCACCGGCCAGGACGGCAGCTACCTCGCCGAACTTCTGCTGTCGAAGGGGTACGAGGTCCACGGCCTCATCCGACGGTCCTCGTCGTTCAACACGCAGCGTATCGACCACGTGTACCAGCCGGCGCAGGCGGACGACCACCGGCTGTTCCTCCACTTCGGCGACCTGTCCGACGGCTCGCGCCTGGTCACGCTGTTGAACGAGATCCAGCCGCACGAGGTGTACAACCTCGCCGCTCAGTCTCACGTTCGCGTCAGCTTCGACGAGCCGGAGTACACGGGCGACATCACAGGCGTCGGCACCATCCGTCTCCTCGAGGCGATTCGTGCCGCTCACGTCGACTGTCGCTTCTATCAGGCGTCGAGCTCCGAGATGTTCGGCGCGACGCCGCCGCCGCAGAACGAAGAAACTCCGTTCTATCCCCGTTCTCCCTACGGCGTCGCGAAGCTCTATTCATACTGGATCACGCGCAACTACCGTGAGGCCTACGACCTTTTCGCGGTCAACGGCATCCTCTTCAATCACGAATCGCCTCGCCGTGGCGGCACCTTCGTCACCCGCAAGATCACCCGGGCAGCGGCGCGCATCAAGGCGGGACTGCAGTCGGAGCTGTATCTGGGCAACCTCGACGCCGTGCGTGACTGGGGCTACGCGCCCGAATACGTCGAAGGCATGTGGCGCATGCTGCAGCACGACGAGCCGACCGACTACGTGCTGGCCACGAACACGGCGTACACGGTCAAGGACTTCCTGCGCTTCACCTTCGAGCACGTGGGCCTCGACTGGGAGAAGTACGTCAAGTTCGACGAGCGCTACCTCCGCCCCACCGAGGTCGACGCGCTCATCGGCGATTACGGCCGGGCGAAGGACCTGTTGGGCTGGGAGCCGAAGGTTCACACCCCTCGCCTCGCGCAGATCATGGTCGACGCCGACGCCGCAGCCCTCGAGGTCGAGGGTCGCCCGTTCATCGACCAGGTCCAGAGCTGAGGGGCGGGTGCGCGCCCTTCTCACCGGCGGTACCGGCATGCTCGGTTCGAGCATCGTCGACGCCTGGCGAACGCACCGACCCGATGACGACCTCGTCGTGCCGTCCCGCGGCAACGTCGACCTGAGCGATCCCGTCGCGACGCTCAACGTCGTTCGGGACGTCAAGCCCGATGTCGTCATCCACGCCGCCGCTTTCGTCGGCGGCATCGGGGACAAGCTCGCCCGGCCACTGCCGTACCTGGTTGACAACCTCCGGATCGACTCATCGGTGCTCGCTGCAGCGGTGAACACAGACGTACCCCGCTACCTGTACATCGCCTCTGCGGCCGCCTATCCCGCGACAGCCCCGAACCCGGTCTCTGAGGAGTCGCTCTTCGACGGGAGACTCGAAGTTGCGAACGAGGGGTACGGTCTGGCGAAGCTCACGGGACTCACGGCGGTGAGGTACGCCGCGCGGCAGACGGGAGCGGCCTATCGGTCGATCCTGCCCTCGAACCTCTATGGTCCGCGCGATTCGTTCGACCCCGTGCGCTCGCACCTCATCGCCTCGACGCTCTACAAGACCCACCGGGCTCACGCGACGAACGCGGACCATGTCGATGTGTGGGGGGATGGGACCGCGAGACGAGAGTTCACCTTCGCTCCCGACCTTGCCGCGTGGATGGTCGCATCGCTGGATGACATGGCGGTTTGGCCGGATTTCATGAACGTCGGCGCGGGGTACGACCACAGCATCCGCGAGTTCTATGAGGTCGCCAGCGACGTCGTCGGCTATCGCGGAGCGCTCGAGTTCGACACCACGAAGCCGAGCGGCGTCGCCCGTCGACTCATCGACTCCACCCGCGTCCGTGCCCACGGATGGGTGCCCCAGACCACAATCCGTGAGGGAATGGCACAGTGCTACGACGCCTTCCTCACCCGCTCCGACACCGAAGGACTTCGATGAACCGCGAACCGGCCTACCCCCTTGCCACCACGACGTGGGATGACGCCGAATACGCTGCGTTGCAGGACGTCATCGCCAGCGGGCGGTTCACGAACGGACCCCGGGTTCGTGAGTTCGAAAGCGCCTTCGCCGCGCACTTCGGCGCGCAGTTCGCGGTGATGGTGAATTCCGGCAGCTCTGCCAACCTCATCGCCGTCGCGGCCGCCGTGCTCGACCCGCGATTCGACCTCTCGCGCGGCGACGAGGTCCTCGTACCTGCGGTGTCCTGGCCGACGACCTACTATCCGTTCTCGCAGTATGGCTTGAAGCCCCGGTTTGTCGACATCGACCTCGACACTTTGAATGTCGACCTCGACCTCCTCGAGGCGGCCATCGGGCCGCGGACGAGGGCGATCATGGCGGTGAACCTGCTCGGAAACCCCAACGACCTCGTGCGTCTGCGCACGATCGCCGAAACGCACGGTCTCGTCCTGCTCGAGGACAACTGCGAGTCCCTCGGCGCCGTCCACGACGGCATCAATGCCGGTACTGCGGGTTTGGCAGGTACCTTCAGCTCGTTCTTCTCGCATCACATCGCCACAATGGAGGGCGGGCTCATCGTCACCGACGACGAGCAGCTCTACCAGGAGATGCTGTCGCTCCGGTCCCACGGGTGGACCCGCGAGCTGCCCGATCGGAATCACGTCCACGACAAGAGCGGCGATGCCTGGGATGATCTGTTCCGCTTCGTTCTTCCGGGATACAACGTCCGTCCCCTCGAAATGGAAGGTGCTCTCGGGCTGGAGCAGCTGAAGAAGGTACCCGCCCTCGTCCAGGGGCGTCGGGAGAACGCGGCGTACTTCCAGGAGCGTTTCGCGGACATCGATGCGGTGCGCATCCAGCGGGAGACGGGGCAGAGCAGCTGGTTCGGGTTCTCGATGATCCTCGAGGGACCTCTTTCCGGGAGACGTGCTGACGTTGTGCGCGCATTCACCGAAGCCGGCATCGAGTCGCGACCGATCGTGGCGGGAAATTTCACTCGCAACCCCGTGATGGCGCACCTCGATGCGATCGTGCCCGAAGCTCTGCCCGCAGCCGACCGTGTCCATACGGATGGTCTCTTCGTCGGAAACCACCATTACCCGGTGCATGGCGGCCTCGACCTCGTCGCCGAGACGATCGAGCGCGTCGCGCTGCGCTGACGTCGAGGGGTGGGCGATGACGTTCCCGCCCACCTCGTCGAACGTAGGCGTTGAGGCGAATCACTCCCGAACGGGATCAGGTGAGCGAGACGATCAACGCCGTTCCGAGAGTGCTTTCTCGAAGCTGTCGAGCGTGCCGCGAGCGGTGCGCTCCCACGAGAACTGAGCTGCACGCGCGGGCCCCCGCGCGGAGAGATCGGCGAGAACGTCCGGTCGCGTGGAGGCCGTGATCATGGCATCCGCGATCGACTGCAGGTCGTTCGGGTCGATGAAGAGGGCGATGTCTCCCACGACTTCCCGATAGACCGGGATGTCGCTGATCATCACGGGCAACCCTGCCATCATGGCCTCGAGCGCGGGCAGGGAGAACCCATCCGCGAATGACGGCATCGCGAGAACGGTGGCCGTGGAGTACAGGTCGCGCATCTCCTCATCACTGACCCACGATTTGAGCTCGACCCATTCCTCCATCCCCGTTTCGGCGACGACGTCGGCCAACGGGTCGGCACCGTGGCTCCCCGTCACGATGACGCGCGGACGATGTGCCTCAGGGACGAGAGGGAGTGCGCGGATCAGCGACGGCCAGTTCTTGTGAGGACGACGGTTGCCGGTGGCGAGAACCATCGGCCCATTTTCGCCGGCGCGGGAGCGATCAGCACCGGGCACGGCTGTTCCCGCCAGTGGAACGAGATCCACACGAGAAGCGGGCACCTTGAGGTAGCGCAGGATGGCCCGTCGGGACTCCTCGCTGATGGTGAGTACGCGGGTCGCGTTACGTGCGGCCAGACGTTCCATCAGTTTCACCGGTTGGGTGTACATCGGCGTCGACATGAACTGGGGGTGGCTCCAGTAGAGCATGTCGTGCATCGAGATCACGGCAGGCATCCGGGTGCGCGCCGGTCCGAGCGTCATCGGTGAATGCAAGAGATCTGCGCCCGCAGCGCGAGCGGCGCGCCCGCACGTGAGCTCTCCCCACGCCCACGCGAACCGATTCTCGCCGCTGATGCCGGACGCGATGGTTCGTCCCGGAAACCAGGACCGATCGAGCTTCCATCCTTCCGTGCTGAAGTAACCCACGTACTCGTGCTGAGGAGCGAGACGGCCGAGCTCTTTGTAGAGTTCGCGAGCGTACGTCTCCATCCCGCCTTTGGTCCCAGTAAGAGACAACAGGTCGACGAAGATTCGTGCCATGGGATGTGTTCCGATCAGCTGTTGTGAGCCACGGGCTCTGCGGAGGGCCGGATCTTGCGGACGGCGCGCATGCTCGGACGCTCCACCGCCCACCAACTTGCGGTCGCGAGAATGGCTGTGATGACGACGGTGACGCCGATGTAGACGGCCATCCCGGCGCGATGGCCCCCGACGAGGACGACGAGTTGTTGCACCGGCCACGCGTAGATGTAGAAGCCGTAGGAGATGTCGTTTCGAGCAATGAGGCTGGGCTGGGGGATCACTGACGACAGGAAAAGCAACCCGTAGGCGAGGAACGGCGCGGCGATCTGTCCTCCCCACACCGGCACGAACACGATGAGCGACAGCGATACGGCGAGGGAGAGAATCCCGACGATCGTGTTGATCCCTGCTCGGTCGATGACGAAGTGCGCCACCGCTCCGCCGAGGAAGAACGGGAGGAGTTTGAAGAAGAGCACGAAATTCTGATCGAGCCCGAGGGTCGTCGCCACCGAGATGTTCGCCCAGACGAGCACGGACAGCACGAACAGCGTCGCCGCGGGCACGATTGAGCGGCGGAAGAACGCCCATCCCCCCAGCACCCACACGGTGAGGTAACAGAGGAACTCGAAATAGAGGGTCCAGAGGGAACCGTTCCACGCGTTCGGATAGGGAACGCTGTCGAGCGTCGCGCCGATGTCGTACTGCGTGATCTGCAGCCCGAGATTCCCCCACACGTATTGCGCCGGCGAGGGCGCGGTGGAGAGATACCCGGCCAGTGATCCGTTGCTCAGGAGAAGCGAGACCGGAGCGAAGATCAAGACGGTCACGAGAAGGCAGACGAGGAACGCCGGATAGATTCGCATTACGCGGTGGAGGAGATACTCTCCCGCCGCGGTGCGGAGACGACTCCGGGTGATCAGGAAGCCGCTCAGGACGAAGAACCCGGCGACAGCCCACCCGCCGAGATTCTCGCCGTGCAGGGCAGGGCCGACGCCGCGCCCGGCGATGTACCACGCATGCGCGAAAAGGACGGTGGCGGCCAACACCAGTCGGAAGAGGTTCAAGGAATTCCGGCGATAGGGGAAGGCATGCCCCCGAAGTGCCCGGGACATCCTCACTTCAGGAGGTTCCGGGATGCCATCTCGTCGAGCGACCGTTGGTACGAATCACCTTCGACGGGCTCAGTGAGCACCCATTCGACGAATTTCCGAACCCCCTCGGCGAAACTCACTCGCGGCGTGTATCCCACGATCTCGCGGAGACGGGTGGTGTCGGCGACGTTGTGCCGGATGTCGCCTAGTCGATAGTTCCCCGTGATCCGTGTCGGCACTCTCACGTCGAAGGCGGCCATGAGGGCCTCCACGACCTGCGTCACCGTCGTAGCCTCGCCAGAGCCGACGTTGAAGACTCCGCCCGCCGCGGCGGGAACGGTCGACGCGCGGAACGTCGACTCCACCACGTCGTCGATGAAGACGAAATCTCGGCTTTCCTCGCCGTCTTCGAAGATGTTGATCTCTTTGCCCTGCCGTATGAGCGTCGAGAAGATCGAAAGGATTCCGGTGTACGGATTCTTCAGTGACTGTCCTGGCCCGTACACATTCTGGTAGCGCAGGGAAACCGCCTCGACGCCGATCGTGGGAGCGACGGTCAAGACGAGTGATTCCTGCATCTGCTTCGTGATTCCGTACACCGAAGAGGGGTGCAGCTTCGCGGTCTCATCGGTGGGCACCAAAGTCAGCGGGTCGCGTCCAGGCAAGTGCACATCGAAATCCCCCCCGGCCATGGCTTCGTCGGACCGGTGCGGTGGGTAGACGACGCTTCCGTCCTCGGCGCGGTAGGCGCCCTCACCGTAGATCGATCGGGAGGAGGCCACGACGATCCGCCGCACGCTGTGCGGCTCGTTGGTGAGCAGGTCGAGCAACTTCGCGGTGCCCCCGACGTTCGCGGCCACATAGCGATCGATCTCGTACATGGACTGCCCCGTGCCGGTCTCGGCGGCGAGGTGGATGACGATGTCCACGTCGACGAGGGCTCGACGGAGGTCTGCCGTGGATGTCACCGAACCGCGATGCACCTCGGCGACGCCGTCGAGGGAAGCGAGCAGCGGTGACGTGCGCTCCGGATCGGGACCGTGGACCTGCTCGATGAGAGAGTCCAGGACGCTCACGCGGAAGCCGGCGGAGACGAAGCGGCGAGCGAGGCGCGTGCCGATGAAGCCCGCTCCGCCGGTGATCAAGACGTGATCGGGCATTCGGGAAACTCCTGGTGTGCGGGGCGGCCGCGGGGGGCCACGGTCAGATCGCGAAGATGTGCGCGACAGTTGATTCTAGCCCGGCACGATTTCCGTGCCGCAGGACACCGGGCAGCTCGGCGATGCCGTGCAACCGCGACATCAGGCGAAGTCGAGCTGCGCGCTCCGTTCGACGCCACCCCTTGGCGTGGGCGATCTGTCGCGCGAGGGCGTAGTACGTGCGTTCGTCGCGGAACCGACGCCCGTCCAGCAGAGTCTTCTGAGACGCGCTGCCACCGTGTCGACGGTATGAGAAGCAGACGGTGGGGGAGAAGGCGAGCGTGCCGCCGTCGAACGCGATGTCCATGAGGAGAGCCAAATCCTGGATGATCGGCAGCCCATCTCGAAAGTCGAAGTGTCGGAGCGCCTCGGTCCGGAAGACAAGCGACGGCCAGTACAGCCAATCCCCTCGGATCAGGCTGGTCGCCATCTGTTCGCCGGTGAGAACCGCGACACCCTGCCCACCGCGCGGAGCCAGGATCCCCTGCTTGACACGATCCACCAGTGGCCGAACGATTGCACCGGTCTCATCGATCACATCGACTCCGGGCTGGATCACGTCAGCCGTCGGCACCGCCTCGATGGTCCGTGCGACGACGTCGAGGTAGGAGGGATGCAGAAGATCGTCGCAACCGAGAATGACGATGTGCTCGGTCGTCGCGCGTCGGATCGCCTCCCGGTAGTTCTCGGTGATCCCGAGATTGGTCGTGTTGCGCGTGTACGAGATGCGAGCGTCATCAATTCCGTCGAAGTGCGCTCCGACCGACTCATCGGGATAACAATCATCGATGACGATCAGACGCCAGTCCGAATTATCCTGTTGGCGCACCGATTCGACTGTCGCGTAAAGCAATTCGGGGTCGCCCCAGAAGGGGACGAAGATCTCGATCGTCATGCCGAGGCGAGCACCCCGCGGAAGTACTCCACCGTCCGCTCGAGGCCCGCGCGCAGGGCGATCGTCGGCTCCCAGCCGAGCTCGCGACGGGCGAGGTCGATGTTGGGCTGGCGCTGCTTGGGATCGTCCTGAGGCAGTTCCCGGTGTTCGATGGTCGAGGTGCTGCCCGTGATCTCGAGCACGGCGTTCGCGAGCTCGAGCATGGTGAACTCGCCCGGGTTGCCGACGTTGATCGGGCCGGTCACCGAGTGGTCGGTGTTCATCAGGCGCACCATGCCGTCGACGAGGTCGTCGACGAAGCAGAACGAGCGCGTCTGCGAGCCGTCACCGTAGATGGTGATCGGTTCTCCGCGCAGGGCCTGCACGATGAAGTTCGACACGACTCGGCCGTCGTTGGGGTGCATGCGCGGGCCGTAGGTGTTGAAGATGCGGATGACCTTGATCGACAGGTCGTGCTGGCGCCGGTAGTCGAAGAAGAGCGTCTCGGCGGCGCGCTTTCCCTCGTCGTAGCAGGAGCGGGTGCCGATGGGGTTCACGTTGCCCCAGTAGTCCTCGGTCTGCGGGTGAACGGCGGGGTCGCCGTAGACCTCGGAGGTCGAGGCCTGCAGGATCGGCACACGGAGGCGCTTGGCGAGACCGAGCATGTTGATCGCACCCATGACGCTCGTCTTGGTGGTCTGCACCGGGTCGTGCTGGTAGTGCACGGGGGAGGCGGGGCACGCCAGGTTGTAGATCTGGTCGACCTCGACGTAGAGCGGGAAGGTCACGTCGTGACGCATCAGCTCGAAACGCGGGTTGTCGAAGAGGTGCTCGACGTTGCGGCGGGAACCCGTGAAGAAGTTGTCGACGCAGATGACCTCGTTGCCCTCGG
Source organism: Microbacterium sp. 16-032 (assembly GCF_041079455.1). Lineage (NCBI taxonomy): Bacteria > Bacillati > Actinomycetota > Actinomycetes > Micrococcales > Microbacteriaceae > Microbacterium > Microbacterium sp. 16-032. The sequence goes on along the minus strand of NZ_JBFYGQ010000002.1, from coordinate 517,621 downwards.
CGAGGAGGCGTTCCGACAAATGGGACCCGATGAAGCCGGCTCCGCCGGTGATCAGAACTCTGGATGACACTTCCCCACCCTATCAGCGGGGGTCGGCGGTGCCCGGGGAAGGACCCGATCAGCGGGTGGTCGACACCATCCGGGCCTGCCCGAACGTCCTCCCCAGCGCGCCCTCGAGACGCCCTACGAACATGGGCCAGCCGTCCAGGACAGTGATCGGCCGGGGGTTGCGGACGCCGTAGAGCAGACCAGCGCCGGTGAACGCCGCCCGCCACCACAGGGGGTAGCCGTGCACGGCGAACGCACGGCCCGTGCCGCGACCGTAGGCGCGGAGCTTGCGGCGACGCTCGGCTGCCCCGAGACCGAATCCCGTCGAGATCCCGTCGACGTGGACGGATGCCGGCAGCCATCGGAAGTCGCGGACGAGACCCGGCTCGTGCGCCAGGGCGCGCAGCAGAAGGTCGGTTCCTTCGGCGACCTGCCACGGTGTCGAGGCCCCCGGTCCCATCCGCTCGTCGAAACCGCCGACGGCGTCGAAGAGGGACCGACGCATCAGGATCCCCATCTCGATCACCGACCACACGTTGTACTTGTCGAGAGGGGTGCCCGGCTCGGGCAGCGTCGTCTTGGGGCCGCGCTCGTCCCACGAGGTGAACCCCCCGGCGCGGAAGGTTGCGTCGTCGACGGCGTCGTGCAGGGCGGCCACGGTTCCCGCCGGGTAGGTCGTGTTGTCGTTCGGGAAGGTCACGATGGCTTCACCGGCGGGGAGGGCCGCCACCCCGGTGTTGCGGCCGAGGGACGCACCCCGTCCGGAGGTCGTGGCCGACACGGCGACGCCGCGCTCGGCGAACTCCGCGGCGAGGGTCGCGACCTCGTCCTGCGCCCCCTGCGCGACGAGGACGACGTGGTCGCCGTCGCGCAGCTGCCCCTCGAGGGAGGTGAGGAGGGCGCGGAGGGGGTCCAAGCGACCCAGGGTCGTCACGACGAATCCGATGTTCACCAGACGATTCTGCCTGTCGGGGAGCCCGGTGCGGGAATCAGCGCGCCTCGCGGTCGATGATCCGGTTCCAGGCGGTGGTCGTGGCATCCCATGTGAAGCGTTCCGCGTTGGCGAGGCTCGCCTCCGACAGGGTCTCGCGAAGCGCGGGGGAGTCGGAGATCTCCGAGAGGAGGGATGCCAGTTCCTCCGGCTGCGTGGGCGCGAAGTACCGCGCGGAATCGCCGAGGATCTCACGGTTGATGGGGATGTCGGATGCCAGGACCGGAGCACCCAGCCGCTGCGCCTCGAGGGGAGGCAGCCCGAAGCCCTCGTGCAGCGACGGCCACACGAACGCGTCCGCCCGGGCGAAGGCGGCCGCGAGCTCGTCGTCGCTCACCGGGCCGGTCCAGCGGATCCTCGCCGGCGCAACGCCCCGAGACGCGGCGTGGGGCTCCAGCTCGGGGTCGAGGTTGCCCACGAACTCCACGTCGACGTCGGATGACGCGGGCAGGAGGGCGAGGGCGTCGATCACGGCGCGGGTGTTCTTGGCGGCCCCGTGGCGTCCGAAGGCGACCACGCGCGTGCGGCGCTCGCCGGGCGGCGTCTGCCGCGGAATGAGCGGCAGGCTGTCCGCCCCCTCGTAGACGACCTCGATCGCGGTGGGGTCCACCCCGAACCGCTCGGCGATCTCTCGCTGCGAGGCGTGGCTGACGGTGACGAGGCGCTGCCCGCGACGGAGCATGCCGAAACGGACCGCGAGCTGCCACTGGAGGCGGAACGGAAGCGTGAAGTCCTGCGGGCGGATGGCGGGGGCGATGTCGTGCAGAACGGTGATCTGGTGGCGGTACGTCATCGGCGCGATGTTCGCCAGGTTGAGCAGCAGTGGCGATCCGTGCCGCCGCAGCCAGCGCGGCAGCTCGAGCTGCTCCCACGCGGGCCCCGCGAGGCGCCCGACCGTCTCGGTGCGGATCCCCTCCACGCTGGAGGTGTCGGCTGACGCCGGAACCAGCAGCACGATGTCGTCGCGGGACTCGGCGAGGTGGTGGGTCAGCTCGGTCGCGAAGCGTCGCACTCCGCCGAAGGAGTCGATGAGGAAGCGGCCGTTGACGGCGATGGTCATCGCGCGGTCCTTTCGTGGGGGCGTGCAGCGTGAGGGCTCACGCCGCGGCCTCGGCGGGGGTGTGGCGCAGGTCGTGCAGCACGCGCAGGCAGCGGCGGGTGAGCAGGAGAGCGGCGGCTCCCTCGGTGAACGCGTAGCCGAGGGCCGCGCCGATCGGGCCCCAGGCGATGCCGAGGCCGATCATGAGGGGGATTCCTGCGGCCGTGGCGAGCAGCGTCGCGCGCATGACCGCCGATGCCTGCCCGGCGGGGAAGAGCACCAGGCGGGCCACGGCGGTGCGGACGGAGAAGAAGAAGAACACCAGGCCCATGACGAACAGGATGTCGAAGGGAGCGGGAGCGGCGGGCAGGAACGTCTGGGTCAGCCAGGGGCCGACCAGCGCCAAGCCCGCCCACCCCAGCAGACCGGCGACTGCCGCCAGCCCGATCGACATGCTCATGCGACGCCCGCGGTGGTGCCCGTGCGCCTCGCCCACCCAGGCCTGCAGTGCGTTGGCGAGCGTCATCGGGATGAACTGCCCGAGCTTGAGCATCTTGTCGGCCGTCGCGTACCCGGCCGCAGCGGACGGGATCGCGGTGACGTTGACCACCGGGGCCGGAACGCTCGAGTATCCGCTCAGGCCCGCGTCGTTCAATGCGACGGCGAGGTTCGCCCGGAGGAGGCGAGGCAGGTCGCGCACGCGGGGCCAGGATCCCGGATGCCGCCGCAGCAACCGCACCGTGAAGATCGAGGTGCCGACGAGGGTGACCACGATGCCCGCGAGCGGGTAGAGGACCACGACCCCGGTGGTCAGGACCAGACCGGCCGCCGCGAGGTTCGCCAGAAGGCGAGGCGCGGCGTCGAAGATCACGATCGTGCGAGGGTCGCCGACGCCCGCGCAGAACCAGGTGAACGACAGAGCGATCAGCGCGCCCTGCATGCCCATCAGGATGGTGAGCCATTCCGAACCGGGCGACGCGACGAACCAGCAGATGACGGCGAGCGCGGGAAGCGCGATCACCGAGATCGACAGGCGCACGGCGATCGATTCCCGGTACAGGCGGGCCCGCTCGTCGTCGTCGCCGGCGATCGAGATGAGGGCCGGTCCGACGGTGGCCCACCCCCAGCCGATCGCGATGGCCGCGAAGGTGCCGATGGACTCGCCCGCGATCGCGCTCGCCCACCCGGATGGACCGGCGATGGCGGTCACGGCCGGAAGAGCGATCAGCGGCGAGAGCGCCGCGATCGCGGGAATGAGCAGGAAGCCGAGCAGCCGCCGCTTCATGGAGGGCGCGGCGGTCACCGTCGAGCTCCCGCAGCGACGGAGTCGAGCACTCCCGCGGTCGCCTCGGCGGCGGCATCCCACGTGAACCGCGACGCCCACCGCTGCGCGTCCGCCCGCGCGACGTCATCGACGGGGGCCCGCAGCGCCGCCGTGATCGCGGCGCCGAAGGTGTCGGCATCCCGGGCATCGGCGTAGCGGGCAGCGTCGCCACCGACTTCCCGCAGGACGGGGACATCGTGGGCGAGAACGGGAACGCGTCGGCGCAGCGCATCGACCACCGGCAGACCGAACCCCTCGGCGAGAGACGGGCAGACGTAGAGATCGGCGCGCTGATAGAGCGCTTCGAGCTGCTCGTCGCTGACCCAGCCGGGCAGGATCACGTCGCGCTCCAGGTCCAGCCGGGCGACGTCGTCGGCGAGCGGGTCGGGCAGCTTGCTGCCGGCGATGACGGTCACGGGGCGTTCGGCGGGTGCGATGCTCGCGAGGGCGCGGAGCAGCCCCGGGAAGTTCTTATGCGGCATGCGGTTGCCGACGCTCAGCACGACCGGGCGATCCGCGGGCAGGGCCAGAGCCGACAGGACGCCGCCCGGTGCGGCGACCGGAGCCGGCTCCGAGCTGCCGTTGTGCACGACCGCGATACGCGAGGCGGGAACGCCGAGGAAGCGCCCGATGCTGTCGGCGGCGGCGTGCGAGACCGTCACGACTCGGTCGGCCGTCTGCGCCGAGCGACGCATGAGGAGCGAGGTCGCACTCCGCTGCGCCCGCTGGGCGAGACCGCCGGGCACCTCGTCGTAGATCGCGTCGTGCACGGTGACGACCCGGGGGACTCCGCGGAAGACGGGACCGAAGTTCGCCGGCGCCCACACGAGATCGGCGCGCCCCCGCCGAGCGAGCAGATCGGTCGCCGCGACCGCGCCCAGAGCCCACGTCGCCGGGTCGGAACCCACCCACGACACCGTCTGCACGTGGCCGGGGAAGAACGCCGACACGCGGTCGGTGCCATCGCGCCCGGTGAGCGCGGCGAAGCGCGTGTCGGGCAGAAGATCGGCGATGCGGGGGAGCAGCTCGCGGACGTAGGTCTCGGTGCCCCCGCGCGAGCCGGTGAATCCCAGGAGGTCGACGAGGACGCGGCGCGCGGCCATTAGCTCTCGATGACGGCTTCGGGGCGCTGCTCGCGCCGGGGCGTGGTCAGCACGCCCGAGAAGAAGCTCATCATCGCCGTCTGGAAACCGAGGATGATCAACAACGCGCTCGGCACGGCGATGCGCACGGCCTGCGCGGCATTCTGCGCACCGAAGTCGAGGCTGCCCCACAGGGCCACCTGGACGATGCCGATGATGATGCCGAGGAAGAACAGACCCACACCGATCAACAGGCCGCGCTCGGCCGACCACTTCGCCACGATGCGTCGGTATCTCTCGCTCGTGGGCAGGAACCCTTCCTGGGTGGCGTACAGCTTGGTCAACCAGAAGAACAGCAAGGATTGGAACCCGATCACGCACAGGGCGCTCGCGTAGACCATGGTCGTGACGTCGAAGCCCACGCCCCCGACGCGGATGCCGCCGAAGGCGAGCACCCCCACCGCGATCGCGCCGAGGAAGAAGGCGACCAGCCCCGGGTAGACGAAGAGCCACCGGGGGGCGAACAGCAGGAGGAAGCGGAGGTGGCGCCACCCGTCGTGCCAGCTGCGCAGGTGCGGCGGACGCGAGCGCCCGTCCTTCTTAAGTGTCGTCGGCACCTCTTCGATGCGGAAGCGGGCCAGCGAGGCGCGCACCACCATCTCGGAGGCGAACTCCATTCCCGTGGTCTGCAGGTCGAGCTCGCGGATGCGCGCGCGGTTAAAGCCGCGCAGGCCGCAGTGGAAGTCGCGGATGCCCGGCTTGAAGAACAGCTCGCCGATGAACGAGAGCACCGGGTTGCCGAGGTACTTGTGCAGCGGGGGCATGGCACCCGGCTCGATGCCGCCGCGGAACCGGTTGCCCATGACGAGGTCGGCGCCCGCGCGCAGGCGCTCGACGAACGGCTCGAGGTTCTCGAAGTCGTAGCTGTCGTCGGCGTCCGCCATGATGATGTACCGACCGCGGGCCGTCTCGATGCCGTTGATGAGCGCGGCACCGTAGCCACGGCGCGGGGCGTGCGAGACCCGCGCACCGAGACCCTCGGCGAGGGCCTGCGAGCCGTCCGTGCTCCCGTTGTCGGAGATGAGGATCTCACCCTGGATGCCGCTGCGCTCGAGGAAGCCCTGCGCCTTGCGGATGCAGACCTCCAGCGTCTCCACCTCGTTGAGGCAGGGCATGAGGATCGTCAACTCGAGGTCGGACGGTGCGGGAGTTGTCACGGGCTGTCTTCTTTCGTCTTCACCGTGGCGGGGCTCGGCAGCGGCAGTGCCGAGAGGATGCCTTCCACGGTGCGGCGGATGGTTCGGGTGCCGACGGCGGTGTCGTACCAGGCGCGCGAAGAGCGGCGCAGGTCGTCACCTCCGTCGGCGACGTCCCGGATGGCCCGGGCGAGGTCGGCGGGTCGAGTGGTGGGCGAGACGACGCCGTTGACGCCGTCTTCGATGAGTTCGGTGGCCGCGTTGCCCTCGTCCGCGACGAGGACGACGGGGGTGCCGTGCGCGTTCGCCTCGACGACGACGAGACCGTACCCCTCGCGGCGCGAGGGGTTCGCGAGGGCGAGGGCGCCGTGCATGAGGCGGTCCAGCTCGGCCTCGGACACGAAGCCGGGGAAGTCGGTCCACGACTCCCCGCCCACGCGGCGGACTTCGGCCCGGACGGCTTCGGAGCTGGGACCGGTGCCGAGGATCACGAGGCGCAGGTCGGGGATGTGCTCGCGGGCCGCGGCGATCGCGGCGGGGAGGACGTCCACGCGCTTGTCGGGGATGTGTCGGCCGGCGTAAAGGACGTAGGGCGGGCGGGCCGCCGGGCCGGGCTCGGCCACCTTCACCGCACCGTCGATCAAACCAGGGCTCACGAGGGGCGCTCGACGCAGGCCCTCGCGACGCAGCCGGTCGGCGGTCAACTGCGAGTGGCACGTGGCCACCGGTGTGATCGCGACGGCGGCGCGCTGCAGCGCCCAGGCGATCGTTCCCGTGACGGGTCCCGCGTACTCGACCCACTGGCGGCGATGCCACACCTCGAGGTAGTCGATGACGAGCGCGGTCCCCGATCCGAGAAGGGCGAGGCGCGCAGCGAAGACGTTGAAGATCGGCAGTCCGCTGACGATCACGGCGGCGTATCGGCGGCGCCGGCGCACCAGGGAAGTGAAGAGCGAGGCGGCGAAGCGGAGAGCCGCCGGGATGCGCCGCACGCCCCGGTCGTCGTACAGCGACAGGCGAGGGGTGATCGAAAGGACGCGGAAGCGTCCCTCCGTGGGGGTCTCGCCGTCCCATTGCCGCGAGGTGAGGTAGTCGACCTCGAAGCCCAGGTCGCCGAGTACCTCGGCCGTGGCGCGGTATTGGCGCTCGCCGCCGCCCGTGGTGAAGGGGAAGAGGCAGTCGTAGGCGACGGCGACCGTCGAAGAGCGCTCCACTCAGCACCCCTCGATACGGAAGAGCCGGGCGCTCGGCCCCTGGGAGTCGACGAGCACGAGGTGCTGCGAGGGGGTGAGGTCGTACAGACCCTTGCGGTCGAGTCCCACGCCGGGGTTGTTCCAGACGTTCTGCGAGCCGAAGTCGAGCACGTAGTCGATGCCGAGGCGGTCGACCGCCTCGCAGACCCGCGGGTCGGACTCGATGTCGCGCAGGTCGTTGTTCAGCAGCTCCTCATAGGGGCCGAACGTTCCAAACACATGCTTGCGCAGGACCTCACGGTCGCCGATCGCGTACGCCAAGGAGGTACCCGTCCAGGGGCTTCCGGCGATGAGCGCGTCCTGCGGCGTCGTCTCGGGGAGGCGCTCCAACAGGGCTTCCTCGTCGGAGGTCAACAACGGAGAGGTCGGCGTCAACGCGTAGGCGCCGCGCGCCTCCTGGGCGGCCCGGATGATGTTCGGGCTCGCTCCGACCGAGAAGACGACGAGCACGCCGACGACCGCGAGCGCGACCTGCAGCGATCGCCGCGACGACCGCGCGCGCAGCGCCCGCGAGGCGAGTTCCCAGATCGTCACCGCACCGAGCACCGCGACGGGGATACCGGCGGCGGGAAGCAGGGCGGCGAGCCGGAACGAGTCGTTGTACCAGGGGTTGGTCAACATCTCGCGGATCGGGTTGCCGACGGCCGTTCCCGAGACGAGCACGAACAGGACCGACGCCACCGCCATCGGGGCGGCCACGACGAGGAGTCGGGGCGTGCGGAGAATCGTCACGAGGCCGGTGATCACCAGGACCGACACGGTGATGGTGATCGTGTAGCCGTGCGGCGAGAGCAGGAGGGCTTCGCCGATGGATTGGGCGGTGCTCTGCCAGGGGGCCCAGCGCGACATCTCTGTGTTCGTCCGAGAGAACCGCCACAGGAACACCAGGACGAGCAGGATGCCGAGCAGGATGACGCCCACGGTGATCCAGCGGCGGCGACTCCGGTGCGCGAGGGCGTCCGTGACCAGCTGGACCGTGGCGATGGAGGCGCCGAGAGCCACCATCCCGAGGAAAGCGTTCGGGTGCGACAGGCCGACGCCGGCGGAGGCGACCAACAGGAGCACGCCCGCACGGACGAGAGCCGGAAGACCGCGGGATCGAAGCAGGTGCACGACCACGGCGACGCCGCCGGGGAGGACGGCGTACCCCATGGCATTCGGGTAGAGGACGCCGAAGTACATCAGGAGGATCGGGAAGGCGCCGAAACCGGTCGCCAGGGCTGCCGAGCTCACGGCGACGGCGAGGCGTTCCGAGAGCAGCGCAGTGCTCAGCGCGACGACCGAGAGCGGCCACGCGACGGCGCCGAGGGCGATGTTCGCCGCGTTGACGGCGACGGGGACCGAGACGCCCGTCACCTCGGCGGCGAGCGCCGCCACGGTGTGCCAGCCGTTCGGATAGAAGCCGATGTCGCTGGTGGCGCCGATGTGGAAGGCCGAGGCGTCGTGGGTGTCCACGGCGAACGCCACGGTGTTCAGGTGAACGATCGCATCGAACGTCTGCGAGATGTTGGAGGGGGCGCCGAACACGTATGCCAGCTGGAGCGCGATCACCACCGCGGCGACGACGAGCGCGAGCGAGCCGCCGATCGCGACGCGGCGCGGCGTGCGATCCTCGACCTCAGGGCCGACCCAGCGCCGCAGGCCGTACGCGGCGGCCGCCGCGACGACCGACAGGATCAGCAGCGGCAGCGGTGACCAGCCGAGGCCGACGATCGGGGCGATGGTCGCGGAGACGCCCAGGAGCGCGATCGACACGACCGGCGCGAGGGCGAGGATGCGCAGGCGCCTCACGCCCCATCCGGCCGCGAGAACCAGGATTCCGGGGACGGTGAGTGCGAGGATCGAGACGATCAACGGCATCACGATCACCGACCAGGAATCGCTCATGCACTCCCATTTCTCGCTCGACGACAGTCAGCCATGCTAACGGACGGTCGCTGACCCGCCCCTGAAGGCCCCGGCGGGGTGCCCGTTTAGACTGGGAGAGCGCGGCTTCCGTCCTCGCGCACCCGTCGACACGAAAGATGCCTCTCTGCATGGACCTCCTCATCGTCGGCTCCGGCTTCTTCGGCCTCACCATCGCCGAGCGCGCGGCCGCCGCGGGTCGCAAGGTGACCGTCATCGACCGTCGTCATCACATCGGCGGAAACGCCTACTCGGCGAACGAGCCCGAAACGGGCATCGAGGTGCACCAGTACGGTTCCCACCTCTTCCACACCTCCAACCCGACGGTGTGGGAGTACGTCAACCGTTTCACCCAGTTCACGAACTACGTGCACCGCGTGTACACGACGCATAAGAACGTGGTCTTCCCCCTGCCGATCAACCTCGGCACCATCAACCAGTTCTTCCAGGCCGCCTACACCCCCGACCAGGCCCGTGCGCTCGTGCACGAGCTCGCGGGGGAGTTCGAGGCGAAGGATGCCGCCAACCTCGAAGAGCGCGGGATCGCCCTGATCGGCCGCCCCCTGTACGAGGCGTTCATCCGCGATTACACCGCGAAGCAGTGGCAGACCGACCCGAAGGATCTGCCCGCCGAGGTGATCTCGCGACTGCCCGTCCGCTACACCTACGACAACCGCTACTTCAACGACACGTGGGAGGGCCTCCCCGTCGACGGCTACACCGCCTGGTTGGAGCGCATGGCGGATCACCCGAACATCGACGTGAAGCTCTCGACCGACTACTTCGACGAGTCGCAGCCGCTGAACAAGAAGGCGACCGTCGGGCAGGTGCCCGTGGTCTACACCGGACCGGTGGACCGCTACTTCGACTACGCCGAGGGCGAGCTGTCGTGGCGCACGCTCGACTTCGAGCAGGAGGTCCTGCCGATCGGCGACTTCCAGGGCACCAGCGTGATGAATTACGCCGACGCCGACGTGCCGTACACCCGCATCCATGAGTTCAAGCACTTCCACCCCGAGCGTGCCGACCGCTACCCGACCGACAAGACGGTCGTCGTGCGCGAGTACTCGCGCTTCGCGACGCGCGCGGACGAGCCGTACTACCCGGTCAACACCGCCGACGATCGCGCCGGCCTGCTCGCTTACCGCGAGCTGACCAAGGGGGAGCGGGACGTGCACTTCGGCGGTCGCCTCGGCACGTACCAGTACCTCGACATGCACATGGCGATCGGTTCCGCCCTCTCGATGTGGAACAACCAGCTCGCGTGACGTCGTCGTGCATCTGACCCTCGGGTCGCCCACCCGTCCCGTGCCCGTCGAGCGGCCGGCGGAGGGGCGTTGGGCGTACCGTCGCGACATCGACGGTCTGCGCGCCGTCGCGATCCTCCTGGTGGTGTCGTACCACGTCTGGTTCGGGCGGGTCTCGGGCGGCGTCGACGTCTTCTTGATGCTCTCGGCGTTCTTCCTCACCCGCGGATTCGTCCGTCGGATGGCGGGCCCGGCTCCGGTCCGTCCAATCCGACACCTGCTCGGTGTGTTCCGCCGCCTGCTCCCGGCGGCGGCCGTGACCCTGGTCGGCATCCTGGCCGTGGTGTGGGCGGTGTATCCCGAGGCGATGCGGCGTTCGGTCGCCGAGCAGGCGTGGGCATCGCTCGGGTACGTGCAGAACTGGCTGCTGGCATCCGAGTCGGTGGACTACTACGCCCGCACCGACGTCCCGAGCCCGCTCCAGCATTTCTGGTCGATGTCGGTGCAGGGGCAGGCCTTCGTGCTGTGGGTGCTCCTGCTCTGGGGCTGCCAGGTCGTGGTCCGACGTCGCGGATGGTCGCCCGACCGCGTGGTCGGTGTGGTCTTCGGCGCGGTGTTCGCGATCTCGTTCGTCTACTCCGTCGTCCGCACCGCCTCGGCTCAGCAGCTGGCGTACTTCGACACGGGGGCGCGGCTGTGGGAGTTCGCCGCGGGGTCGCTGCTGGTCGTCGCCCTGCCCCACGTGCGTCTCGGGAGGGTGGCGCGCACGCTCGTGGGATGGGCCGGGCTGGCCGGCCTGCTCGTCCTCGGCGCCGTGCTCGACGTCCAGGGCGGGTTCCCCGGGTTCCTCGCGCTGTGGCCCGTGCTGTGCGCCGCGGCGATCGTCGTGTCGGGCTCGGGCGAGACCGGCCGGTTCTCCCTCGCCGCGCTGCTCTCTTCACGACCGCTGCAGGCGATCGGTCGCGACGCGTACGCCCTGTACCTGGTCCACTGGCCGATCCTGGTCACCTTCCTCATCGTCAACGGCCGCACCGAGGTGGGCCTGGTCGGCGGGGCGGGGATCATCGCGCTCTCGCTGCTGCTCGCTCGTCTTCTGACGTGGGCCGTCGACCGTCCCGTCCGCGCCTGGCGACGGAGTGACCCCTCGGTCCTCGTGCCGGTGGCGGTGCTCACCGTCGCTGCCGCCGTCGTCGCCGTGCCCGTCGGGGCCTGGCAGACGTCGACCTGGGCGCAGGAGCGGGCCATCGAGGCGCGTGCCCTGCAGACGAACCCGGGAGCGGCCGTTCTGCGCGACCCTTCGCTTCCCATGCCCGCGGCGGATGCCCCGCTGCTTCCGCTTCCGACACTGCTCGACGACGAGTGGATGCTCCTGGACCGCGAGTGCACGGGCGAGTGGGCGACCGATGTTGAAGCGCTGCGCGGGACCTGTTCCGAGACCAGTGAAACACCCGGAGCCCGCCAGACCGTCGTCGTCATCGGCGACTCCCACTCCCAGCAGATGACGAGTGCCCTCCGGCCCGTGGCCGAGGCCAACGGCTGGGGCGTGGTGTTCCTCATCAAGGGCGGGTGCTCGATGGGTCTCGACGAGCCGGGGATGGATGAGCGGTGCGACGGGTGGCGCGAAGCGGCCATCCAGCTCGTCGAGCAGGTTCGGCCCGACGCGGCGATGACCGTCGTGACGCGGTCGGATGCCGGTGAGGACGACGAGCGCCTGCGTCCGGGGATCGAGCGGTTCCTCGACCGGATGGAGGGTGCCGAAGTCGAAGTGCTCGGTTTCCGCGACAACCCACGCTTCGCCTTCAACATGTACGACTGCGTGATCGAGGCGGGCGACCCGCTCGACTGCGCCGTCCCGCGTTCAGCGTCGCTGGCCGACCGGAATCCGGCCGATGACCTCGATCGTGCGGGGCTTCAACTGGTCGATCTGACGCCCTGGATCTGCCCGGACGACCTTTGCGTCGGCGTGATCGGGAACGTCGCGGTCTACCGCGACGACAATCACCTGACCCGCCTCTACGGGCGATCGCTCGGCCCGTCGGTGGCGGAGCAGCTCCCCGTCACGATCGGCTGAGCCGAGGGGTGCGGCGGAGCCCGCCGATCACGGGTGCGCTTGCCGTCTCGGCGGACGGCCGTGCGGCCCCGCGGGTGGTGCCCCGCGTCGAGCCGCGCGATCGGTTCAGCTGACCGGCTGCGACTGCTCCAGCGGCGGCATGGGCTTCCACGACGCGTCGTGCAGGATGCGCCGGCCGTCGCGGAGTCCGCGGAAGAGGTGGCTCGTGCCGGTGATCTTGCGCTCGACGACGACGAGGCGGATGAGTTCCTTGACGAAGGTGAGCGTCGTCCCGAGGGTGAAGGGCAGCGCGCGGTAGACGCCGAGCGCGCGGTAGTACTTCTGCAGGTAGGCGCGGTTGCGCATGATGTAGTACCGGTACGCGTCGCTCGAGGCGTTCATGTGCCGGATGCCCATGTCCCACTGCTTGATCTCGCGCGTGCGACGCAGCACGAACTCGTTCACGATGACCGACGGCGTCTGGCGCGAGGCCAACCACCCGTAGAGCTGGTCGTCCCAGTAGATGAAGAAGCGCGGATCGGGGAGGCCGATCTTGGCCACGATGTCGCGGTGGATGAACATGCCCTCGAAGCAGCCCGAGTTCATCGGCTTGAAGCCGGAGTCGTCGAACTCCGCCGGAGCGAAGGGGATGGGGATCGCCATCGACTCGGCCACCCGGTACTGCCAGTAGAACTCGCTGCCGTCGTAGTCGTACCGGCGGCCCTGGATGCTGCGGAAGCGGGGGGTCCAGTGGCCCATGCGGGCGAGCCCGTCGGTGACCACCTCGACGTCGTCGTCCATGAGCCAGATCCACTCGGACCCGAGTTCGTAGGCGACGCGCATGCCCTCGCTGAAGCCCCCGGAACCACCGGTGTTCGTGTCGAGGCGGCGGTAGACCAGTTCGGTGGGCAGGCGGTCGCGGAACGACTCGACCACCGCGGTCGTGTCGTCGGTCGAGGCGTTGTCGATCACGACGAGGCGACCGGGCGCCGGGTCCATGCGCTCGATGCTCTCAAGCAACCGCGTCAGCAGGTGCGTGCGGTTGTAGGTGACCACGACGATCGTCGCGGTCTTCGGGTCGAACGGGGCCGTGGTCACGGACGCTCCTCGAAGGTCGCGCGCCAGTTGGCCTCGGAGACGAGGTCGGGCAGGGCGCGGCGGTACTGACGGGACAGGCGGGGCCATTCGCGCTGGAGGCGGCGGTGCAGCTTCCAGCTGTCGATGAGCATGCGGCGGAACATCGCGCGATCGCGCGTGTAGATGTTCTTGCCCGACCCGTCGGCGGCGCTCACGAGAGCGCTGTCGAAGCGCGGCACGCGCCACCAGTGCGCGTCGCCCTTGCCGAACTCGACCTCGGGCTGCGCGACGTTCTCGGGCTTGGGGGTGTGGAACCAGTGCGACACCAGCGTCCGCGCCGTGAAGGTGCGCAGCGACAGGCCGGTCGGGCTGTCGAACTCGTGCTTCTTGAGCAGCTTGAAGACCTGGCGGCCGCGACGCGAGCGCAGCGGGACGCCGGAGTCCTTGTGCACGACGGTCTCGGCGTGCTTCTTCGCCACCAGCCGGGCCTCGGGCATGGCGGTGGCGAGGTTCGCGCGCATGTGATCGGGACCCGACAGGACGTCGCGCAGGGCGCGGTGACGCAGCTCGACGGGGTAGTACTGCATCATCATGAGGTGCTTGAGGTCGACGCGACGGCTGTGGCGGATGAGCGTCCCGCCCAGCGACGATCGCGAGTGCAGGAGGGCGGCGACGATGCGGTTGCGCGCGTGGAAGTACGCCTGCCAGTCGATCGAGTCGTCCTTGCCCAGCCACGACACGTGCCAGAGCGCGACACCGGGCATGGAGACCGTGGGGTAGCCGGCATCCCGAGCCCGGACGCAGAACTCCGCGTCGTCCCACTTGATGAAGGCGGGGAGCGACAGGCCGATCTCGCGCAGGATGCGGGTGGGGATGAGGCACATCCACCAGCCGTTGTAGTCGGCGTCGAGCCGCATGTGCAGCAGGGGGCTCTGGCGCAGGTTGGCGACGCTGAAGTCGTGGGGGAGGCGCTCCTGGTACAGCGCGCGCCACATGAAGGGGGCGTCGTCGACGACCTCGGCCCACGCGTGCAGCTTGGGCCGGTCGAGCAGGTCGAACATGTGGGCGCCGACGATCGTGGGCACCGAGGCGTACCGTCCGAACACCACGGAGCGGCGGATCGACTCCGGCTCGATGCGCACGTCGTCGTCGAGCAGCTGCACGAAGTCGCTGCCCTCGCGGGCGAGGGTCTCGACCATGGCGCGGGCGAAGCCGCCGGAGCCGCCGAGGTTGGGCTGACGCAGCACCTGGAGAGTGTCGCCGAGACGCTCGGCCACCTCCGGGTAGGCGTCCTGCGCCTCGACCAGGTCGGTGCCCTGGTCGATGATGAACACCCGGTCGACGACGTCGAGGACGTCGGGCGCGTCGGCGAGGGCCTTCAGCGTCTCGACGCAGTAGTCGGGTTTGTTGTAGGTCGTGACGCCGATGCTCGCCTTGCCGCCGCGGACCGGCTCTTGCTCGGTGGTCCATTCGGCGCCCTCGAACATGGCGTCCGCGCGGTCGGCGGCGACGTCGAACCAGATCCAGCCGCCGTCGCTGTACTGATCGAGGACGAGGTCGAACGAGGTGGCGACGGCATCGCCGCGCACCTCACGGGTCTCGATGCGCTGCTTGGTGCCGCCGCCGTTCGAGCGGTACACGAGCACCGTGGCGTCGCCCGAGGTGTGCACCGTGAGGCGGACCTGGCGCACGGCCGTCCAGTGCTGCCAGTACGAGGCGGGGAAGGCGTTGAAGTACGTGCCGAACGACACGCGTCGACCCGCGACGATGCGGGCGCGGTGGCGATCGAGGATGTTGCTGAGCTGGGCGACGTTGGTGACCCGCACCGGTTCCTCGTCGATGGTCGACCACGTCTCGGGGTCGACGTACAACGGGAGGAGGTCGGGGTCGCGGTCGAGCGGCAGCACGGCGTTCTGCAGGGTGTACGTCACGAAGAGATCTTTCGGTCGAGGAGCCGCGGCCGCGGACGGCCAGCGGGAAGTCTACCGGGCGCTCTCCGCGCCACCCTGAGCGTCCGACGCTTGCCGGTCAGAGCGCGGGGCGCTGCAGTTCGCCGCGTTCGATCGAGATGCTCTGTTCGCTCGGGCCGACCCCCACGAGCGGGGTCTGCTTGATCTTCGCGCCGAACAGGACCACGAACATCCAGCCCCACAGCAGCAGGGGGCCCGAGTCGGTCAGTCCCTGCGCGACGAGGAGGGCGCCGACGAGGGTCGGCAGGAGCGTGAGGGGAGAGTGCGGGCGGTCGGCACGCAGGTCCCACCGGGGGCGATCGACGGCGAAGAACCACGACCTCCACAGGTAGGCGAGGTACACGAGCGCCAGCAGTGCCACGCCCACCCCGCCGAGCTGCAGGTACGCGTCGAGCCACATGCCGTGCGCCTGGGCGACGGTCTGTCCCTGGTCGACGATCCAGCCGTCGATGAGCGGCTCCGTGGTGATCCACGGCGTCGAGAACCCCCAGCCGATGAACGGATGCTGGTCGGCCCGGGTGAGCACGTCGGCCCAGATGCCCTCGCGACCCGTGAGGTCGGCGCCGCGGCCCAGCATCTCGAAGATCGTGTCGCGCCCGAACCACAGCGCCGCCGCGCCACCGAGCCCGATCGCGGCGTAGAGCAGGTACCACCGCGTGCGCTCGCCGGGGCGCTTGGCCGTCCGCATGACCAGGACGGTCCCCAGCACGAGCGCGACGAAGGCCGCGGCGATGACGGCGGTGATCGACGCGGCGCGGACGAAGAGGAATCCGGCCACCGCGATCCACACGATGAGCAGGGCCCGCCGAGGCGCCCCCGCCGCCAACCGCACGCCGAAGACGATGATGGCGACGAGCATGACGGCCGCCAACAGGTCGGCGTCGCCGTAGATCCCCTGGATCCGGCCGCCCGTGAGGAGGGCGCCGTCGGACCAGGGGGCGACCGGATCCGCGCCTGCGGTCGGCGCGGCGAATCCCGGGAGCAGCGGTCCCCGGACGATCAGAGCGACCGCGATCTCGAAGAGGAGCGAGAGCCCGACTACCCACTTCGCGGCGGACGCAATCGCCCGCACGACATCCCTCCAGGTGAGGACGGCGCCGACGAACAGTCCCTGGAAGGTCGTGATCCACAGCAGAAGGAGAGTCAGGACGGATGCCGCGGGCCACGCGCTCCATGCGAGCGATGCGGTCGCCCAGACGAGGTAGCCGGCGGCGATCCACGGCAGTCGCCGGACCGCGAGGGGTGGGCGGACCACGAGCCACACGACTGCCGACACGACGGCGGTGGCCGCCACGACCACGGCGGTCGCGGCCGGTCCGACGGCGTGTACGAGGCCGACACCGCCGAGGGCGAGCACGAGCAGGAGGACGCACCAGGCCCGGAGCAGCAGGTGCCCGGTCGTCTCGCGCGCCGGTGCCGTCGGCAGCGCCGACACCGGGTGATTCGTGTGCATCGCCATGGTCTGTTCAGGGTAGCGGTCGGCATCCGTCGCCGTCGGGTGCGCACATTATGCTGACGCCGTGCTGATCGCCATCTCGAACACCCCCCGCGACTACGCCTGGGGGAGCCCGACCCTCATCGCCGACCTGGAGGGGCGCGAGCCCACCGGGGCCCCCGAAGCCGAGGTGTGGTTCGGCGACCACCCGGGATCGCCGGCCGAGGTGCACGACGGCTCCGCCCGCACGCTCGACGCGTGGCTGCCGGCCGTCGCGGCCGAGCAGGGTGTTCCCGCGAAGCTGCCGTACCTGTTGAAGCTCCTCGCCGCGGGAGCTCCCCTCTCGATCCAGGTGCACCCCTCGAAGGAGCAGGCGGTCGAGGGCTTCGCCCGTGAGGAGCGTGCCGGGATTCCCCGCGATGCGGGGGAGCGCAATTACAAGGACGACAACCACAAGCCCGAGGTGATCGTCGCGCTGAGCGACACCTTCACCGCCCTCGCGGGGCTCCGCGACCTGGAGCGCACGCGTACCCTCGTCTCGGCCCTGGGTGACGCTCCCGCCGTCGAGACCCTGCGGGCCCACCTGGCCGGCGACGACGCGCTGCGCTCCGCGATCGGTTGGCTGCTCGGCGAGGCTGAGCGCGCCGAGATCGAAGAGATCGTGGATGCCGCGGCCTCGGCCGAGGCGCCGGAGTTCGGCGCCGAGCTGGCCCTGACGCGCTCGCTGCACGCAGCGTACCCCGCCGACCCGGGCATCGTGGTGGCCCTGCTGATGAACCTCGTCGAGCTGCGCCGCGGGGAGGCGATCTTCGTCCCCGCCGGCGTCCTGCACGCTTACGTCGCCGGTCTCGGCGTCGAGATCATGGCGGCGAGCGACAACGTGCTGCGCGGGGGCCTGACACCCAAGCACATCGACGTGTCCGAACTGCTCGCCCTGGTCGACTTCCGGCCGGCCGAGCCCCCGTTCCTGCGCCCGGTCGCGACGGGGGAGAACGCCGAGGTCTTCGCGCCCGGGATCGCCGACTTCGCGCTCGGTCGCTTCGAGGTGGGCGCCGCGGGCAGCCTGGAGCTCCGCGGTGTCGCGATCGCCCTCGGCGTGACGGGCGGGACCGTGCTCACGGGCGCCTCGGGGCGGAGCATCACCGTGCTCCCGGGTCAGGCCGCCCTCGTCACGCCCGACGAGTCCCCTCTCGCCGCGGACGGTGGCGGCGAGGTCTTCGTCGCCATGCCCGGTGCGTGAGAGCCGCGACACGCCGGGGACGCGGCTAAAGGTTCACCTCGCCCTTGAGGGTTTACGATCCGCGACTTGACTCAGCGGAATGACACGGGTGTAATTATGACTGCGCGGAACCGCGTCATGGGGGCTTGAACGAGGCGGAGGACGATATGGCGACGTCGCAGTACCGGTCCGGTGTCCCGGAGAATTGGTTCGTCGATCCGGTCGATCTGGGTGTACCCGGCGTCCGCCGCGACATCGACTCCACCGAAGAGAACACACTCGCCTGGCAGACCGACGCGCTCTGCTCGCAGACCGACCCCGAGGCGTTCTTCCCCGAGAAGGGCGGCTCGACGCGAGATGCCAAGCGCATCTGCACGTCGTGCGACGTCAAGTCGGAGTGCCTCGAGTACGCGCTGCAGAACGACGAGCGCTTCGGCATCTGGGGCGGCCTCAGCGAGCGCGAGCGCCGCAAGCTCAAGCGTCGCGCCTGATCCGCGTCATCCGTCCGCTCGAACGATCCTCGCGCCGACGGCGCGGCGTCCGTGATCGGAGGAGCACGCGCTTAGGCTGATCCGCGTCATGCCCGCCCGTGTTCACGCCATCCTCGTCGTGCGTCCCGAAGGACGCACTCCTGCAGCGAACCATCTGGAGCGCACTCTCTCGGCCCTCGCCGCCCAGACCCGCCCGGTCGACGCCCTCACGATCGTGCTGTGCGGCTCCGACTCCGCGCTGACGCGTCTCGCCGCCTCCTCCGGTGCGGAGGGAGTCATCACGGCCCCGGCCGGCACCTCGTTCGCCGCCGCCACGGCCCTGGCCACCCCACGCCTCACCGGCGATGCGGTCTGGCTGCTCGCGCAGGACACCGCGCCCGACCCCGACGCCCTGGTGCGCCTGGCCGGCGCCCTCGAACTCTCGCCCCCGCTGGTCGTCGCGGCCCCCAAGCTCGTCGCGTGGGACGACCGCGACGCGATCCTCTCGCTGGGCGTGAGCATGAACCGCTACGGCGGCACCGTCGAACTCGCGGCCGGCGAGCTCGATCAGGGACAGCGCGACGGCGATGCCGACGTGCTCGGCGCCGACGTCCGCGGCCTGCTCGTCCGCCGCGACGCCTGGACCGCGCTCGGCGGTCTCGACCCCGCGCTGGGCGGCGCCGACGAGGGGCTCGATCTGGGCGTGCGCGCGCGTCTCGCGGGCCACCTCGTCTCGCTCGTGCCCGCCGCCCGTGTCGCCGTCGCCGGCGACGGGGTCGCGGCGATGGCCCGCGGTCGCCGCCGCGCGCGGCGGCGCGCCTTCGCGACACGGACCGCGCAACTCCACCGCCGTCTGGTCTACGCGCCCGCTCCGGCGGTGGCGCTGCACTGGCTGTCGTTGCTGCCGCTCGCCCTGTGGCGCACGATCCTGCACCTGGTCTCGAAGGTCCCGTACCGCGTCCTCCCCGAGTGGGGGGCGACGCTGCTCGTCATGGCCCGACCGGCGGCCATCGCCCGGGCCCGTCGTCGCATCCGCTCCTCGCGGGTGGTCGGATGGTCACGACTCGCGCCGCTCCGGGTCTCCCGCTCGGAGATGCGGCTGCGCTGGGAGAGCGACGTCGCCGACCCCGACGCCCCCGTGCGCTCGGAACTGCGCTTCTTCGTCGGCGGGGGAGCATGGGCGGTGCTCGGCGCCCTCGCGGTCTCGGCGGCCCTCTTCGCCCCGTTGCTGGCGTGGCCCGTGCTCGGCGGGGGAGCGCTCGCCCCGCTGCGCCAGAGCGTCGCCCAGCTGTGGCAGGACGCCGCGTGGGGAGCGCGCCCCCTCGGCCTGGATGCCATCGGCCCGGCTGACCCGTTCTCGGCTCTCGTCGCCCTGATCGGCACACTGTCGCCCGGTGACCCCTCGCGCGCGTTCGTCGTGCTGTGGGTGCTCGCTCTTCCGCTCGCGGTGCTGGGCGGGTGGTTCGCCGCGACCCGCGTGACCGAGTCGTCGATGCTGCGCATCGTCACCGGTGTCGCCTGGGCGCTCGCCCCCACCTTCCTCGCGTCCCTCACCGAGGGGCGCCCGGCCGGTGTGCTCGTCCACCTGCTTCTGCCGTGGCTCTTCTACGCCGCGTGCGTGGCGCATCGCTCGTGGGCTCCCGCGGGGGCGGCATCCCTCCTGCTCGTCGCCGTCCTCGCGTGCGCGCCCTCGCTCGCGCCGGCGGTCGTGGTCCTGTGGTCGGCGGCGCTCGTCGTCGTCGCGCTCGTGGCCGGCCGCGGTGTCGCCCGCGTCGTGTGGCTCCTGATCCCCTCGGCCGTCGTCTTCGCCCCGCTCGTGTGGACCCAGGTGCGCGCCGGCAACCCCTGGGGCCTGCTCGCCGACCCCGGCATCGTCTACGCGGGAGCCGAGGCCTCGGCCACGCCGCTCGGCCGCGCGCTGTTGGCAGCCGGGTTCCCCACGTCCGACCCGGGCGGGTGGGCCAGCCTGACGGAGGGACCGGTCTGGTGGGTGGGCCTGCTCGTGGCCCCTCTCGCGGTCCTCGCCGTGCTCGCCGTGCTCACGCCGCGGTGGATAACGGCATCCGCCCTCATCGTCATCGCCGTCGCGGGCCTGGCCACCGCCTTCGCCGCGGTGGGGATCGCCGTGTCGTTCGACCATTCGGAGCCCGTGCCGATCTGGCCGGGAGCGGGTCTCAGCCTCGCGTGGATCGGGCTCGTCGGCGGGGCCGTAGTGGCCCTGGACGCTGGCATCCCCGCGCGCGTTCGCGTGCTCCGACCCGTCGGCGCGCTCCTCGCCCTCGCCGCTCTCGCCGTCTCGGTCGCCCCGGCCCTGACCGCGCAGACCGCCGGCCCCGGCACCGACCGCTCCGTCCTCACGAACGGTCCCGTCTCGACCCTCCCGGCGTTCGTCGCCGCCGAGGGCCGCGGTTCGCTCGACATCGGCACGATCGTCCTCGACCCGCGCTCCGACGGGCTGCGCGTACAGGTGGTGTGGGGCGGGAGCGCCACCCTCTCGGGGCAGAGCACCGTCGAAGCCACGCGCACGACGGCCGACGATCAGGACGTCGAGCTCGCGGCCCTCGCGGCCGACCTGGTCACCCCCTCCGCCGACGACGTCGTGTCGCGGCTCGCCGCGCGCGGGATCTCGTTCGTGCTGCTCGAGTCGGCCCCCGCCGGCGAGGACGACGTGATCCGGGGCACGCGACTCGGAGCGGCCACCTCGCTCGACCAGCGCGACCTGCTCGACCCCGTGGGGGCGACCACACGCGGCGACCTGTGGCGGGTGAACACGGCGATCACGCCGCGTCCCGCGCTCGACGACCACCGTCTGGGCCTCCAGCGACTCGTCGCCGTCGGTTCGCTCGGTGTCGTGCTCGTCGCGCTCCTGCTCGCGGTACCCACCGCGGCCTCGCGTCGGGTCGCCCGCCGGACGCCGCGCATCGTCGGCCCGAACCCGGGAGGATCCCGATGAGCGAGCGTCGTCTCGTCCGTGTCGCCGCCACGAGCGCCCGCGTCGTCGCGGGAGCCGCGGTGGCGACGGCCGCCGTCATCGGCACGGTCGTCGGCATCGCCGCGCCCTGGCCGCAGTACTCCGCGACCCCCGTGCGCGTGCAGGCCACGCCGGCGCCCGGCGACACGCTCCTGGCGTGCGACGGTCCGCTGCTGGCCCTCGGGCGAAGCGCCGACTCCGCGAGCTCGCTGAGCTCGGCGGCCGGCCAGCAGGTGGTCAGCGGTCCCGCCGACTCTGACGCCTCCCCGACCGCGCTGACGGGGGCGACCTCCGACGCCTCGGGCGACGCCGAGGCCCTGCGCGCGGCCCCCCGTGACGGCGCCCCGTCCCCGCTCGCCGCCGCCGGGTCCGCCACGGCCGCCGCGAGCGACCTCGTCGGTTTCGCGGCATCCGCCTGCCGCCCGCCCCTGGCGGAATCGTGGCTCGTCGGGGGCGCGACCACGACGGGCGCCAACGATCTGGTCGTCCTCGCCAATCCCGGAGCCGTCCCCGCGACCGTCCAGCTGTCGGTCTACGGCGCCAAGGGGGTGTCGGATCCGCCCAGCGGTCAGAACCTCGTGGTCCCCGCGGGCGGTCGCCGTGTCGTGCCCCTCGCCGGTCTGCTGCTCGGAGAAGAGAGCCCGGTCGTGCGCGTGGTGTCGTCGGGTGCCCCGGTGCACGCGTCGCTGCAGGCGCAGCTGACGCGTCTGCTGCTGCCGGGCGGGGTGGATCAGGTCGCGCCTCTCGCGCAGGCCGACACGCGACTGGTCATGCCTGGCGTCCAGGTCCCCGCCGCGGACGCCAGTCAGGCGGGCACGGTGCTGCGCCTGCTGTCTCCCGGATCCGACGCCTCGGCGACCGTGACGCTCGTGCCGAACGACCCCTCGGTCAGCGCTCCCGCCCCCACCGACATCCCCCTCACGGCGGGGCTGCCCACCTCGGTGAACCTGTCGGGTGCCGCTGCCGGCGCGTACACGGTCGACGTGTCGGCCACCGCGCCGATCGTCGGGTCGACGTGGTCGACCACCGGTTTCGGTGAGGGCTCCGATTTCGCCTGGTACGTCCCCGCGCCCGCCGTCTCGACGCCCAGCGCGATCGCGGTCGCCTCGGGCGTGGGCGCGAACCTGGTGATCGCCGGCGGCGACACCGACACGACCGTCACCCTCACCCCCGCGGACGGGGGCGCCGCGGTGACCACGGCGGTCGCCGCCGGCGCGAGCGTCGCCGTGCCGGTCGCGGCGGGCGTCTATCGTCTCGAGACGGGGGCGCCCGTGCGCGCGGCCGTCACGTACGCGGGCGCCGGTGCGCTGGCGTCGTACCCCCTGTGGCCGGCGGATGCCGCGGCCTCGGCGCTCACGATCCTGCCGTAGCGTCGCGCCGCCCGGTGCGGGTCAGAAGAAGCGGAAGCGTTCGGGGCCGAGGTCCCACGGGTCGCGGTCGAGGTACTCGGCGGCCGCCCGGAAGACCGCGCCCTCGATCATCATCCGCCGGTGCAGGTCATCGTCGTGATGGGGGTGACCCAGGCGTTCGATCGGCACGCGGTAGAGGATGATGCGCTTCTCTTCGCGCAGGACGGTCCAGCGCGGGATGCCGTCGGCCGCGGCGGGAGGCATGATCCCGATCTCGAACGAGACCTCGCGCAGGTCGGTCCAGGCCGAGCGGAGGAACTCGGCGGCGGCGCCGACCGCGATGTCGAATCTCTCGACGCGGGTGTCGATCGGAGGCAACGGCGGGCGTACGACCGGGCTGCGATTCTCACGGCCGTGACGACCGTGCCGCGAGGGGCGGGCCACGGGTCGCGCTTCGCGGGACCGACGACGCATCATGCGTTCATCCTACGTTCGCCCGCCGACCCGAAGTCATCCGGCGGACGCCGGACGGCCCGCGGGTCGGCGTCGGCGCGTCGGGCGAAGAGGCGGGCCGCGATCGACTCACGGGACGACGACGACCTTGCCGGCGATGCGCCCCGCCATGGCCTCGGCGTGCAGGGCGGGCAGGTCGACGAGGTCGATGCGCCGGTCCACCTCGACGATGAGCTCGCCCGCGTCGACGAGAGCGACGATCGCGGCGAGCCGCGGGGTGTCGGCCCGGACGAAGACGGTCTTGGCGTCGACGCCGCGGCGTTCGTCGCCGGGGGTCGCCATGAACGCCGTGGTGCTGACGACGACCCCGCCGTCGCGCACCAGGCCGACCAGAGCGGCGAAGTCGTCGGGATCGAGAGGGGCGAGGTTCAGCAGCACGTCGACGGGTTCGTCGACGACGTCGAGCAGCGAGGCCCGCGTGCGGTCGACGATCTGGTCGGCCCCCGCCGCACCGACGGCGTCGAGGCTGCGCGGGCTCGCCGTGGCGATGACGTGCGCCCCCGCGCGGTGGGCGAGGCGCACGGCGTGGATGCCGACGGCTCCTCCCGCGCCCACGATCAGCACCCGCTGGCCGACGCGGAGCCCGCCGTCGTCGAACAGCGCCTGCCACGCGGTCAGCGCGACGGAAGGAAGGGCTGCCGCATCGACGAGATCGACGGCGCGGGGAGCCGCCGTGACCGCATCGGCGGGGGCCACGACGTACTCCGCGGCGCCGCCGTCGGTCTGCATGGGGAGGAACCCGATCACGGCCTGACCCATCTCGACGCCCTCGACGCCGGCACCGACCGCGTCGATGGTGCCCGACACGTTGTAGCCGGGGACATGGGGGAGCTGTACGGGAATCGGGAGGAAGCCGGCGCGCATGCCGTTGTCGGCGGCGTTGAACGCGGATGCCGCGACCTTCAGTCGCACCTGCCCCGGGCCGGGTGTCGGCAGCTCGACGTCGTCGAGTCGCAAGACGTCGGGTCCGCCCACTTCGCGGAATCGCATGGCCTTCATGGGGATGTCCTTTCGCGTTGTGCTTCGGATTCGAAGCAATACCGGACGCTAACACTGCTACGAACTCGAAGCAAGATAGGATTCCGGCATGACACGGAACACCGCGGAAGTCACCCGCACGCAGCTCCAGGCGTACTTCGCCTTCACCGAAGTGAGCAGCCTGCTGCGTCACGCGGTCGAGAAGCAGCTCCGCGATGCCGGTGATCTGAGCTACGTGCAGTTCCAGCTGCTGGCGACCCTGGGTGACAGTCCCGACGGGCGCCTGCGCATGACGGACCTCGCCGACCGGGTCGTCTACAGTCGTAGCGGTCTGACCTACCAGGCGCAGGTGCTCGAGGGGCGGGGTCTGGTGACGCGGGCGCCGTCGCCCGACGACGAGCGTAGCGTGGTGGTCGCCCTCACCTCGGCGGGGCGCGACGTGCTCGGCGCCGTCTTCCCCGGCCACATCGATGCGTTGCACCGACTGCTCTTCTCATCGCTCACCGACGCGGACATCGCCGACCTGGCGCGGATCCTGCAGCGCGCCGCCGATCACCTGCGGGCGGATCCGCCGCGATCCGCGGCTCCGCGTCGACGCAAGGCGTGACGAGCGGTCGATCGGCGGACCGTCCATGCCGGTCGCTCGGCGAGCGAAGCGCGGCGCGGCGTCCGCGCGGTGTCGGAGGGGCTGACTAGGCTGACCCGCGATGCGCGACAGACTCTGCTCGAAGGTGGGATGCGCCCGCGAGGCGATGAGCACCCTCACCTACGACTACGGCGACCAGATGGCGGCCCTCGGCCCCCTCGGTCCCTCGGGCGACCCGCACGCGCACGATCTGTGCGCGATCCACGCCGACCGGCTGTCGGTGCCCAAGGGTTGGGTCGTCGTTCGTCACGAGACGCTGCGCACCTGATCCGCTGAGCGCTCTCGCGAGGGAGCGTCCCTCAGGCGCGCGTCGCTGGGAATAGCCGCTCGCGGGGACGGCTTTCGGCGACTCACGCTTTTTCGGTCAGGGCCGCTGCCCGCTCGTTCTCGAGCAGCAGCGCGCGGTACTCGCGGTCCCGGCGCACCGCCGACACCGCGCGAACGAGCCCCTCCGGGTCGGACGGGGGCAGCGGCGAGACGAAGGGACGCACGGCCTCGGCGAGCGAGGCGGCCACGCGTACCCGGGCGGCCGGCTCGAGCGCGTCGGCTCCGCGGACGAACTGCGCGACGCGCGCGGCCAGTCGATCGGGCAGGCGCGACACGTCGGCGATCGCTGCCCAGGATTCCCACCCCGGGGGCAGACCCGGGGCCGGAGCAGGAAGCCGGCGCGTGCGCGTGCGCTCGCTCGCGGTCCCGGCGAGCAGATCGCCCAGACGCTGAGCGCGCGGGGTGAACATGCCGACGACCGCCGCGATCGCGCCGAGCGTGAACCACACCTCGAGCACCCCGGTGAGCGAGCGGATGAGGGCCTGGCGGAAGCCCGCGGCCCCGCCGTCGGTACGGACGATGCGCGCGCCCACGGCGAGGCGGCCGAGGCTCCGGCCGCGCGAGAGGGTCTCGACGGTGGTGGGGATCGCGACCGTCACGAGCACCAGCAGCGAGATGACGCCGATCCGGACGGCGGACTCGGGCAGGGTGCCCGCCCCGACCATCGACACCAGCAGCAGTGCGCCGCCGATGAGGAGGACGACCCCGACGAGGAAGTCGATGACGGCGCCGACCGCGCGCAAGAAGAAACCGACGGGCTGGACGTCGAGGGCGACGGCCTCTCCGGTCAGCGTCTCATCGGCGCTCGTGTGGACGAGGGCGACCGCGGGAGCGGGGGTCGACGACGAAGCCATGCGTACAGTTGACCACATGGACCTCGACGCCCTGACGGCCGCCCGGCGCGACGAGTGGGCGCGGCTCGACGAACTGGGCCGCCGCAAGCGCCTGAGCGGCCCCGACGTCGACGAACTCGTCACCCGTTACCGCGCGGCTTCGGCCGACCTGGCCGACATCAAGACCTCGGCCGGACGCACGCCCGAGGGCGACTACGTCTCGATCCTGCTGGCGCGGACGCGCCTGCGTCTCACGGGCGTCCGCGACAACGTCCTGCGGCAGCTCCCGCGCTTCTTCGTGCTGCAGCTTCCGGCGGCGTTGTACCGCGTGCGCTGGAGCACGCTCGCCGTGACCCTGGGCTTCCTCGTGGTCGCGACGCTCGTCGCCCTGTGGATCTCGGGCGACCCCGCGGCCGTGGCGGCGTTGGGGGATAGGAGTCAGCTGCAGAACTACGCCGACGAGCAGTTCGTGAGCTACTACCGCGAGAACCCGAACGCGATCTTCGCCGGGTCGGTCTGGACGAACAACGCCTGGATCGCGGCGCAGTGCGTGCTGTTCGGGGTCACGGGCATCTGGCCGCTCATGGTGATCATGCAGAACGCCGTGGGGGTGGGGACGTCGGCGGCGATCATGTTCTCGTTCGACCGCGGCGACCTGTTCTTCCAGTTCATCCTCCCGCACGGTCTGCTCGAGCTCACGGCGATCTTCGTCGCGGGAGGGGCGGGCCTGCAGATCTTCTGGGCATGGGTCGCCCCGGGCCGGCGGACGCGGGCGGAGGCGCTCGCGGCGGCGGGTCGGTCGCTCGCGACCGTGGCCGTGGGTCTCGTCTTCGCCCTGGCCCTGTCGGGCCTCGTAGAGGGGTTCGTGACCCCGCGCGAGTGGCCGTGGCAGATCAAGATCGCGATCGGCGCTCTGGCCCTCGGGGTCTTCCTCTTCTACATGCTGGTCGTGGGTCGTCGTGCGGCGCGCGTGGGCGAGACGGGCGATCTCACCGAGTACGAGGCGGGCACTCCGACGCTGACGGCGGGGTGACGGCATCCGCTCACTCGGGTGAACCAGGTTCGAGGTTCCGTCTGTTTCCCGGCGTGTCATTTTTGATTCACTCAAAAAAAGATACGCTGGTCGTATGCTCAACAGTCGACCGGACGCTCCCGCGGATGCCCTCATCCGCGGGGCGGGTCTGCGGGTGACGGCGACACGCATCGCCGTCCTCGAAGCCCTCCGCGCCCGGCCGCACGCCACCGCCGACGACGTCTTCGACCGGATCGTCGGCTCCCTCCCCGGAACGAGCAAGCAGTCGGTGTACAACGCGCTCGGCGATTTCGCCGACGCGGGACTCGCCCGCCGTATCGAACCCGCCGGCCACGCCGGAACCTTCGAACTGCGCGTGGGCGACAACCACCACCACGTGGTGTGCACCGGGTGCGGCCGCATCGACGACGTGGACTGCGTCGTCGGGTCTGCGCCGTGCCTGCACATGCCGGAGGGAAGCGGCTTTCTCATCGAAACCGCAGAGGTGACGTTCTGGGGCGTGTGCTCCGATTGTCGGGCGAAGTCCGAAGCCGAAAAACCGAGAGGATCCCGATGAGCGACGCTCTGAACGGGTGCCCCGTCTTCCACGATGGTGCCGCCCCCGACGACAACCGACTGCCCGTGGGCGAAGCCCCCGCCGACAGCGAGCCCGCCGGCGCCCTGCCCCACCCCACCCAGGGCTCCGCCAACCGCGTGTGGTGGCCCGAGAGCCTGAACGTCAAGATCCTCGCGAAGAACAACGCCCTGCGCGACCCGCTCGATGAGGGCTTCGACTACAAGGCCGCCTTTGAGGCGCTCGACCTCGACGCCGTCAAGCGCGACCTCAAAGAGGTCATGACGACGTCGCAGGACTGGTGGCCCGCCGACTTTGGTCACTACGGGCCCCTCATGATCCGCATGGCGTGGCACAGCGCCGGTACCTACCGCGTGACCGATGGCCGCGGCGGCTCGGGCGCGGGCATGCAGCGCTTCGCCCCGCTGAACAGCTGGCCCGACAACGTCAACCTCGACAAGGCCCGCCGTCTGCTCTGGCCCGTCAAGAAGAAGTACGGCCAGTCGATCTCGTGGGCCGA
The DNA here is from genome assembly GCF_041079455.1 of Microbacterium sp. 16-032. Lineage (NCBI taxonomy): Bacteria > Bacillati > Actinomycetota > Actinomycetes > Micrococcales > Microbacteriaceae > Microbacterium > Microbacterium sp. 16-032. Next base: position 489,592 of record NZ_JBFYGQ010000002.1, on the reverse strand, counting down.
CCTGATGATCCTCGCCGGCAACGTCGCGCTCGAGGACATGGGTTTCCCCACCTTCGGCTTCGCCGGCGGCCGCACCGACGTGTGGGAGCCCGACGACGACGTGTACTGGGGCCCCGAGACCACGTGGCTCGGCGACGAGCGTTACACGGGCAACCGCGAGCTCGAGAAGCCGCTCGCGGCGGTGCAGATGGGCCTGATCTACGTCAACCCTGAGGGCCCTAACGGCAACCCCGACCCGCAGCTGTCGGCCCACGACATCCGCGAGACGTTCGGTCGCATGGCCATGAACGACGAGGAGACCGTCGCCCTCATCGCCGGTGGTCACACCTTCGGCAAGACGCACGGGGCCGCGAGCGACTCGCACGTCGGCGCCAACCCCGAGGCCGCCGACATCAACGACCAGGGCCTGGGCTGGAAGAACAGCCACGGCACCGGCAAGGGCGACGACACCATCACCAGCGGCCTCGAAGTCACGTGGACCTACCACCCCACCCGCTGGGACAACGAGTTCTTCCACATCCTCTTCGCCTACGAGTGGGAGCTCTTCCAGAGCCCCGCGGGTGCGCACCAGTGGCGTCCCAAGAACGGCGGGGGAGCCGACATGGTCCCCGAGGCGCACTCCGACGGCCGCCGCGAGCCCCGCATGCTCACGAGCGACCTGGCGCTGCGCGTCGACCCGGCGTACGAGAAGATCTCGCGTCGCTTCGCCGAGGACCCGGCCGCTTTCCAGGACGCCTTCGCCCGCGCCTGGTTCAAGCTCACCCACCGCGACATGGGCCCGCGCGAGCGCTACCTTGGCTCCGAGGTGCCCGCCGAGGTGCTCGTCTGGCAGGACCCCGTGCCCGCCGTCGACCACCCGCTGATCGATCAGACGGATGCCGCTGCCCTCAAGCAGCAGATCCTCGACAGCGGTCTGTCGGTGCAGCAGCTGGTCACCACGACGTGGGCCGCCGCCTCGACCTTCCGCGGCAGCGACAAGCGCGGTGGTGTGAACGGTGCGCGCATCCGCCTCGAGCCGCAGAAGAGCTGGACGGTCAACAACCCGGAGCAGCTGGCATCCGTCCTGGAAGTCCTCGAGAAGATCAAGGCGGAGTTCGACGCGCAGGGCGAGAAGAAGGTCTCTATCGCCGACCTGCTCGTCCTCGCGGGCAACGCCGGTGTCGAGCAGGCCGCCCTCGCCGGCGGCGTCGAGGTCGAGGTGCCTTTCACCCCCGGCCGCACCGACGCCTCGCAGGAGCAGACCGAGATCGAGTCGTTCCGCTGGCTCGAGCCGATCGCCGACGGCTTCCGCAACTACGCCTCGCGCGAGGCGCGTCTGCCCGCGGAGTTCCTGCTGCTCGACAAGGCCAACCTGCTGACGCTCACGGCTCCCGAGATGACCGTACTGGTCGGCGGCCTGCGCGCGATCGGTGCCAACTGGGACGGCAGCGACTGGGGCGTGTTCACCGACACCCCCGGCGCCCTGACCAACGACGTGTTCGCGAACCTCCTCGACCTCGGCACGACGTGGAAGCCGCTCGACAGCGGCAAGCACGCGTTCGAGGGCACCAAGGACGGCTCGGGCGAGAAGGTCGGCATCGGCACCCGCGTCGACCTGGTGTTCTCGTCGAACTCCGAGCTGCGCGCGCTCGCCGAGGTCTACGCCTCGGACGACGCCAAGGAGAAGTTCGTGCGCGACTTCGTCGCCGCGTGGCGCAAGGTCACCGAGCTCGACCGGTTCGACCTGGTCTGAGCCGCGGCACCCGGAAGGCCCGCCCCCTCGCGGGGGCGGGCCTTTCGCGCGTGTGGAGCGTCGGGGTCGGGGCGGACCATGTCCCACTTCTGGCTGTCTGGGCGGGGGTCAGGCAGCCCTTTTCGGAACATGCTCTGCGAAAAGTGGGACGCGGGGGTCGGGGCGGACCATGTCCCACTTCTGGCTGTCTGGGCCGGCGTCAGGCAGCCCTTTTCGGGACATGCTCTGCGAAAAGTGGGACGCGGGGGTCGGCGGAGGGGCCGGATGCCGCGGGGTCAGGCGCGCGCGAGGCGGCGGAGGCCCTCGTCGATCGTCACCGACGGCGTCCACCGCAGGTCGCGGCGGATCTCGGTCTGGTCGAACCAGTGCGCGGTCGACAGCTGCTCGGCGAGGAAGCGGGTCATGGGCGGTTCGTCCTGACCCGGGCGCACGGACCAGACCCGCTCGATGAGCGAGCCTGCAGCCTTGGCCACTCCCGCGGGCACACTGAAACGCGGGGGGGTCACGCCCGAGGCGCGGCAGATGCCGGCGAGAAGGTCGCCGACCGGCCGCGGTTCGCCGTTGGTCAGCACGTAGGCGCGCCCGCTGACCTCGTCGACACGGTGCAGGGCGGCGACGATCCCGGATGCCGCGTTGTCGACGAACGTGGAGTCGATGAGCGCCGTGCCGCCGTCGAGCAGGGGCAGGGTGCCCCGGCGCGCGCGGGCGACGACGCGCTCGATGAGTTGGGTGTCGCCCGGGCCCCAGACGAGGTGCGGGCGGATCGCGACGAGGGCCGTCCCCCCGCCGGCGCGGGAGAGCGCGAGCACCTCCGCCTCGGCCTTCGTGCGGGCGTATTCGCCGCGCGCGGCATCCGGATCAGCGGGCTCCGCGCCCACGCCGGCCAGAGCGTGTCCCGCGTGCGCGACCGAGGGCGACGACACGTGCACGACGCGCGTGACGCCCGCCGCCGCGGCGGCGTCGAGCAGGGTGCGGGTGCCGTCGACGTTCACGGCGCGGAACTGCGCGGGGTCACCGGCGAGCGAGACCTTCGCCGCGAGGTGGACGATCCCGTCGATGCCCTCGAGGGCGGATGCCACGGCATCCGGATCCGTGACCGATCCGAGCCGGTCGTCGGCGCCGTCGACGCCCGAGGGGCGGCGCTGCAGGGTACGCACCTCGTGCCCCGCGTCGTGGAGAGCGCGAACGACGGCGCGGCCGAGGAAGCCGGACGACCCGGTGGCGAGGACCTTCACGGCGCCGTCGGTTTCTCTCCGGCCAACACGCGCTCCGCCCACCGGGCCAGGCGCGAGCGGTCGATCTTCGAGTTGTGGCGGATGTCGGTCGGGAGCGTCGGGACCACGAGCACGGCCGCGAGACGCTGCGACGTCGCCGCGCGGACGCTCTCGGTCAGATCGGGGGATGCCAGACCGGGGCGCCGCACGCCGGCTTCGACGACCGTCACGACGACCTGTCGGCCCACCGGTCCCACGCCCACGGCGGCGGCGCGTTCGACGGCGGGAACCGACTCGACGTCCTGCTCGATCCCGACGGGAGTGACCGGGCCGTCGGCGGTGGTGATCACGTGGGGGAGGCGCCCCTCGATCCAGAGGCGGCCGTCGGCGTCGAGGTGACCGACGTCGCCCGTGCGGTGCCAGCGTTCGGGAAGCCCGCGCCGGGCCTCGCGGTCGGTGAGGTACAGCCGGAAATAGCCGCGCTTGAGGTGGGGCGCCGAGATGACGACCTCGCCGGTGACCCCGGCATCCGTCCGGGGTTCGCCCGCGGCGCGACCCTCGGCGTCGAGGGCCGAGATGCGCACCTGGCCGGTGCCGAGCGGGCGGCCGACGCAGACCCCGCGGTCGCCGCGCGCCTGTTCGATCTCGGGCAGGGTCACGTCGGCGACGAGCAGGCACTCGGTCATGCCGTAGGGGGTGTGGGCCACGGCGTTCGGCATGAGCTCTTGCGCGCGGCGCAGCAGATCGACGCTCACGGGGGCACCGGTCGAGAGGAACGTCTCGACCTTCTCGAGGGCCGCGCGGTCGTCGCGGGTCAGGTCGGACGCCGTCGCGACGACGTTCGAGACCGCCGCCGGCGACAGGAACACGATCCGCGCGTCGGACGCCCGGACGGCGGCGGCGACGGCGGACGCGGTCAGGGTGCGCGGGGCGGACACGTCCATGTCGGGCGTCGCCGAGCGCGTGCCGAGCGCCGGTCCGAGCAGGGCGAAGGGGGCGAAGCCGGTGACCAGGCCCGTTTCGGCAGTGACGCCGAAGTGCGCGGCGAGGGTGTCGCGCAACGCGGTCAGCTGCGCGTGCGTATAGACGACGCCCTTCGCCGGTCCCGTCGAACCCGAGGTGAAGAGCACCGCGGCGTCGGCGTCGGGGCCCGGGGCAGCGGGCACGGCGCGGCCCCGACCGGCGCGGGCCAGGTCGGACAGGCTCGCTTCGACACCGAGCGCGCGGGAGGTGACGGCGGGAAGGGCCGCGGCCGAGATTCGACGCCCCGGCCAGCCGAGCGCGCGAGCGGCGGCCAGACCGGCGACCTCGCCGATGACGACGTCGGGGACGGCACCGCGCACGGCGCGCGACAGACCCCGGATGCCGAGACCCCGGTCGGCCACGACGACCACGGCCCCGATGCGCAGGCACGCGTACAGGGCGGCGGTGAGGGTCGGGCCGGGCTGCACGAGCAGCGAGACACGGTCGCCCGCGCGCACGCCGAAGGCGTCGAGTCCCGCGGCGAGCTCGTCGACGCGGACGGACAGCCGGCGCCAGCTCACGCGCAGCGGTGCCCCGTCGGTCTCGGTGGTCATGTCGATGACGGCGGTGCCGTCGTCATCGCGCCGGGCGTCGAGAGCATCCCACAGGTGGCCGGAGGGCGCGGCGGCGGCCTCGGGGGCGGGAACGGCGCCGGCGCGCTTCGCGGCGGCGGAGCGACGCGAACGGGTCGCGGGGGCGACGGCATCCACGACCTTCTCGTCGAGCCAGTCGAGCACGACGTCGGCGTAGGGGCGCTCCTCGGCGACCAGGTGGCCGGCCCCCTCGAAACGGTGCACGTCCGCGTGCGGCAGGCGGTCGGTGAGGTCGTCGAGATGGTCCTCGCCGAACACCGGGTCCTTCGGGCCGCGCAGCAGCAGTGCGGGCACCTCGAGCTCGCGCAGACCCGCCGACATGCGGTGCAGCGCGGGCGTGCTCTCATGCTCGGGGGTCGCGGGGATGTCGGCGACGAAGCCGCCGATCCCGCGGCGACGCGCGACGGTGGCGTACGGCGCCCGGAACGCGGCCTTGACCGCCGGATCGAGCTCGGCCAGCGCCAAGGTGGTGTCGAGGAACGCCGTCGTGCCCGTCGTGCCGGCGGCGAGCATGCCGCGAGCCGTGGCCACGCGCAACGCGAACGGCAGCGACGCCCCCTCGGGATGGTGCACGGCGGTGTTCAAGGCAATCACCGCGGCGAGACGATCGCGATGCTCCACGGCCCAGCCGAGCGAGACCGGCCCGCCCCAGTCGTGACCGATGGTCACGATCGGACCCCGGATGCCGAGACCCTCGACGAGAGCGTCGAGGTCGGCGATGCGCTGGGCCAGGGTGCGCCGCAGCGACGATCGCTCCGAGAAGCCCATCTCGAGTTGGTCGACGGCCACCACGCGCCACACGGCCGCTCCGGCTTCGGCGCGCGCGAGGGAGGCGTTCACGAGGGCTCGCCACAGGTACGACCACGTGGGATTGCCGTGCACGGCGACGATCGTGCCGATCGGCTCGAGGCCGCGCTCGGCGAGGGCGTCGCCCGTGTCGAGGACGTGCCAGAGGCGCGTGGCGCCGGCATCGGCGAGGACGCCGTCGACACTCACGAGGCGCGACAGGGCCGGGTCGAGCCCGGGCAGACCCGCGGGGGGAAGCGTGGCCTGGGGGCCTGTGACGCGCGCGAAGCTCACCAGGCCAGCTCCAGCATGCCGGTGTTCAGGCCGGAGCCCACTCCCATCAGGAGGACGCGATCACCTCGGCGCAGCGTCTTCTGCTCGGCGGCGAGCGTGATCGGGATCGAGGCCGGGCCGACATTGCCGAGGGTGGGGTAGGTCACGGGGACGCGCTCGCGATCGAGCTTGGCGGCGCGGACGATGGCCGAGGTGTGCACGGAGGACACCTGGTGCGTGATGTAGCGGTCCATGCCGGTCCACGAGAACTCGCCCTTCGCCTCTTTCCAGGCGGAGACGACGAGGTCGAGCCCGCCCTTCAGCAGGGCCTTGGCGTCGGTGAACATGCCGTCGACGCTGCCGACGCAGAGGTCGTAGAACTGCGTCGCGGCGCGCGTGACGCCGCCCACGATGCGGTGGCCCTCGGGGTGGTCGCTCGCGCGGCCGAGGACGGCGGCGGCGGCTCCCGAGCCGAGGGTCAGGGAGGCGAACTCCTGCATGAAGGCGTCGCGGTCGAGGTCCTCGCGGACGAGACGGTTGATCGTGTTGACCTGGATCTCGTCGGCATCCTCACCGTTGACGATGAGGGCGTACTTGACCTGACCCGACTGGATCATGCCGGCGGCCAGGCTCATGCCGTTGATGAAACCGAGGCACGCGTTCGCGACGTCGAAGTTGATCGCCGAGCTCGGCAGGCCCAGGCCGTGGTGCAGGCGCACGGCCACCGAGGGCTCGAGGTGCTTGCGCGTCACCGAGGTGTTGATGATCAGCCCGATCTCGCTCGGGTCGACGCCCGCCTCGGCGAGGGCCTGCTTGCCGGCGGCGATCGTCGCCTCGTCGGAGGACTCGCCCTCCGCCCAGTTGCGGCGCTCGTTGACGCCCGCCACGCGACGCAGGAGTCCCGGCTTGAGCTTCAGGCGCTGCAGCGCCGGGGCGAGACGGTCTTCGATGTCGTCCGACGTCGTGACGCGGCTGGGCAGGACGCTCGCCACCGAAACGAGGGCCACATCGTCGAAGTGCGTGGTGGCGTTACCTGGCAAGAGATCTCCCGCATCCTGTGCGTAGACGGCGCAGCCGGGCGCGGAGGGAACGCATCGACGGCTGGAAGGGTACCCCCCAGGATAAGCCGCGAGATATGTCGCAGGCTGCATGGGGGTGGGTGTGCTACAGCCGACCGGCGGCTTTCAGCGCCAGGTAACGGTCGGCGACGAGGGGCGGCAGGTCGTCGGCAGATGCCGAGACGGCGTCGCCCCCGGCGCGCACGATGGCCGCGGCGACCCGCTCGGCGTCGTGACGTGCCCGCTCGATCGCGGCGGCGGCGTAGACGTCCGACGCGTCGCGGTGCACCGGGGTGTCTCCGGGGCCGTCGGTGGCGGTCGCCACCAGCAGGCGCGAGCGCGAGGCGACCGCGGGGAGCGAGGCGAGGAAGGCCCGCGCGGCGTCGGGGTCGTCGGCCGCCGTCAGCAGGACGACCAGCGCCGGGCGCACGGTGAACCCGCGAACGTGGGCGAAGGCGGCATCCCAGTCGGTGTCGATGAGCTGCGGGTCGACCGGGGCCATGGCATCCACCAGGGCGGGAAGCAGCTGGGTCCCGTCGACGCGGGTGACGCGCGCCCGGGGCAGGCGGTCGAACATCAGCAGGTGCACGTGGTCGCCCGCGCGCGTCGCCAGCACCGATAGGAGCAGGGCCGCTTCCATCGCGGCGTCGAGGCGCACCCCGTCGCCCACGCGCGCTGCCGCCGTCCGACCCGTGTCGATGACGATCACGACGTGTCTGTCGCGCTCGGGCCGCCAGGTGCGGAGCATCGTGGTCCCCGCGCGGGCGGTGGCGCGCCAGTCGATCGAGCGCACGTCGTCTCCGCGCACGTACTCGCGCAGGCTGTCGAACTCGGTGCCCTGCCCGCGCACCTGCAGGCTCGTGTTGCCGTCGAGTTCGCGGAGCCGGGCGAGACGAGACGGCAGATGCCGCCGCGAGGTGAACGGCGGCAGCACGCGGATCCGGGCGGGGGCGTCGACGCGCCCCTGCCGGCCGGCCAGCCCCAGGGGGCCCAGGGCGCGCACCACCACGAAGGCGCTGCGCAGCTCTCCCCGACGGCGGGGGAGCAGCGGCAGGGGGGCGGCACGCCGCTCGCCCGGGGGAACCGTGAAGCGCTGGCGCTCGTCGGGGGCGCCGGCCGTCGGCTGCCACGCGTCGCGCACGCGCGCGCGCAGCAAGCGGGTACCGAGGTTGCGGACCCTCAGCTCGCCGGCCACGGGTTCATCGCGCAGCGCCCGCTCGGGGTGCGTGCGCGTGATCTCGACGCGACGCGGATCGGCCGCGAGCGTCGTGTCGACGACCGCCAGCACGACGCACAGCAGGACCCATCCGCCGGCGACCGCCCACGCCGGAACCCCCGCCGTGCTCAACAGCACGAGGGGGACGACGCCGAGGGCGACGAGCAGGGCGAGACGGCCGGTGACGAACATCAGATGGGAACGCGGGTCTGCTGCAGGACCGAGGTGAGGATGGCATCCACCGAGACGCCCTCGATCTCGGCCTCGGGGCGCAGGCGGATCCGGTGGCGCCACACGGGCACGAGCATCGTCTGCACGTGGTCGGGTGTGATCGCGGGGTAGCCGCTCAGCCAGGCCCAGGCCTTGGCCGCGGCCAGCAGACCCGTGGAGGCGCGGGGGCTCACGCCCACCAGCACCGAGGGGCTCTGGCGGGTCGCGCGGGCGAGGTCGACGACGTAGCCGAGCAGGTCGTCGTCGACGGCGACGGATGCCGCGGCACGCTGGGCCGCGAGGATCTGCGGCGCCGTGACGACCGGCGCGACACCGGCGTCGTCGAGGCGGCGCGGGTCGAAGCCGGAGGCGTGCCGCCGCAGCACGTCGACCTCGGCGTCGCGACCGGGCAGGTCGACGACGAGCTTGAGGAGGAAGCGGTCGAGCTGCGCCTCGGGCAGGGTGTAGGTGCCCTCGTGCTCGATGGGGTTCTGCGTCGCGGCGACGAGGAAGGGATCGGGGAGTGCGCGGCTCTCGCCGTCAGACGACACCTGTCGCTCTTCCATGGCCTCGAGCAGCGCCGCCTGCGTCTTCGGGGGCGTGCGGTTGATCTCGTCGGCGAGCAGCACGTGGGTGAAGACCGGACCGGGGCGGAACTCGAAGTTCCCCGCGCGGGCGTCGTACACGAGCGACCCGGTGACGTCGCCGGGCATGAGGTCGGGCGTGAACTGCACCCGGCGCGTGTCGAGGCCGAGGGCGCGGCTGAAGGAGCGCACGAGAAGGGTCTTGGCCACGCCGGGGACGCCCTCGAGGAGCACGTGCCCCCGGGAGAGGAGGGCGATGAGCAGGCCCGTGATGGTTCCGTCCTGTCCGACGACGGCTTTGCCGACCTCGAGGCGGACGCGGTGCATCGCGTCGCGCAGCTCCGCGTGGTCGTCGCCGCGCGCGACGGGGGCCGCGGCTGCGGGGGTCTCGGGGCTGTCGGTCATCGGGTGGTCCCTTCGGTTCGGACGGCGGCGCGCACGCTCTCTTCGAGGTCGCGGAGGCGATCGGCCGCCGCGACGAGTTCGCGGTCGGTGCGGGGGGTGTCGTCGACGAGGATGCCGCGCACCTGGGCGCGGTCCGCGCCGAGGCGTTGCGCCACGGCGTCGGCGACGTCGTTCGGCGAGGTGCGTGCTGTCAGGCCGAGCAGTCGTCCCAGGCGGGAGCGGGCGGCGCGTCGCAGCTCGTCGAGCGCGTGCGCGGCGTCCTTGGACGAGGCGTACAGACGAGCGCGACCCTCGGTGGTCTCGGTGGCGCGGACGGTGACGGGAAGGCGCTCGGCGACGAGGGGCCCGAAGCGACGGCCGCGCCAGATCGCGGCCGCGACGGCCGCGGTCAGCAGCAACAGCAGGGCGGGCGTCACCCAGTCGGGGGTGAGGTCGCCGAGGGTGGGGGCGGTGGTCCCCTGATCCGCGTCGGAGAGCGAGGGGACGTACCAGACCACGGAGTCGGTCTGCCCGAGCACGCCGAGGGTGAGAGCGGCGTTGCCGTCGAGGGGGAGTGCGGTGTTGGTCAGCACCGAGAGGCCGTCGAGGGCCGTCACCGTCGTGCCGTCTGCCGCGACGGAGCGGAGGAGTCCGAACTGGCCGTCGACGCGATAGCACCCGTCGACGCCGTCGCCGGGACGCAGGAGCTCGCCCACGCGGGCGGTTCCGGCGTTCGCCGCGGCGGGGACGGCGCACTCGGGACTCGTGGCCAGGTCGGCGGAGAAGCCCCCGAGCGCCGAACCGTCGAGGAGGACGTCGAGAGCGCGGGAGCGGGGCTCGACGAGGACCACGTGCGCGGCGCGTCCGGCCAGATCGCGCAGGCCCTCGTCGGACAGCATCGGCGCGTCCCGCATGACGAGGGTGGCCCCGCCGCCCGCGAGGGCGCGCTCGGCGGCGGACCGGTCACGGGCGACGGTGACCGTGACCCCCTGCTGTTCGAGGATGCGCACGGCCGCGCGGCTGCCTTCGGGCCCCGCCGACTCGGGATCGAGGATCGCGCGCTGCGTGTATCCGCCGAAGACGAGGGTGCCGCCGACGAGGGCCACGACGAGGAGCCCGACGACGAGTGCGACCCACCCGAGCGCGGCTTTGCGCCGGGAGCGCACGGGAGCGGCGGTCGCCGTCGGCGCGCTCATCGGGGTGCCACCGGCAGAGCGCGGGCGCGCACCGCCGCGTCGTCGAGATCGGCCACCGCGCGGTAGCGCTCGGCGGTGCCGGGGCGGCGGAGGTATCGGACGTCGTCGAAGGTCGTCGCCGCCGGATCGAGCAGGGGGACGAGCGAGGGCAGAGCGGCGGCCGTCTCGCGGGCGAATGCGCGCACGGTGGCGCCCGGCGGAGGGTCGACGAGCCCGCGTTCGGTGAGGCCGCGGGCGACGGCACGGAAGCGCAGCACGATCGCTTCGTCCCACTCGCCTCTGCCGGCGGCAGCGGCGGCGTCGGCGCGGAGTTCGTCGGCGGAGCGCGCATCATCGTCGTCGAACAGCGCGCGAGCCGGCTCGGTGGCGCGCATCGACAGCCGCGGGCGGCCCCAGATCAGGATGCCGACGATGATCGCGGCGACCACGATGACGCCCAGCACGATCAGGGCCGACGGCCCCCATCCTCCTGTGTCGGGGACGCGCAAAAGGTCATCGAGGAACCGCCCGACCGCCTGCGAGATGCGGTCGATGAACGTGGGCTCGGCGGCCTGGTAGGTGGGATCGCGCAGTTCCTGCTCGGCCCATTCGCGGGCCTGGTCGGGGTCGGGGAGCAGCGGGAACGCCGCCGCCAGCGCGGTGGGGATCACGCGTCTTCGCTCGACCCGGGGGCTGCCCACGTCGTTCGCGAGCGGTCCGCTGCGGGCGGCGAGGGCTCGGTCGTCGCGCCGGGCGCCGGCACCTGCGTCACCGCGGGTCCCTGCGGCGGCCCATACCCCTGCGGGGCGGCGGGCCCCTGCGGAGCCGGCGGCCCCTGCGGCGGTGCGTACCCCTGCGGCGCTGCGTACCCCTGCGGGGCGGGAGCGTAACCACCGGCCGACGGCGGGCCGTATCCGGCGGGTGCGGCGTAACCCGCGGCGCCCACGGGCGGCGCGTAGCCCGCGAACGCGGGGGCAGCGCCGAACGGCACGGGGGCGGGGCGCTCGACGACGCGACCGACCCCCACGAGGTAGGGGTCGCTCAGGTCGCTCGCACCGGCGTCGCGGGCCTCGACGTACGACTGAAGGTCGTGATCGAGCGCCTCGACGCGCATGCGGGCGTCGACGTAGACGAGGACGGCGGAGGTCGACTGCACCACGAGGGCGATGCACTGGACGAGGAGGATGCCGAACTGCCCGACGACCTGCAGGGCGATGAACCCGATGACGGTGCTGACGTCGCTGTCGCCCGTGGGGGCGATGATGGCCGGCACCAACCCGCTCACGAGGCTGAGGGGGATCGAGATGATCTGGGCGACGAGGCCGAACGCCATCGAGATCACGATGATGACGCCGAGCGTCGACCAGAAGCGCCCCCGGGTCAGCTGCCACGACCGGGCGATCGCCCGGAACACGGGGGCCTGCTCGAGGATGATGACCGAGGGGACGAGGAACAGCTTCGGGGTCAGCCACAGGGATAGCGGGATGAGCGCGAGGAAGAACAGCACGCCGACGAGCGCTCCGACCCAGGTCGCGGCGATCACCAGCAACGTCACGATCCCGGCGAGCACGCCGACCACGATCACGACGACGCCGATCGTGAGCGCGCTGTAGCCGATCAGCCGCCAGAACACCGGGCGGACACGGCCCCAGACGGCCCGCAGGGTCGGCTTCTCGGAGACCACCGCGTGGGCGACCTCGGCGACGACGACGCCCTGGACGACGACGCCGAGCGCTCCCGACAGCACCCCCAGCACGAGAGCGGTGATACCGGTCAGCGCGACCGAGCCCGCGGTGATCGCGTCGAACTCGTCGCTGCCCGGGGCGACGGTGTCGAGTCGCGAGAAGCTCGCGATCGCCACCCCGCCGATCGCGACCGTCACGAGGATGTACGCCACGGCCTGCACGACGAGCGCGAACCCCAGCAGCACCTTGGGGTTGTGCCGCAGAGCGACGAACGAGCGGGCCAGGATCGTGCCGAACCCGTAGGGGTGCAGCGGGACGATGCCCGGTCGTGATGCCGGTGTCCAAGCCGGGTACGCGGTCATGTGGGGCCCCTCCTCGTCACATGGCGGTGCCCTCATCGTGTCACACACCCCCGACACGCACCCCCGTCGTCCAGGCAGGTCGACTACTCTCGATACGACGCGCCCTCACCCGGGGCGCTCCACCCGTCCCCGAGCGGGTTCGAGACGGAAGACCTGCACCCGAATGACTTCACGGATCCTGGTGGTCGACGACGACACCGCGCTGGCCGAGATGATCGGCATCGTGCTGCGCACCGAGGGATTCGACACGGTGTTCTGCGCGGACGGCGCCCAGGCCGTCGACGCCTGGCGCACCGAGCGTCCCGACCTCATCCTGCTCGACCTCATGCTCCCGGGCGTCGACGGCATCGAGATCTGCACGCGCGTGCGGGCCGAGTCCGGCGTCCCGATCATCATGTTGACGGCGCGCACCGATACGGCCGACGTGGTCAAGGGCCTCGAGTCGGGTGCGGACGACTACATCATGAAGCCCTTCAACCCGAAGGAGCTGGTCGCGCGCATCCGCACGCGTCTGCGTCCCGTGCAGGCCCCCGTCGACGAGACGCTGCGCATCGGCGACCTGGTCGTCGACGTCGCCGCGCACGAGGTCCGCCGCGGCGACGTCCCGATCGCCCTGACGCCCCTCGAGTTCGAGCTCCTCGTCGCCCTGGCCGAGAAGCCGCAGCAGGTGTTCTCCCGCGAGATGCTGCTCGAGCAGGTGTGGGGCTACCACTACAAGGCCGACACGCGCCTGGTCAACGTGCACGTCCAGCGACTGCGCGCCAAGATCGAGGCCGACCCCGACAACCCGCGCATCGTGACGACCGTGCGCGGCGTGGGCTACCGCGCCGGCGCGGTGGCCTGATCCCCTCATGACGGGGGCGGTGCGCACCCTCCCGCGGCCACGGGTGCGGGGATGGCGGGATTGGCGCGTGGTGCGCGACCGCCTGGCCACCCTGTGGCGCCGCTCGCTGCGGTTCCGCACCATCGTGCTGACGGTGACGCTCACGGCGGCGACCATCCTCGTGACCTGCGTCGCCATGGCGCTCGTCATCCAGAACGAGCTGTTCACGGCCCGCAAAGACCAGGTGCTCCTCGAGGCCCAGCGCGCCACCGCGGCGGCCCAGGCCACCCTCGACGCCGCCGTCGACTCGACCGATCCCGCCGCCGCGCAGACGTTGATGAACGGCATTGCGACGCGCCTGTCGCAGCAGTCGTCGAGCGATCTCATCGCGCTGTACCGCATCGGCCCGCCGTCGCCCCTGGCCCCGCAGCCCTTCATCTCCCCGGCTTTCGAGTCGAGCATGGTCACCGATGCCCTGCGCACGCAGGTGCAGTCCAGCCCCGATCTGCAGTGGTGGCAATCGGTGGCGCTGCCCGCCGACGACGGCCGTGAGGTTCCCGGCATCCTGGTCGGTCATCAACTGCGTTTCCCCGCCGAGGACGGGGTCGATTCCTACGAGCTGTACATGGGATACGACCTCACCAGCGCCTCGCAGACCCTCGCGTTCGTTCAGGTGCTGCTGTGGGTGGTCGGGCTCGTCCTGGTCCTGCTGATCGGTGCGATCGCGTGGTTCGTCCTCCGATCGGTGACGACCCCGATCGCGGATGCCGCCGAGACCAGTGCCAAGCTCGCCGCGGGTGACCTCGGCGTGCGCCTGCCGGTGCGCGGCGAGGACGAGTTGGCGACCCTGAACCGTTCGTTCAACGCGATGGCCGACAGCATCGAGTCGCAGATCAAGGAGCTGGCCGACCTCTCGCTCGTGCAGCAGCGCTTCGTCTCGGACGTCTCCCACGAGCTGCGGACGCCCCTGACCACGATCAAGCTCGCCGCGGACATGATCAACGATCAGCGCGAGGAGTTCGACCCCGCCACCGGCCGCGCGGCCGAGCTCCTCCACGCGCAGGTGCAGCGCTTCGAGGTGCTGCTCACCGACCTGCTCGAGATCAGCCGGTACGACGCCGGGTCCGTGCAGCTCGAGCTCGAGCCGACGAGCCTGGCCCACCTCGCCGAAGACGTCATCCTCTCGATGGAGCAGCTCGCCGAGGGGCACGGTTCGGACGTGCGTCTGGTCGCGCCGGGCGGGTACACCCCGGTCGACATGGACGCCCGGCGCGTGCGCCGGATCGTGCGCAACCTCCTCGGCAACGCCATCGAGCACGGGGAGGGACGCCCGATCGTGGTGTCGGTCGACAGTGATCGGGATGCCGTGGCCCTCGGCGTCCGCGACTTCGGTCTGGGCATGCAGCCCGACGACGTCGAGCGCGTCTTCGACCGCTTCTGGCGCGCCGACCCCTCGCGCGTGCGCACCATCGGCGGCACGGGCCTCGGCCTGTCGATCGCGCTCGGCGACGCCAAGCTGCACGGGGGGACCCTGTCGGTCTGGTCGGAGCCGGGACGCGGCTCGAACTTCGTGCTCACGCTCCCGCGGGCCGGCGAGCCGGTCAGCAGCTCGCCCCTGCCGCTCGTCCCCGACGACGAGCAGGGTGGGGCCCTGGAGGCCCTCGGGCTCACACAGCCCATCTCCACCCGTCCGGGAGTGAGGAAGACGACATGAGACGCGCTATCGCCTTCGTCGGCCTCGCCCTCGTCCTCGTGCTCACCGCCTGCACGGGCCTGCCGACCTCCGGGTACGTCAACCCCGGTCGCGGCCCGCAGGTCGACGACACGCAGGCCTTCGCGTTCGTCCCCGACGGGCCGCAGGACGACGCGTCTCCCGCCGAGATCGTGGAGGGGTTCCTCCGCGCCGGCTCCGGTCCCGCCGACGACTGGGCCACGGCGAAGCTGTTCCTGGCGTCCGGGACGCAGTGGGATCCGCGAGCGCGCGTCACGATCGACCGTCTGGCCGATCGCCGCGCCACTGCGAACGCCGACGGCACCGGGGTGACGGTCTCGCTCACGACGATGGCGGGAGTGGATGCCAACGGCGCCTACGCTCCGACGGCCTCGGGGACCGCGGAGACGCTGTCGTTCACCCTCGCGCGCGTCGACGATCAGTGGCGCATCACCTCGGCGCCCGACGGGGTCGTGCTGTACGAGGAGGTGTTCCCGACCGTCTACCAGTCGGCATCCATCGCGTACTTCGATCCCACGTGGAGTTTCATCGTCCCCGACGTCCGCTGGTTCCCGCGGGCTCTGGTGGCCAGCCGGGTGGCGACGGCCCTGGTCGACGGTCAGCCGAGTGCGTGGCTCGCGGGGGCGGTCAAGACGGCGTTCCCCGACGAGCTCTCCCTGGTGGGGCGGTCGGTGACGCTCTCGTCGAGCGGGGTCGCCCAGGTGCAGCTGCCGCGGGCCGCTCTGAGCCTCGACCGGACGACGCTGGACCGCATGCAGACCCAGCTGTCGAAGAGTCTCGTCACGGCGGGGATCAGCGACGTCCAGATGACGGTCGAGGGCACTCCCGTCCCCGCGTCCGAGGTGTCGGTCCGCGTCACGCGCGTCGACCCCTCTCCGGCCGTGCTCACGACGGCGGGGGCGTTCGGCGCGCTCGCCGGCGACACGGTCGAGTCGCTCGGCGGGCTCTCCGACGCGATCGAGTCGCTCTCGCCGGCCTCGGTGGAGCTCGAGGCCGATCGGAGCCTGGCGGCCGTCCGCACGCAGCAGGGCACCGTCGCGAGCGCGCTCGCCGACGGGCGCACCTTCCTCCTCGACGAGCGCTCGGGGCTCATCGCGCCCACGATCGATGCCGAGGGGGCGATCTGGAGCGTGCCGAGCGCCGCTCCGACGCAGCTGCGGGTCATCACGGCCGAGGGCGTTCCGCGCAACGTGGGCAACGCGTGGCCCGATGCCTCCGAAATCAGTGCGATGCAGATCTCGCGCGACGGCACACGGGTCGCGGCGATCGTGACGGTCTCGGGTACGCGCGAGGTGTGGGTGGCCGGCATCCAGCGCGAGGGCGGCGAGGTGGATCTCGGGGTTCCTCACGTGCTGTCGTTCGCGCAGCAGGGGGCGTTCGATCTGGCGTGGCTCGACGACACCACGGTCGGCGTCCTGGCCGATGTCGACGGCGCCAGCCGTCTGCGCGAGCTCAATGTGGGGGGCCGGGGCACCGAGGCCGCGGCACCGGACGGCGCGACGACTCTCGCCGCCGGCAGCACGAGCGTCCGCGTCCTCGACGACACCGGTCGCCTCTACAGCCGTCGCGGCAGCTCGTGGACCCTGGTGGCGACCGGCATCCGCGTGCTCGCGGCCCAGCAGGGCACGACCTCCTGACCCTTCTCCCCAGCGCGCTCGTCCGGGCAGTTCCGCCCCGATGGGGCGGCGGGGCGGGCGGAGCCCTCGCGCCGCGGAGCAGGCTGAGCGCATGTCACTGTCCGCCGCCCTGACCTCGTCGTTCCGAGAGGCCCTGACGTTCTGGCTCCCCGTCGCGTGCGCCGGGTGCGGTGTCGTCGACACCGATCTCTGTGCCGGATGCCGTGACGCCCTGGCCCCGAGCCCGATCCACCGCGCCATCGGATCGGGGATGACGGTCACGAGCGCGCTCGCGTTCGACGGGGTCGCGGCCCGCGTCATCCGTTCGCTCAAAGAGGAGGGGCGGACCGGCCTCGCGCGCGACCTGGCCCCGGCGCTCGATGCCGTGCTGCGTCTCGCGGTGCCCGTCGGAGCGCGGCTGACGACCGTGCCGGGGACGCGTGCGGCCTTCCGGCGACGGGGCTTCCGCCCCCTCGACATCCTGCTGCGGCGGGCGGGGTGGACGCACGAGCGACTGCTGCGGGTGGCCCGCGCGACCGATGACCAGCGGGGGCTCGGTCGCAGCGCTCGCCGCGAGAACGTCGGGGGAGCCTTCGCCGCCCGACCGGTGCCGGGCGGGGTCGTCGTGGTCGTGGACGATGTCGTGACCACCGGATCGACGCTGTCCGAGGCGGCACGCGCCCTGCGCGCGGCGGGGGCGGACGAGGTGATTGCCGTGGCGCTGGCGCACACGCCGCGTCGCAGGAACATCGAAGGTGAATCCCGGGTGATTGAGACGTGACACGGGGGTGGCGGGCTACTAGCGTAAGGATGACTGAAGGCGACGGATGTTCCGCCCTTAGACCGGGCGGAACCCGGAACAAGGAGGTCACAGATGGACACCAACATCGTCGGCGTGGGAGTCGGTATCACCGATCGTTTCCGCTCGGTGGTCGAAGAGAAGGTCGGTCGCATCGAGCACCTGGCGCCGCGCGCTCAAGCGCTCGAGGTCAAGGTGACCCACCGCTCCTATCGCAACGGTCGTCTCGAAGACGACACCGTCGAGCTCACGCTCGACGGCAAGGGCCCGGTCGTTCGCGCGGAGGCGACCGACACCGACAAGTTCGCGGCCCTCGACCTCGCGGTCGACAAGATCTCCGAGCAGGTGCGCCGCGCGAAGGACAAGCGCATCGACGCGCGAAACCACCCCCGGGGCGCGAAGTTCGAGAAGGGCACGGGAGAGCTCGCCGGCATCGACGTCGAGCCCGCCTCCGTCGAGGTGCTGCGTGCCGTCGCGACCGGCTCGGTGCCCGTGCAAGAGACCGGTGCCGACGAAGAGGACTACTCGCCCGTGGTCATCCGACAGAAGGAGTTCGGCGCCGAGTGGATGACGGTCGAAGACGCCGTCGACCGCATGGAACTCGTCGGCCACGACTTCTTCCTCTTCATCGACGCCCGCACCGATCACCCGAGCGTCGTCTACCGCCGCAAGGGCTGGGACTACGGTGTGATCGCGCTGGCAACCCAGGCCGCCCCGGCCGTCGGGGTCGCATCCTGACCTGAGAACGACACGACGCCCCCGGTCCTCGGACCGGGGGCGTCGTCGTGCGGGGCGAGCCGTGGAAGGCAGGCTCAGCCGTCGAAGATGTCGCCCAGCAGCGAGCCGATGACGAGGCCGCCGAGCATGCCGCCGACCATGTTGCCGCCGCCCATTCCGCCCCCGCGGCCGTACCCGCCGCCGCGGTTATCTCCGCCCCAGTCGTTCGGGCGGGACTGCTCGATGTCGCGCTGAGCGATCTGCAGGGCCTCGGATGCCAGCGACCCGGCGCGCCGCGCGGTCGCCAGAACCGTCTCGCGCCGGTCCTCGGGCACGGGACCGAGCGGCAGACCCGCGCGAAGGCGTTCGGCCTCGACGAAGCGGGTGCGCGCGTCGGCACCGATCCATCCGCGGTGACCGGTGATGAGGCCGCGGGCGACGGCGATCTGCCGGTCGGCGTCGTCGATCGCGTGCTCCACCTGATCCTGCGAGGGGACGGGGCGGGCGGCACGCTCGCGCGCGAGGTCGAGATCGGCGTTGGCCTGGCGCAGCGACGACAGCGCCTGGAAGGGATCGCTGCGCGATCCCGAGGCGGGGAGCGCGGTCAAGGCCTTCTGCAGCGTGGCCATGGCCTGGACCACGGCCGGCGTCTGCGCGCCGAGGCGCGCTTCGATCAGGTCGTTGCGGGAGTCGTCGACCACGGCGGCGAGAGTCGACTCGGCGCGGAGGGCTTCGATCTCGAAGGTGTCCACGGCATCCAGGAGCGATTCCGCCCGACGAACGGCTTCGGTGGCCGCCTCGAGGGCGACCGACGCCTGCTCGCGCTGGCCCGCTTCGCGGCGGCGCTCCGAGACGGCCGCGGTGTGCACGGCGAAGTCGAGCAACTGCTCGATCTCTTCGGGGTTGCCGCCGATCTGTGCCAGGGCCGAATCGCTGTAGCGGCGGGACAGCCGGTCGACGACCTCGCGGGCGTTCGGGATGCGCTCGGCGAGCCGGTCGCGATCCGCGCGCACCCGCGCCAGGGTCTCGGGCGCGCGGCGCACGGCGTCGATCTTGGGCTGGAGCACCTGGGTGCGCTCTTCGAGCAGGTCTTCGGCCCACTGCGACAGCTGGATGATGCGGGCGTTGCGCGTGCGAAGTTCTTCTTTGGTGTCGGGGATCTCGTCGTGGTTCAGCTGGTGCAGCTGGAACGCCTCGGCGAGGTGGGTGCGCACGGAGTCGAGGGCCGCCGCGAGGTCCTCGGTCGCCTTGTCGCCGAGTTCGGCGCGGGCGAAATCGAGTTCGTCCGAGGTCAGGCGCACGCGTTCGTCGGCCGCGACGATCGCGAGCTCCGCTCGGCGTGCCAGATCGGCATCCGCCGCGTCCTGCTCTTCGCGCTTCCTCTTGCCCCAGAAACCGGCCATGGGTCGATCCTAGGCGTCGGGTTCGGCGGCGTCGCCGTGTGTTCGCTGCGGGCGCGCGCTCCTCTTTCGGATTGCGGCCTCCTCGCAGGTCACGAACGGGTAACACGGATAACATGGGCGATGTATGCCTGTTCGCAGGCCGGCGTCCACGCGGGCGCCGCACCCGACAGATGGAGATGCTCCGTGGCCAATCCGCTCGAGAAACTGCTGCGCGCCGGCGAGGGCCGCATCCTGCGCCGACTGCAGGGCGTCGTGAAAGCGACCGGAGCGCTCGAAGAGGACTACGAGCAGCTCACCGACGACGAGCTGCGCAACGAGACCGTCGAGCTGCGCGCGCGTTACGAAGCCGGTGAGACGCTCGACCAGCTCATGCCCGAGGCCTTCGCCGCCGTTCGCGAGGCGGCCAAGCGCACGCTCGGCCAGCGTCCCTACGACGTGCAGATCATGGGTGGGGCAGCCCTCCACCTCGGCAACATCGCCGAGATGAAGACCGGTGAGGGCAAGACGCTGACCGCGGCGCTTCCCGCGTACCTCAACGCGATCGCCGGCCAGGGCGTGCACGTCATCACGGTCAACGACTTCCTCGCGAGCTACCAGTCCGAGCTCATGGGCCGCGTCTACCGCGCCCTCGGCATGACCACGGGAACGGTCGTCGCGGGACAGACCCCCGAGGTGCGCCGCGAGCAGTACGAGGCCGACATCAGCTACGGCACGAACAACGAGTTCGGGTTCGACTACCTGCGCGACAACATGGCCTGGCGCAAAGAAGACCTCGTGCAGCGCGGTCACTTCTACGCCATCGTCGACGAGGTCGACTCGATCCTCATCGACGAGGCCCGCACCCCGCTGATCATCTCGGGCCCGGCATCCGGCGAAGCCAACCGCTGGTTCGCGGAGTTCGCCAAGCTCGCCCGCACGCTCGAGGCCGGCGTCGACTACGAGGTCGACGAGAAGAAGCGCACGATCGGCGTGCTCGAGCCCGGTATCGAGAAGGTCGAGGACTACCTCGGCATCGACAACCTGTACGAATCGGCCAACACCCCGCTGATCTCGTTCCTGAACAACTCGATCAAGGCGATCGCGCTGTTCAAGCGCGACACCGACTACGTCGTGATGAACGACGAGGTCATGATCGTCGACGAGCACACCGGTCGCATCCTCGTGGGCCGTCGCTACAACGAGGGCATCCACCAGGCGATCGAGGCCAAAGAGGGCGTGCCGGTCAAGGCCGAGAACCAGACCCTCGCGACCGTCACCCTGCAGAACTACTTCCGTCTGTACGACAAGCTCGCCGGCATGACCGGTACCGCCGAGACCGAGGCGGCCGAGTTCATGTCGACCTACAAGCTCGGCGTGGTTCCCATCCCCACGAACAAGCCGATGATCCGCAAGGACCAGTCCGACCTCGTCTACAAGAACGAGACGGCCAAGTTCGCGCAGGTCGTCGAAGACATCGTCGAGCGCCATGAGAAGGGCCAGCCGGTCCTCGTGGGCACCACGAGCGTCGAGAAGAGCGAGTACCTCTCGCGGCTTCTGGCGAAGAAGGGCGTGCGTCACGAGGTCCTCAACGCCAAGAACCACGCGCGCGAGGCCGAGATCGTCGCGCGCGCAGGTCGCCTGGGCGCCGTCACCGTCGCCACCAACATGGCCGGTCGCGGAACCGACATCATGCTCGGCGGAAACGCCGAGTTCCTCGCCGTGCAGGAGATGAAGGCGAAGAACCTCGACCCGGTCGAGACCCCCGAGGCCTACGAGTCCGAGTGGGACACTGTGTACCAGGGCATGCGCGACACCGTGGCCGAAGAGGCCGCGAAGGTGGTCGAGGCCGGTGGCCTGTACGTGCTGGGCACCGAGCGTCACGAGTCGCGTCGCATCGACAACCAGCTGCGCGGTCGTTCGGGTCGTCAGGGCGACCCCGGCGAGAGCCGCTTCTACCTCTCGCTCACCGACGACCTCATGCGCCTGTTCCAGTCGGGTGCGGCGGAGGCGATCCTCGCGCGCACGAACTTCCCCGACGACGTCGCGATCGAGTCGGGCCTGGTCTCGCGAGCGATCAAGAGCGCCCAGTCGCAGGTCGAGGCGCGCAACGCCGAGATGCGCAAGAACGTGCTGAAGTACGACGACGTGCTGAACCGTCAGCGCGAGGCGATCTACGCCGACCGTCGTCACATGCTCCAGGGCGACGACATCGCCGATCGCGTGCAGCACTTCATCGAGGACGCGATCACCGCCGTCATCGACGACCACACCGGCTCGGGTCACACCGAGTCGTGGGACTTCGACGCCCTGTGGACCGAGCTGAAGACCATGTACCCCGTGAGCGTCACGATCGACGAGGTCGTGGCCGAGGCGGGTGGCAACAAGGGTCGCATCACGCCCGAGGGCCTCAAGCGAGAGATCATCTCCGACGCCCGCATCGCGTACGAGAACCGCGAGAAGGCCCTCGGCGAGCAGGCGCTGCGCGAGCTCGAGCGACGCGTCGTGCTGCAGGTCCTCGACCGCCGCTGGCGCGAGCACCTGTACGAGATGGACTACCTCAAGGACGGCATCGGCCTGCGCGCCATGGCCCAGCGCGACCCGCTCATCGAGTACCAGCGCGAGGGCTACCAGATGTTCCAGTCGATGATGGGGCAGATCAAGGAGGAGTCGGTCGGCTTCCTCTACAACCTCGAGGTCGAAGTGCGCAAGGTCGAGGGTGACGAGGCTCAGGTCGAGGCGAAGGGCCTCGCCCCGACGCCGGTCGAGACCCAGCGCCTCGAGTACTCCGCGGCCAACGACGCCGGCGAGGTCGAGGTCCGCAACGACCGCGGTCAGGTGCAGCAGGCCGCCACCAACCGCCTCCGTCAGGCCGAGCAGCAGGCCGAGCCGGCTGCCGAGCAGGCCCCCGCCGCCCGCGGAGCCTTCGGGCAGCGGGTGGCCCCGAGCGACGAGCCCGCCGCGAGCAACCGCGCCGATCGTCGCGCCGCCAAGAAGAAGTGATCGCACGACGGATGCCGCGCCCCGAGGTCGGGGGCGCGGCATCCGTTGTTTCCGGGTACGTCGTCCGGCCGCCGGTCGGGGGACTGGCCCGACCGAGGGGTCCACGCGGTGTCGATTGGCCGCGACGGCCCGGGGATATCCTGAACCGATGAGCCCGCTGCGCCCCCTCGACCAGTCATCCAAGCTGAAGGACGTCCTGTACGAGATCCGCGGGGAGGCCCTCGTCGAGGCCGACCGACTCGAGGCCGAGGGGCACTCGATCCTCAAGCTCAACACCGGCAACCCGGCGATCTTCGGCTTCGAGGCGCCGCACCAGATCGTGCGCGACATGATCGCCTCGGTCCCCAACGCCCACGGCTACAGCGACAGCCGCGGCATCCTGTCCGCTCGTCGCGCGGTCGTCTCGCGGTACGAGCAGGAGCCCGACTTCCCCCACCTCGACCCCGATCACGTCTTCTTGGGCAACGGCGTGTCCGAGCTCATCACGATGACGATGCAGGCGCTGCTCGATGAGGGCGACGAGGTGCTCATCCCCGCCCCCGACTATCCGCTGTGGACGGCGATGACCAGCCTGGGCGGCGGCACGCCCGTGCACTACCTGTGCGATGAGCAGCGCGAGTGGCAGCCCGACCTCGAGGACATCCGCTCCAAGGTCACGCCCCGCACCAAGGCGATCGTCGTCATCAACCCGAACAACCCCACGGGCGCGGTGTACTCGCGCGAGATCCTCGAGGGCATCGCCGACATCGCCCGGGAGCACTCGCTCCTGCTGCTGGCCGACGAGATCTACGACCGGATCCTGTTCGACGACGCCGTGCACATCCCGATGGCCACGGTCGCCCCCGACCTGCTCTGCCTCACCTTCAACGGCCTCTCCAAGACCTATCGGGTGGCGGGATACCGCTCCGGCTGGCTCGCGATCACCGGACCCAAGGAGCACGCGCAGGGATTCCTGCACGGCATCAACCTGCTGGCATCCACTCGTCTGTGCCCGAACGTGCCGGCGCAGTTCGCGGTGCAGGCGGCGTTGTCGGGGGTGCAGTCGATCGACGCGCTCATCGCCCCGACCGGTCGTCTTCACGAGCAGAGGGATGCCGCGTGGCAGGGCCTCGAGGCCATTCCGGGCGTCTCGTGCGTCATGCCGCGGGGGGCGCTCTACGCCTTCCCGCGCTTCGATCCCGACGTGTATGAGATCCCGGATGACGCGCAGTTCGTCCGCGACTTCCTTCTGGCCGAGCACGTGCTGCTGGTCCAGGGGTCGGGCTTCAACTGGCCCGCGACCGATCACGTGCGCATCGTCACGCTCCCCGAGGCTCGCGTCATCACCGACGCGATCGAGCGTCTCGGCAACTTCTTGGCGTCCTGGCGTCCCTGACCCCGGGCGGGCGGGGACCTCTCCGCACGGTCGGCGCGGTCTCGTCGGGCGGTCGCCGTTTACAGCAGGTGGAGCGCCGTGATGCGCCACCGTCGCTCGACCGTCTCGAGCCGGAGGGCGATGGCGCGGGTGCGCAGACGACCCGAGACGATGACGGTCGCTTCGAGGGCACCTTCCCGAGGTGAGAAGAGGCGGATGCCGCGGACATGGTGGACGGCGCGGTACATCTGAACGCCTCGCGCACTCCGGGCGCGGGCGGCGAGGCTCGTTCGCACGAGGAGCGCACGGTAGACCTCTTCGGACATCCACCGTGCCAACTGCTCCGGGTCACGGACGCCGGCGACCACCTCGAGGACACCGCGGACCATGTTGCCGACGAAGACCTCGATGGCGGGGAGGCCGTCAGCGGCGTGCTCCGGACCCGGATTGCTCACTGGACGGGCGTTCTGCTGGGCACGCCGCGAAGGTTCGCGTCGCCGTGCTGATTCGGGCATGGGTCCTCTGTCTGTGCGTCGTAGGTTCGGCGAGTCGGGGTGAGGCCGACAGTAGGACAGTCATCGCACGGGCCATGGAGTTTTCGCGGTGTCTGTGGAGGGCTTTCGACGGGGTGAGGTTGAGGAGGAGCCGCGGTCATTCTTCTCGTCGCAGCGCCGACCGTCCCGCACCGCGACTCTTTCCCTCAGCTCCACGGACCTCGTCACCCACGAGTCGCTCGAGAGGGACGCTCTCCGCGTCATGTCGGGCTGCTCGCCGGCGGACGCGGGAACGCCTTCGGGATCGGCGTCCCGGCGCGGAGGAGCCCAGACCTCGAGGTCGCGGCACGCATCGTCGGGCGCTGGCGCGACCACCCGGACGGGATCGCTTCCGGGCGATTGTGCGACGTTCGTCGTCACGGTAAATCGTCCGCGGGGTGAGTGCCTCTCCGTCTTGGCCTCACCACGTCCACCGTTGTGCGGACGTCGCGACCTCACCCTGCGCACCGCCCGGGCCTGCCGGGCAGGAGAGCTCGAGGGGACGGGTTGGTTTCTCTCGCCCGCGCCTTAGCCTGCCGACGCATTCGAGGCGGTCGAACCTCACCCGCACCCTCACCGAGCGCCGGCCGGACGCCTCGTGCGGATGCCCGCATCGGAGGCTCCCCCTAGGGTGGAGGGGTGTCGACACTCAGTGAACTCGTCTACGCCCAGGGCCGCTCCAGCGAGGCGGACGTCGAGTGGCTGCACCGGCTCGCGGGCGACGGGCAGTTGCTCGCCGACCTCGCGTTCGCCGACATCGTCATCTGGGTCCCCACTCCCGACGACTCGTTCGTCGCCGTCGCCCACACGCGGCCCGGGGGAGCGGCGACGCTCTTCTACCGCGACATCGTCGGCGACCGCGTCCGTCCGCAGTGGCGTACCCAG
Source organism: Microbacterium sp. 16-032 (assembly GCF_041079455.1). Classification (NCBI taxonomy): domain Bacteria; kingdom Bacillati; phylum Actinomycetota; class Actinomycetes; order Micrococcales; family Microbacteriaceae; genus Microbacterium; species Microbacterium sp. 16-032. The sequence continues at coordinate 464,456 of NZ_JBFYGQ010000002.1, read as the reverse complement.
GTGCGAGAGGCCTTCCAGAGCGGTCGCATCGTCGACTCGGCATCTCCCGATTGGTTCGAAGAGACGCCCACGCGCGTGCGCGCGGTGCCGATCGTGCGCGAGCTCTCGCGCGACGGCCACGCGGTGACGACGGTGGGCGTGCTGACCCGCCACACCAATCTCGGCGAGACGCGAACCCCCTCGCGGCAGCAGATCACCTTCAACGACTGCGCCGACGACGTCTTCGGCATGATCGCCTCGGCCGAGTTCCCCGACCTCTCGGCCCCGACCGCCCCCCGGCGCGGGGCTCCCCGCGCCTCCGACGGACTCATCCGTCTCGACGTCGACGGCATCACCACCTTCGCGAGCCCGAACGCGCTCTCGGCGTTCAACCGCATGGGCTTCGACGACGAGCTCGAGGGTGAGTCGCTCGCCGAGGTGACCGCGCGCATCCTCCCGGCCAAGCGCCAGGACGTCGACGAGTCCCTTCCCGTCGTCGTGAGCGGACGCGCTCCCTGGCGTGCCGACATGGAGGCGCGTGGCGTCCAGGTCTCGTTGCGCACGATCCCACTGCGCGACCGCGGCACGCGCATCGGCGCGATCGTGCTGAGTCGCGACGTCACCGAGATCCGCCACCAGGAGCAGGAGCTCATCACCAAGGACGCGACGATCCGCGAGATCCACCACCGGGTGAAGAACAACCTGCAGACGGTGGCGTCGCTCCTGCGCATCCAGGCGCGGCGCACGCATTCCGACGAGGCGCGAGACGCGCTCACGCAGGCCATGCGACGGGTCTCGGCCATCGCCGTCGTGCACGACACGCTGTCGGAGGGCCTCGCGCAGAACGTCGACTTCGACGACGTCTTCGCGCGCGTGCTCAAGCTCGTCGCCGAGGTTGCGGCGGCCCCCAACACCCGCGCGCGCACGCGCAGCACGGGCAAGTTCGGCACGCTGCCCAGCCAGTTCGCCACGCCCCTCGCGCTCGCGCTCACCGAGCTGGTGACCAACGCGGTCGAGCACGGGCTCGCCGGTCAGGAGGGCGACGTCGAGATCGCCGCCGAACGCACCGGCGAGATGCTCGAGGTCAGCGTCCGCGACACGGGCGTCGGCCTGCCCGAGGGCCAGGTGGGCCGCGGCCTGGGCACGCAGATCGTGCGCACCCTCATCCAGGGCGAGCTCGGCGGAACCATCGATTGGCACACGCTGATGGGCAGCGGAACCGAGGTCACCATCGAGATCCCGCTGCGCTACATCGGCGGTGCCGCGGCCTGACGCGGCACCGCCCCGCGGCATCCCCCCATCCGGACGGTGTCGCGTCGGCTCCCTGCCGCGTCGCGCTCCCTGCGCGGGTCTCGGAGGTTCGGGATGCCGTCGGGCGCGCGGAGCGCTCAGGCGCGAGCCGAGGCCCCTGAGCGCGCGAAAGCCCGCCCCGAGGGGCGGGCTTCGGCGCGGCGACGGACGTCAGGAGGCGCGGCGGGCGCGAGCGGCGCGGCGCTTGAGCGCGCGACGCTCGTCTTCGCTCAGACCACCCCAGACGCCCGAGTCCTGGCCGGACTCGAGGGCGTACTGCAGGCAGACCTCGGTGACGGTGCAGCGAGCGCAGACCGACTTGGCCTTCTCGATCTGGTCGACCGCGGGGCCGGTGTTGCCGACCGGGAAGAACAGTTCGGGGTCGACGGTGAGGCAGGCTGCTTTGTCGCGCCAATCCATAGGGGTGCTCCTTGTAACAGAAAATTGGTCGATTCGGCACCGGGATTCGGGTCCGGTACCCTGGTGGGAACGCGAGCGATTGCTCGCCCCACTTCGCTGTGGGAGCACACGGCTTGTTCCATGCTCCCATAGCGGTTCCGCCTGATCAAGAGGTAACCGCGAGGTTTCCAGATCGTAACGGCGCGGATTCGCCCGCCGGGGAGGCTTTCCGGATGCCGATTCGTCTCGCTGCCGCGGTCCTGCTCGGACTCGAAAGCCTCGGCATCCTGGCGCTCGCGGGCTGGCAGACGGTCGCCCTCGTCGGCGGCGACACCGATTCGGTGGTGAGCTCGGTCGCCCTCATCGTCCTCACCGTGATCGGTGCGGCCATCGTCGGTGCCTTCGGCGTCGCCACGGCCCGCGATGTCTCGGCCGGTCGATCCGGGGGGATCGTCACGCAACTGCTCATCCTCTCGGTCGCCATCGGCGCGGTGACGGGGGAGTGGGCGTCTCCGGCGATCGCCGTGCTCATCGCGGTGCCGGCCGTCGTCGGTCTCGTGCTGCTCGCGCTGGCGGTGCGCGCGGCGGCGCCGCGACGTCGCGACGACGACTGAGTCACGGCGCAGACGCGAAGACCCCGCCGACCGCTCGTGCGGGGCGGGGTCGCGGCATCCGCGGATCAGGCGACGGCGAGACCGAGGGTCTTGCGCAGACGCGCCACGTGGCCGGTGGCCTTGACGTTGTACATCGCCTCGACGATCTTGCCCTCTTCGTCGACGACGAAGGTCGAGCGGAGCACGCCCGTGACCGTCTTGCCGTAGTTCTGCTTCTCGCCCCACGCGCCGTAGGCCTCGTGCACGGCGTGGTCGGCGTCGCTCAGCAGCGGGAAGGTCAGACCGTCGCTGTCGCGGAACGCGCGCAGCTTCTCGGGGGTGTCGCGCGAGATCCCGAGCACCGTGTACCCGGCGCCCTGGAGAGAGGCGAGGCTGTCGCGGAAGTCGCATGCCTGCGTGGTGCATCCCGGCGTCTGAGCCGCGGGGTAGAAGTAGAGGATCACGCGGCGGCCGCGGAAGTCGCCCAGCGAGACGGGGTGTTCGTCCTGGTCGATGAGGGTGAAGTCGGGGGCGATGTCGCCCTTTTCGAGGTTCGTCACCCCTCCAGCCTAGAACGCTCGATGCCCTGGAACGTCGTCAGCAGGCGCTGCAGGGAGTCCAACCGGGCGGCGGCCCCGGGGCCGAGGCGGCCGGACTCGACCGCCTCGATGATGGCGCAGTCGGGAGCGTCGGGCAGGTGCGTGCAGCCGCGCGGGCACTCCTCGGCCACCTCGGCCAGATCCGTGAACGCGCCGAGGACGTGCGCGGGGTCGACGTGTCCGAGACCGAACGACCGCACGCCGGGGGTGTCGATGACCCAGCCCGAGCCGGCGCGTCCGCGGTACCGCAGCGACACCGCGGACGAGGAGGTGTGACGCCCCCGCCCGGTGACGGTGTTCACATGACCGATCGCGCGCTCCGACCCCGTGAGGGCGTTCACCAGCGTCGACTTGCCCACGCCCGAGTGCCCCACGAACACCGTCGAGTGGCCGACGAGGGCCTCGCCGATCTCGTCGAGGGGCATCTGCCCCTGCGCGCTGGTGAACACGCGCAGGTCGAGACCGACGAAGTGCGCGAGGAACTCCGTGGGGTCGGCCAGGTCGGTCTTGGTGACGACGAGCAGGGGACGGATGCCGGCATCCAGCGCCGCCACGAGGTAGCGGTCGACGAGGCGGGCGCGGGGTTCGGGGTCGGCCGCGGCGACCACGACGAGCATCTGGTCGGCATTGGCCACGATCACGCGCTCGACCTGGTCGGTGTCGTCGGCGCTGCGGCGCAGCAGAGACGTGCGCTCCTCGAGACCGATGATGCGCCCGAGGGTCCCTTCGTCGCCCGTGAGGTCGCCGACGACGCGGGCGCGGTCGCCGTTGACGATGGGCTGCTTGCGGAGCTCGCGCGCGCGAGTGGCCAGCACACGACGTTCGTCGGGGCCGTCCTCGTCGACGAGGACCGTGTAGCGGCCGCGGTCGACACCGAGCACGCGGGCGATCTGCGCGTCGGCATGGGCGGGACGCCGCTTCGTCCGCGGCCTGTTCGCCTTGGGATTGGGGCGGACGCGGATGGACGACTCGTCGTAGCGGAGGTCGTCCTCGTCGTCGGCGTCGTCCAGCCAGCTCACGGTCGCTGCTCGCTCATACGCGGGGAGCGCGCAGCATCGCCTGCCACAGCGCCGCGAACTGGGGGAGGGTCTTGGCGGTGGTTCCGATGTCGTCGATCCGCACGCCGGGAACACGCAGACCGATCAGGGCGCCGGTGGTGGCGAGACGGTGGTCGTGGTGGGCCTTCCACTCGCCGCCGACAAGAGGCCGCGGCACGATGCGGATGCCGTCGTCGAGCTCGTGGGCCTCGCCGCCGAGCGAGCGGAGGTTTCCGACGAGGGCGCTGATGCGATCGGTCTCATGACCGCGGATGTGCCCGATCCCGTGGAGCGTGGTGGGACCGTCGGCGAACGCCGCCAGGCCGAATAAAGTCGGCGCCAGCTCGCCCGCCGCGGACAGGTCGAGATCGACACCCAGGATGCCGTCGTCTCCGGCGGCCACGGTGAGGGCGCCGCCGCGACGGCTGACGCGGGCTCCCATCTCGGCGAGGATGTCGACGAGGAGAGCGCCCGGCTGCGTGCTGTGCAACGGCCAGCCCGTGACGGTGACGGAGCCGCCCGTGACCATGGCCGCGGCGAGGAACGGCGAGGCGTTGGAGAGATCGGGCTCGATCGCCACGTCCTTCGCGCGCACGGGGCCGGCTGGCACGATCCACTCGCCGGGAGCGGGGCGTTCGACGTGCACGGCGCGGTGGGCGAGGGCTTCGACGGTCATGTCGATGTGCGGGATGCTGGGCAGGCGCGAGCCGACGTGACGCAGGTGAAGCCCCACGTCGAAGCGCGCGGCCGCGAGCAGGAGCCCCGAGACGAACTGGCTCGACTGACTCGCATCGATCTCGACTTCGCCGCCGCGCACGTGTCCGTGCCCGCGCACCGAGAACGGCAGGGCCCAGTGGCCGCCGTCGTCGATGTCGACACCGACGTCGCGCAGGGCGTGGATCATGGCGCCCATCGGACGATGCAGTGCGCTCTCGTGGGCGGTGACGTGCACGTCGCCACGGGCGAAGCCCGCCACGGGGGCGATGAACCGCATGACGGTTCCGGCCTGGCCGCAGTCGATCGTGCCGTCGCCCGTGAACGAGGACGGAGGGGTCACCTGCAGGTCGGGGCCGAACGGCGAGCCGGTGTCGATCTCGTCGATCCCGACGCCGAGGACGCGCAACGCGTCGACCATGCGCGCGGAATCGTCGGAGTGCAGCGGCCCGTGCAGCGTGCCGGGGCCGTCGGCGATCGCGGCGAGGATCAGTTCGCGATTGGTCAGCGACTTCGAACCCGGCACGGTGACCGTGGCATCCAGGGGGCCGTCGGACACGGGCGCGTCCCACTCACCGCGGGGAGTGGCGGCGGAAAGGGAATACCCGAGGGGAGTCATCGGTTCCTAGCCTACTGAAAGGGGACGACACGTGACCGCACTTCTCGAACGCGACCGCCTGCCGGAGGCCATCCCGGTGGTCGCCGACACGCTCGACGTAGACTGGCGCGCGATGAACGACACCGCAGACGCCGGCCCGCAGGCGGAGCCCCGCGCACAGTTCGAAGAGCAGGCGCTGCCCTTCATGGATCAGCTGTACGCCGCAGCGATGCGCATGACGCGCAATCCGGCCGACGCCGCCGATCTCGTGCAGGAGACCTTCGTGAAGGCCTTCGGCTCGTGGGCGACGTTCACGCAGGGCACCAATCTGAAGGCGTGGCTCTACCGCATCCTGACGAACACGTACATCAACACGTATCGCAAGAAGCAGCGCGAGCCCTACCAGAGCGCGATCGACGATCTCGAGGACTGGCAGCTCGGCGGAGCCGAATCGACCACCGCGAGCAGCGCCCGTTCGGCCGAGGCCGAAGCGATCGACCACATGCCGGCATCCGTCGTGAAGGACGCGTTGCAGTCGATCCCCGAAGATTTCCGGATGGCGGTGTACCTCGCCGACGTCGAGGGCTTCGCCTACCAGGAGATCGCCGACATCATGAAGACTCCGATCGGTACGGTCATGAGCCGTCTGCACCGCGGCCGGCGGCTGCTGCGCGACCTGCTGTCGGACTACGCCAAGGAGCGCGGCATCCAGGCCGCGACGGGAGAGAAGAAATGAGCGACTGCGGCTGCGACAAGGCGCGACGCGACCTTGAGGAGTACCTCCGCAACGAGGTCTGCAAGACCCAGCAGAAGGACATCCGGGCGCACCTCGAGAACTGCCCCGGATGCCAGGACGAGGCCCTCGTGGCACGGACGCTGACCGAGGTGGTCGCGCGTGCGTGCAAAGAGACGGCGCCCGACGAACTTCGCGACCAGGTGCTCTCGCGCCTGCGCGCCATCCAGGCCACTCACTGACGTCGCGGGCGTTCGCTCGCCGCGTGTCGGAGGTGATCCCTAGGCTGGGGTCATGGCATCCCTCGACACTCTGACGCTGCCCCTCGACCCGACCTCCGCCGCCGACCTCGCCGCCTCCGGGCTCGAATACGAGCGGGTGGATGCCGACGGCGAGGGGTTCCGTCCGTTCCAGCGGGCGGTCGCCCGGGGTTTCCTGGGCGGGGAGTCGACCGACGACGAGGCCGAGAACGCGCGCAAGACCCTGCGGACCCGCCGTCTGACGGCGGTCTACGACCGTCGGGGCGTCGAGCCCGCGGTGCCGGTCGGCACGATCGACTCGTGGGCCTCCGAGCTGACGACCTCGCCGGGGCGCGTCGCCCCGCTGTGGTCCATCAGCGCCGTCACGGTGGCCGCGACGCACCGTCGCCGGGGGATCGCGCGCGCGATGATCGGCGGTGAACTGCGGACGGCGGCCGCGGCCGGCTTCGCCATCGCGGGCCTCACCGTCACCGAGGCGACGATCTACGGGCGCTGGGGTTTCTCGCCTGCCGCGTGGGCCTCCGACGTGCAGATCGACACGGGCCGCGCCCGCTGGACGGGTCCGACGGCACCCGGGCGGCTCGACTTCGTGCCGCGCGAGGCAGTCGTGGAGCGCGTGGCGGCCGTCCACGAGCGAGTGCGCATCCAGCGCCCCGGGTCGGTACCCGGGTGGGACGGGCGGTGGCGCGGGATCGCGGGTCTCGCGCCCGGCGACAAGTCGGGCGAGAAGGTCCGCGCGGTCGCCTATCGTGGCGCGGACGGCGACGAGACGGGCATCCTCGTCTACACGATCGACGGGCGCGACGACTTCTCGGCGCACGAGCTCGAAGTGCGCGCCCTGTTCGCCGTCGACGCCGAGGCGTCCGCGGCCCTCTGGCGATTCGCGATCGAGCACGACCTCGTCGGTCGGGTGAAAGCGTGGCTGCAGCCCGCCGTGCCGCCGGTGCAGTGGATGGTCGCCGACCGTCGCGCCGTGACGGCGACCCTCACCGACCACCACTGGTTGCGCATTCTCGATGTGCCCGGGGCCCTGGGCTCGCGGCGGTACGCGGGAGCACTCGACGTGGTGCTCCGCGTGGCCGACCCGCTCGGCTTCGCCGAGGGAACGTGGCGTCTGCGCGTCGGCGCGGACGGAGAAGCCGTCGTCACCCGGGCGGACGAAAGCGAGGCGTCGGAGGTCGAGCTGACGGTCGGCGCCCTGAGCTCGCTCCTGCTCGGCGGGGTGCGCTCGACGGAGCTCGCCCACGCGGGACTCGTGCGGGCAGGGGCCGACGTCCTCGTCTCCGTCGACCGGGCTTTCACCCCCGAGGCGACCCCGCTGCTCGACATCTGGTACTGACGCCTTCTCATAGGAATTGGCAATACGCTTTCGCCGATGTCCGAATCCGCCGCTCCTCCGGTCGCCGACCGACCGCCGTCGCGCTTGACGAGGGTGGGCGCGTCGCTGCGTCGCTACCTGTCGCACAACCCGGTGGCGATCGTCGTCGCGGTGATCGTCGTGGCGTCCGCCGCGGCGACCGGGTCGCTGTGGGGCGACGACGCGCTGGTCTGGGGAGCAGGGCCGTTGGCCACGTTCGCCAGCGGCCGCTGGTGGACCCTCCTGACCGCACTCGTCGTGCCGGATTCGACGATCGACGCGTTCTCGTCGGTGCTACTCGCTCTGACCGCGCTCGCGTACGTCGAACGTCTGGTCGGATCGCGGCGCACGAGCCTGTTCCTCGCCGCCATCGGGCTCAGCGGATTGCTCGTGGGCATCGGCCTGCACGCCGCCGCCTGGACGATCACCGATCTCCGCCCCGTCGTCGCGGCCGAGGTCCCCGTGCTCGACCCGACCACGGCGATCGCCGGGGCCGTCATGGCCGGATCGGCCTTCGCGCCGACGCTCTGGCGTCGTCGTCTGCGCCTGGTCGGCTTCGCCCTGTTGGCCCTCTTCGCGCTCTACGCGGGTGACGCCGACTCCTGGTACCGCCTGTCGGCGGCGGTCATCGGACTCTTTGTGGGGGCTCTGCTCGGGCGGGGCCGGGAGCGCCGGTCGTGGCACCGCAGTTCGACGCGCGAGACGCGGACCCTCCTCGCCCTGCTGGTCGCGGTCGTGGGCAGCGGCCCGATCGTCGCGCTCGTCAGCGGCGGAGGCCGCGGGCCGCTCTCGCTCGTGGTGGACGCCTACACGCAATACGACGACGAACTGCTCGCGCAGTGCGGCAGAGTCGCGTCGTCGGTCTGTGACGAGCAGATCGGCCTCCTCATGACCCGGGGTGTGGGCCCCGCCCTCCTCGCGATCGTGCCGCTCGTGCTGCTCCTGGTCGCCGCGTGGGGGCTGCGGCAGGGGAGGCGCTCGGCCTGGATCGTCGCGGAGTTCGTGCTCGTGGCATCCGCCGTCCTGCCCGTCATCTCCCTGCTGGACGGGCGCCTGCGCATCGACCCGTGGGTCGACGGCAGCGGCGCGGAGTACGTGCTGTGGGCGATCGCGACGATCGTGATCCCCCTCGCGCTGGCCGCCGCCCTGGTCGTCGCCCGCGCGCGCTTCTCGGTGCGCGCCACCCCGCGCGCGGCGCGGACCGTCGCCGTGGTGGTCACCCTCGCCTTCGTCGTGTGCGCGACGACGCTGTTCGTCGTCGAGGCGATCGGGCACCGCGCCTTCGACCGGGAGGTGTCCGTGCTCGATCTGTTCGGATTGACGCTGCGACGGTTCCTTCCCCCGTCCTTCACCCATCCGGGCGGGTCCATGGCGTTCCCGCACAGCGGGCCCGCTCTGTTCGCGTACCAGTGGATCGGCGTGCTCTTCTGGGCCATCGTCGTCGCCGCGCTCCTGTGGCTCTATCGGCGCTCGCGGCGCCCCGCCGCGGTCGACGACAGCCACTACCGCGATCTGCTGCGACGCGGGAGCGACACCCTCGGCTTCCTCGGCACCTGGGCCGGGAACAGCCACTGGTACTCCGACGACCGGGAGTGCGCCGTCGCCTATCGGCTGAGCGGCGACGTGGCACTGGCGGTCGGCGACCCCCTCGCCCCCGAGGGGCGGCGCCCGGAGGCGTTGCGGGGCTTCACCGATTACTGCGTCGAGCACGGGTGGACCCCGGCGTTCTACAGCATTCACTCCGACACCCTCGACGATCTTGTCGACCTGGGATGGAGACACGTCCCCGTCGGGGTCGAGACGGTCATGGACCTTCCGGGCCTGACCTTCGCCGGCAAGAGCTGGCAGAAAGTGCGTCAGCCCCTCACCCGGGCCGAACGCGAGGGATACACGGCCGTGTGGTCGCGCTGGCACGAACTGAGCGTCGGTCAGGCCTCGCAGGTGATCGCCATCGACGAGGAGTGGGTCGCCGACCGCGCCCTGCCCGAAATGGGCTTCACGCTGGGCTCCCTCGACGAACTCCGCGACCGCGACGTGCGGCTGCTGTTGGCGGTCGGCCCCGACGATCGCATCGAGGCGGTCACCAGCTGGATGCCGTCGTGGACGGCGGGCGAGATCTCGGGGTGGACGCTGGACTTCATGCGGCGGCGCACGGACGGCCCCAACGGCATGATGGAGTTCCTCATCGCCAAGGCGGCCCTCGAGCTGCAAGAAGAAGGGGCCACGGTGTTGAGCCTGTCGGGGGCGCCTCTCGCCGACGACCCGGACGAAGCCGTCGACGGCGACCCGGCACCTCTCCGGGCACTTCTGCGCTGGCTCGCCGAGGTCCTCGAGCCGGCGTACGGTTTCGCGTCGCTCTTCCGCTTCAAGGGCAAGTTCCGGCCCCGGTACCGCCCGCTCTCGCTCGCCTACCGCGATCCGCTGCAGCTTCCCGCTATCGGGGCCGCGGTCGGACGCGCCTATCTGCCCGACGCCTCACGCCGCGAGATCGTCGCACTGGCCCGAACCGCCTGGGAGGGACGCCGGTGAACAAGTTCATCCTGTCGTTCGACCTGATCGACAGCCCCATGCTGCTCATCAGCGCCATCATCGCGGCCCTCGGCGTGATCGCCGTCATCGTGTGGCGTCCGCGTCGGATCGTGAGCACGCTCGTGATCGGGATCGCTGCCGGCGTCGTGATGGTCGTCGTCGCGAAGATCCTCGAGGCGATGAACACCTTCCAGGGTCCGCTGCCCGGCGCGGCGATCTGGTGGGCATCGGGATCGATGGTCGCCGTCGCGATCGGCGTCGTCGGGATCTTCCGCGCCCCGTGGCCGCGTCGCGTCCTCGGCGTCGTCGCGGTGATCGCCTCCCTGCTGGCGGGGATCCTCGGCGTGAACACCTCGTACGGGGTGACGCACAACCTCGCCGCGATCCTCGGCGTCCAGGCCCTCGATCCGGCGTCTCTGCCGCAGCAGGACGCCGTCGCCGAAGATCCCGCCACGCTGTACCAGACGTGGGAGCCGCCGGCCGACATGCCGGCCAAGGGATCGGTCAGCGCTCTGACGGGGAACACGAAGATCCCCACGGGGCAGTACGCCGCGCGCGACGCGTCGCTCTACCTGCCCCCCGCGGCCCAGGTCGCCAAGCCTCCCGCTCTCCCTCTCCTGGTGTTCATGATGGGGCAGCCCGGTTCCCCCGACCCGACGGTGCTGGCCAAGGCGCTCGACGCCTTCGCCGCGAAGAACAAGGGACTCGCGCCCATCGCGATCGTCGTCGACCAGCTGACCGCACCGGATCGCGATCCGACGTGCGTCGACTCCGCTAAATACGGCGCCGTCGCGACCTACATCAATCAGCTCGTGCCGCAGTGGGCCGAAAAGAACCTCAACATCACCACCGACCACAAGTACTGGACCATCGGCGGGTTCTCCAACGGCGGCTCGTGCGCCGCGCTGTACGGGGCCAAGTACCCCGGCACGTGGGGGCAGATGCTCGACGTGATGGGCAACGAATTCCCGGGGTCGGAGCACGTCGATCAGACGGTCAAGGACGTGTACAACGGAGATGCCGGGGCCTTCCAGGCGAACAAGCCGTCGGTGGTTATGGCGGCCGCGGCGCCCGGGACGTTCAGCGGCCACACGGCGATCTTCACGTGGGGGAGCGAAGACAAGACCTACGGCCCGGGGCAACTCGCGAACTCGAAGGCGGCGGAGGCCGCGGGATTCACGGTGCAGACGCACATCGTCGAGGGAGCCGGGCACACCGGCGAGGCTCTCGACGGCAGTCTGGCCTGGGCGATCCCGGCCTTGGCGCCCACGTTGGGGCTGGCTGCGCCGGCATCCTGAGGCCACCGCCGGAAGACCGCGTGAGCGGCTTCGCCCGGAAATGGATCGCGGACCCGGCTTGGCGACGCGGTAGGCCCGATCCGCGGGCGCGGGGAACGCGGGGCGCGGGGAGCGCGAGACGGCATCTCGCTGACAACGGGGCCGCAGGATGACGCCGCTTCGTCGGCGAGATGCCGTTTCGGCGATCATGGCCCCGCCAGGCGTCCGGCCGCGGCGCGCGTGTGCGCACCCTCGGGTGCGGGGACGGCGGCGGTGACAGCTCCCGGTGAGAGCGCGGCGCCCGGGGACACGCTGTAGCCCTCTGCCGCCGGTGCGGTGAAACGCCGAGGGGCCCGACCGACACGGATGTCGATCGGGCCCCTCGGCGTGCGGGTCAGCGCGCGAGCGCTTCTTTCATGATCGCGGCGTGCTCGTTGGCGTGCACCTTCGGCGAACCCGTCGCGGTCGAGGCCGCGGCGGCGCGCGAGATGCGGCGGATCGAGCGGCCACCGAGCTGATCGGCGACTTCGAGGGCGATGAACGGCCACGCCCCCTGGTTCTCGGGCTCGTCCTGCACCCACACCAGCTCGGCGTTGGGGTACTCGCCGAGGACTCGGGTCAGCTCCTCGATGGGCGCCGGGTAGTACTGCTCCAGGCGCACGAGGGCGATCTCGGGGTTGGGGTTCTTGTCGAGCTCGGCGCGCAGATCCCAGTGGATTTTGCCCGCGTGCAGCAGGACACGCGTGACGGCGCCCTTGTCGACCCCGCGGTTGTCGTCGAGCACGGGCTCGAAGCGACCCTCGAGGAAGTCCTCGACGGGGCTCGTCGCGCCGCGCAGACGCAGCATCGCCTTCGGGGTGAAGACCACGAGCGGGCGACGGGGACGCTGGTAGGCCTGACGACGCAGCAGGTGGAAGTACGACGCGGGGGTCGAGGGGCGGGCGACGATCATGTTGTCCTGCGCGCACATCTGCAGGTAGCGCTCGATGCGGGCCGACGAGTGGTCGGGTCCCTGGCCCTCGTAGCCGTGGGGGAGCAGCAGCACGACGCTCGACTGCTGCGCCCACTTCTGGTCGGCCGACGAGATGAACTCGTCGATGACCGACTGGGCGCCGTTGGCGAAGTCTCCGAACTGCGCCTCCCACAGCACGAGCGCGTCGGAGCGCTCGACCGAGTAGCCGTACTCGAACGCCATGGCGGCGTACTCGCTCAGCAGGGAGTCGTAGACCCAGAAACGGCCCTGGTTCTCGCTGAGGTTCGCCAGCGGCAGCCACTCCTGGCCGTTATCGCGATCGTGGAGCACCGAGTGACGCTGCACGAAGGTGCCGCGACGCGAGTCCTGACCCGCGAGGCGCACCGGGGTGCCCTCCATCAGCACCGAGCCGAAGGCGAGGAGCTCGCCGAAAGCCCAGTCGATGTTGCCGTTGCGGCTCATGTCGTGGCGCTTCTCGAGCAGCTGCTGGAGCTTGGTGTGCACCGTGAAGCCGTCGGGCTTGTTCACGAAGGCGTCGCCGATGTGCTGGACGACCTCGCGGGAAACACCCGTGGTCTCGGGAGCACCCACCGCCGGCTCCTCAGCCGCGTCGATGGTGACGACGGGGTTCGCACCGGTCTCGGCCTCGTGCGTGTCGGCGAAGGCGACCTCGAGGCGGTTCTGGAAGTCCTGCTTCGCCTGCTCGTACTCGTCTTCGGTGATGTCACCGCGGCCGACGAGAGACTCGGTGTACAGACGGCGGACCGAACGCTTCGCCTCGATGAGGTTCGTCATCAGGGGCTGGGTCATCGAGGGGTCGTCGCCCTCGTTGTGACCGCGGCGGCGGTAGCAGACGAGGTCGATCACGATGTCGCGGTGGAATTCCTCGCGGTACATGAACGCGAGCTCCGCGGCGCGGACGACAGCCTCGGGGTCGTCGCCGTTCACGTGCAGGATCGGAGCCTGGATCGTCTTGGCGACGTCGGTGGCGTACACCGAGGTGCGGGCGTCGGTCGGAGTCGTCGTGAAGCCGACCTGGTTGTTCACGACCACGTGGATTGTGCCGCCGGTGCGGTAGCCGCGCAGCTGCGACATCTGCAGCGTCTCGACCACGACGCCCTGACCCGCGAACGCGGCGTCGCCGTGCACGAGGATGGGCAGCCACGAGAACGTGCCGATGGGCTTGCGGTCCTGCTTGGCGCGGACGATGCCCTCGAGCACGCCGTCGACGGTCTCGAGGTGCGAGGGGTTGGCCGCCAGGTACACGGGGAGCTCGTCGCCGGCGTCACCGATGAAGGTGCCCTCGGTGCCGAGGTGGTACTTGACGTCTCCGGAGCCGCGCTTGCTGCCGATCGCGACGGCGCCCTCGAACTCGCGGAACACGTGCCCGTAGGTCTTGCCGGCGATGTTGGTGAGCACGTTCAGACGCCCGCGGTGGGCCATACCGATGGCGGCCCCGTCGAGTCCGGCGGAGGCCGCACCCTGGAGGATCTGGTCGAGCAGGGGGATGAGGGACTCGCCGCCCTCGAGGCTGAAGCGCTTCTGACCGACGTACTTGGTCTGCAGGAACGTCTCGAACGCCTCGGCCTGGTTCAGCTTCGACAGGATGCGCAGCTGCTCGTCGTGGCCGGGCTTGGTGTACTTGACCTCGAGGTTGCTCTGGAACCACTGACGCTGGGCCGGGTCCTGGATGTGCATGTACTCGACGCCCATGGTGCGGCAGTAGGAGTCGCGCAGCACGCCGAGGATGTCACGCAGCTTGGCGACGCGCTTGTTGCCGAGACCACCGGTCACGAACTCGCGGTCGAGATCCCAGAAGGTCAGCCCGTGCGATTCGATCTCGAGGTCGGGGTGCGTGCGCTGGACGTACTCGAGCGGGTCGATGTCGGCCATGAGGTGGCCGCGCACGCGGAAGGAGTTGATGAGCTCCTGCACGCGGGCGCTCTTGTCGATGCGCTCGGAGATATCGACGCTGATGTCGGCGGCCCAGTGGATGGGTGCGTAGGGGATGCGCAGGGCGGCGAAGATGTCGTCGTAGAAGCCGCGCTGCCCGATGAGCAGCTCGTGGACCTTCTTGAGGAACTCGCCCGAGCCGGCGCCCTGGATGACCCGGTGGTCGTAGGTGCTGGTGAGCGTGATCGTCTTGCCGATCGCCAGCTCGTTGAGCGTCTTCTCGCTCGCGCCCATGAACTCGGCGGGGTAGTCGAGCGCACCGGCGCCGATGATCGCGCCCTGGCCGCGCATGAGGCGGGGGACCGAGTGGACCGTTCCGATGCCGCCGGGGTTGGTGAGCGAGACCGTGGTGCCCTGGAAGTCGGCGGGGGTCAGCTTGTTGGTGCGGGCGCGGCGCACGAGGTCTTCGTACGAGGCGAGGAACTCGCCGAAGGTGAGGGTGTCGGCCCGCTTGATGCTCGGGACAAGGAGGGCGCGCGACCCGTCGGGCTTGGGCATGTCGATCGCGATGCCGAGGTTGACGTGCGCGGGGGCCACGACCGAGGGCTTGCCGTCGATCTCGGCGTAGTACACGTTCTGGCTGGGGAACTCCTTGAGCGCCTGGATCAGCGCCCAGCCGATGAGGTGGGTAAAGCTCACCTTGCCGCCGCGCGTGCGCGACATGTGGTTGTTGATGACGATGCGGTTGTCGATCATCAGCTTCGCCGGGATCGTGCGCACGCTGGTCGCGGTGGGCACCGTGAGCGAGTCGTCCATGTTGGACGCCAGGGCCTTCGGCATGCCCTTGAGGACCGTCACGCGGTCTTCTTCGGTGCTCTCTCCGGCAGCGGAGGGCACCACGCTGGGCGCCTGCGCCGGGATCGGCTGCGGCTTGGCCGGCTTCGCCGTGGTGCGGGCGACCGGCGCCTGACCGACCACGGGGATGGGAGCCGTCACCGGCTTGGGCTCGGACGCCGCCGGCGGCGCGGAGGGCGGGGGAGCGGCGGCGGAGGATCCATCGACGACCGGGTGGTACGCCTCCAGAATCGGCCACCAGGCCTTGTCTACGGAGTGCTTGTCGACTTTGAACTGTTCGTAGAGTTCGTCTACGAGCCACTCGTTCGCGCCGAACTCGCCCTCGCTCGAAGTACCGACGCCCGTCACCTGGCTCGACACAGTCGATCGCCTGCTTTCCTCGATGAAGATTCCTGTGGATACGCGGACGTCGCCGTCCTGCGTTCCTGCCAGCCTAGCCGAGGATTCTGGACGCCTTTCGGGTCTTTACATTCCCCTGATGTGGTGAGGTGGATGCCATGGAGTTCTCCGGCGCGCAGCCCGATGTCGACCTGACGTACTCGGACGTGTTCCTCGTCCCCCGCCATTCCGAGGTGCGCAGCCGCCTCGACGTGGACCTCGCCCCCGCCGACGGCAGCGGGGCGACGATCCCGCTCGTCTCGGCGAACATGAACTCGGTCACGGGCACGCGGCTCGCGGCGACCCTGGCGCGTCGCGGTGGCCTCGGCGTGTTGCCGCAGGACATGGCGCTGGAAGATCTGGTCGAGGCCGTGTCGTGGGTCAAGGCCCAGCCGACCGCGTGGGACACGCCCCTGATCCTCCCGCCCGAGGCCACCGTCGCCGACGCCCGCCGCATCCTCCCGGCGGTGCCCGGTCGGGGCATCGTCGTGGCCGTCGCTCGTGAGGACGGGGTGGTGGACGTGTCCGCGGTGCGGGGCATCGTGTCCGCGGGGCGCCTCGCCACGGCCCTCCCTGACGCCACGCTGGGTGACATCGCTCGTCGGGACGCCGCTGCGCTCGACGCGGCGGACGTGCACGACCCGCGCGAGGTGTTCGCGCGGATCGAGGCCGCGGGCGTCGACATCGTGCCGGTGGTCGACGGCGACCGGCTGGTCGGCACCCTTTCCGCACGCAGCGCGTTGCGCGCCTCCGTCTACCGCCCGGGTGTCGACGACCGGGGGCGCCTCATCGTCGCCGCGGCCGTCGGGGTGAACGGCGACGTCGCCACCAAGGCGCGCGCCCTCGCGGACGCCGGGGTGGACGTCCTCGTCGTCGACACCGCCCACGGCCACCAGGCCCAGATGCTCCGGGCGCTGCGCGCGGTGTCCGCCCTCGATCTCGGCATCCCGATCGCCGCCGGCAACGTGGTGACCGCGGACGGCGTCGCCGACCTGACCGACGCCGGGGCGACGATCCTCAAGGTGGGCGTGGGACCGGGCGCGATGTGCACGACCCGCATGATGACCGCGGTCGGGCGGCCCCAGTTCTCGGCGGTGCTCGAGACCGCCGAAGCCGCCCGGTCGGTGGGGGCGCACGTGTGGGCGGACGGCGGCGTGCGCTACCCCCGCGACGTGGCCCTCGCACTCGCCGCGGGCGCGGCATCGGTCATGGTCGGCTCGTGGTTCGCCGGGACCATCGAGGCGCCGGGAGAGTTGCAGACCGACGCCGGAGGGCGCATCTACAAGGAGTCGTGGGGCATGGCCTCGACGAAGGCGGTGCAGGGACGGTTCGGTGCGCTCGACCCGTTCGAGCGGGCGCGCAAGGAGCTGTTCGCCGAGGGCATCTCGTCGTCGCGCATCTACCTCGACCCGCAGCGTCCGGGCCTGGAGGACCTGCTCGACATGATCACCTCGGGCGTGCGCTCCTCGTTCACGTACGCGGGAGCGGCCACCGTCGCCGAGTTCCACGAGCGCGCCCGCGTCGGCCTGCAGTCGGCCGCCGGGTACGACGAGGGCAAGGCGCTCCCCGTCAGCTGGTGAGCAGGCGGTCGAGGGTCGCCGCGGCCTCGAGCGTGATCCAGGCGCCCAGCTGCACCGAGAAGTCCAGGTCGTCGCCGTCGGCGACGGCCGCGCGGCGCGGGTCGGCCGGGAACAGCCCGTCGCGGCGCCCCTCCCACAGGGCGTCGGCGTTGCGCTCGACCAGTCGCCGGGCCGCGTGCGCCGCGGCCTCGCCCTCGTCGTCTTCGCTCTCGGACAGCTCGACGGCCGCGTCGGCGAGATAGCGGGCCAGGATGCCGGCGAACAGGCCCCCGTCGCCGCCTCCGGCCGCGGGCATGAGCCCCTCGTCGTCGGCACACCATCGCTCGACCGCGTGCACGAGTTCGCGCGCCCGGCGCACGTGCCTCCAGGCGGCGTCGGTCTCGTCGATCGCCGACTCGCCCAGCAGCAGCTCGAGCCCGATCGTCGCGCCCTGGTTGTAGGTCCACAGGTCGGGGCGCACCGCGTCGTGCTCGATGCCGTCGCGGACGAGGCCGGTGCTGTCGTCGTCGAGGGTGGATGCCATCCAGTCGGCGAGCCGCTCCGCCTCGGTGCGGTGACCGGTCAAGGCCAGCACCATCGCCCCCGGGGCGTTCGCGGGCGCGTTGTACAGCGCGCTGCCGACGCTCCACGGGAGGGCGCCGACACCGGGGTCGATCGCCTCGTGCAGGCGCCCGGCGATCTTACGGAACGCGCGGGGGTTCGCGCGGCTGGTGAACAGTCCCAGTCCCATCCAGGCGATGTCGTCGTAGAACGGCGTCGTCCAGCGCCCGATGGTGCGCAGCGTCACGCCGCGGCCCAATCGGCGCAGGAGTCGGCGGCGTCGCGGGTCGGGGCGGTTGCGCTCGGCGTCGGCGAGCACGTGGATCAGGTGGGCGTGCCACCAGTAGTGCCACGTCCGGGCGCTGCGGGCGTCGGCGACCGAGGCGTGCGCCCAGGCGACCGGACCGTAGCGGTGGAGGTAGCGCTCGAGCACCGCTCGTTCCGCGGCGGCGGCGCGGTGCTGCGCCTGGGTGTCGGCATCCATTCGTCCATCCTCTCCAGTGCTCACGGATGTGCACGAGACGGATGCCGAGGGGCGCGGGCTGCAATAGAATCGACCGCACGATGGACGACCCTCCCAGTTGTAGACCCAGGCCCCACAGACCCTCTTCCGCCGAGCGATCGAGCGGGGGTGATGCCTGATGGATTACGTCATGCTGGGCGTGGGGCTCGTGCTAACCGTGGGAACCGGACTCTTCGTCGCGAGCGAATTCGCCCTCGTCAACCTCGACCGTGCCGACCTCGAATCCCGTCGCGCCGCGGGTGAGACCCGTCTGTCGCTGACCATCGATGCTCTGCGCATCACCTCGACGCACCTGTCGAGCGCGCAGCTGGGCATCACGCTCACGACGCTGCTCACCGGTTACACGATGGAACCGGCGATCTCGAACCTGCTCCGGCCGGTCTTCCAGTCGTGGGGGCTCCCCGAGGCGCTCACCGTCTCGGTGGCCGCCGTCATCGGCGTCGGCTTTGCGACCGTGCTCTCGATGATCCTCGGCGAGCTCGTCCCCAAGAACTTCGCGCTGGCCATCCCGCGCCAGACGGCCAAGCTCGTCATGCCGTTCCAGGTCGCTTTCACCGCGGTGTTCAAGCCCGCGATCGTCGTGCTCAACGGCAGCGCCAACGGCGTGCTGCGCGCGATGGGCGTCGAACCCAAAGAGGAGCTGTCGGGAGCCCGGTCCGCCGAGGAGCTGTCGAGCCTCGTGAAGCGATCGGCCAGCGCCGGCATGCTCGAGAAGGACACGGCCTCGCTGCTGGACCGCAGCCTCACCTTCGCGCGCCTCAGCGCGGCCGATGTCATGACCCCGCGCCCGAGCGTGCACGCGCTCGCCGCGGGCGACCCCGCCGACGACGTGGTGCAGCTCGCCCGCCGCACCGGGCACAGCCGCTTCCCCGTGTACGGGGAGTCGATGGACGACATCGTCGGCGTCGTGCACCTCAAGGCCGCGATCGGCGTGCCGCGTGAGAAGCGGGGCGACGTGCCGGTGGCGGCGCTGTCGACCGAGCCCCTGCGCGTGCCCGAGACCGTGCACCTCGACGCGCTCGTCTCGGAGCTGCGCTCGCGCGGCTACCAGATGGCGATCGTCATCGACGAGTACGGCGGAACCGCCGGCGTCGTGACGCTCGAGGACCTCGTGGAAGAGATCGTGGGCGAGGTGCTCGACGAGCACGACCGCTCGCGCGCCGGCGTCGTGCGCTCGGCGGCGTCCGTCACGTTCCCCGGCGACCTGCGGCCCGATGAGGCCCTCGACCGCGCCGGCGTGCGCGTGCCCGAGGGAGAGGTGTACGACACGGTGGGCGGCTACATCATGGCGGCGCTCGAGCGCATCCCCGTCGTCGGCGACACCGTCGATCTCGAAGACGGCAGACTCGCCGTGCAGCGCATGGACGGCCGGCGTGTCGACCGCGTGCAGTTCACGCCGACCCCGGTGGAACAGGACGTCGACGAGCTGGTGCGCGCGGCGAAGGGCGGTGACCAGCGATGAGCGACTGGGCCGGAATCGCCTGGCTGGTGGTCCTCTTGGCCGCCAACGCCTTCTTCGTCGGCGCGGAGTTCGCCGTCATCTCGGCGCGCCGCTCGCAGATCGAGCCGCACGCCGACCGCGGCTCGCGCGCGGCGAAGACCGCGCTGTACGCCATGGAGCACGCGACGCTCATGCTCGCGACCTGCCAGCTGGGCATCACGATCTGCTCGCTGCTGATCCTGAACGTCTCGGAGCCCGCGATCCACCACCTGCTCGAGGGGCCGCTGGGGCTCACCGGGCTGCCCGAGGCCGCCGTCGGCGTGATCGGCTTCGTCGTCGCGCTGCTGGTGGTGTCGTACCTGCACGTCGTGTTCGGCGAGATGGTGCCCAAGAACCTCGCGTTCTCGCTCCCGGATCGCGCCGTGCTCATGCTCGCCCCGCCGTTGGTCGCCGTCTCGAAGGCGTTCCACCCGATCATCGTGGCGCTCAACTGGACGGCCAACCACGTGCTGCGACTGTTCCGCGTGGAGCCGAAGGACGAGGCCGCCTCGACCTACACGCTCGACGAGGTCGCGACCATCGTGACGCAGTCGCGGCGCGAGGGCGTGCTCGACGACTCCGCCGGAACGGTGACCGCCGTGGTCGAGTTCACCGAGAAGAAGGCCGCCGACATCGCGGTGCCGGTGAGCGCCCTGGTGACGCTGCCCGAGACGACCACCCCGGCCGAGATCGAGCGCGCCGTCGCCCAGCACGGATACTCGCGGTACGTGATCGTCGACGAGACGGGACACCCCACGGGCTACGTGCACCTGAAGGACGTGCTGCGCGCGGCGGAGGGATCGGATGCCGACATGGCCCGCCCCATCCCCGCCAAGCGCGTGCACCACATGGTGTCGATGCTCGAGACCACCGATCTCGAGGACGCCCTGGCCCTCATGCGCCGCTCCGGTCGCCACCTCGCCCAGGTGCGCGACGACCGCGGCGACGTGCAGTCGGTCCTCTTCCTCGAAGACGTGATCGAAGAGCTCGTCGGCGAGGTGCAGGACGCCACCGAGCGTCGCCGCTTCGTCTGAACGCAGAACACCGGATGCCACGGGGCCTGGGCCTCGTGGCATCCGGTGTCTTCGGGTGAGGGTGCGGTCGTTGCGTGTGATGTCGGCCGGGGTGCGCGGGTGCGGCGGGCCTCAGTACGCGCGGAGGTACTGCGCGGGGGCGGGGCTCGGTGCGCCCAGCTCGGCCGCGGCGCGCAGCGCGTAGTGCGGGTCGCGGAGCCATTCGCGGGCCGAGAGGATCGCATCGGCGCGGCCGTCGGCGAGGATCTGCTCGCCGAAGGTCGGATCGTCGATCATGCCGACGGCCGCGACGAGCAGGCCCGTCTCGCGTCGGACGGTCGCGGCGTAGTCGACCTGGTACCCGGGCCCGGGGACGATGTGCTGATGGGGCACGAGGCCGCCGCTGGAGACGTCGATGAGGTCGGCGCCCGCGTCGGCGACGAGACGCGAGGCCGCGACGGTGTCGGCGACGTCCCAGCCGCCGTCTGCGGCGTCGGTGGCCGAGAAGCGGACGAACACGACCGCCTCTCCCGCTGCCTCGCGCACGGCCTCGGTCACCCGCGCGAGGAGGCGCACGCGGTTCTCGAACGATCCGCCGTACTCGTCATCGCGGTGGTTCGTGAGCGGCGAGAGGAACTGGTGGAGCAGGTAGCCGTGGGCGGCGTGCACCTCGACGACCTGGAAGCCGGCGCGAACGGCCCGGCGGGTGGCATCCGCGAAGTCGGTGACGACCTTCTCGATCCCCGCGGCGTCGAGGGCGACGGGGGCGGCGAAGGCGTCGTACGCCAGAGCCGAGGGGGCGACGGTGGTCCAGCCGCCCTCAGCGGGAGAGACAGTGCCGCGACCGCCGGTGAGGGGCGAGGTGGTCGAGGCCTTGCGGCCCGCGTGGCCGAGCTGCACTCCGGCGACCGCTCCGCGCGAGCGGATGGCGGCGACGATCGGGGCCCACGCCTCGGCCTGCGCGTCGGTCCAGATGCCCGCGTCCTCGGGCGAGATCCGCCCCTCGGGGGACACCGCGGTCGCCTCGGCGATCACCAGGCCCGCGCCTCCGGCCGCGAACTGCGCGAGGTGCACGTGGTGCCACTCGTTCGGCACGCCCTCGACAGCGCTGTATTGGCACATCGGCGAGACCCAGAGGCGGTTGCGCATCTCGGTACCGCGGATCGACAGGGGTGTGAAGAGGGAACTCATGAGGACCTTTGCGTTCTAGGGTGACGCCATGACGGCGAAGGACTTCAACGGGCAGGACGTCGCCCGTGCACTGCGGAAGCCAACGGCGGACGACGACAAGTATTCCCGCGGAGTCGTCGGGTTGCGCACCGGCTCGGCCCGATACCCGGGGGCCGCGGTCCTCGGTGTCGAGGGGGCCTGGCGGACGGGAACGGGGATGGTCCGGTACCTCGGCCCCGCGCGCGCCCAGGACTTCGTGCTCCATCGGCGCCCCGAGACCGTCACCGCGGACGGGCGCGTGCAGGCGTGGGTTATCGGATCGGGGACGGATGCCGCCGAGCGCGACGCCGCCGAGACCGCGGCGCTGCGCGGCATCCTGTCGGGAGAGATCCCCGTCGTCGTCGACGCCGGAGCGCTCGATCTCGTGCCGGGGGCGACGGCCCCCGTGATCGTCACCCCGCACGCGCGGGAGCTCGACCGGCTCCGCGAGAGCCTCGGGATGCCGGCGGCCGACGCCCGTGACGACGACGCGCGAGAGGCGGCGGCTCGCGAGACGGCGGAGGCGTTCGGGGGAGTGGTGCTCTCGAAGGGGGCGGTGACCATCGTCGCCGCCGCGGGCGGGTGGACGCGTCGCGTGTCGGCCGGGACCCCGTGGCTGGCGACGGCGGGCACCGGTGACGTGCTCGGCGGGGTGCTCGGAGCCGTCCTGGCCGGGTCGGTGGCCGCCGGCCGCGACGCCGTGGGCGACCTCGCCACCAGCGCCGCCGCGGCCGCGTGGCTGCACGGACGCGCCGGGCGGGCGGCATCCCTCGCCCTCGGAGAAGGCGGCGGACCGATCGCGGCGCTCGATGTCGCCGAGGCCCTCCCGGGCGTCGTGGCCGCCGTCCTGCGGGACTCGATCACGTAACGGTTCGCCCCCGCGCACCGCGCGACGACGGGGGTCGCGCCGCCGCCCGTCCGGGTCGGGAAGCCCCGCCCGCTTAGGATGAGGCGGTGTTGAGGCGTGTCGTTCCCCTGTTTGTCGCGTTCGTCGCCGTACACGTCGTGGTGGGGATCCTGGGCTATCAGCAGCCCAACGAGCCCATGGGTGACGTGTACCTGGTGTACGAACCCTGGTCGCGCTGCGCGCTCTTCGGCGGCATCGACGTGAGTTCGTGCACGCGCAGCGACGCGTGGGCGTGGCCCGGCATCACCGAGAAGTGGATCTACCCGCAGCTCGCCTTCCTGCCGATGACGTTCGCGTGGGTCTTCGCCTGGGCGGTCGGGTACACCCCCGCGTGGGCGATCACCGTCGCCCTGTTCAACCTCGTCGCCTTCGTCGTGCTGGTCGGCAAGGGCCGCTCGACGGGTCGCGTGCTCGCCGCGTGGTTCTGGATCGCCGCGATCCTCCTCATCGGCCCCGTGGGGCTCTATCGCATCGACGGAATCACGGTGCCGTTCGCGATCCTCGGCAGCATCTGGATGCTGCGGCGCCCGTTCGTGGCCTCGCTCCTGCTCTCGATCTCGGTGTGGATGAAGGTGTGGCCCGCCGCGATCCTCGCCGCGGGTCTCATCGTCGTGCGCCGCCGCCTGGCGCTGATCTGGGGCGCGGTCGCGGTGTCGCTCGCGACGATCATCCCCGTCGTGGCCCTGGGGGGAGCGCCCTATGTCTTCGGATTCGTGGGAGACCAGACGTCCCGCGGCATCCAGATGGAGGC
This sequence comes from Microbacterium sp. 16-032, assembly GCF_041079455.1. Lineage (NCBI taxonomy): Bacteria > Bacillati > Actinomycetota > Actinomycetes > Micrococcales > Microbacteriaceae > Microbacterium > Microbacterium sp. 16-032. The sequence continues at coordinate 440,989 of NZ_JBFYGQ010000002.1, read as the reverse complement.
GCCGGTCGGCGGCCTGTACATGTTCCTGGCGGCCTTCTACGTGCCCGGCAGTGAGGTCTACTACGACGGCGGCGTGCTCACCTTCCAGGTGACCGGGCCGGGCGCCGAGCCCCTCATCGCCGCGATGACGCCGATCATGCTGCTCACGATGGTCGCCGTCGCCGTCGTCGGCGTGATGAAGATGCGCCGCGGAGCGACCTTCCTCTCGCTGTTCCCCCCGCTCTCGCTGGCCCTGGTGACCGCGTTCATCGCGCTGAACAAGGTCGGCTCGCCGCAGTACTACGTGTGGCTGTTCGCCCCGGTCGTGCTGGGCCTGATGATCGACCGTCGTCGCTGGTACGCCTTCGCGGGGATGACGCTCGTGATCGCCGCTCTGACGCAGTGGATGTACCCGCTGATGTACGACGGGCTGATGGCGACGCACCCGAACCCCTTCCCCGTGGTCGTGCTCGAGGCGCGCAACCTGCTCGCCCTGGTCCTGCTGGTGTGGGCGATCGCGCGCGTGGTGCGCGTGCCCACGGGGCGCGTGCGTCCGCCGGCGGGGCTGCGCGAGATCGTGACGGGGCGCCGGCCGATCCCCGCCCGGGTTCCGTCCGGGCGCTGAGCCCGTTCCGCCCGACGGGTCGCCGCCGTAGGCTCGGAGCATGCTCATCGCCTTCTCCGTCGCCCCCTCCGGCGTCGGCACCCTCGCAGCCGAGAACCCCGACGCCTCGGTGCACGACGCCGTCGCCGCGGCGGTCGCCGTCGTGCGCGCGTCGGGGCTGCCCCACCGCACGACCTCGATGTTCACCGAGATCGAGGGGGAGTGGGACGAGGTGTTCGCCGTCGTGAAGGCGGCGACGGATGCCGTGATGCCCTACGGCTCTCGTGTCTCGCTCGTGCTCAAGGCCGACATTCGCCCCGGGCGGACCGGCGAGCTCGACGGCAAGATCGAGCGGCTCGAGGACGCGCTGGAGCGTCGCGAGGACTGAACCGCGCGGGCGCCACTCCCGGCCCTCGAAACGATTCGACCTGACCCTCGCCGGCCGACTACGATCGGCTGGTGACCTCTTCGACGACCTCGAGAGGTGCGGCGATGCGGGCGCTCCTTTCTCTCGCCATCGGTAGTTTCGGCATCGGTATGACCGAGTTCGTGGTGATGGGCCTGCTGCCCAACATCGGCCGCGACCTGCTGCCCACCGCCTACGCGGCGTCGCCCGACGACGCGATCGCCCAAGCCGGGTGGCTCATCTCGCTGTACGCCCTCGGCGTCGTGGTGGGAGCCCCCACCATCGCCGGGTCGGTCGCGCGCTTCCCGCGGCACCGCGTGATGATCGTGCTGGCCGCAGCGCTCGCCTTCTTCACGCTGCTGACCGTGATCGCCCCCACGTTCGAGCTGGTCGCGGCATCCCGCTTCCTCGCAGGACTCCCGCACGGGGCGTACTTCGGCATCGGCGCCCTCGTCGCCGCCGACGTGCTCGGCCCGGGCAACCGCGCCAAGGGCGTGGCCTTCGTGCTCACGGGCCTCACGATCGCGAACGTCGTGGGCGTGCCGCTCGGCACCCTCCTCGGCCAGCAGGTCGGGTGGCGTGCCGCGTTCGCGGTCGTCGCGGGCATCTTCGCCCTCGCGACGCTGTGCATCGCGTTCTTCGTGCCGAAGCACCCGGGCACGCCCGGTCGACGCCTCCGCGACGAGCTGCGGGTCTTCCGGCTCGGACAGGTGTGGTTCGCGCTCGGCATCGGCGCCGTCGGATTCGGCGGCTTCTTCGCGATGTACAGCTACATCGCGCCCATGATCACCAACGTCGCGGGCCAGCCGGAATGGGCCGTCTCGCTCGTCCTGGTGCTCGTGGGCATCGGCATGACGATCGGCAACATCGTCGGAGGAGCGCTCGCCGACAAAGACCTGCGCTTCTGGCTGTTCACCGGGCTGATCGCGCTGGGCGCGGCCTCCGTGGGCCTCGCCCTGACCGCCGGGTGGATCGTGAGTCTCGTGCTGTTCGCGTTCCTCGTGGCCTTCTGCGGCTCGGCGCTGAGCCCCGCCATCCAGACGCGGCTCATGGACGTCGCCGAGGACAACCAGTCGATCGCCGCCGCCCTCAACCACTCGGCGCTCAACATCGGCAACAGCCTCGGAGCGTTCCTCGGCGGCCTCGCGATCGCCGCGGGGCTGGGACTCGTGGCCCCCGCGTGGGTGGGGGCGGTCCTGGCCCTCGGCGGACTGGTCGTCGCCGTGCTCGCCTATCGCGTCGAAGATCGCACCGGCCGTCACCCCACCCACCGGATGCCGGCGGCCGAGGCCGCGCAGACGGCGATCACCGGCTCGATCCCGACGCAGCGTTGAAGCGGGCGCGAGCGCGCTCGCGGGTCGACCGAAATCGCGGATGCCGCGGGCTCACGGCATCCGGGAATGCTCAGCTCGCGAGCAGGCGGCGCAGGTGCGCGGCGACCGCGGCGGTCTCGATGAGGAAGCCGTCGTGGCCGAAGTCGCTCGAGAGCACGACCGCGCTGTCTCCGTCGAGCGTGCGCGGGACCCCGCGGGCGATGCGGTGCTGGCCGTCGATGGGGAACAGGCGGTCGCTGTCGATCCCGAGTACCAGCGTGGTCGCGGTGACGCGGCCGAGGGCATCTTCGACGCCATCGCGGTCGCGGCCGACGTCGTGCGAGTTCATCGCCTCGACCAGGGTCAGGTAGCTGTTCGCGTCGAAGCGGCGGGTGAACTTGTTGCCGTGGAAGTCGAGGTACGACTCCACCGCGAAGCGTCCGCCGCGGCCCAGGGGGCTGACCCCCGACTGCCACGACCGCTGGAAGCGCGAGTTGAGCTCGGTGGGGCTGCGGTAATTGAGAAGGGCCATGCGGCGGGCGAGCGCGAGACCGCGGTGCGGGCCGTCGCCGTCGCCCGCGTCGTAGTACTCGCCGCCCGCGAAGCGGGGGTCGACCCTCACGGTGTCCATCTGCACGGAGTTCAGCGCTATCTGGTCGGCCGTCGTGATCGGCGGGGCCGAGAGGATCGCGGCACGCTCCACACGGTCGGGGTGACCGACGGCCCATTCGATCGCGTGCATGCCGCCCATCGAGCCGCCGACCACGGCGTACCAGCTGCCGATGCCGAGGCGATCGGCGAGCAGGGCCTGCGCCGCGACCTGGTCGCGGATCGTCAGGTACGGAAAACGCGAGGCCCATTCGTACCCGTCGGGCGCGATGCTCGCGGGGCCGGTCGAGCCCTGGCATCCGCCCAGCATGTTCGGGGCGACCACGAAGAAGCGGTCGGTGTCGATCGCGGCGCCGGGGCCGACGAGGTCGCTCCACCACCCGGCCGTGGGATGGCCGGGCCCGGCCGCGCCGCGCACGTGGCTGTCGCCGGTGAGGGCGTGCAGGATGAGGACCGCGTTGTCGCCCGCGGGGGAGAGCTCGCCCCACGTCTCGAAGGCGAGGCGGAACGCCGGGAGGGACTCGCCGCTCTCGGTCTCGAACGCCCCGAACGCGGCGAAGCGGCGGTCGCCGACCGGGTCGCCGTCGCGCCAGGCGCCGGTGGCGGGAGGGCGGCCGAGGAGGGACCGGGCGTCGGCCTCCGTCACCGGGGCCGAGGGCACCGTGTCTTCGGAGATCTGCCAGTCCATGGCATCCATTCTCTCCGGTGTCGGAGGGGTCGACCGGACTGTTACGGTCGCGGACCACGGCGACGGTGCTTGTCAAGAACCCGTTCCCTCCCGGGTGGGGTCGTCATGATCCGGGCATGGCGAACTTCCTCCTCATCGCGGCCTCGAGCGACATCGGTCAGGCGACGGCGAAACGACTGCAGGACGCGGGACACCGCGTCGTGACCACCGCGCGGGACTCCTCGCGGATCGAACCCGACTTCACCCTGGATGCCACCGACTTCGACGCCGTGGACCGCGTCGTCGGCGAGGCGGGCGATCTCGACGGCATCGCGGTGTTCGCGGGCTCGATGCTGCTCAAGCCTGCGCACCTGACCTCGCGCGAGCAGTACGACGAGCTCATCGCCGCCTCGCTGACCACGGCGTTCGCCGCCGTCCGCGCCGCAGGATCCCACATGCGCGACGGGGGAGCGGTCGTGCTGGTCTCGTCGGCGGCGGCCCTCGCGGGGCTGCCGAACCACGACGGGATCGCCGCAGCGAAGGCCGGGGTTATCGGTCTGACGCTCTCGGCCGCCGCGAGCTATGCCGCGCACGGACTGCGCGTGAACGCCGTGGCCCCGGGCCTCGTGCAGACGCGGCTGACCGAGAAGCTCACCTCGAGCGACATGTCGCGCAAGGTGTCGGAGGCGATGCACCCGCTCGGTCGCCTCGGCGAGCCCGACGACGTCGCGCGCGCCGTGGAGTTCCTCCTCGCGCCCGAGAACGCGTGGATGACCGGCCAGGTGCTGGGCGTCGACGGGGGCCTGGGAAGCCTGCGGCCGCGGCAGAAGGTGTGACCCCCGCCGCGTGAGGGGTCGGTTCTGGTCGCCTCGCACGCGGCCGGGCGACACATTCCGACCCCTCACGCGCGTCGGCACACGCACGTCGGTACACGCGCGAACGCCCCGACCCGGAGAGCCCGGGGCGGGGCGTTCGGCGCGTGCGGGTCAGGCGCGGGCGGCCTCGGACAGGCGACGCGCGGCGGCGAGGGCCTCGTCGAGATCGGCCTTGAGGTCGTCGATGTTCTCGAGCCCCACCGACAGGCGCACCAGGCCCGGGGTCACGCCGGCGGTGAGCTGCTGCTCGGGCGTGAGCTGCGAGTGGGTGGTGGACGCCGGGTGGATGACCAGCGAGCGCACGTCGCCGATGTTGGCGAGGTGGCTGAACAGGCTCAGCGAGTTGACGAACTCGCGGCCCGCCTCGACGCCGCCCTTCAGCTCGAATGACAGCACCGCGCCGACGCCCTTGGGGGCGTAGTTGTTGGCCGCGGCGTACCAGGGCGAGGTCGGCAGACCGGAGTAGTTGACGGTCGCGACGTCGGGGTGCGACTCGAGCCACTCCGCGATCTCCTGCGCGTTCTGCACGTGGCGCTCGATGCGCAGCGACAGGGTCTCGATGCCCTGGATGAGCTGCCACGCGCTCTGCGGCGAGATCGAGGCTCCGAGGTCGCGCAGCAGCTGTACGCGCGCCTTGATGATGTAGGCGAGGCCGTCGCCGACCGCCTGCGTGTAGACCGCGCCGTGGTACGAGGGGTCGGGGGTCGTCAGGCCCGGGAAGCGCTCGGAGTTCTCGGACCAGGGGAAGGTTCCGCCGTCGACGATGACGCCGCCGATCGTGGTGCCGTGCCCGCCGAGGAACTTGGTCGCCGAGTGGACGATGATGTCGGCGCCGTGCTCGAAGGGGCGGATGAGGTACGGGGTCGCGATCGTGTTGTCGACGATGAGCGGCACCCCGGCGTCGTGGGCGATGTCGGCGACGGAGCGGATGTCGAGCACGTTGATCTTGGGGTTGCCGATGGTCTCGGCGAAGAACAGCTTGGTGTTCGGACGCACCGCCGCGCGCCACTCTTCGGGGTCGTCCTGGTTCTCGACGAAGGTCGTCTCGATGCCGAGCTTGGCGAGGGTGTACTTGAAGAGGTTGTACGTGCCGCCGTAGATCGAGCTCGACGAGACGATGTGGTCGCCCGCCTGCGCGATGTTGAGGACGGCGAAGGTCTCGGCTGCCTGTCCGCTGGCGACGAGGAGGGCGCCGGTGCCGCCCTCGAGGCCCGCGACGCGCTGCTCGACGACGTCTTGCGTGGGGTTCTGGATACGCGTGTAGATGTTGCCGAACTCGGCCAGCGCGAACAGGTTCGCGGCGTGGTCGGCGTTGTCGAACACGTACGAGGTGGTCTGGTAGATCGGGGTGGCGCGGGCCTTGGTCACCGGGTCGGGCTGTGCGCCGGTGTGGATCTGCTTGGTCTCGAAACGCCAGTTCTCGGGTACCGACATGACTGCTCCTCAGCTTCTGGAGGCCGGGCGGTCGCCGTGGCCTGCTGCGAGCGTAGGGACAGCCTCCGACACCGACAACCGATGGGGACACGGGCCGTAACACCGCGCCGCGGTCCGGTGTCGGAGGGGACCGATAGCGTGGATGCCATGACACGACGCGCAGTGGTGACCGGGGCCAGTTCGGGTATCGGAGAGGCGACGGCGCGCCTCTTGCGCTCGCGCGGGTGGGAGGTCGTGGGCGTCGCCCGTCGCGCGGACCGCCTCGCGGCCCTCGAGGCCGAGACCGGGGTCGTCGCGCACGCGGCCGACCTGACCGACGCCGCCGACGTCGCCGGGCTGTCGACCTGGCTGCGCGAGACCGGCGGACTCGACGCGCTCGTGCACGTCGCCGGAGGGGCGCGCGGCAGCGACCGCGTCGAAGACGGCGACCCCGAGGACTGGCGCTGGATGTTCGAGGCGAACGTGCTCTCAGGGCAGCGGCTCGTGGCATCCCTTCTGCCTCTCCTGCGCTCGGCCGCCGATGCCGGCGGCCACGCCGACCTGCTCTTCGTCACCTCGACCGCCGCACAGACGGCCTACCCGGGCGGCGGCGGGTACAACGCGGCCAAGGCGGGCGAGGCGATGCTCGTGCACGCTCTGCGTCAGGAGCTCAACGGCGAACCCCTGCGCGTCATCGAGATCGCCCCGGGCATGGTGCGCACCGAGGAGTTCAGTCTCAACCGCCTGGGCGGAAATCAGGAAGCCGCCGACAAGTTGTACGCGGGTGTCGAGGCGCCGCTCCTGGCCGACGACGTCGCCGACGTCATCGCGTACGCCCTCGACGCCCCCGGTCACGTGAACCTCGACCTGGTCACCCTGCGTCCCGTGGCCCAGTCCGCGCAGCACCTGCTCGCGCGCGGGCCCCTGACGACGCGCTGACCCGGGGGCGACCGCGCCGCGGTCGACAGCGGCGGAAGGCAGCCCGGTAGCGGGGTCAGCCCACCTCTCCGCGCGCCGCGGTGGCGGTGACCTCGACCTCCGCCGCGTCGGAGAACGCGACCTTCGGGACGAAGAACAGCAGCACGGCGGCGAGCAGGCCGCCCGCGCTGCAGATGATCCACACGGTGACGTAGCCGGCGAACGGTGCGGCGGTTCCGATCGCGGCTCCCGCACCGCCGGCCAGCACCACGCCGAAGATCGCGGACGACATGGTGCCGCCCATCGTCTTGGTCGTGTTGGTCATCGCCGAGGCGACGCCCGTCTGTCCGCGCGGAGCCGCCGCCGCGGCGGCGGCGGGCATCGCCGCGACCAGGGCGCCCGCGCCGAGACCCGCGATGCCGAGGCTTAGCAGCACCTGCCACAGCTGGTCGTGCAGGGGCAGGAGGAGGGCGTACCCGACACCGACGAGAGCCGCGGCCCCGATGAGCATGACGCGCGGGCTCGCGCGACGCGAGGTGACGGCGAAGAGGACGGCGCCGACGATGAGCGAGAGCAGGTAGGCGCCGACCACGTTCGAGCGCTGCGTCGCGTCGAGGCCCAGGCCGTAGCCGAGGGCGGGGTCGGTGCCGATGTAGGTGACGAGCGGCCCCTGAGCCCCGAGCAGGCTGATCCCGACGAGGAAGGCGGTGGCCTGCACGGGCCACATCTCGGGACGCCGGAGCATGCGGATGTCGATGGCCGGATCGGGTTGGCGTAGCTCGTAGCGCACGAAGAGCGCGCCGAGGATCACACCGACCACGAGGAGGCCGCCGATGACGAGGGGGCCCGGGCCCGCCGGCAGGCGCACGAACGACAGCGCCCCGGTGATGAACAGCAGAGCACCGGCGAGGATGACGAAGCCGCCGACGTCGAGACGGCGCGGCTCGCTCGAGCGCTCGGACTCGGGCACCCCGAGCCAGATCGCGACGCTGATGAGGGTCACCACGACGGCCGGGATCGCCAGAGAGAGCGGGAGGTCGCCCCCGCTCGCGGCGAAGAAGCGACCGGCGGCGAGGGCGCCGAGGATGCCGCCGAACTGCAGGCCGACGACGAGGAGTCCGGCGGCACGGCGCGTCTGGGACACTCCGCGCTGCTGGCGGCGTCCGCGGTCGAAGATCAGGGCGATCTCGAGAGGCAGCCAGACGACGTAGAACCCCTGGAACGCCCACGCCACGAGGAAGGTCGCGAACGAGTCGGCGAACACCAGCGCCCAGCTCGCGAGAGCGGTGGCGATCGCCGAGAGCAGCAGAATGCGCTTGTGCCCGAACATGTCGCCGAGCTTGGCGAGGACGGGGAGGACCAGGGCCGACACGAGGAGCTGGGCCGCTTCGAACCAGTTGATGTCGGCGTCGCGGATCCCGAGGTGCGTGACGATCTCGGGGAACAGGGGGATGTAGAAACCCTGGAGGATGCCACTGGCCAGCTCCACGAGAACGAACCAGCCGATGAGACCCGCGGTCACCCCGAGCGCGGAGGTGCGCACCCGTGCGACCGCGCCGGAGACGCGCGACATGGCGTGAGAGTAACACCGCGGGCACCGGGGTCGACGACGCGGGGGGGATGCGCCGCGGAGAGCGTGCGGGGCGCCTCTCGCCGTCGCGGCGCGGCAGCCGTCATGGAGCGTGCTACGTTCACTCGTAAACGTGCAAAAAAGGAGCTGGCGCGAATGGGGTGGGACGCGCGGGCCGTGGCGGTGGACGGAGCGGGATTGCGCTCCGGCATGACCGCCGCAGAGATGGTGGCTCGGTTCGCCCGGCTCAACGAGCTGGCGACCGCCGATGCCCTGCGCGAGTTCGCCGACCCCGGCTCCCCGGCACCGACCTTACGCGCTCGGATGGTCTCCGCGCGCTTGGCCGACGAGTCCCGCCTCCTCGGGGGTGGTCGATCGGAGTCGCACGCCGACGCGGTGTTCGACCGCTGGCTGCGCGCGCACGGGATGATCCCGCATCGCGGCGTGGCCTGGGGCCGCGTGAGCACGCTCGGGCCGTACTCCCGGCTCGTCCTGACGCTCGCGGCCACCATGCGCGTGGGGACGCGTGCCGCCCTCGTGCGCCTCGACCACGACGTGCGTCGCGTCACCCGGGCCCTCGAGGAGGAGGGGTGCGACGCGGCGTTCGAGCAGTTCCATCGCGATGCGCGCGCGTTCGCCCACCCGTCGTTCCCACGCGTGCAGGCGGGGGTGCTCGTGAGTCCGGTGCGCGGCTGGCGATGGAACGAGCGGGAGCGCTTCTCGCGCCTTCTGAACCGGCACGGCCTCCGCGCGCGCTCGGGATTGGCGGAGGACCAGTGCCACGTCGACGCGGGGGCTCCGCTCGTCATCTGGAACCCCCGTCTCGCGACCCTGCCGATCGGCGAGGCGCCCGTGACCGTCGTGGGTCTCCGGGTGATGGCGCGGTCCTGAGCGCGCTCGCCGCGACCCGACGGCGACGTCCCGCGTCGGCCTGAACCCCGGGGCCGGGACCCGGGGCGGGGAGCGGTTCCGGAGTGTGTTAGTTTCTGCTTGTAAACGAGCAAAAAGCAGGAGCCCCCGTGTTGAGCAGCGTCACTGCCCCCCGTGAGTCCGAGACCCCGATGTCGCCGGAGCGTCTCGCCCGGGAGAACCTGCCCCTGGCGAAGTACCTCGCCGTCGAGAAGGCGCGCAGCGCGCAGCACGTCGATCTCGACGATCTCCTCTCGGCGGCGTACCTGGGCCTGGCCACCGCGTCGATGGAGTACGAGCCCGCACGCGGCATCCCGTTCGGCGCGTACGCGCGCACGAAGATCACGTGGGCGATCCTCAACGAGATGCGCGCCGCCGACCCGGCGGGCGAGCGCAGTCGCGAGAAGATCGAGCGGGTGCGCGTCGCCGACGAGCTCGTGCGGGTGCGAACCGGTCGGGCCGCGAGCGTGGCGGAGCTGGCCGCCGAATCGGGCCTCGACGCCGAGGTCGTGGAGAAGATGCGGGTCCTCGACGAGATGGTCCGCACCGGGACGAGCTTCGAGGTGCAGTTCGAGAACGACGACTCCCGGCAGGTCGCCGACCTCACCGACAGCGTCATCCTGCCCGAGCACGCCGTCGAGCAGGCCGAGAAGCAGCGCATGCTCGAGCGCATCGTCAACGCCCTGCCCGACCAGATGCGCCAGGTCATCCGCGGGGTCTACCTCGACGAGCGGATGGTCAAGGACGTCGCCGCGGATCTCGCGGTCAGCCACGCCTACGTCTCGAAGCTTCGACGGATCGGTCTCGGACTCATGCGCGAGGCCCTCGACGCGTGGGAGAACGGCACGACGCCGGATCGCTCGACGGCCACGAAGGCCGCCTTCTTCGACGGCGTCTTCGGCTCCGCGCCGGTGCCGTCGGGCCGGGCCCTGCAGGGGGCCGCGTCGTCGAGCGCGGAGCTGGCGGGACTGGCGCTGCCGGCCTGATCCGACCGACCGGATGCCGCCGAGCGGGCGGCCCCGCGGAGTTCTTCGCACAGCTCGGTTACGCCCGGCCCGCCCCGTCGCGATGGTGGGGGTTGCGGGGCCACGGACGGCCCCGCTTCGAACACCCCATCCACGGAGGAACAACATGGGTCTTCAGATCGCAACCAACGTCGGTGCTCTCAACGCGTACCGCAACCTGTCGGTCAACCAGAACGACGTGTCGAAGTCGCTCGAGAAGCTCTCGAGCGGTCAGCGCATCAACCGTGCGGCCGACGACGCCGCCGGGCTCGCCATCTCCGAGGGCCTGCGCTCGCAGGTCAACGGCTTGAACGTTGCCGCGCGCAACGCCCAGGACGGCATCTCGGTCATCCAGACCGCGGAAGGCGCCCTGACTCAGGTCCACTCGATCCTGCAGCGCGTGCGCGATCTCGCGGTGCAGGCGGGTAACGACTCCAACAACCCCGCGTCGCGCGACGCGATCAAGACGGAGATCGACACCCTGGGCGAGGAGCTGACGCGCGTCGCCGAGAGCACCAACTTCAACGGAATCAAGCTCCTCAACGGTGACAACGCCGCCTTGACCTTCCAGGTCGGCGCGGGTGCCGTCGCCGCCGAGGACCAGATCTCGGTCACGCTCACGGACTTCAGCACCCTCGGTGCGACGGTCGGGGCACTGACGGTGGACACGGCGGCGAACGCGGCGACGTCCATCGCGGCCATCGACACCCAGATCACGAACGTGTCGACCGCCCGCGCCGGAATCGGTGCGGCGCAGAACCGCTTCGAGTCGACCATCAACTCGCTGCAGGTCTCGGCCGAGAACCTGTCCGCCGCGAAGAGCCGCATCGTCGACACCGACATGGCGGCCGAGATGGTCAAGTACACGGCCTCGAACATCCTGGCTCAGGCGGGCACCGCGATGCTCGCCCAGGCCAACCAGTCGGGCCAGGGCGTCCTGCAGCTCCTGCGCTGATCCGCAGCGCTGACGCGCCGGCGACGCCCGGGCGGGGGATTCCTCTCGCCCGGGCGTCGCTTCACCCGGGATCGCTGCACAGACGGAAGACGAAAGACACCATGAACATCGACGGTCTGGCATCCGGTCTGAAGACCAAAGAGGTCATCGACGCGCTGATGAGCGTCGCGGCGATCCCCAAGACCCTGGTGACGAACAAGATCACCGACCGCACCACCATCATCAGCAATCTGCAGTCGGTGAACACCTCGCTGCAGAGCCTGGCCGACAAGGCGAAGACCGCGGCATCGGCGACCTCGCTCGCGCGCTTCACGGCGACGAGCTCGGCCGACGCCGTCACCGTCACGGCCAGCGACAAGGCCCGCGTGTTCTCGACCGCCGTCGTGGTCGACACCCTCGCCGTGGCCCACGCCGTCGTGACCGCTCCCGGCGCAGCCGACGCCTTCGGCGGGCCGTTCATGCTCGTCGCCGCCGACGGCACGGCGACCGAGATCTCGCCGACCGGCAGCGCGCCGAGCGATCTGGTCGCCGCGATCAACGCCGCGGGCGCGGGCGTCACCGCCACCGTGGTGCCGGGCGGCCGAGGGGTCGACGGCCAGCCGCTGTCGCGCGTGCAGATCACCGCGAGCACGACGGGGGCAGATGCCGCCTTCACCCTGCACCGCGGCAGCGCCGCCGACGTCGCCGCCGGAACCGGACCCGACGTCGCGACCGAGGCGGGCGCCGCGATCGTCGCACAGGGGACCGATGCCGTCATCCGCCTGTTCGCGGGGACCGCCGCCGAGCAGAAGGTCACCAGCTCGACCAACACCTTCACCGGGATCGGCGAGGGCATCGACGTCACCGTGCGCGCCGTGTCGGCGCAGCCGGTGACGATCACGGTCGCCGCCGACCCGAAGGCCCAATCCGACACCGCGGCCGCGTTCGTCAAGGACATCGCGGCCCTGCTGACCCGCATCGACAACGGGTCCAAAGCCACCGTCGCCGCCCCGGGCGCCGCGACGACGCTGGGCGTGTTCACCGGCGACAGCACGGTGCGCGCCCTTCGCGGCGCGCTCGCCGGCGCCGTGCAGAGCCCCGTCGACGGGATCTCGCCGTCGACGATCGGCATCCGCGTCGACAAGGCCGGGACGCTCACCTTCGACCAGGACGCCTTCACCGCGGCGATGACGGCCGATCCCGCCCGCACGCAGGCGGTCTTCTCCGCCGTCTCGGATCGCGTCCAGGCGGCCACCGCGCAGTACTCCGACAAGTACGACGGCCTGCTGACGCAGCGGATCACCGGTCAGCAGACGGAGGTCAAGACGCTGCAGCAGCAGGTGGAGCGCATGGACCTCCGGCTCGACATGCGGCGCGCCACGCTCGAGCGCACGTACTCCGCGATGGAGGTGCGCCTATCGGGACTGCAGTCGCAGTCGTCGTGGCTCACCTCGCAGCTGGCCGCCCTCACCCCGTCGTCGAAGTAACCGCGAACAGGAGACAGAACGATGCCCGTCACCACCCTCGCCCGTGCGCAGCAGGAATACCTCGAGCAGCAGGTCTCGTCCGCGACCCCCGAGCGTCTGGTCACCATGCTGTACGACCGGCTGCTCGTCGACGTCGAACGCGCGCGCGTCGCCCAGTCCGCCGGTGACTGGCCCTCGGCCGGCACGTACCTCACGCACGCCCAGGCGATCATCGCCGAACTCAGCGGCTCGCTCGACGCGAACTGGGACGGGTCGGACGGGCTGCGCGGGCTCTACACCTACATCACGGGCCGCCTCATCGTGGCCAACGTCGGCCGGGACGAAGCGGCGACCGAGGAGTGCGCGACCCTGATCGCCCCGCTCCGCGACGCCTGGCACGCCGCGGCCGCCGCCCTCACGGTCTCGTGACCCCCTCGTGACCGACGACGTCGCGGCCTGGGCCGCACTCCTCGACACCTTCGAGCGCGCCCTCGACGGCGGCGACGAGTACGTCCCCGAGGCCTTCGCGCGCCCCGCCGGTCCTCCGCCCGAGCACCTCGTCGCTCGCGCGCGCGCGATCCTCGAGCGGCAACTCCGCGAGATCGAAGCGGTCGGCATCGCCCGCGCCGAGGTCGCGCGCGAGCTCGCGACCCTCCGGCGGATCCCCCCGACGCAGACGAGCGGACCCGTCTACCTCGACGTGCGCGGGTGACCGGGTCGCTCCGCGCCTGACAGGGCCGTGGCGGGGCGGGACGGCATCCCTCCGCATCCGACGCTCGCGGTTACGCCGGGGCGTCCGCGTCGCGATAGTCGGGGCCGAGCACGGATCGCTCATCGCCTGGCCACGGATCGGCTCGCTTTCGACCGGAGTGCCGCGTGCTCGAATCCGTCACCTCAACCGCGCTGTCCAGCGCCCTCGACGCGCTGTCGATCCGGCAGCGCGCGATCGCCGAGAACATCTCGAACGTCAACACCCCCGACTACCACGCCAAGCGCGTGTCGTTCGAGGACCGGCTCAAGAGCGCCGTCGAGCAGGGCTCCGGACGCGTCGAGGCGATCGTGCAGCGATCGCTGGAGCCCACCCGCCTCAACGGCAACAACGTCAACCTCGACACCGAGACGATGTCGAACATCGACACGGTGCTGCGCTACCAGTTCGCCGCCCAAGCGCTCAGCGGCCAAGCGGCATCCATCACCAAGGCGATCGGGCAGGCCTCCGCATGAGTTTCGACGCGATCGGCATCGCGGGGACGGGCCTGTCGGCCCACCGCAAGTGGTTGGACGCCATCAGCGACAACATCGCCAACGTCAACACCGCCACCCCCGCGGGCCAGGACATGTTCCGCGAGAAGTACGTCACCGTGGCCGAGGGGAGCCGGACACCCGGCGTCTACGTCACGGGCGTGCGCGACTCCACGGCGGAAGGGCGCCTCGTCTACGAACCCGAGCACCCCTACGCCAACGAGAACGGCTACGTCCAGTACCCGAACGTCGACCTCGGCGACCAGATGAGCATGCTGATCCTCGCCCAGCGCGGCTACCAGGCGAACGCCGCCGTCATCGACCGCGCCAAGACCAGCTACGAAGCGGCCCTGCAGATCGGACGAAGCTGATGAGCCTTGCCATCGACCCGACCGCGGCGGTGGGCGTGACGCCCCTGAGCCCGTTGAGCTTCGAGCAGACCGCCGCCCCGGCTTCGGCCGGCGTCGGCGGAGCGTCGTTCGCGACCTCGCTCGCCTCCGCGGTCGAGAACCTGCAGACCCTGCAGTCGACCTCGAACGAGCTCGCCGTGCAGGCCGTCACCGGAGACCTCGACGACATCCACAAGGCCACGCTGGCCTCGGCGCGCGCCGGCGTCACGCTCGACCTCATGGTCGCCGTCCGAGATCGCGGCGTCGCCGCGTTCAACGACGTCATGCGGATGCAGGCCTGACCGTGCCGCGCGTGCTCACGAACTCGTTCGAGCGTCTCAAGAGAATCGTCGCCGGCTTCACCGTCGCCCAGCGCACGATCGCCGTGATCGGCGCCGCCCTGCTCGTCATGGGCGTCATCGCGCTGGGCAGCTGGCTCGCGAAACCGCAGATGAGTCCGCTGTTCACCGGCCTCAGCCCGAGCGACGCGTCCGCCGTCGTCGAGCAGTTGAAGTCGGCGGGGGTCGCCTACGAACTGACCGAGGGCGGAGCGACGGTCCTCGTCCCCGACGCCCAGGTCTACCCGCAGCGACTGGCGGCCGCGGCCGCAGGGCTGCCCACCGACAACACCGGCGGCTACACCCTCCTCGACAAGATGGGGGTGACGGCGAGCGAATTCCAGCAGTCGGTGACCTACAAGCGCGCGATCGAAGGCGAGCTCGCGGCGACGATCGGCGCGATGTCGGGGGTCACCGCGGCCTCCGTGCAATTGGCCATTCCCGAGCAGAGCGTGTTCGTCGCCGACAAGCAGCACCCCACGGCATCCGTCTTCCTCAAAACCCAGGGCGGGTCGAGTCTCGACGACGACCAGATCGCCGCGATCGTGCATCTGACCAGTGCCTCCATCCCGGGGATGACGCCCGAGGACGTCGCGGTGACCGACCAGTCGGGGCGCGTCCTCGCCGCCGTGGGACAGGGCCTCACCGGCTCCGCCAGCACGCAGGCCTCCGATCACGAGGCGAAGGTCGCGGGATCGGTGACCAAGATGCTCGAGACCATCGTGGGACCCGGCAACGCCACCGTCAGCGTCAGCGCCGACGTCGCCAACTCGACCTCCGAGCGCATGGACGAGACGTACACCGCGCCCGAGGGTGGCGTGATGACGAACGAGCAGACCCGCACGCAGACCTCGACCGGCGGACAGGCGGGGGGAACCGGGATCCTCGGCCCCGACAACATCGCCGTGCCCGACGCCGGCGGTTCGGGGTCGTTCGAGTCCGAGGAATCCACGCGGAACAACGCCGTCAACAAGACGACCGAGAAGACGACCACCCCGGCCGGAGAAGTCACCCGCCAGACCGTCAGCATCGCGCTCGACCGCGGCTCGGTGCAGGGGGTGACCGCCGAACAGGTTCAGGCCCTCGTCTCCAACGCCGCCGGCATCAACACCGCGCGCGGCGACACGGTGACCGTGGAGTTCGTCGACTTCAGCCAGAGCGCCGCCGCGGCCGCGGCCGCAGCCCTCCAGGCTGCGGAGGACGAGAAGGCCGCGCAGGTGCAGTCGGAGATCGTGCGCACCGCCATCATCGGCGGGTCGATCGTGCTGGCCGCCGTCATCGTCGTCGTCGCCCTGCTGGTGCGGCGGCGGATGAAGCGCCGCACGCTGTACACCGAGGACGGGCCCATCGAGTACTTCGCGTCGATGACCGAGACCGAGGAGCAGAAGCTCAAGACTCTTAAGGGCCTCGCCGAGCCGATCGCCCTCCCCGCCGTCCCGCCGACCAAGGTCCTCCCCACACTCCTCGACATCGAGGAAGAGCCCGAAGCCCCGCAGGTCTTGGTCGAGCAGCGTCGACGCGAGGTCGAGCAGTTGGCCAAGAGCGACCCGCAGAACGCCGCGAAGGCGCTCGCCAACATGATGGATGAGGCGATGGTATGAGCCTGCTCGACTCCCGCCCCGAAGCGGTCGCCGAGGTCGCGCCCACCGCCGTGACCGAGGTGCTCGCCGTCACCCGCACACCCCTCTCGGGGCTGCGGAAAGCAGCGATCGTCATGCTCAACATGGATCGCGAGACCAGCGCCGAGGTGCTGCGCCACCTCGGCGAGGCACGCGCCGAGCTGTTGGCGGGCGAGCTCGCCCAGCTGGGCAGCGTCGACACGGCCGCGACCGCGGACGCTCTCGCCGACTTCCGCCGCATCGCCTCGGGCAGATCGCTCATGAGCCGCGGGGGCGAGCAGTTCGCCACGGGACTGCTCGAGACGGCGTTCGGCCGCGAGAAGGCCGTGGGAATGGTCGGTCGCGTCCTGTCGCAGGGGGTGGTGTCGTTCGACTTCCTCAACGCCGCCGATCCGACGCAGCTGGCCACGATCCTCGACGGCGAGATGCCGACCACCGTCGCCGTGGTGCTGGCGAACCTGCGGGCCGACCGGGCGGCGGCCGTGCTGGCCGCTCTGCAGGATCCCCTGCGCACCGACGTCGCCCAGGCGATCGCGGAGCTCGGCGTCGCCTCGCAGGAGGCGATCACCGTCGTCGCCGAATCGCTGCGCGCGCGCACGGGCGTGTTCGGCATGCGCGAGGCGCACGAGGCCATCGGCGGCGTCCAACCGCTGGTCGACATCATCAACCGATCCGACACCGCCCTCGAGAAGGCGCTGCTCGCCGGGCTCGACGACCGCGATCACGTGCTCGCCGAAGAGGTGCGCAGTCGGATGCTGACCTTCGCCGACATCGCGCGACTCGAGGACCGCGACGCCCAACGCGTGCTGCGCGGGATCGACCTGCGGGTCCTCGCCCTCGCGTTGAAGGGCGCCGACGAGCAGATCGGCGAGGTGATCCGCCGCAACATGACCGAGCGCAACCGCGAGAACCTCGAGGAGGAGACGCGAGCGCTGGGGCCCGTCCGCATGCGGCAGGTCGACGAGGCGCGCGCCGAGGTCGTCCGCGTCATCCGCGAACTCGAAGCCGCCGAAGAGATCACCCTCTCGCGCGAGGACGACGACGAGCTCATCGAGTGACCGGTACCCCGATCGTCCTCCCCGGTGGCGGTCGGTTACCGCGACGCCGTCGCGTCGCGATAGTCCGGGAAGAGCACGGATCGCTCGTCGACTTGGCCACGGATCGGCTTCGCCACAACCGCAGGGTGACCGCCGTGTCCGAGTCCGTCTTCACGCCGCTGGTGCTGCCGCGCGTGGGCGAGGTGCGAACCGACGCCCGGACCGTCGCCGACAGGGCGCGTGCGCGGGGCTACGCCGACGGCTTCGCCGAGGGGCGCCGCGACGCGCGGGCCGAACTCGAACGCGAGCGTCTCGAGGCCGATGAGCGATCCGCCGCGCGCGAGGCCGCGGCGCAGGATGCCCACCGGGCGGCGCTGTCGGCGCTGGGCGGGGCGCGGGCCCGTCTCGAGGACGGGATCGCCGCGATCGTGGCATCCGATCTGCGACGCATCGAGGAACTCGCGGTCGAGATGGCCGCCGAGATCCTCGGTGCGGAGATGTCGGATGCCGCCCGCTCGGCCGTGCACGCCGTGCGCCGGGCCGCGGCGCAGACACCCCGGTCGGCCTGGGTGCGCGTGCACCTCAACGAGCGCGACCTGCGCACGCTCAACACGGTCACGGACCCGTCCCTTCCGGAGGGCGTCGAGGTCGAGGTGGGGGCGGACGTCGACCCCGGGGGAGCGGTCGTGCGGATCGCGCACGGAAGCGTCGACACCCGCATCGCCGCCGCGCTGGAGCGCGCGCGCGAGGCCCTCTCGATCGACGAGAACGCCGAGGCATCGCCGTGAGCGCCCCGCGCAGCCGCTGGGAGCGCGCGCTCGCCGCGACGCGGCCGCAGCGCTCCGGCGTCGTCAAGGCCGTGGTGGGCCTCGGCATCGAGGCGCTCGGGGTTCCCGCCGCCGTCGGCGATCGCGTGCGCATCGAGACCTCGGGCGCTCGAGAGATCGATGCCGAGGTGGTGGCCGTCGACGGCGATGCCGTGCGCTGCATGCCCATGGGCCCGATGTCGGGCATCCGCGTGGGAGCTCCCGTGCGTCACTCGGGCGCGGCACTGAGAGTGCCGACCGGACGCGCACTGCTGGGGCGTGTCCTGGACGGCCTCGGTCGTCCCATCGACGGCCGCGGTCCGCTCGTCGACGCCTCCCTCGTCTCGCTGGCCAACTCGGCTCCCAGTGTCATCGGGCGGCAGCGCATCGATCGGCAGCTCGGGCTGGGAGTCCGTGCGCTCGACACGATGACCCCCGTCGGTGTGGGGCAGCGCCTCGGGCTGTTCGCGGGTTCGGGCGTCGGCAAGTCGTCGCTCATGTCGATGATCGCGCGCGGCTCGACCGCCGATGCGACCGTGATCGCCCTCGTGGGGGAGCGCGGACGCGAGGTCCGCGAGTTCCTCGAGGACGATCTCGGGCCCGAGGGCCTCGCTCGCGCGGTGGTCGTGGTGGCCACGTCGGATCAGCCGGCGATGGCGCGTCTTCGCTCGGCGTTCGTCGCGACCCGCATCGCGGAGCAGTTCCGCGACGACGGCCTCGACGTGGTGCTGATGATGGACTCGCTCACCCGTGTCGCGATGGCGCAGCGCGAGATCGGATTGTCGGCGGGGGAGCCGCCCGCGACCCGCGGGTACCCGCCCTCGACCTTCTCGGTCCTGGCGGGGCTGCTGGAGCGCGCGGGCACCGGCAGCGTCGGATCGATCACCGGCTTGTACACGGTGCTCGTCGACGGCGACGACCACAACGAACCCGTCGCCGACGCCGCGCGCGGCATCCTGGACGGGCACGTGGTGCTCGACCGCGCTCTCGCCGTACGCGGGCATTTCCCCGCGATCGACGTGCTGGGCTCGGTGTCGCGCGTCGTCTCGAAGGTGACGACGTCCGAGCAGCGCGAGACCGCTATCGTCCTGCGGCGCGTGCTCGCCGCCCGTCGACAGGCCGACGACCTCATCGACATCGGGGCGTACAAGGCGGGGGCGAACCCCCTCGTCGACGCCGCTCTCGCGCACCGGGGCGCGATCGACGGGTTCCTCACCCAGCGCATGGACGATCTGACCGCGACCGACGACTCCTGGCGGCGCTTGGCCGCCCTGACGACCACTTTCGGAGGACTGTGATGACGTTCCCCCTTTCCGGCCTGCTGCGTGTGCGCGGGGTCCAGGAGCGCGCCGCCGCCGAGTCGTCGTCCCTCGCCCGTTCCGAGGCCGCCGCCGCGGAGACGGCGGTCGAGCAGGCGGTGTCGAGCCTGAGCGAGATCACCACGGCGATCGACGACGCCGCGACCCTTCTCGCTCTGGCCGCCGCGCGCTCGTCGGGGCAGGCGGCGCTCGCCGACCTGCGGACGCTGGCCCGCCTGCGCCGGGATGCCGCGGGGGCCGCTTCGGCCGCGCACGTGGAGGCGCGTCGTGAGCTCAAGGGGCTCGAGCGCCTCGAGGACGCGCACCTCGAGAGCGAGCTCGCGCGGGAGCGCCGGGCCGAGCAGAGCGCCCTCGACGAGATGGCCGTGGTCCGCGCCGCGCGCGATGAGGGGAGTGCGGCGTGAGCGTTCCCTTGCTCGCCGTGGCGACCGCCACCGCGCCGACGCGGGCGACGCGCGCGACGGGCGATCCGGCGACCGGCGCGCGTTTCGGCGACGCGCTCTCGGACGCCGCCCGTGCGCTGGCCGCGGGTGACGGCGATCCCGCCGCCGCGCCGAGCTCCGGGAGCGGCCGGATCGCCGTGGTGGGGCTCTGCGCTGAGGCGTCCCTTTCGGGCGGGGACGATCCGGCCCCCGGTGACGAGTCCTCGTCGGAGGGACCGGATGCCGAGACCCCCGCGCCCGTGGCGATGACGCTGATGCCCTTCCCGGTGCCGCCGACGACGCCGGGGAACGGGGAACCGCGAGCCGCGGCCGACGCGCCGGACGCTCTGCCGCTCACTTCCCCGCCGGAGACGGCCTGGGCCGGCACGGTGGGGGAGACGGTCGCCCTCGGTGCCGCGGTCGGTGCGCCGCTGAGCCCCGCCGCGGCGGATGCGCCACCGATCCCCGTGACCGCGACCGCCGTCTTGGCGAGCGCCGGTCCGACGCCCGGAGCCCACGACGACGCCGCGGCGCTTCTGCCTGCCCTCGGAGAGCGCGCGGCCGATCGCAGCGCCGCGGCCGTCGCTCCCGCAGCGGTTCGCCCCGTTGCGGCCGGCGCGGCCCCCGTCGCCTCGCCGACGGGTGGGGCCCCGGCCGCTCCCGCACCGACCCCGGGCACGGCCCCCGCGATCTTCGCCCCCGCGCCCGCCACCGTCCGGTCCGTTCCCGAGACCCCCGCCGCGGCCTCGGGAACACCCGCCGCTTCCGGCCCGAACGATGCCTCCCCGGCCGGTGCCGCCCTCCCCGCCGCGATCGCCCCTGCCTCGCAGCCGACGGAACACGCGCCGTCGACTCCGCCGACCGTCGCCACGACCGGGGTCGCCGCGGCGGCCCCCGTGCCGGCATCCGTCCCCCTCGCACCGTCCCCTCCGGTCGAAGCCGCCGCCGCGACGGTGACCCAGCGCTCGATCGCCGCGCAGGTCGCGCCCGCCGTCGTGCACATCGCTCAGCGCGCCCCTGGCGTCCACCAGATCACCCTGACGGTCAGTCCCGACTCCACTGGGCCCGTGACCGTCCGCGCGCACATCGGCTCGGGGGGAGAGGTGCGCATCGACCTCGCCGGAGCGACCGAGGCCGGCCGAGACGCGCTGCGCGTCATGATCGCCGACCTGCGCCGCGACCTCGCGAGCGTCCTGCCGCACGCCCACCTGAGCGTCGGATCCGGCCCCATCGCCGACACCGGCGCAGGGGACCGCGGCGCCCCCGGTGGCGGCGGCTCCCTCGCCGATCAGCCCGGGCGCGGACGCGAGCCCCGGCCCGACGCCGCCGGGTCGTCCGCACCCGCCCGCGCGAGCACCCGTCCCCTGTCCGCGCCCTCCGTCGCCCTGACCGGCGGCGGGCTCGACATCGTCGTCTGAGAGGACCCCCGCATGCCCGTCACCCCCATCGCCGGCGCACCCGCCCCGATCCCGGCGAACACCGCGACCGCCACGGCGGCCGCGAGCGCACCGAAGAAGGCCCTCGACAGCGAGGTGTTCATGAAGCTCCTCGTCACCCAGCTGACGAACCAGGACCCATCCACCCCGATGGACACCAACCAGATGATCTCGCAGACCACTCAACTGGCCATGATGGAGCAGCTCACGGCGATGAGCCGCACCTCCACCGAGGCCTTCGCCCTCGACATGCGCCAGGCCGCCTCGACCCTCATCGGCCAGCAGGCCGGCTACCTCGACGCCAAGGGTGCCGCCGTCACGGGGATCGTGACCACGGTGAGCTTCGACGGCCCGATCCCGCAGGTCACCATCGGCGACGCGACCGTCCCTCTCGACGAGATCACCTCCCTCGCCACCGCACCCACCCGCACGTCCGCCTGACCACCCCCACGAAAGAGACCTCCATGCTCCGTTCCCTCTCGTCCGGCATCTCCGGACTCCGCGCGCACCAGACCATGCTCGACGCCACGGGCAACAACATCGCCAACGTCAACACCGCCGGCTTCAAGGGCGCGTCGGTGCTCTTCCAGGACACGCTGTCGCAGGCGGTCGGCGGGGCCGCGATCCCCGGCGCCGACACCGGCGGTCGCAACCCCGCCCAGGTCGGGCTCGGCGTGCAGGTCGCCGGCATCCGCACCAACTTCAGTCAGGGCGCGGCGCAGACCACCGGACGCGGGGGCGACCTGATGATCCAGGGCGACGGCTTCTTCGCCGTGCGCTCGGGCGGGGAGACCCTCTACACGCGGGCCGGAGGCTTCGGCTTCGACGGCGCCGGCAACATGGTCACGGCCGACGGGTCGTTCGTGCAGGGATGGACCGCCCAGAACGGCGTCGTGGCCACCGGGCAGGCGGCGGGCAACATCTCGCTCCCGCAGGGGGCGGTCTCGCCGGCCCGCGAGACGACAGCGGCGACGGTGACGGGCAACCTCCCCTCGTCCGCCGCCGTGGGCGACAAGATCGTCCGCGACATCGCGGTGCACGACGCCCAGGGGGCCACCACCTCGCTCAGCCTCACCTTCACCCGCACCGCGACGGGGTGGGACGTCACCGAGCCCGCGAGCGGCGCCACCGGCACTCTCGCGTTCGTCGACGGCCGCCAGCCCACGGGGCTCACCCTGAACGCCGGCGACATCGAGGTCGACCTCTCCACGGTCACCGGCTTCGCCGACATGAGCACGGTCGCGATCACCTCGCAGGACGGTGCCGCCGCCGGCACCCTGCAGTCGTACTCCATCACCGGGGACGGCTCGATCGTCGGAACCTTCTCGAACGGCCGCACCGAGACTCTGGCGAAGGTCGCGATGGTCACCTTCGCCAATGCGGAGGGTCTCGAGAAGGTCGGGGGCACGGCCTTCCGCGCCACCGTCAACAGCGGCGGCGCCCAGATCGGCGAGGCCGGACAGGCCGGCTTCGGCAAGCTCGTCTCGGGCTCGCTCGAGATGAGCAACGTCGACCTGTCGCAGGAGTTCACCAACCTCATCGTCGCCCAGCGCGGCTTCCAGGCGAGCGCCCGCATCATCACGACGAGCGACGAAGTGCTGCAGGAACTCACCAACCTCAAGCGCTGACCCCACGGCGCCCGACGACGCGGCCCACCCGAGTTACCCGCGGTGGGCCGCGTCGCGATAGTCGGGGGCGTCCCCTCACCCATCGACCGGAGACCCCTCGATGATCACCCTCACCCGTCTCGACCACACGCGATTCGCGGTGAACCCGGATCTGATCGAGCGGGTGCACGAGTCGCCCGACACGACCCTGCACATGGTCGACGGTCGCGTGTACAACGTCGAGGAGAGCCTCGACGACCTCGTCGACCTCATCGTCGCCTACCGCGCGCGCGTCCTCGCCGCGGCATCCGCGCTCTCGGCACGCTCGGAGCTCTGACGTGGACATCGCTTTCGTCGTCGGGGTCGTGGTGGCCTTCGGCGCGCTGTACGCCATGATCACGATGGAGGGCGCCCACCTGAGCGCGCTGCTGCTGCCGGCGCCGATGATCCTCGTGCTCGGCTCGACCATCGGCGTCGGCATCGCCAGCCACACCCTGCGCGACGCCATCGCGGCGTTCGGCTCGCTCGGCCGGATGGTGCGCGGTCCTCGATCCGCGCCCGCCGCCGTCATCCCGATCCTCGTCGCGTACGCCGAGAAGGCGCGGACCGAGGGCTTGCTGCGCCTCGAGGACGAGCTCGACTCCGCCCCCGACGATTACACGCGCCGCGCGCTGCAGGCGGTTGCCGACGGCGTCGACGCCGAAGACCTGCGGACGCTGATGGACGACGAGATCGTCGCCGAGTCCGCGCGCAATCGCGTGGCCGCCCGCTTCTTCTCGGCCCTGGGCGGGTACGCCCCCACCATCGGCATCGTCGGAACGGTCGTCTCGCTCACGCACGTGCTCGAGAACCTCAACAAACCCGACGAGCTCGGCCACATGATCGCGGCGGCGTTCGTCGCAACCCTCTGGGGCCTGCTCTCGGCCAACTTCATCTGGAACCCCATCGCGGGGCGATTGAACCGCATGGCCGCCGTCGAGCAGGAGCGCATGACGCTTGTGTGCGAGGGCATCCTCGCCATCCAGGCCGGTGGGGCCCCGCGTCTCGTCGAGGAGCGGCTGCTGGCCCTCACCACCTACAAGCCCAAGAAGAAGAAGGAGTCCCGGCCCGAGAAGGCCGCCGCGACGGGGGATGCCGAGTGAGCACCAGCCGCCGTGCGCGCACCCGGAGGCATGACGAGGACGACCACGACGAGCCCGACGAGCGCTGGGCGGTGTCGTACTCCGACATGGTGACCGTGCTGATGTGCCTGTTCATCGTGCTGTACGCGGTGTCGATCGTCGACGACACCAAGTACGAGCAGCTCAAGAACGGTCTCGCCGAAGCCTTCGGGCAATCCCAGACCGAGGGTGGCGGCGATTTCACCGAGGGGCTGGTGATCCCGCCGGAACTCCTCGTCGAGGACGGCGTCGAGGACGTCGCGATGCGGGCCGCCCGCGAGGTGGACACCCTCGAGCAGATGAAGGCGCAGATCACCTCGGTGCTGGCCGCCCAGGGCCTGGCCGACACGGTCGACTTCGTCATCGACGAGCGGGGACTGAAGGTCGGCCTCGTCGGCGCCGAGACCTTCTTCACCGACAACCGCACCGACCTCTCGGCGAAGGCGGACGCCGTCCTCGACGCCATCGGCGACGTGCTCGCCCCCGCCGGCAACCCCCTCAGCATCGAAGGGCACGCCGACCATCGAGCAGCCGTCGCGCCGTACGAGAGCAACTGGGAGCTCAGCAGCGGACGCGCCACCAAGGTCGCCCGCTTCCTCGTCGAGCACGAGGGCATCACCGGCTCCCGCGTGCAGGCCGTCGGCTACTCCGATCAGCGTCCGCTCGTCGAGGGGGACACCGCCGAGGATCTCGCCGCGAACCGCCGCGTCGACATCGTCGTGCAGTCCACCGAGGAAGAGAAGGTGCGTGCCCTCATCCCCGGTCTCGTCCAGACCGCTCCGCGGGGCTGACGCCTCGTGTCCCCGACCTCGAAGGAGCCCGCCATGACGGCCGCCGTCCGCGACGACCCCCTGCGCCGCTACCCCGACTACGATTTCACCCGCCCGGCCCAGCTTGGACGCGAGCATCGCCGCCGGCTCGAGGCGGCGTTCGAGGCGTTCGCGCGGCAGTGGGCGTCGCAGCTCACCGGCAAGGTGCGCATGCGCACCCACCTGACGCTCGAGGGCGTCGAGCTGATGTCGTACCAGGAGTACGCCGACACCCTCCCGTCGACGACCGCGATGGTCACCGGGGCGACCGCCGGACGCGAGGAGCCGGGTGTCGTGCAGTTCGATCTGGGCGTGGCGCTGACGTGGGTGGTGCAGATGCTCGGGGGCCGGAGCACCGCCCCGATCGAACCGCGCACGCTGACCCCCATCGAGTCCGCGCTGATCCGCCAGCTGATGGACCGCACGTTCGAACTGCTGACCACGAGCCTGGGGATGCTGCTGCCGAGCCCCCTGACCTATGCGGGCCTGCACGACAACCCGCAGTACCTCCAGGTCATCTCGCCCGGCGAGGCGGTCATCGTCGCGCGGTTCGCGATGCGGATGGGTGAGGCGCGCTCGACCGCGACCGTCATGCTGCCGGCCGCCGTGGTCGTCGACCAGCTCGCCGAGAGCGAGCGCGACGCGGCCGCGGCCCATCGCGCGGGCGCGACCGTCGACCAGGTCCTGGGTGCTCCGCTCGAGGTGTCGCTGCGCATCGCGCCGCGGGTCATCGCGGCGGGGGAGGTCCTGAACCTCGCCCCGGGCGATCTGCTGCGCTTCGCCCATCCCGAGACCAAACCCTTCGACCTCATCGTCGGCGACACCCCGATCGCGCGCGCCGTCCCCGGTGCCCAGGGCTCGCGACTCGCCTGCACGATCACCACCATCCTCGAGGAGACCACCCGATGAGCACCTTCCACGCCGCCGCCATGGCCGCCGCGATCGCGGCGAAGCTCCCCTTCGGCTTCCCCGTGCTGCCGACGCCGTCCACCGACCCGGGAGCGACCGGGCGGGCCGTCGTCGTCGCCTTCAGCGGCGCCCCGGGGGCCAGTATCGCCGTGCAGATCGCCGATCCCGCGGGCCTCGACGACGGGTCGAGCGGCGAAGAGCTGTCGGACCGCCTGCACCCCGCCTTCCAGGCCGCCGTGGCCGTGCTCGGAACGGGCACCCTTGGCGAGGGGGAGGAGGTGGATGCCGCGAGCGTGTTCACCGAGGCCGGAGCCCAGGTGTTCGACCTCGTCCGCGAGGACGGCACCACCGTCGCCCGCGCGGCGATCCGCATCGACGACGCCCGCGCCGCCGCCTCGACGGCCGGCCCGGTTCGGCTCAGCCGGATCGCGGGGGTGGAGATGGAACTGGTGGTCGAGATCGGCCGCACCCGGCTCCCCGTGCGCGACGTGCTGAGCCTCGAGCCCGGCCACGTCGTCGAGCTGGACCGCGCCGCGGGGTCGCCGGCCGACATCACGCTGAACGGCCGTCTCATCGGGCACGGCACGGTCGTCGTCGCGGACGGAGATTTCGCGGTGCGCGTGGAGCGCATCATCGACCAGGCCGGGAGCGACTGACCGTGGACGATCTGCTCCTCGCCGCGCGGACGGTCGTTTCGCTCGCCGCGGTGGTCGGGCTGCTGCTCTTCCTCGCGAAGCGGGTGCAGAAGGGACAGGCGGCGGGTGACAGCCCTTTCTCGTCGCTGGTGCCGAAGGGTCTGGGGCGGCGCCTGCGCCCCCTCGCGGGCTTCGCGGCCCGCACCGGGGCGGCGACGCCGTCCCGCGCGCGGAGCGAGAAGATCACGGTGGTCGCGCGCACCGGGCTCGGGGGCCGTGCGCAGCTCGTCGTCGCCGAGTTCGGCGGCATCCGGTACGTGCTGGGCGTGAGCGAGAAGGGCATCGACGTCGTCGACACCCAGGAGGCGCCGATCGAGCTCGCCGAGGAGGACTCCGCCGAGCGCGGCGAGAACGTCCTGACGTTGACGGATGCCGGCACCCCGAGCGACGGCGAGAGATCCGGGGCCCACGCGGCCTGAGCGGTTACCGCGCGGGGGCGCCGTCGCGATAGTCGGTGGCGAGCACGGATCGCTCGACCCCCTGGCTACGGATCGGCCTCGTCACCCACGCACGGAGTGCCGTCTTGCCCGTTTCCGCGTCGCGCCCCGCGCCCCGCCCCGCCGGGCGGCGTCGACAGTTTCGTCGCGGCCGCTGGGGGACCGGCATCCTGGGTCTGCTCGGCGTTCTCGCGGTGCTCGCCGTCGTCGACGTCGTCGCGGGAGGTGCGGCTCTCGCCGCCACGGGGGAATCCGGGGGATCGGGCGGGGTCAGCATCAACGGCATCAACGCGACGCCGTCCGACAGCATCACGACGCTTCTGGGCATCACCGTGCTCAGCGTCGCCCCGGCTCTGCTGCTGATGATGACGAGCTTCACGAAGATCTTCGTGGTGCTCGCGCTGACGCGGAACGCGCTGTCGCTCCCCTCGATCCCTCCGAACCAGGTCCTGGCGGGACTCAGCCTCTTCCTGACGCTGTTCATCATGTGGCCCGTGCTGACCGAGATCAATCAACTCGCCGTCGCGCCCTTCACCGCGGGGCAGATCGACTTCGGTCAGGCCTTCGACGCCGCGCAGGCCCCGCTTCGCACGTGGATGCTGCAGTTCACGCGCGAGGAGGACATCGCCCTGATGCACCGCGCCGCGCAGATGGCGAACCCCGACAGTCCCGAGGCGATCCCGCTGTACACCCTGATCCCGGCCTTCATGCTGAGCGAGCTGCGGGCGGCGTTCGTGATCGGGTTCATCGTGTTCATCCCGTTCCTCGTCATCGACCTCGTCGTCTCGAGCGCGTTGATGTCGATGGGCATGATGATGCTGCCGCCGGTCATGATCTCGCTGCCCTTCAAGATCCTGCTGTTCCTCCTGGTGGACGGGTGGGGTCTCGTCATCACCTCGCTCGTGCAGTCCTATCGGGGCGGCACGTGAATCCCGAAGCGGTCATGGACATCGGGGCGAGCGCCCTGATGCTCGCCGCGAAGCTCAGCGCGCCCCTGCTCATCACCGCCCTCGTGGTCGGGTTCGCCATCTCGCTGCTGCAGTCGATCACGCAGGTGCAGGAGATGACGATGTCGTTCGTGCCGAAGCTGCTCGCGGTGGGCATCGCGCTGATGGTGTGCGGCAACTGGATGATCGCCGAGACGGTCGCCTTCACGCACGAACTCTTCCAGCGTCTGCCGTCGTTGCTGAACGGCGGCGGATGAACATCCCCCTCGACTTCACGTGGCTGGAGGCGACGGCTCTGGCCATCGTGCGCATCACGGCGTTCCTCGTGATCGCCCCGCCGTTCAGTCACGGCTCCATCCCGATGCGGGTGCGCGGCATGCTCGGAGTCGGGCTCGGTCTGGCGGTGTCGCCGGTGGTGGTCGCGGGGTACGAGCGGCTGGATGCGGGGGGCTTCCTCCTCGCGGCGGCGGGGCAGATCCTCGTCGGGGCGCTCCTGGGGTTCCTGGTCCTCGTGTTGTTCAGCGCCGTTCAGGGTGCCGGGTTCCTCGTCGACACGTTCGGCGGGTTCCAGCTCGCCCAGGCGTTCGATCCGGGGATGAACGTCAACGGCGCCCAGTTCACCCGCTTGTTCCAGATGACGGCGATCCTGCTGTTGTTCGCGTCCGACGCCTATCAGCTGGTCCTGGGCGGACTGTTCCGCTCGTTCGACGCGGTCTCGGTCGCGGGGACGGTGGACCTCTCGCGTCCCGCCGAGGTCCTGACGTCCGCGGTCGGGCAGATGCTCCTGAGCGCGGTGCAGATCGCCGGGCCCCTGCTGATCGTGCTCTTCCTCGCCGATGTCGGTCTCGGTCTCGTCTCTCGCGTGGCGCCCGCCCTGAACGCCTTCGCTCTCGGTTTCCCCATCAAGATCGCCCTCACCTTCGTTCTGGTGGGATTCGTCTACGCCGCGCTGCCGGCGATCGTGTCCGCGATCGCCGATGACGCCGCCCGCCTGGTGATCGGGGTGACCCGATGAGCGGAACGGATGCCGGGGAGCGCACCGAGAAAGCGACTCCGGAACGGCTGAGGAAGGCGATCGCGAAGGGGCGGATCGGTCGCAGCCAGGATTTCACCGCGTGGGTCGGCATCGGCGCCGCCGCCGTCATGATGCCAGCGACGCTGTCGTCGGCGTCGGCCGTGCTCACCGAGCAGACGTTGCGGGTCGGGGCTGTGGCGAGGGACCCCACGGTGGGCGCGGCCGTCGAGGGACTCGGCTCGGCCATCGCCTCGGTGGGGCAGGTGCTCCTGCCGATGCTCATCGTCGTGCTCCTGGCCGTCATGGTCACCGCGATCGCCCAGGGTGGGATCCACCTGCGCGGCGTGCCCGTGCGGGTGGAGCAGTTCGACCTCGTCGCGGGTCTCAAGCGGACCGTGGGGGCCGCGGCGCTGTGGGAGGGCGTCAAGGCGCTCCTGAAGACGGCGGCGATCGGCGTGGCGCTGTGGAGCGTGGTCGCCGGTCTCGTGCCGGTCCTCATGGGTAGCGGGCGGCACCGCATCACGTGGCTGCTCGAGGTGGCCGGCCAGGTTGTCGCGACGCTGCTGCAGGTCGCTGTCGTGGTGGGCCTGTTGCTCGCGGCGATCGACGTCTTCGTCGTGATCTCGCGCAACCGCAAGCACACCCGCATGACCAAGCAGGAAGCGCGCGACGAGCACAAGAAGACCGAGGGCGATCCGCTCATCCGCTCGCAGCGCCGCGCCCGCCAGCTCGCGGTCAGCCGCAACCGCATGATCGCCGCGGTGGCCGACAGCGACGTCGTCCTCGTGAACCCCACCCACATCGCCGTCGCCCTGCGTTACGAACCGGGCACCTCGGCCCCCCGGGTCGTGGCCAAGGGGGCCGGCGTCATCGCTCAGAAGATCCGCGAGCGCGCCGAGGAGGCACAGGTCCCCATCGTGCGCGACATCCCCCTCGCCCGCGCGCTGCACGCGGGTGTCGAGCTCGGGCGCGAGATCCCCGAGGACCTGTACACCGCCGTCGCGCAGGTGCTGGCGTTCGTGCAGCACCTGCACAAGAGGGGCTCGCGCTCGGGGACGTTCGAGATGCCCCCGGCCGCCCTGACCGGGCGGGGACTGTGAGAGCCGAGAAGACCATGACACGAAAGAAGCGCACCGCATGATCGGTCAGTTGTTGTCGAAGGGCGCGGTCCCCGTCGGGGTGGTGGGCATCATCCTGCTGCTCATCGTCCCCATCCCCGTGGGGCTGCTCGACGTGCTCATCGTGACCAACATCGCCTTCGCGCTGCTCATCCTGCTCACGGCGATGTTCGTGAAGAAGCCCTTGGACTTCTCGGTGTTCCCGAGCCTGCTGCTGGTCGCGACGCTGTTCCGCCTCGGGCTGAACGTCGCCTCGACCCGCCTTGTGCTCAGCGAGGCGCACGCCGGTCAGGTGATCCAGGCGTTCGGGCAGATCACGATCAGCGGGTCGCTCGTGATCGGCTTCGTCATCTTCCTGATCCTGGCCGTGATCCAGTTCGTCGTGGTCACCAAGGGTGCCGAGCGCGTCGCCGAGGTGGGCGCGCGCTTCACCCTCGACGCCATGCCGGGCAAGCAGATGGCCATCGACGCCGACCTGAACGCCGGGCTCATCACCGACGAGCAGGCCCGGGCCCGCCGCGCGGAGGTCGCGTCCGAGGCCGACTTCTACGGCGCGATGGACGGTGCCAGCAAGTTCGTCAAGGGCGACGCGATCGCCGGCATCGTCATCCTCGTCATCAACTTCGTCGGCGGCATCATCATCGGCATGACCATGCACGGCATGGCGATCGACGAGGCTCTCGAGACCTACAGCATCCTCACCATCGGCGACGGACTGGTGACGCAGATCCCCGCGCTGCTGATGGCGGTGTCCACGGGCATGATCGTCACGCGCGAGAACGCCGAGGCCGAGCTCGGCCGGGCGGCCGGGCGACAGCTGATGCAGTCGCGCACCGCCCTGCTCATCACCGCGATGGCCGCGATCGGCATGGGGCTGATCCCCGGGATGCCGTTCCTCGCCTTCGCCGCGATCGGGGCGGGACTGCTCTTCGCCGCCTCGCGGGTGAAGGCGAACACCGACCGCGCGGCCGCCGACGCGGCCGATGCCGAGGCGCGGGTGGTCGCCGAGGCCGCCGCCACCGAGGGGCCCGACGACCTGATGGACACCATGAGGGTCCACGCGCTCGAGATCTCGCTCTCGCCCGACATCGTCGACCTCGCCGCGGGCGGGGCGGGGGACCTGCTCACCCGCGTGAAATCACTCCGGCGCAAGGTCGCGCTGGAGCTCGGCACCCTCATGCCCCCGGTGCGCACGCGCGACAACATCGAGCTTCCGGCCGAGACCTACGCGATCCTCGTCGCGGGCGTCGAGGTCGGGCGGGGCATCGTCCCGCGCGGGCACGTGCTCGCGATCGGAACAGGGCTCGAGCATCTACCGGGCTCCGCCGTGATCGACCCCGTCTTCGGTCTCGAGGGCAAGTGGGTGCCCACCGAGATGTCGCACGCCGCCGACATGGCGGGGGCCACCGTCATCGACCGGGCCAGCGTCATCATCACGCACCTGTCCGACACCGTGCACGCCCAGGCCCACCGTCTGCTCTCGCTCGAGGACGTGCGCCAGCTCACGGATCACCTGAAGCA
The DNA here is from genome assembly GCF_041079455.1 of Microbacterium sp. 16-032. NCBI lineage: Bacteria > Bacillati > Actinomycetota > Actinomycetes > Micrococcales > Microbacteriaceae > Microbacterium > Microbacterium sp. 16-032. Next base: position 409,496 of record NZ_JBFYGQ010000002.1, on the reverse strand, counting down.
GACGCAGCCGAGCGTCGTGGACGAGCTGACGCCGGCCCTGCTTCCCCTCGCCCTCATCCAGCGCGTGCTCGCGAGCCTCCTCGCCGAGCGCGTCTCGATCAACGACCTCGGTCGCATCTACGAGGCGCTGGCTCTGCGGGCCAAATCGACGACCGAGGTCCCCGCCCTGGTCGAGGCGGCGCGCGCGGCTCTCGGTCCGGCGATCTCCGCGCGGTTCGCCCACGACGGGCGCCTGCGCGTGGTGATGTTCGACACGCTCTGGGAACAGCAGATGCTCGAAGGACTCCGGCACGTCGAGGGGCGGTCACAGATCGTGCTCACCGCCGATCAGACGATGCAGGTGATGGAGGGCGTCCGTCGGGCGATCGCCGACGTCGATCCCGTGGGCGGCGAGCCGGTGCTCGTGTGCGCCCCCACCCTCCGGCAGGGGGTGCGCGCCCTGCTGGCGGGGCAGGTGGGTGCGATGCCGATCCTGTCGTACGACGAAGCCGCGGCCGGGGGGTTCGCCACCGACGTCGTGGGCGTGGTCCGTCCCGAACAGGTCGCGCTTCCCTCGTCCTGATCGCGGGGAACGCTCGTAACCGAGAAGAAAAGGTAGTCTGGCCCAGGACGGCGCCGACGGCGCTCCAGCCACGGAAGGCGGCCACACGCACATGCTCGTACTCACACGACGCCCGGGTGAAAGCATCGTGATCGGCGACGATGTGACGGTGACGGTCCTCGGGGTGACCGCGACCGGGGTGCGCATCGGCATCGACGCTCCCCGCGACACCCGTATCCACCGCAGCGAGATCGTCGTGGCCGTCACGAACGAGAATCAGGATGCCGTCCAGGCGTCGCGATCCGCGGCCGCCGAGAGCGCCGTGCTCGACGCCCTGCGCGGGGGGACCCGCGCCTGATCCGCCGACGCAGGGGTTACCCGCGCGACGCCGTGTCGCGATAGTCGGTCCCGTGGTGGGCGCATCCGTCACACGACTCGACCCGAACGAGGTGACTCACGTGTCCGCTACCGACCTGAGCATGCATCTGCTGCGTCAGCGCGAGGTGCTCGAGCTCATGCTCTTCAAGCTCGAGGAGCTCGAGATGCTCCTGTCGACGGGGCGGACCCGGTGGGTGCACCACGCCACCGTGGAGGTCGATCGCGTGGCCAAGGCCCTCACGTCGGCGACCATCGAGCGCGACGCGCTCTTCTTCGATGTCGCCGCCGAGTGGGGAGCCCCCGAGGCGACGGCCCTGCGAGAGCTCATCGACGTCGCTCCCACCGACGCGTGGCGCGAAGTCCTGGGCTCGCATCACGAGGCCCTGTCCGCTCTCGCGGCCGAGATCGCGGAGAAGAAGGGCTCGGTCAACCAGCACCTGCGGACCGCCCTCCGAGTCACGCAGGAGACCATCGCCGGCCTCGGCGAGCCGACGGGGGAGTACGCCGCGAGCGGTTCCCGCGTCGCCGATGCCGGGTCTCGCCTGCTCGACGTGCGGGTGTAAGAGATGTCGACCTTCGCAGGACTCCAGGTGGCCGCGTCCGGCCTCGCCGCCGCTCGCGCCGGCATGACCGTGACCGGACAGAACATCGCGAACGAGACCACACCGGGCTACACCCGCCAGCGGCTCGAACAGACCTCCCTGACGGCGGCCGGCACGGCCGGCCTGTGGGCGACGGGCTTCTCCGTCGGCGGTGGGGTGTCGGTCCAGGGCATCGCGCGCCTCGGCGACGAGGTCCTCGACGCCCGCGTCCGGGATGCGCTGTCGGCATCCGGATTCTGGTCCTCGCGGGCCTCCGCGGCGCAGAAGGTCGAGGCGTCGATGGCGGAGCCGACCACCGACGGTCTGGCGGCGAACCTGAACCGCTTCTGGTCGGGATGGTCCGACCTCGCGAACACCCCCAAGCCGGCGGCGGCGCAGGTGGTGCTCACCAACGCCCGCGTGCTCGTCGGGCAGATCGCCGCGGGGTACGACGCCGTGGTCGGGCAGTGGTCCGATCTGCGCGGGCAGGTGGATCGAGACGTGGACGTCGTGAACGTGACCGCGGGTCAGATCGCGACGCTCAACGGGCAGGTCCGCTCCGCCCTGCAGTCCGGACGCTCCGCCAACGAACTCGTGGACCAGCGCAACCTGCTCGCCCAGCAGCTGTCCACCATGATCGGTGCGACCGGGCGACTCGAGGACGACGGCACCCTCACCCTCCGGGTGGACGGCAACGCCCTGGTCAGCGCCGACACGAGCCGCACCATCGCCGTCGCGGGACCCCGCACGCTCGCGGACGGCGGGCGCATCAGCCTGGCGTGGGCGGACCGCCCCGATGTGCCCGTGGCGGTCACGGGCGGCTCCCTGGGCGGGGCGATCGGCGTGCTCGCGCCCGCATCCGACGGCGGCACCCTCGCGAGAGCGGCCCAGGCCTATAACGCGACGGCCGAGACGCTCGCGCGGGCGGTCAACGACCTGCACCGTGAGGGCCGGACCGCGACGGGAACCGCCGGGGGAGACTTCTTCGCGCTGTCCGCGCCCGGCCCCGCCGCCCTCGGGCTGACGGTCCTCCCGACCTCCCTCGACCAGCTCGCCCTGGCGGCGCCCGGCAGCGGAGCGCTCGACACCTCGATCGCGGACCGCATCGCCGGGTTGGCCACCTCCGCCACGGGCCCCAGCACGCAGTGGACGAGCTTCGTGACCTCCTTCGGCGTGACCGTCGCCGGCGACGTCCAGCGCGCCGACACCGCCGACCGCGGGGCGATCGCCGCCATCGCCGGGCAGCAGTCGCACGCTTCGGTCGACGGAGACGAAGAGACGATCACCCTCCTGACGTATCAGACGGCCTACCAGGCTGCGGCGCGTGTGCTCACCGCCGTCGACGAAGCCCTCGACACCCTCATCAACCGCGTCGGCCTCGTCGGCCGTTGACCCCGGAGACACCGTGATCGGACGCATCACCAGCAGCACCGTCAACCAGCAGGCGCTGCGCACGCTGCAGGCGGGGCTGGCCGACCGCGCGCGCCTGCAGGATCAGGCGACCTCGCAGCGGGCCCTCCGCGCGCCCAGTGACGACCCGACGGCCGCGGCCGCCATCCTCGGTGTGCACGGGGAGCAGGCTCGGGCGTCGCAGTTCTCCCGCAACATCAGCGACGCGCTCACGTGGGTGACCACGGCCGACACGGCTCTCGGTGCGAGCATCGACCTGCTCAACAGGGCGCGCGACCTCACGGCGCAGGGCGCCAACTCCGGGGCGCTCAGCCCCGCCGCCCGCGACTCGATCGCTGCGGAACTCGACAGCGTGAGCCGCGAGATCCTCTCGCACGCCAACACCACGGTGCTTGGTCGCACGGTGTTCGCCGGCACCGGTGACAGCGGCAGAGCCTTCGACCCCGCGACCTTCGTCTTCACCGGGGTCGCCGGATCGTCCGTCGAACGTCGTGTCTCCGACAACGAGAAGGTGCGCGTCGACGTCGACGGCGCGGACGCGTTCGGTGCCGGAGACGCCAGCGTCTTCGCGACGCTGCAGGGCATCGCCGCAGACCTCCGGGCGGGCGTCGACGTCGGGGCACGCCTGGCCGACGTCGACGCCCACCTGAAGCAGCTGGTGACGGCGCGCGGCGTCACCGGCGCACAGCAGGCGCAGATCGAGCGCGCCCAGGCCACCAACGCGAGCGTCAGCGTCGACCTCGAGACGCGTCGCGCCGCCGTCGAGAACGTCGACACCCTCGAGGTCTACATCAAGCTGCAGTCGGCCGAGCTCGTATACCAGTCCGCCTTGCAGGTCACCGCCAAGACGCTGCAGACCACCCTGTTGGAGTTCGTGAGATGACGGCCCATCCTCCCCTCGCGGGCATCGATGTCGACTTCGAGACCTCGCCCCCGGGTCTCGCTCCCCGGACGTCTTTCCGTCTCGAGCCCATCGAGGGCGCCGACGGCCTGTACGCGCTCCGCTCCACGAGCGACGACCTGCGGCTCTTCCTGCTCGATCCCGCGCGCGACGGTCTCGCCTACGATCCGCCGATTGCCACGGCATCCCTCTCCGCCCTCTCGGCATCCCGCGATGAGGTGCGGGTGTTCGTCGTGGCGAACCCGGCCGAGGACGGCGTCTTCGTCAACCTGCGCGCCCCCATCCTCGTCAACGCCCGGACGGGGGCCGGCACCCAGGTCATCTTCGACGAGTCGGCGTACCCCCTCCGTGCGCGCCTGGGCGCGTGATCCCCGCGCGCGGACACCACCTTCGTCACACGATGGTCCCGCGTCGAGGGACCGAGTAGTATCGACGCGAAAACGAGCAGAAACGACGATTCGTCCCCGCGACCCGAAACGCGGTGACATCGCCCGTCCGATGGCCGAGGCTTCATCGCCCCGGTCCGTCTGCCCCGGGGTCGTCTCCCGAAGGACGATTCCGGCGACGTGCGCGTCGCGACCGGCGAGGCAACCCCTCCGCCCATCGCGACGGCGACGCCTACGTTCGTACCGAGCACAGAGCAGGGGATGGTGAGCAATGCCCGTCATGAGAACCGATGAGCCCAAGGTGAGCAAGCGTGAGTTCATCCAGCGCGTATCCAAGCGCGCCGGATTGTCTCCCACGGTCACGCAGTTGGCCTACGAGGCGATCTTCGGAGAGATCCTCGATCTCGTGAACGCCGGAAACCGTGTCACGTTGACCGGTTTCGGCAAGTTCTACGCGCAGTCGCACAAGGGACACAACGTCGTGCTGAACATCCGCGACAACCCCGAGAGTCGCGGGCGCGTCGAGGACTACAGCGTTCTGAAGTTCTCGGCGACCCGTGAGGTCAATAAGAGGGTCGCCGCCCCTCGCGACCTCGGCGACTGACGACGCTCGTCCGCACCGGTCAGCGGTCGAACGTGTAGCTGGCCTGCCCGATGAGGGTGAGGCTGATGCTCGTCGGCAGCTCGTCGGGGGTCTCGTCGTCCTCGTCCAACGCCTCGATCTTGTGGACGGGTACGCAGATGTTGCCGTCGTCCTCGAAGACGACGTCGCGAGGCGCGAACGAGAAGAACAGCACCCGGTGGGTGCTGCGCAGCTCGATCGTCCGGCTCACGTCGCTGCGCTCGTGGAGGTTGAGCACCGACTCGTCCGTGAGAACCGAACCGTCGGGATACGTCGCCTCGACGCGGTAGGTGCTCGGCTCGATCGCCTTGATGTTGAGGTCTTCGACGATGTCGGTGAATGTGGCGTCCGGGTGATTCATCTCGAAGGCGATTGCGCGCAGGTGGTCGTAGGTCAGATTGACGCGACGTGAGAACAATGCGGCATTCTCGATCTCGGCGGCGGCGGCGAGCGGAGCCTGATCGAGGAGGTATTCGCGGACGTCGTCGGGACTCGGGTAGTCGAATCGCATGTGGTAGTGGAATCGACCCGGGCGGTTGACGATGTAGTGGCTGACGTCCTGCACGTCGTTGACGGTGAGGCAGTAGATCCGCTTGACCGACGACGTCCCGTCGAACAGCGTCAGGAACTGGTTCTGTCGGTTCGGGCCGTCGAGTGGTCCGCGGCCCGATGAGAAGGTCTTCTCGAATTCGTCGAAGATGACGAGGCACTCGTCGAGGGTGTCGAGGAAGTCGACGATTCCCTCCGCGTCCTCGCTGACGAGGACGACCGGGATGCCGCTCTCGATGGCGCGCGCGGCCAGCATGCGCAGGAACATCGACTTTCCCTGACCCTTGTTGCCCGAGAGCATGACGCCGAGGTTGCGCTCGAAGCGCGCGTAGGTGCGGAAGATCTTGTCGACCTTCGCCTCGCGGCGGCCGTACACCTTCTCGGACCCGACGCCGAGGTCTTCGGTGCGCAGGAGGCTGAACCCCTCCTTGATGCTGTACCGCACCCGATAGGTGCCCAGGGGGAGCGAGTCGTGAGCCTGGACGGCGGAGTCGTAGACCCGAACCTGTCCGCCGGTTTCGATGTAGGTGCTGCTCACTGCGTCGGGCTCCTGGGGGGAAAAGGGGCGTTCCGTGGGGGCGGTCGCTTTCTGAGATTTACATTAGCGTCTTCTCATCTTTGTGTGAGGATTGCCCGAATTTTGGCGCAAGCCGCGGCGCAAACCCCGTCTTTCCGGGGCACGCGGGCGTGCCCTACCGCATACCACGACGCATTCCCCGTCCGAAAGATGAGAAGTGGACACCGGCATTTCGCTATGGTCAGGAAAAAGCCGAGTGCCTCCCGACACTCCGACAGGCCGTGGGGGCCACATGTCAGAACCTTCCGAATCGGGTGCGACCGCGTTCCAGCTCACGCTTCGCACCACCGACACCGACGTCGAGCCCGAGGTCTGGCGTGCGACCATCCATTCCGCCCTCGCCGACGCGTCCGTCGACAAGCCCCGTCTGGCCGAAGCGATCGTGTACCGCGTGCACTACGCGAACCCGCGGTGGACCGAGCAGCTGGGGGATGCCGAAGCCGACCTGACATCGATCGGATCGGCCTTCGCCGATCGCGAACTGATCTCCATGCTCGACGAGTCGTCTCTCTTCACCGACAACCTCTGCGTCATCGCCTCCGTCGACGTCCACGACGATGTGAACGGGACCGCCCTCAGCCATGAACTGGTGCGCAGCATCGCGCGGGTCTTCGACGGAGACTCCATCGCGCTGCTGGGGACGCGACGGTGCGGTGCCGACGAATCGACCGACCCGTGGCTCGGCCACGCGCACTGGGCGGCGATCGGCTTCGTCGACATTCCGGGAACGACCTCGATGATCCTCCCGGTGGGCTCGCGGTCGTAGCCGCCGCCCCTAGGGTGAAAGGCAGTCGACGAGAGGAGTCCGCCGTGACGGACGAACGCGAACGCCTGAGCTGGGATGACTTCGGGGCCGCCACGCGCGACATCTCGCGGGCGATCGTGGCCGGCGGGTTCGAACCCGAGGTCGTCGTGGCGATCGCGCGCGGCGGTCTGCTCCCGGGGGGAGCGATCGCGTACGGGCTCGGCGCGAAGAACTGCGGCGCACTGAACGTGGAGTTCTACACCGGGGTGGGCACCGTGCTCGATGCCCCCGAGGTCCTGCCGCCGGCGCTCGATCTGACCTACTTGTCGGGACGGCGCGTGCTGCTCGTCGACGACGTGGCCGACAGCGGTCGCACACTCGACCTCGCGGTGAAGCTGCTGAAGCGACACGACGCCGACGTCCGCTCCGCGGTGATCTACACCAAGCCGACGACGATCATCGCGCCCGACTACTCCTGGCGCGACACGTCGCTGTGGATCGAGTTCCCCTGGTCGCACCTCGGCTCCGTTCAGGAGGAAGACGCCGCGTGAGCGCGATGACCCTCCCCGAGCTCGCGGACGCGGGGCTCATCGACCGCTCGTGGGTCGAGGCGCTCACCCCGGTGGCCGACGACATCGCCGCGGTGGGGGAGCGCCTGCGGGCCGAGGGCAAGCCGTACCTTCCGGCCGGCGATCTCGTGCTCCGCGCGTTCCGTACGCCGCTCGACGAGGTCCGGGTGCTCATCGTCGGTCAGGATCCCTACCCGACCCCGGGCCACCCGATCGGTCTGTCATTCGCCGTCGACCCGCACGTGCGGCCGCTCCCACGCAGCCTGACGAACATCTACCGCGAACTCTCCGACGACCTGGGTATCGCTCCGGCGCCGCACGGCGACCTCTCGGCGTGGGGCGCGCAAGGCGTCATGCTGCTCAACAGGGTGCTGACGGTGGCGCCCGGGGTCCCGGCATCCCACCGCGGATGGGGGTGGGAACGGGTGACCGAACACGCCATCCGCTGTCTCGTCGCGCGGGACTCCCCGCTGGTGGCGGTGCTATGGGGCAAGGACGCGCAGGGCCTCGCTCCGATCCTCGGCGACACCGCGGTCGTCGCCTCGCCGCACCCCTCGCCCCTGTCGGCGAGCCGGGGGTTCTTCGGATCGAAGCCGTTCTCGCGCGTGAACGCGCTGCTCGAGGAGCAGGGTGCCGACCCCGTCGACTGGCGGATCCCCGCCTGATTCTCCGGCGGGCGGGTGCCGCCGCCCGCCGATCGCGCGCGTCATACGCGCGAAACCGCGACGCCCGTAGAGTGGCGGGGTGCTGGAAGAGGAGTACGAGAAGAGCCGTCGGCGGCTGCCCGCCCACCTGCGCCCGACGCCGAAGCCGGAGCAGCCCTTCACGTTCGAGATCCGCCCGGCGACCGAGGCCGACATCCCCGACATCCGCGAGATCTACAACTACTACGTGCGCAACTCGGTCGTGACCTTCGACGAGAAGGCCTGGTCGCTCGCGAAGTGGCGTGACAAGTTCGCGACCCTCCACAAGCTGGGGCTGCCCTTCCTCGTCGCCCAGTCGCCCAGCGGTCAGATCCTCGGATACGCCCTCGTGCAGCCGTGGCAGTCGAAATCGGCGTACCGCTACACGGTCGAGAACTCGATCTACCTGGGCCAGGCGGCCGCGGGCAAGGGCCTCGGACGCGCTCTGCTCGAAGCCCTCGTCGCCGCGTGCCAAGACCTCGGCATCCGCGAGATGGTCGCCGCGATCAGCGACAAGGGCGCCGACGCCTCGATCGCCCTGCACGAGAAGCTCGGATTCACCGAGGTCGGCCGGATGGGGCGCGTCGGCTTCAAGTTCGGACGCTGGCTCGGCGTTGTGTACCTGCAGAAGAGCATCCCGTCGAAGAAGAAGCCCCGACGGCGGCTGTTCGGTTGATTCCGCGCGGGTGCGGGGTGCGGTCGGGGCTTTCGGATCGCCGATAAACGCTGTCTCACGGTGTTTATGACCACGGAAAGCGTTTATGCCGACGGGTGAGCCGCCGAACGGATGCCGCCGGCTCGGGGCCCGAGCCCGCCCCAGGCCCGAGCCCGCCCCGGGGCCGAGCACGCCCTGGGCCGAGGCCGCCCTGGGGCCGAGCCCGCCCGGGGCCCGAGCTCGCGTGGGGTCCGAGTCCGCGCGACGCCTAACGACGCACGGGCCGCGAGGGAGCGGCCTGCCGCACCTCGTCGACCAGGGTGCGCCAGGGTCCCTCCACCTGTCCGTCGTCGAGGCGCGCCTGATGGACGGCGGTGTCCCCGTGGTGCACCTCGATACGCCACTGGTAGCGGTCGGCGCCCCGGGACGCGGCGGGAGCGTCGTCCCAGGGGCAGCTTTCGACCAGCTGCTGCCAGCGGGGGAGTCCGTCGGGGTCGGGCTCAGCCCGCCACTGCTTCGACAGGCCCGCGAGACCACCGGAGCGCACGACGATGACGACGAAGCGTCCGGCGCTTTCGGCGTCGTTCTCGGTGTCAGGCTGGGGCATCCTCCTCGACGCCGACCCCGGCCCACGCGGCGCGGACGGCGGCGACCTCCTCCGACTTCTCACCGTACTCGCTGGCCGCGGCCGACAGGGTGGCGGTCGCGAACGCCGAGAAGTCCGCCGTGGGCGACAGCGTTCCGGCGGTGATCGTGCGATACCAGATGAGACCGGCACGCTCCCACGCGAACCCGCCGAGCGCGGTGGCGGCGAGGTAAAACGCCTTGTTCGGGATGCCGGAGTTGATGTGCACGCCGCCGTCGTCGTCGGTCGTCTCGACGTAGTCGCGCATGTGCCCCGGCTGCGGGTCTTTGCCGAGTACGTCGTCGTCGTAGGCGGTGCCCGGTGCCTTCATCGAACGCAGGGCCTCGCCCTGGACCGCCGCGGCGAAGATGCCCGCGCCGATGAGCCACGAGGCCTCATCGGCGCTCTGACTCCGGTGGTGCTGTTCGGCGAGGGCGCCGAACACGTCGGACAGTGACTCGTTCAGAGCGCCCGACTGCCCCTGGTACTCGAGGCCGCCGGAGGCCTCGGTGACGCCGTGCCCGAGCTCGTGCGCGATGACGCTGAGCGACCGCGTGAAGCCGACGAAGACTTCGCCGTCACCGTCGCCGAAGACCATGCGCTCGCCGTTCCAGAACGCGTTGTCGTAGTCGTCGCCGAAGTGCACGGTGGCCAGCAGCGATCCACCGGCGGCGTCGATGCCGTCGCGGGCGAAGGCATCCCAGAAGAAGTCGTAGGTCTCGCCGAGACCGTCGTAGGCCTCGTCGACCGCGGTGTCGCCCGACGGGCCGTCGTCTTCGCTGCGCACGCGACGACCGGGCAGGTTCTCGGTGTTCGCCGCGTCGGAGATGATGCGATCGGGCGCCGGCCCGGTCTCGGCCACGAGGGTGTCGCCCTCGATCGACAGTCGCAGGCGGGATCGTGTCGGACGCGTCGGCCGCGGCACGGCGAGGGTCTTTCTCGCCGCTTCTGCGGCCCGTGCCATGCGCGGGTCATCGGTGGAGGCGAGTCGGTCGAGCAGGAACGGGGGGACGATACCGGGGGTCATGCGCCGAGGGTAGCGCTGACCTCCGACATCGCAGGATCCCTTGCTCGGCGCGTGGGTGAGCAGTCCGGGAGCCGGGCGGGCGGCATCCCGAAACCGCACCAGAACAGGAGATGCTCCGAGAACACGACGATTTCGGTGGTGGAACCAGCCTGTCCCGGTGACACCCTCCTGTTCTCGTGCCCGCCCACCACCCGCGGCCGCAACGCCGGCGCGGAACGCCCCATCCGTCCCGCAGCGCCGCCTCCGCGTCAGCCCGGCAGTGTCGGAATCGACGCCAGCAGCTGCCGCGTGTACGCCGCCTGCGGCTGCAGCAGCACCTTCTCGGTGGGGCCCTGTTCGACGATGCGGCCGTCCTTCATGACGACGACCTGGTCGCACACGTTCTGCACCACGCCGATGTCGTGCGAGACGAGGACGAGGGTGAGGTCCTCTTCGAGCCGCAGCCGCGCGATGAGGCGCAGGATCTGCGCGCGCACCGTCACGTCGAGGGCCGAGAGGGGCTCGTCGCCGACGAGGATGCGCGGGCGGTGCACGATCGCGCGAGCCAGGGCGATGCGCTGGCGTTGGCCTCCGGAGAACTCGTGGGGGAACCGCGTGGCCATGCCGGCGTCGAGACCGACCTGCTCGAGCACCTCGCGGACCCGCGCGCGGCGATCGCCCTCGATCCCGAGCGCCCACAGCGGCTCGCCCACGATGCGCTCGACGCTCATGCGGGGATCGAGCGAGGCGTACGGGTCCTGGAAGACCATGCCGGTCGCTCGTCGCAGCCAGTGCAGCGATCGGGCCGAGCCGCGGGCGTCGACGGCCCGACCGTCGACCTCGACGGTGCCCGCGCTCGGCACGTCAAGGCCCAGCAGCAGGCGCACGAGCGTGGATTTGCCCGACCCCGACTCGCCGATGATCCCGACCGCGCTGCCCGCCAGCACCGAGAGGTCGACGTCGGCGAGGCCCACGGTCTGCTCGGACCGGCCGACTCCCCGCGTCCGGGGGGTGGGGTAGGCGCGCGAGAGTCCGCGCGCGCGCATCAGCGTCTCGGTCACGGGGTCTCCTCGGCATCGTCGGCCGCGATCTCTCGCGGGGGGAGCTCGGGATGCCACAGCGTCGCGGTCGCATCGCGCAGCAGCGCCCGCGTGACGGGAGAGGACGGCGCCTTCAACAGGTCGGTGACGGCGCCCTGCTCGACCACCCGGCCGTTCTCGAGGACGACGGCGTGGGTGGCGACCTGCGCGAGCACCGCGAGGTCGTGGGTGATGAAGACGAGCGACATGCCGGCATCCTGGACGAGGGAGCGCAGCAGGGTCAGGATCCCCGCTTGGATGGTGACGTCGAGCGCCGTCGTCGGTTCGTCGGCGATGAGCAACCGCGGTCGGCACGCGAGGGCCATCGCGATCGCGACCCGCTGCCGCTGGCCGCCGGAGAGCTGGTGCGGGTAGCGCGAGACGATGCGTTCGGGATCGGGGAGGGCGACCCGCTCGGCCTCGGCGACGGCGCGACGCAGAGCCTCGCGCCGAGAGACGCCCTCGTGGATGCGCACCGATTCGCCGATCTGCCGGCCGACGGTGCGGATGGGGTTCAGCGCCGTCCGGGGCTCCTGGAAGACCATGCCGATGTCGTCGCCGCGTAGGCGGGCCAGCTCGCGGTCGGCGAGGCCGAGGATCTCGCGGCCGTTCCAGACGATGCTGCCGGTGGCATGGGCGCCGTCGGGGAGGAGACCGAGGATCGCCAGGGCGGTCATCGACTTGCCCGAGCCGGATTCGCCGATCAGGCCGACGCGGGCGCCGTCGGGCACCTCGAACGACACGCCGTCGACGACGGCTCGGTCGCCGATCTCGACCCGCAGGTCCGTGACGACGAGGCTCATGCGACCACCCCCGGCACGTGCGTGCGGGCCGCGGGAGTGCGCTCGCCGAGGGTGGGGTCGGCCGCCTCGCGCAGGGCGTCGCCGAGCAGGTTCAGCCCCAGCACGGTCAGCGTGATCGCCAGACCGGGCCAGACGACGGTGAGGGGGTGCACGGCGATGTAGGCCTGCAGGTCGCTCAGGAGAACTCCCCACGAGGGCTGGGTCACGGGCGCGCCGAAGCCGAGGTACGACAGCCCCGCCTCGGCCAGCACGGCGACCGCCATTCCCCACGACAGCTGCACGATGAACACCGGTGCGACGTTCGGCAGGAGGTGCCGGGTGAGGTTCTGCCCGGTCGACAGGCCGCTCGCTCGACCGGCGAGCACGAAGTCGCTGTGCAGCACGCGTCGCAGCTCGGGTCGTGTCACGCGGGCGACGTTCACGCCGAAGCCGATGCCCACCGACCAGATGACGACGGCGAGCGAACCGCCCCACACCGCCGAGATCATCATGGCGATGATGAGGACGGGGAAGGCGATGAGGATGTCGACGAGCACGGCGACGCTCTCGCGGATCCACCGCGCCGTCAGCGAGCCGAGGGCGGCGAGGACGATGCCCAGCACCGAGGCCACCACTCCGGCGCCGACGGCGACGACGACGGTGGTGCGCGCTCCGGCCATGAGCAGGCTCGCGATGTCGCGACCGCTGTTGTCGGTTCCGAGCACGTGCGGCCACGACGGATCGCTCCAGCGCGCCCGAGCGTCGACCGACGCGGGGTCGAAGGGCGTCCAGACGAGCGAGACGAGGGCCGTGATGAGCAGAAGAGCGACGATCAGGATGCCGAATCGCCCGGTGCCGAGGCTCCAGAGCCGCCGGAGGGTGGTCATGAGGCCTCCCTCTGACGGGGGTCGATGAGGCGATGGGAGAGATCGACGAGGAATCCGACGAGCAGCACGAACCCGGTGAGGGCGAGGAGCTCGCCCTGGACCTTGGGGAGGTCGCGCGAGGCGACGTCGGACACCAGCATGCGGCCGACGCCGGGGAGGGTGAACAGTTGCTCGATCACGACGGCTCCGACGATGATCCCGGCGATCTGGAGGCCGAGCACGGTGATGACCGAGAGGCCGACGTTGGGCAGGCCGTGGCTGAGCAGGGCACGCGTGCGCGTGAGCCCCTTCGCGGCGGCCGTGCGTACGTAGTCCTGGCCGAGGGCCTGGAGCGTCGCGCTGCGGACGAAGCGCAGGAGCATCGCCCCCTCGACCACGCCGATGGTGAGCGCCGGGAGGATGAGGGCGCGGAATGCGGCCGCGGGGTCGTTCCATCCCGCGCGGGGGAACCCTTGGGGCGGGAGCCAGCCGAGCCACACCGCGAAGACGACGACGAGCATCATGCCCGCCCAGACCACGGGCACCGCCGCCAGCGCCTGGGCTCCCACGCTGAGCGCCGTCCCTCCGGCTCGCCGCCGGCCGAGGGCCGAGAGCACACCGAACGGGATGCCGACGATCAGCGCCACCGTCAACGACATCGTCGCGAGGGGGACGGTGACGCGCGCCTTGTCGGCCAGTTCGGATGCGACGGAGGTGCCGGTGATGAGCGAGGTGCCGAGGTCGCCGCGGATCAGTCCGCCGATCCAGTCGAGGTACTGCGTCCAGAGCGGCGCCTCGAGGCCGAGGCTCGTCCGCAACGCCGCGACCTGTTCGGGGGTCGCCTCGGTGCCGGCGATGAGCTGTGCCACATCGCCCGGGAGCACCCGCAGCGAGACGAAGATCAGCACGCTGGCCACGGCCAGGCCCAGCACGAGCAGGCCCAGCCGTGTCAGCGTGTAGCGGATCACTCCGCCGCGACCGTCACGCCGGCGAGGGGCAGGCGCACGTTGAGGGAGTTCTTCGGGAAGTTCGCCACGTTCGTGCCCACCGCGGTCAGCGGGGTCGACAGGAACAGCCAGTCGGCGGCATCCTCGTCGCTCACGATGCGGGCGGCCTCGGCGAGCAGGTCGGAGGACTGCTGCTCGTCGGTGGTCGCCAGCGCCTGGGCGTAGAGGCCCTGCACCTCGGCGTTGTCGTACCCGAAGTAGTACGAGGGGTTCGCCCAGTTGCCGAAGTCGCGGGCTTCGACGTGCCGCACGAAGCTGAGGTCGTAGTCGTGGTTCGTGTAGACGTCCTGCAGCCAGGCGCTGAAGTCGACCGAGTCGACCTTCAGGGTCACTCCCACGTCAGCGAACGACGACACCAGGAAGGTCGGGATCGTCGTCGGGTAGACGTTGGGGATGGTCAGCGTGAGGTTTAGGTTCTCGGCCCCGGCCTGGGCGAGCAGCTCACGGGCGCGGTCGGGGTTGTACGAGATGCTGCCCGACAGGTCTTCGTATCCCGGGTCGAGCGGGGCGATGGGGCCGTACAGCTCGCTGCCCGAGCCGAGGGTGTCGATGAGCGCCTTGTGGTCGATCGCCAGGCGCAGCGCCTCGCGCACACGCTGGTCGTTCAGCGGGGCCCGCTGGTTGTTGAAGGCCAGCGTGCCCTTGTCGGTGGTCAGGCCCGACTCGATCGTGAAGTTGTTCGTGCCCTCGATCTGTCCGCGCAGTTCGGGGTCGATCTCGAGGGCGACGTCGACGTCGCCGGCGACCGCAGCGTTGGTGGCGGCGCTCTGGTCGGGGATGTAGTCGAGGACGACCTCGGCGACTCCGGCCTTGTCGCCCCAGTAGCCGTCGTAGCGCGAGAGGGTCAGGCTCTGTCCCGCATTGCGGCTCTCGACGCGGAAGGGACCGGTGCCGTTGGCGGCGGTCTGGAAGTTCGTGGTGTCGCCGCTCTTGAAGATGAGTCCGGCGCGACCGGTCATCGCGAAGAGGAAGTCGATGTTCGGCTGGGCGAGCGTCACGACGACCGTGGAAGCGTCGGGCGAGGCGATGGACGCGACGTTCTTCAGGTCGGAGCTGCTCTGGATGGTGGGGTCGTCCTTCGCCGTCTGCAGCGAGGTGACCACGTCGTCCGCGGTGAGGGCGCTGCCGTCGTGGAAGGTCACTCCCTGCCGAAGGGTGAAGGTGTACGTGAGGCCGTCGGGCGACACCGCCCAGGCGGTGGCGAGGGCGGGGACGATCGCGTTGGAGTCGTCGCCGTTGCGGGTGACGAGGCCCTGGTACACGTTGTCGACGAGCGCCTGCTCGAGCGAGGCGCCGCTGGTGTGGCGGATGTCGAGGTTGGCCGGCTCGAGCGACAGACGCACCGTGAGGGTGGCGTTCGGGTCGGCTTCTCCGGTGGGGTTCGGCGTCGTGGTCGAGCCGGTGCACGAGGTGAGCAGGAGCGCTCCGATCAGGAGCATGCTCGTGGCGAGAGCGGTGCGGCGCAGCATTGCGGGGTGTGTCCTTTCGCAGGCCGAGGCATCAGGGTGCTGTGGATGCCGAGCAGGGGTGGCAACAGCCTACTTTCACCCGTCTGCGCTCGACGCCCTCTGTGACGGAGCGCGACGCGAGATGACGGGGAACGGCAGGGAAGGTCAGGGGGAGGGGAGGAGAGAGCGGACGAGACGCGCGAGACCCTCCGGGTCCTCCTCCTGCGCGTTGTGCCCGGTCGGGAGCGCGTGCACGACGGCCCCGGGCACGCGACGCTCGAGCTCCTCGGCATCCGGGATCGTGACGAATCCGCGCTCGCCGCGGATGAGGGTGACGGGGGCCGTCACCTCGGCCAGGTCGTCCCATCCGGTCGCCGAGAGCACGGCTTTCACCGCGTCGGGGGTGGTGGGATCGGCTCCGGCGTTCGCGGCGGACGCGGCGAGGTGCGCGAAGTGGTGCTTCCACTCCACCCGGCCGTCCGGGCGCACGCGGGAGTTCAGGAAGACACCGCGGGCGGCGGCCTCGGGTGAGCCGCCGAGACCGAACGAGAGCGCGCGTTCGACGAGTTCCTCGCGCGACGCCCAGTCCGTCGGACCGGCGAAGAACGCGCGGATCTGCGCGGGCCCGGCGCTCGGATCGACTCCCGGCGTGATGTCGACGATCGCGAGACGCGAGACGAGATCGGGGCGGGATGCCGAGACCGCGGCCGCCGTGAGCCCCCCGAGCGAGTGGCCCACGAGCACCTGGGCACCGCCGGTCCACTCCTCGAGGGCGGCGACGACGTCGGGGGCGAGCACGCGTGCGACGTACGCCGCGTCGTCCCGCCACGAGGAGTCGCCGTGACCCGGCAGGTCGAGGGCGAGGGCGGGGACCCCGAGGTGCAAGAGGGTCGTGTCCCACGTGTGGGCGTTCAGGCCCGCGCCGTGCAGCAGGGTCACCGCCGGGGGAGCGTCGCCCCACCGCAGTCCGCTGAGGGTGCGCCCGTCGGGGAGCGTGAGCTGCACCCGTTCGACGGAGGGGATATCGCGACCGAGATCGGTCGCCTGGGCGGGAAGGAACGAGAACTCGTCGCGCTCGGGCATTCGACCAGCCTGGCACCGCGGGCGGGATGCCGCCACCACCGCGCCGTACGACGTCACCGATCACCCGTCCCGACCCCGCGGGGCCGCCGTAGGCTGTGGCCATGGGTGAAGAACGGCGCGTGCACCTCTCGAACTCGGCTCCCGAGGCGTATGCGGCCCTGCGCTCGTTCTCGACCACTGTGGGGCGACTGGCCGCCGACGCGGGCGTCGACGCCCGCTTGCGCGAGATCGTGCAGATCCACGCCTCGCAACTCAACGGATGCGCCTACTGCGTGCGCGTGCACGTCGATGCCGCGGTCAAAGCCGGACTGGACGCCGATGTGATCGCGCAGATCGCGACCTGGCGCGAGTCGGGCGTCTTCGACGAGCGCGAGAGGGCCGCGCTCGAGCTGACGGAGTCTTTCACCTTCATCCACGAGGGCGGCATCCCCGACGAGGTGTACGACCAGGCCGGCGGCATCCTCAGCGAGCAGGAGTATGTCGCGCTCAGCTGGGTCCTCGTCGCCATCAACGCCTTCAACAGGGTCGCCATCGCCGGTCGGTACCCCGTTCCTCCGCGCGCCGCACCCGCGGAGAACGCGGTTCGGGATGCCATGCCCCCGGCGGCACCGCACGTGCACGCGGACGGGGCGCCGTGAGCGGCTCGCTCGTCTCGGGGGCGGTGAACTTCCGCGACGTCGGCGGCCTCCCCGCCGGCGGACGCCGCACGCGCTCGGGCGTGCTCTACCGCTCCGGCAACCTCGTCGCGGTCGACGACGCGGGCGCGCGGACCCTCCGAGAACTCGGCATCCGGAGGGTGATCGATCTGCGCGACGAGTCCGAGGTCGCCCACGCGCCCAGCCGACTCGACGACGGGGTCGAGATCCAGCACGAACCGCTCTTCCTCGGGTCGGTGGCCTCGTTCTTCGCGCGCGACCTGAGCCTCGACGACATGTACGCCGCCTTGGTCGACGACTCCGCCGAGCGGGTCGTCTCGGCGGTCCGCGGCATCCTGTACGCGCAGCCCGTACTCGTTCACTGCACGGTGGGGAAGGACCGCACCGGGGTTACGGTCGCGATCGCGCTCGCCGCGGCCGGTGTCGATCGCGAGGCGGTGATCGCCGACTACGCCCGCACCGAGGACTTCCTTCCCGCCGAGCGCAACGCGCGGGTGCTCGCCGCGATCCGTGCCGTCCATCCCGGCAACGTGCACGCCGAGGCGCTCGCGACCCGCTCGCCCGCGCCGGTCATGCGGGCCCTGCTCGATCGCCTCGATCGGGAGTTCGGTTCCGCCGCGGGGTATCTGCTCGCCAACGGGATGAGCGCGGCTGAGACCGAGCGGCTTCGCGAGGTGCTGATCGACTGAGCGGCGCGATCGCGCCGTCGTGTCGACGTCGAGATACTGAGCGTGAACACAGGTTAGGCAAACCTATGTCGCGGGTATAGTGGAGTCATCATGTCGATCTCCACCGAGCACAACGCCGCCGCGTGCCGCGCGTCGCGGCACACCCGCGTGCAGCACCTCGTGACGGCCGACGAGACCTCGCTCGCCGAGCTCGAGGCCCTGCTCGCGACGCTGCCGATCTGCTCGACCGGTCGCGTGTTCGTGGAGGTCCCCGACGCGTCGTGGATCGGCTCGATCGCGGCCCCCGCGCGCATGACGCTCACCTGGCTCGACCGCTCGCGCCGCGGCGGCGCTCCCGGAACGGGCCGTGGCTGCGCCGCGGGCGAGGCGCTGTCACGGGCGGTGTCGGGCTGGGCCGGCGAGATGCTGTGCTGCGACGACGACGCGACGCGCGTCATCCTGCTCGGGGGCTACCTGGGCACGGCCGAGATCGTGGACGAACTCGTGACCCGTCACGGTGTCGACGCGCAGGCCATCCACACGCCCGAGCGCTTCGGCCTCGCCACCGCGCGCTGACGCGCCTTCCGATCCCGCGAGGCCGCTCGAGCTTCGTCAGCGACGGCTGGTTCCCGTCGATCGCCGACGACTCGTACGGCGGGGTCAGCTCCCGCGGGGCACGTAGTTGCCCTCGACGAGACCCGCCTCGATCTCGAATCTGTTGCGCAGGGGGTCGCGCCCTGCCAGCGCATAGAGAATCGGCATGAGGAATCCGTACCGCCGCCACTGACGGCGGTGCACGGCTTCGTGCCCGAGCACCGTGTCGGTCGGGCGATCGTCGCCGGTGAGGAAGCATCCGCCCACGCACACGCCCCCGCGCGGGAACGCCCACGAGGGCAGCCCGCGGAACACCCACAGGCCCTGACGCTTCTCGATGCGTCCCGTGCTCCACAGCGAGCCCCAGATCCATCCGACGGTGCACCCGTACCAGTACCCGACCCGGCTCACGGGGGAGTCGAGCAGAACGCCGGGGATGAACCGGTCGAGTCGGCGGCCGCGCGCGACAGCCCTGTCGGCGCGCTGGCGCCAGCCCGCGGGAGGCGGGGGGAGGGGGCTCATGCCAGGGCCCCGATCAGTCGAAGGATCGTCCCCAGGTCGTCGACGGCCGCCGCGGGCGACGAGGGGGAGAACTCGGTGAGAGTGGCGCCCGCCATCGGGAGGCGCTCTCGAAGGCGGCGGACGGATGCCACGACGTCGGCGGTGCGCGCGCCGAAGGGCACGGCCTGTGCGACGCCGGCGATGTCGGCGGGATCGAGCGCGTCGAGATCGATGTGCACGTGGGTGCGAGTCGCACCGGTGGCCGCGACCGCGTCGGCCAGAGCGTCGGGGGACGACAGCTCGTCGGCGCGGACGACGGTGATCCCGTGGGCGGCGACGAACGCTTCTTCTTCGGGGTCCCAGGCGCGTGTGGCCACGAGGACCAGGCGCGACGGCGCGATGCCCGGTTCGAGACGCACGAGGTCCTCGCCCTCGCCCGCGATCGCGCGGAGCACCATGCCCGTGAAGGCGCCGCTGGGGGAGGACTCGGGAGTGTTCAGGTCGGGATGCGCGTCGATCCACACGACCGCGAGATCGTCGCCCGCGATGGCCGAGACGGCACCCAGGGCGACCCCGCAGTCGCCGCCCACGACGACGGCCGGCTCGTCGGAGGCGCGAACGGCCTCTTCGATGCGATCGCGCATGCGGACGATGGCGCTGAGGCGCTGCACGCGGCTGCCTTGAGCGTCGCCGGCCTCGGTCGGCGCGGCGAGCACGGTCGTCGAGGCGCGCGGAAGGTCGCCGGCGATCGCCTCGGAGCCATCGACGAGCTGCATCGCCCGCGACGAGGACGAGCCCTGCCACTGCGGGGCGACGATGAATCGGGTCATGCGGCTTCCCTCACGCCGGAGACGCGAGTGCACCGCCCGGGCGACCGGGCGATGCACTCGCGGGGGTGGATCAGACCTGGTCGGGGCTCGGGGCGTCGATGGCCGCGCGCTGCGGGCCGCCGACCTTGAGAGCGGCCAGACGTGCCTCGACCTCGGTGAGCTCGCCCACGTCCTCGAGGGCGTTGAACTGCGCGTCGATGCTCGAGGCGGCGAGCTCCTGCTTGCCGGCGGCGAGGGCCTCCTGGCGGCGGATCTTGTCTTCGAAGCGGCCGAGCTCGCTCGTCGGGTCGAGCACGTCGATCGACTTGACGGCGTCGTGCACCTTGTTCTGCGCCTCGGCGACCTTGGCGCGAGCGGTGAGCTCGTTGCGCTTGGCCTTGAGCTGCTCGAGCTTGGTCTTCATGCCGTTCAGGCCGTCTTTGAGCTTGTCGACGACCTCGGTCTGCGCGGCGATCGTGGGAGCGGCGGCTTTGGCCTCTCCCTCGGCGGTGATCTGACGCTGGAGGGCGATCTTGGCGAGGTTGTCGAACTTGTCGGCCTCGCTCAGGTTGCCGCCGGCGCGCAGTTCGTCGCCCTTGCGGCTGGCGGCGAGGGCCTTGTTGCCCCACTCGGCCGCTGCCTGGACGTCTTCCTGGTGGTCGCGCTCGAGCAGACGGAGGTTTCCGATCGTCTCGGCGATGGCCGATTCGGCGTCGGCGATCGAGTTCGAGTAGTCGCGGACGAGCTGGTCGAGCATCTTCTGCGGGTCCTCGGCCTGGTCGAGGAGCGCGTTGACGTTCGCGCGGACGAGGGTCTGGATGCGACCGAAGATGGACTGCTTGGCCATGCGGGGTGTTCCTTCCTGAGGGCGACGGTGTCGAGTCTGGTGGCGGTTACTACGAATTGTCTGTGATCGGGCGGCGGTGCCGCGAGGGCTGGACTAGCGGCGCGATCCCCGTCCGCCGCCGGCGCGACTGCGGCCGCCGCCGGAGAAGCCTCCGCCTCCGCCGCTGCGCGAGCGCCCTCCGGCGGAGAAGCCCCCGCCGCGCGAGCGGGCCCCGCCGCCGGAGAGACCTCCGAAACCTCCGCCGAGACCGCCCAGGCCGCCGCCGCCGAAGCCGCCGCGAGAGCGCCCTCCGCCGAGGATGGCGTTCACCGCGATGCCTCCGAGGATGGCGCCCATCATGTCGCCGCCGCCGCCCGCGCCGCCGAAGGATCCGACGTCGCTCTGCGCGGCGGAATCGGCCGCCGCCGCGAGCTGTGCCGCGCGCTGGGCCGCGGCGAGGGCCGCCACCGGGTCGTCGGTGCGCAGCTGTTCGGCCTGGACGACAGCGGCGCCCGCCTCAGCGAGACGCGTCCGCGCCGTCGCCCCCACGGCGCCGCGGCGAGCGGAGATGAAGTCCTCGGTCGCGGTCACCTGAGCACGTGCCTGGGCCAGGGTCGCGTCGAGCTGCCCTTCTGCGCGGCGGCGACGCTCGGCCGCGTCACGCGCCTCGGCCAGCACGGTGTCGATGGTGGCGTTCGCCCGCTGCAGGGTCTCGAACGCCCGCATCGGGTTCGGCCGCGACGCCGACAGTGCACCGCGGGCGTCGTCGAGCTGCGACCGAGCCGAGGCCGCGGCGGCGGCGATGCGTCCGTCGGGGTCGGGGAGCTGCGCTGCCGCAGCGAGATCGCCCTCGATCTCGGCCACGAGGGCCGCCGCGCGCTGCTGCGCGTCGGCCAGGGCCGCGTCGAGAGAGTCGATGGCGCGTTCGAGGGTGTCGGCCTGGGCGACCGCCGTCTGAGCGGCGCGGATGGCGACCGCGGCCTCTCCGGTGCGACCCTCGGCGAGGGCGGTGTCGGCGGCGGCCTCTTGGGTGCTCGCGAGCTCGAGGCGCGCGCGGGCCTGCGTCGGGTTGTCGGCGACGGACGAGAGCGCGTCTTCGCTGAAGCGTTCGGACAGGCGCCCGAGTCCCGCTTCCGCCGCGCTCAGGGCCGCGGCCACCGCGGCGTGCTGCTGCCGTACGGTGGCGAGGGCGCCGGGAGCGTCGGCTTCGAGGGCGCGCAGCTCGTCGAACGCCGCGGCCTTGGCGTCGAGCGCCTCGTCGGCGGAAGCACACAGCTGCAGGATCTCGGTGTACCCCGCGCGCTGCTGTTCCGGGGTCTCGGGGGTCGCGTCGTCGAGCTGCTGCTGAATCGAGAACGCCCGCTCGAGGTCGGCCTTCGCCTGCGCCAAGACCTCGGTGAAGGGCGCGGCCGCGGCGTCGCCGAACTGCGCGCGGGCGAAGCCGAGTTCCTGCTCGCTCGTCTTGACCGCGTCGTCTGTCGCCACGAGCGCGGAACCGGCGCGGCGCGACAGGTCTTCCACGCTCTCGGCGGAAGCGTCAGGGGCCCCCGATGTCACGCGACGGCGCCGGCGCACGGCCAGCCAGACGAGGGTGGCCGCGATCGCGAGCAACAGCACGCCGACGAGCACGATCGGCACGATGGCCGGTCCGTTCTGCGTCGCCGGGGTCGGGGGCGGGTTCGGCATGTTCCCGCCGGCCTTCGCGTGAGCGGTGCGCAGCCCGTCGGCCGCGGCGATCGCGGCGCCCGCGTCGTCGCCCGCTTGGAGCGCCGGCTGCACCTTGTCCTGCTCGATCGAGGTGAGCTGGGCGGCCGAGATTCCGCCCGCGTCGACGTCGCCCGAGAGGTAGTACTGGAAGGTGTCGCCCTCGATGGCCACCGCGAGCAGGTACTGGTGCGGGCCGAGGTTGTTGCGGTTGGCGGTCTCGTTCGCCCAGTCGTCCGCACCGGTCGGGTCTTCGAAGCCGTCGACGTACACGACCCAGAGGTCGAGGCCCGTCTGCTCCGAAAGCGTGAGCAATCGCCGCTGCACGTCGGCTTCTTGCGCGTCGGTGAGGACATTCGCCTGATCGAGCACGTAGCTCGAGCCGAGCGCGGGCGGGGGGATCGCCGCAGCGCTGAGGGGAGCGACGAGGACGCCGACGAACGCGAGCAGCAGCACCGTGATCGTGTGCAGCACGTTCGGCTTTCGCATGCAGTCCCCTTCGGTTGCCGGATGCTTCCACCCTATAAACGACCGCCGACACCGGGGTAGGAGCGGCGCGTCCGCTGTCAGCGCACACCCGCGCCGCCTAGGCTCGAACGCTCGGAGGTACACCATGGACGACCGTTACGGCACCGACGTGCTCGCCCGCGGGTGGCGCGACGCCGGACGCATCAGACCCGCCGAGGTCGCGGCATCCGCCGATCTCGTCGTCGAGGTCGCGGGCAGTGACTTCGTCGGTGCGGTGACCCGCATCGACGGCATGAACGTCGAGCTCGAGGACCGCTTCGGCAAGCGTCGGCTGTTCCCGCTCGGCGGCGGCTTTCTCGTCGACGGCAAGCCCGTGGTGCTGAAGGCCCCCGCGGCCGCACCCAAGGGGCGCACCCGCACGGCGTCCGGCTCCTTCGCGGCAGACGACCAGCGCGCGCGCACCGCCCGCGCGAGCCGCATCTTCGTCGAGGGCAAGCACGACGCCGAGCTCGTCGAGAAGGTGTGGGGCGCAGACCTCCGCGCCGAGGGCGTCGTCGTGGAGTTCCTCGAGGGCGTCGACCTGCTCGAAGAGAAACTGGATGCCGAGCCCCCCACCGCCGAGCGCCGCTACGGCGTGCTCGTGGATCACCTCGTGCCGAACTCCAAGGAGTCGCGCATCGCCGAGAAGATCGCCCGCGGCCGCCACGGCGCCCACGTGCGCATCGTCGGCCACCCCTTCGTCGACGTGTGGCAGTGCGTCACCCCCCGTGCCCTCGGCATCGCCGCGTGGCCCGAGGTGCCGCGCGGCATCGAGTGGAAGGTGGGCGTGTGCCGCGCCCTCGGCTGGCCCGCCGAGGAGCAGGCCGACACCGCCCGCGCGTGGCAGCACATCCTGTCGAAGGTCACCACGTTCCGCGACCTCGAGCCGGCCCTGCTCGGACGCGTTGAGGAACTCATCGATTTCGTGACCGTCCCGTGAGCGGCCGCAAGCGCTCCCTCTCGCGCGAGGCGTCGGAAAGCGTCGCCTCCGCATCCGCTGAGCGACAGAAGGCGGCCCCTGACGCGGCGGATAACCTGGACGACATGGATGCCGCCGCCCCCGCCTTTCGCGACAAGCCGGTGTCGTTCGTGCGCCGCAGCGGTCGCATGTCGGAGGCGCAGGATCGCGCGTGGGCCGAGCTCTCGCCGTTCTACCTGCTACCGATCGAGCGCGCCACCGCCACCACCAGCGTCAAGCCGGGCACCGCCGTCGACCCGGCCGCGGTCTACGGTCGCACCGCCCGCCTGGTCGTCGAGATCGGCTCCGGCCAGGGCCACCAGATCGTCTCGGCGGCGGCCGCTCACCCCGACACCGACTTCCTCGCCGTCGAGGTGTTCACCGCGGGGCTCGCGCGCACGATGCTCGACGCCGACCGCGAGGGCGTGAAGAACCTCCGCCTCGTCGAGGCCAACGCGCCGGAGGCGCTCGAGCACCTGCTGCCCGCGGCATCCGTCGACGAGCTCTGGGTGTTCTTCCCCGACCCCTGGCACAAGAACAAGCACACCAAGCGTCGCCTCGTCGCCCCCGAGTTCGCGCGCATCGCCGCTCAGGCGATCCGCCCCGGCGGCACGCTGCGCCTCGCGACCGACTGGCAGGACTACGCCGACCAGATGCGCGACGTGCTCGACGACGCCCCCGGTTTCGAGCGGGCGTTCGCGGGGGAGTGGGCCGAGAGGTTCGAGGGGCGCGTGCTCACCGCCTTCGAGCGCAAGGGCCTGCGCGTCGGTCGCGACATCCGCGACCTGACCTACACCCGGGTCTCGCCGTGACCGCGCACACCGCGGTGCCGGTCCGCGAGCGTTCCACGTGGACGCCCAAGCTCATCCCGGCACTCACGGTGTGCCTCGCCGCCCCCGCGCTCTTCGTCGTGCAGATCGTGTGGCTCGGGTGGATCCTGCTCGCTCTCGCCGTGGCATCCGCTGTCCTCGTCGATCGTCGGAACGGCATCGCCCTCGCCCGGAGCGAGGAGCCGAGCATCGCGCGCGACGTGTCGCTGATCGCGGTGGGGCAGTTCATCGTCAGCCTCATCCCGCTGCACGCCGAGCTCGACAACGCCGCCTTCGTGCGCTTCACCCTCGCCCTCGGCGGGGCCGTCGTCGTGCCGTACGTGGTCTCGCGCTTCGTCTACCGCGACGACGCGATCCGCTTCCCCTGGCGCGGCGGAGGCCGCTGGACCTGGTGGCAGTGGGCGTGGCTCGGCGGGGTCATCGTGCTCGGCTACCTGATCCTGCCGTTCTACTTCATCACCTCGGGCGTCTACCGCAACTGGCCCGAGGTGATCACGGGCGACCTCATCGCGCGCCTGTTCGTGGGTGTCGGCGCGGTGGGCATCTGGGACGAGCTGTTCTTCATCTGCACGGTCTTCGTGCTGCTGCGCCGGCACTTCCCCGATCTCACTGCCAACCTGCTGCAGGCGGTGGTGTTCGTGTCGTTCCTGTGGGAGCTCGGCTACCAGGCCTGGGGGCCGCTGCTCACGATCCCGTTCGCGATCGTGCAGGGCTTCCTCTTCTTGAAGACCCGCTCGCTCTGGTACGTCGTGACCGTGCACCTGCTGTTCGACGCGGTCGTCTTCGGGGTCCTCGTGCACGCGCACAATCCCGATTCGGCATCCCTCTTCTTGCTCTGATCCCGGATGCCGGCACCCCTGCGTCCCACTCCGCCCGGAGCTCCACGTCGTCTGCGATAAACGCTGATTCTTGCGATACACGCTGCGCGACGCCGTGTCTCGGAGGAATCAGCGTTTATCAGGGGGGTGGGAGCGGGAGCGGATGCCGCGGTGCCCGGGTCCTGCCCAGGTCGGCTCGCTACGCTGGGTCCCGGACGCCCGCCGCGTCCCCGGACGACGGATCAGTACCCGGACTGCGACAAGACTGGCCAAGGAGCACCGTCATGTCGTGGATCGTCCTCATCCTGTCCGGCATCCTCGAGGCTGTCTGGGCGACCGCCCTGGGGCGCAGCGAGGGTTTCACCAAGCTCTGGCCGAGCGTGATCTTCGGCGTCGCCCTCGTGGCATCCATGGGCGGCCTCGCCTTCGCGATGCGCGAGATCCCCACCGGAACGGCCTACGCGGTGTGGGTCGGGATCGGCGCCGCTCTCACCGTCGTGGTCGCCATGATCAGCGGGACCGAGGCCGTCTCGGTCGTCAAGGTGCTGCTCGTCCTGGGTCTGGTGGGGTGCGTCGTCGGCTTGAAGCTCGTGGGCGACAGCCACTGATCAGGGCATTTCCCCGAAAGTCAACCGGATGGAACGTTCGGTTTCATCCGGTACGATCCTCCCCAATTGCACTTGTCCGGGCCAGACACCGTCGTCACTCGCCCATGTCTTCCCCCGTGAAAGGTTCCGAGTGAGCGCACCGCCGAGCGAGCTTGCCCCCGCGACACGCCCGTCCCCCGTCATCGGGCGACAGCGTCGAATCGATCGGCTGCGCGATTCGCGCCTCGGTCGTGCCCTCGCCCAGTACGGGCACGACGTTCTTCGCACGCCCGAGGGCATCGTCCCCGTCGAGCGGGGCGCGTTCACGAAAGTCCTGATCCTGTGGGCCATCGCCCGCGTGGTCAACTTCGGCATGCTGTGGGGCTTTTACTCGATCGCCAAGGCGGCCCGCTGGGGCTTCGGTCCCGACGGCGAGCGTCTCGGCACCTTCTGGGACTACCTCACGGGGTGGGATGCCGACCGCTACGGTCAGATCGCCGCGCAGGGCTACCCCATGTCGCTGCCGATGAACGTCTCGGGCGACATCCTGCCGAACAACTGGGCGTTCCTGCCCGTGTTCCCCACGATGGTGCGGGTGCTCTCGGGTGCCACCGGTCTGGGGTGGCAGCCGGTCGCCGTGCTCTTGAGCCTCGGTGCGAGCCTCGGCGCCACCTGGTTGCTGTTCGTCCTCCTGCGCACGGTCACCAAGCCCCAGCCCGCGTGGTGGGCGGTCGTGTTCTTCTCCTTCGCGCCGATGTCGTTCCTCTTCGTGATCGGCTACAGCGAGGGCCTGTTCATGCTGCTGATGTTCGCGGGCATGCTGCTCGCCATCAAGCGGCGCTACCTCTGGATCCTGCCGATCGGGCTCATCACGGCGTACACGCGTCCGGGAGTCCTGGCTCTGGGTCTCGCCCTGGGCATCGTGTTCCTCGTGCGCTTCTTCCGCCGCAAGGTCGATCCGTTCCCGGTGCGCGAGTGGGCCTCGCTCATGGCATCCGGTCTCGTCATCGCCGCGGCGGGCCTGTCGTGGAACCACATCGCCCAGTACGTCACCGGAACCCACAACGCCTACATCCGCACCGAGCTCGGCTGGTGGCTTGACTACGTCGGCAACGACGAGTTCACGCCCTTCACCCCGTGGTTCCGCCAAGCGGGAACGCACCTCGGCCTGGTCGGCATCATCCTCGTGATCGCGCTGATCGTCGCCTTCGCGGCCCTCATGTGGTCGCGGCCAGTCCGCAAGCTCGGTCTCATGGTGGTGGCGTACGGCTTCAGCTACGGCGTCTACATCTTCGCGGTGTTCCTGCCGCAGCAGAGCACGTTCCGTCTGCTCATGCCGATGGCGCCGCTCATGGGTGATGAACGGTGGTCGTCGACGCCGCGGCGTCGCACGGCGATCCTGGTGGGATGCCTCGTGCTCCAGGCCGTGGCGATCCTCCTGCTGTGGACCCGCGGCAACCCGTGATCCGACGCTGACACGACAGAGGGGCGGTGCCGTTCGGCGCCGCCCCTCCATCGTTTCCGGAGTCGTCAGTCGGGCTGTCCGCCGGGATCGACGGCGTCGATCACATCCTGTTCCGCGGCGTTGTCGGCATCCATCTCCGCTGATCCGGTCGAGTCCTCCTCGGTGCGCGCGAACGCCCCGGCCGACGGATCGGCGGCGCCGGCGGGTGCCGGTTCGGTCTCGGGCGGCAGGGGGATGGTGGGCTCGGCGGGGGTCGGGGCCGTCGGCTCGGCGGGGTTCGGGGCGGTGGGCTCCGCGGGGGCGGGCTGCGAGGGATCGGACGGGGCCTGGGGGACGCTCGGTGTGCTCATTCCCCGACTCTGGGCGCCGCGGACGACCTGCGCGAGCCCCTTCCCGAAGAGTCCGCCGCGGTGTAGCCGTGGGCCGCTAGGCTTTCGGGGAATCCGACGACGAGGGGTCGATGTGTCCACCGCGCACGATGTGACGCGCCGCGAGGCGATCGCGCAATACCGCCTCATCGGCGAGCCGTCGGAGCCCGATCTGCAGGGGCTCGTCGAGCTCGCGGCCACGGTGTGCGACGTCCCCACCGCGGTGATCAACATCATCGACGACCGCATGCAGCATCAGGTCGCGGCCGTCGGCATCCAGGCCGCGTCGTGCGCGCGCGAGGACTCGATGTGCGCGGCGGTCATCAGCACTCCCGGCCGCGTCGTCGTCCCCGACGCCCGCCTCGACCCGCGCTTCGCGCAGAACGCCTTCGTCACCGGCGAGATCGCCTACACGCGCTTCTACGCCTCGAGTCCGCTCATCACCCCGGCGGGGGTGGCGATCGGCACGCTCTGCGTGTTCGACACCAAGGTCGGAGAGCTGTCGGATGCCAGCAGTCGAGCCCTCGACCTGCTCGCTCACCAGGTGATCGACGTTCTCGAACTGCGCCGCATCCAGCGTGATCTGCTGGAGTCGAACGCGCAGCTCGAGCAGTTCGCCGTCCAGGTGAGCCACGACCTCCGGAACCCCCTCACCGCTCTCGCGGGCTTCCTCGAGCTCGCCGCCGACAGTCCCGAGATGGTCGACGCGCCGCGCGCCGCGCAGTCGCTCGCCCGCGCCGAAGCGGCGGCGGGTCGCATGACGTCGATGGTCACCGATCTGCTCGATTTCGCGCGCATGGGCGGTGCGCGCCCGCACGTGACCCGGGTCGACGTCGCCGACACCGTCGACGCGGTGCTCGAAGACCTCGACGGGGCCCTGGTGGACACGGGGGCGGAGGTCACCGTCGAGGACGCCACGGTCGTCGACGCCGATGACACTCTCCTGCGCGTCCTGTTGCAGAACCTCATCGCCAACGCGGTGAAGTTCACGGTTGCGGCCGAGAAGGTCCCGCGCATCACCGTCAGCGTCGAAGAGCTTCCCGACGGGTGGCGCGTGACCGTCGATGACAACGGCGACGCCGTCGCCCCCGAGCTGCGCGACCGCGTGTTCGAGCCCATGCAGCGCGGGCACGGCGCCGAGGTGCAGGGGATCGGCATTGGTCTGGCCACCTGCCGGCGGATCGTCGAGGCCCACCACGGGTCGATCGGGCTCGATGCCTCTCCGTCGGGCGGAACCCGCGCCTGGTTCGTGCTGCCCGCAGCGGCCTGAGCGTTACCGGGCGACGCGCCGGGGCGCAACCACCGCGACGGGTGTCCGAGCGGGGCCGTAGCGTGGGCCGTGTCGCGGAGGCCACCGGGTGCTCCGCCGCCGGTCCCGGATGCCGAGGAGGAACGCCCATGGCCCGCAACGTGCGCCTGATGCACTGCACGCCCGACGACGTCTTCCGGGTGCTCGCGAATGGGTGGCTCTACCCGCTGTGGGTGGTGGGCACCTCGCGCATGCGCGATGTCGCCGACTCCTGGCCCGCCGAGGGGTCGACGCTCCACCACTCCTTCGGCCCGTGGCCACTGGTCGTCGACGACACCACCGTGATGCGCGAGTGGGACCCGCCCCGACGGGCCGTGCTCGAGCCGCACGGGGGACCCATCGGCGTCGCCCGCGTCGCGATCGACGTGAAGGCTCGCGGAGACCGCTGCGTCGTCCGCATCCAGGAGGAGCCCGTCACCGGCCCCACGACGCTCCTGCCCGACACGGTCTTCGACGCGATCACGCGCTACCGCAACGCCGAGACCCTGCACCGCCTGGCCTACCTCGCCGAGGGGGGAGCCCCCGGCACGCGCGTCGGTGCGGCGGCCCTCGGCCATGAGTCCACCGCCGAGAAGGAGCCGATCGACCGATGAGCGAGAGCTACGACGCGATCATCGTCGGCTCCGGCCCGAACGGCCTGGCCGCGGCCGTCACGCTGGCCCGCGCGGGCCTGTCGGTCGCCGTGTACGAGAAGTCCTCCTCGTTCGGCGGAGCCGCGTCGACCGCCGAGTTGACCCTGCCCGGTTTCCGGCACGACGTCGGATCCGCCGTGCACCCCCTGGCCCTGGAGTCCTGGTTCTTCCGCGAGTTCGGTCTCGACCGTCGTGTGCCCTTCGTCGTACCCGAGGTGTCGTACGCCCACCCCCTCGACCGAGGGCGTGCGGGTCTGGCCTATCGCGACCTCGCCCGGGCCGCCGAGGCGCTCGGTGTCGACGGACCGGCGTACGAGCGCCTCATGCGTCCCCTCGTCGATCACCTGCGCGGGGTCGCCGACTTCACGGGCAACGCGCTGCTGCGCGTCCCCGGCGATCCCCTCGCGGCCTTCTTCTTCGGCATCCGCGCTCTCGAGCAGGGCGGTCCGTGGTGGAACGCGCGCTTCCGCGACGAGGTCGCGCCGAGCATGATCACCGGCGTCTCGGCGCACACGATCCTGCACCAGCCGAGCATCGCCGCGGGCGGCGCGGGTCTGGTGCTCGCCACGTACGGTCACGGGCGCGGCTGGCCCATTCCGGTCGGCGGAAGCCAGTCGATTGCCGACGCGATGATCGACGACATCCGCGCGCACGGGGGAGTGCTGCACGAGGGCGTCGAGGTGACCTCCCTCGACGAGCTGCCCCCGGCCCGCGCGGTGCTCCTCGACACGAACCCGCGATCGCTCATCCGGCTCACCGGAGACCGGATGCCGTCGGCTTACCGCCACGCGCTCGAGAGGTTCCGCTACGGCGGCGGTGTCGCCAAGGTCGACTTCGCCCTTTCCGACCCGGTGCCGTGGGCCCACGCCGACGTCGCGCGTGCGGGAACCGTGCACATCGGCGGGACCCGCGCCGAGATCGCGGCGGCCGAGAACGCGGTGGCCCGCGGTGATCTCCCCGACGCCCCGTACGTCCTGGCCGCTCAGCCCACGCTGTTCGACCCCACCCGCGCGCCCGAGGGGAAGCACGTCCTCTGGGCGTACACGCACGTGCCCTCGGGCAGCCCCGCCGACCGGGAAGAGGCCGTCGTCCGCCAGATCGAGCGCTTCGCGCCGGGCTTCCGCGACACCGTGCTGGCCACGTCGTCGCGGACCGCGGTCGACATCGCGGCGTGGAACCCCAACTTCCCCGGCGGTGACATCTCGGCCGGGGCCCCGACCCTCACCCAGCTCCTTGGTCGACCGGTCTACAGTCCCGACCCCTGGCGCACGCCGATGAAGGGCGTGTACCTGTGTTCGTCGTCGACGAGTCCGGGTCCGGGTGTCCATGGCCTTGCCGGGTGGCAGGCCGCTCTCAGTGCGCTCCGGCACGAGTTCGGCACGCGCCTGCGCCCCGACCTCGCTCCCCGCGCCGACCAGCTACACGCCACGGCTCCCTAGCCGTGCCCGAGGGCGACAGCGTCTACCGACTCCGCCGGCGGCTCGAGGCGGCCACTCTCGGCGCGGCGGTGCGCGACGGGGAGGTGCGGTCGGGGAACGCCGCCGGTCGATCCCTCGCGGGGCTCCGCATCGAGGGGTACGACACCCACGGCAAGCATCTGCTCACGCGTTTCGACGATGGATCGACCCTCCACACCCACCTGCGCATGCAGGGCCGCTGGACGATCACCCGGCCGGGTCGCGCGCTTCCCCGTGCGGTGCGCGAGACGGCGCGCGTGCGCATGCGGCTCGACGACGGGCGGGAGGTGTGGGGCCTCGACCTCCCCGTCGTGGAGTTCGTCCCCACCGCGCGCGAGAGCGATGCGATCGGATACCTGGGTCCCGACCCGCTGCGCGAGGACTGGGATGCCGCCGAGGCGGCGCGTCGACTCTCGATGCGCCCCGACCGGCCCTTCGTCGCGGCCCTCCTCGACCAGACGGCGGTCGCCGGTCTCGGCAACCTCTGGGTGAACGAGCTCGCCTTTCTGCGCGGCATTCATCCCTTCGCCCCCATCGGGACGACGGATCTCGACGCGCTCGTGGCGCTCGCGGCGCGATGCCTGCGGATCTCGGCGACGGTGCCCGGGATGTACCAGGTCACGACGGGGGACCGGCGGAGGGGATCGTCGCACTGGGTGGCGGGGCGCGCCGGTCGACCGTGCCTGCGCTGCGGAACCCGGGTGCGGGTGCGCGACGAGGTGCAGAACGATCCCGAGCAGCGACGGACCTGGTGGTGCCCGCAGTGTCAGCCGATGCCCGGAACCACTGATGTCGGAACCCCCGCGTAGAAACGAAGCATGGCCGTCGAGCGCGAGAACCTGCTGCGCGTCACCCGCATCTACGCGGAGGACGCCGCTCTCGAGCTCGAGCGCGGCCGAGAGATCGTCGCGCGCTGGCCCGAGGCCGATATCGTGCCGGTCGCCTCGCACTGGCAGATCCCCGAGGTCCACGGCGACGAGAGCAACGTCGCGCGGTGGGTGCGCATCAAGACCGAGGCCCTCGTGCTCGGCGTCAAGAAGAGCGTGACGACCAGGGTCAACGGACGCTCCGCCGACTTCATCGCCCCCTCGCTCTCGAACGGTTGCGCGATGGCGTGCAGCTACTGCTACGTTCCGCGGCGCAAGGGGTACAGCAATCCGATCACGGTCTTCGCGAACATCGACCAGATCACCAGGCACCTGGCGCGGCACGTCGCCGCCCGCGGTCCGAAGACCGAGCCGAATCAGTGCGATGCGGACGCGTGGGTCTACGACATCGGCGAGAACGGCGACTGCTCGGTCGACGCGCTGATCAGTGAGAACGTCCGCGACGTCTGCGACCTGTTCCGGATGACGCCGACCGCCAAGGCGTCGTTCGCGACGAAGTTCGTCAACCGCGACCTTCTGGACTGGGATCCGGCGGGAAGGACGCGCATCCGGTTCTCGCTCATGCCGGCGGCCACGGCGAAGGTCACCGACCTGCGGACGTCACCCATGGGGGAGCGGATCGCGGCGATCAACGATTTCGTCGACGCGGGCTTCGAGGTGCACGTCAACTTCTCGCCCGTGATCCTGACGCCGACGTGGCTCGCCGACTGGTCGGAGCTGTTCGATCAGCTCGACGCCGTTCTCCACGCGCGCGCGAAGGCGCAACTGGCCTGCGAGGTGATCTTCCTGACCCACAACGAGGGGCTGCACGAGGTGAATCTCGGATGGCACCCGAGGGGCGAAGAACTGCTGTGGACGCCCTCGCTGCAAGAAGAGAAGACGTCCCAGAACGGAGCGGTGAACGTGCGGTACCGGCATCCGTTGAAGGCCCAAGCCGTGGCGGCCCTCACCGACCTGATCGCCCGGAAGCTTCCGTACTGCCGCGTGCGCTACGCGTTCTGATCTTCAGCCGATGTCGCCGGTGGGGGAGTCGTCGGTCGTGGCCGCGTCATCCGCGTCCTGCTGAGCCGCGGCGCCTTCGTCGGGCGATTCGCTCCCGGCCCCGTTCGAGTTCTGGTCGGGGGCGCCGTCCGCGCGTCCGTCGTGATTCGTCATGATTCTCCTCTTCGTCGTCGTACGGGGGCGACGCTCGCACGAACGGCGAGACGTGTCCAGGGGGTCGACGGGTTCAGAGCGGAGCGGTTCCGAATCGTTCCGCGAAGTCCGCGTTGGCGGCATCCTCGAAGTCGTCGGCCTCGTCGCGAAGATCGATGTCGTTCACGGCGATCACAGGTACGGCGCCAGGGCGCCGGCGGTGAGTGCGAGGGCCAGCGCGGTGCCGCCCACACCGGTCGCGGTGAGCACGGTCGCCCGCTCGAGGCGGCGGCGGCGCGAGACGTTCGCGGGGTGCGTGGTGGACCGCAGCGACGCTTTCGCCGTGTCGAGGGAGTCGTATCGGCCGACCGGGACGCCGTGGGCGTCGCGTGAGACGAATCCTCCGGCGACCTGGTCGACGCAGCCGAAGTACTCGCCGCCGCGGTGGGCGACCCAGAAGCCGGTGTCGACCTTGGCCCAGAGGATGCGCGCGGTCGCCAGCGCGGTGGGAGTTGCCGTGTCCATGTCAGGCCGCTGCCGAGAGGGTGCGACGACGGACGGGGGCGGTTGCCCGCGCCGGCTGGGGGCGGTGCGCGGTGTCGCTCGTGGGGATCTCGACATTCAGGTCGACGACGAGTCCGGCGGAGGAGTTGGCCAGGTCGGCCATGTTCTTCAGGACGGTCGCGTTCAGCGTCTCGGGCTCCGCCGAGTCGAAGACGAAGCGCATCGGAATCGCGGGCTGCAGCCAGAGCGTGGACCGTCCGGGAGTGCCGTCGACGTGGGTCCAGCTGAGGGTGAAGCTCTCGCTGCGGCGAAGCTTCGTGGTCATGACGACCTTGAGGTGCGACAGCAGGCGATCGGGAATGCGGATCGACTCGGTCGACGTGCCGTAGTACAGGTGGCCCATGGGGTACTCCCTTCGGAAGCGATTAGCTGTACGTAGAACATAATCGGTTAGTAACTAGTTTGTCTAACTATTATTTCAGATGTATAGTCACGGGGACGAGCGGGAGGAGTGTGTCATGACAGACGTCGATACCGCGTCCCACCGGCCCGCATCCCCCGAGCCCGTGGATGAGGTGACCTACTGGTACGGCGACGAGCCCGCCGACCGCCGTCAGCGCAGCAAAGCGGTACTCGAAGCTCTCCGTATCTATCGCGCCGCCGAGGTCGCGATGCGACGTCGTACGCGCGACTCCATGTCGATGGGTGAGAACGAGCTGCTCGTCCTGCGCTACCTGTTGCGCGACGCCGAACGACAGGTGCGCCCGGGGGAGCTCACCCGCTATCTTGGGCTGTCGACCGCGTCGACGACGGCCATCCTCGACCGCCTGGAGCGTTCGGGCCACATCACCCGTGCCGCGAACCCGGGCGACCGCCGCAGCATCTTCATCCAGGCCACCCCTCGCGCGCACGCCGAGGTGCGGCAGACCCTCGGCAACATGCACGATCGCATGCTCGCGGCCGTGATCGACATGACGCCCGACGAGTCGGCCGCGGTGGTGGCGTTCCTCCGCCGCATGAGCGACGCCGTCGACGGCGTCGCCCTCGAGACCCCGGCGGTCGATTCCCCGTGATCTACGTGCTCGTCGGCGGCCCGCGCGACGGACAGCACGTGGACGATCTGCCTCGCGGCTACCGCCTGTCGCTCAGCGACCCACAGCCCGAACCCTTCGGCGAGTTCGACACCGTCCGCGCGGTATGGTTCGAGCTCGACGAGGCCATGTTCCGTTCGCGGCAGCGTCGCGACTGACCCGTACCCCACGTCCGCGTGGGGGGCAAGCCGCCCCTGTCCTCGCGCGCACCCCGTCAGGGTGGGCTCATGCGATGTGTGACCTATGCCGGCGAGACAGTGATCACCACCGACGACGTCGCGGCGTCGTTGATCGAGTTGACCGCGGCGGTGGCCAAGGAGGGTCAGGCCGAGGCCGTCAGCATCCCCATCGTCACCGACGACAGGAAGGTCGCCCAGGCAGAGCTCGTCATCGGCGTCGGCAACGACGTGCTCTCCGCTCCGCTGGAGTGGCACGACGAGGAGCCCGACTTCTCGCGCGCCGCCGCCGAGCTCAAGGATCACCGTCTCTTCCCTCGTCCGCACCTCCGGGCCGTCGAGGCCGACGCGAGCGACGACGATGAGCCCCTGGACTACGACTTCGATCAGCCCACCGAGGCTTAGCCGGGACGGGTGAGGGGTCGCCCCTCGAGGGGTGAACATCGGCACGGGTCTTGTCACCGAGTCGTGGCATCCGTTATGTTCTCAAGTCCGTGCCGACCGGCGCGGTGAGCCGAGGAAAGACGAGACCATGACCGCCATGCGCGATCTGCGTTCGGAGCAGCAGGGGCATTACCTGCCGTTCCTCTCCTCGTCGTACCCTCCGGCGCCGGTCGTCTAGACACCCGTCTTCTCACGCCCCGCACCGTCAGGTCGGGGCGTTTCCCTTTCCATCGGTGGGGGAGTGCCTCGGCCCGAGGCTCGACTCCCCGCGCGTCAGCGCACCACACGAAGGAAAGGACCCATGCAGAAGCTCACCGAACGACTCGTGTCGTGGGCGAGCCTGATCGATGACAAGACCATCGAGCAGGCACGCACCTCCTCGCGGATGCCGTTCATCTTCCCCCACCTCGCCCTCATGCCGGACGCCCACCTGGGGCTCGGCGCGACGGTCGGATCGGTGATCCCGACGCTCGGGGCGATCATGCCCGCGGCCGTCGGCGTCGACATCGGCTGCGGCATGATCGCCGTCAAGACGCAGTTCACGGCCGCCGACCTCGACGGTCGCGACCTGTCCGAGCTGCGGCAGCAGATCGAGCGCGCCATCCCGCTGTCGGCCGGCCGCGACAACCGCAAGATCGTCGTCACCGCCGAGCCGCGCATCGCCGAGCTCGAGGAGCTGGCGCAGAAGGCCGAGTTCGACCCGGCCTCGTACGCGGGTCACTGGCGGCACCAGCTCGGGTCGCTGGGCAGCGGTAACCACTTCATCGAGATCTCGCTCGACGAGATCGACGACGTGTGGATGTTCCTGCACTCCGGGTCGCGGGGCATCGGCAACCGCATCGCGAAGCACCACATCGGTGTCGCGCAGCGCCTGGCGAGGCAGTGGTGGATCGAGCTTCCGCATCCCGACCTCGCCTACCTCGTCGAGGGCACGCCGGAGTTCGCGGCATACATCCGCGAGCTCCGGTGGGCGCAGCATTTCGCCCTGCTCAACCGCGAAGAGATGATGGACCGCGTCGCGAACCAGCTCGGTCGCTTCCTCGGGACCGACGTCGACGAGCGCGAGCGGATCAACTGCCACCACAACTTCACCGAGTCCGAGATGCACTTCGGCAAGAGGGTGTGGGTCTCGCGCAAGGGCGCGATCATGGCCGACGCCGGTCGCCCCGGGCTCATCCCCGGATCGATGGGCACCGCCTCGTACGTCGTCGAGGGGCGCGGCAACCCTGTCGCGTTGAACTCCTCGCCGCACGGCGCGGGGCGGGAGTACTCGCGGTCGGCCGCCCGGAAGACCTTCACGCACGAGCAGTTGCGGGAAGCCATGGCGGGGATCGAGTACCGGGACACCGACGCGTTCATCGACGAGATCCCGCAGGCGTACAAGCCGATCGACCGGGTCATGGCCGATGCCGCCGACCTCGTCACGGTCCGGCACACGCTGCGCCAGATCGTCAACGTGAAGGGCGATTGAGACGGATGCCATGGCTGCCGCACCGCAGCCATGGCATCCGCCGTTCGGCCGGGGTGGGATACATCGCTCGGGGGATGTGGGGCAGGAGTCCGTTCGGCACGATGGGAAGAGCTCGCGAAGCCCCGCGGGCGGACACTTCCCCCCGGAGTGGAGTTTTATGTCGCCCGATCGTGCCCGGACCATCGACCACCGTCCCGACCCCTCCGACGGCAGAGAACGGCAGAGCGCGTGCATCCGTCTCGCTCAGGCTCGTCTCGCCGCGTTCGTCGAGAGCACGGCCGACGACGTCGACGAGACCTCGGATGCGGCCGTGACCGCCCTGCGTTCCGCCGTGTCGTCGGGTGCCGATCTCGACCGGATCTCTGCGGAGCTCGAGGTCAGCACGGGGGCGATCCAGGCGATCGTCGACGGCTCGGTCCCGCTGCGGAGCCTGCACCCCGACGATCGGCTCAGACCCGACTGAGAGCGGCGCGGGCGCCTCGCGTCGTCGGTTCGCGGGGACGCCGACCCCCGCTGTCGTCCCCGGGGTTACGCTCGGGGGCAGGAAAAGGGCGAAGGCGGCGAGATGGGCGAGCGCAAGTTCGAGTGGGGCGGGCTGAGTGCCGACCGCGGCGACTACGTCACCGCGGCGGAGGCGCTGGCGATGCTCGAGGTGCTCGTCATCGCGCAGGCCGACCTCGACGTCACGACCGAGCTGCGCAACGGTGCGGCCTGGGCGCGCTTCTCGCGCGGGGGACGCTGGGCCGTCGTGTCGACGCCCGGATCCCGCTGGTTCTCGGTCGAGACCGACACGGGACACCGCCTGCAGATCGTGGATGCCAACACCTCGAAGGACCAGAGCGCTCAACTCCTCGCGGTGCACGTCGACGTCGCCG
The DNA here is from genome assembly GCF_041079455.1 of Microbacterium sp. 16-032. NCBI lineage: Bacteria > Bacillati > Actinomycetota > Actinomycetes > Micrococcales > Microbacteriaceae > Microbacterium > Microbacterium sp. 16-032. The sequence goes on along the minus strand of NZ_JBFYGQ010000002.1, from coordinate 371,732 downwards.
AGGCGTACGTCCGCGGAGAGGCGACGCCCGTGCGGGCCGGTGGTCTCGGCGGGTCGGTGCTCACGGTCGACGTGAACGGACGACAGGTGCTGCTGACCCAGTCCGTCGGGCGACGCGTGCGGGGTCTGTTCGGTCGCTAGGCCCGACGGCCGCTCCGGTCAAGCCGGTGCTCCCCGCTCGCGCTCTTGCCAGGCTGGGCGGGTACGCGACGAAGGGAATCCCATGAGCGACCCGCAGAACTCCGCCCCGGCCGACGACGCCGCCGACCTCGGCGACGACCCCACGGTCAAGCCGAGTCAAGAGAACGACGTCGACGAAGAGGCGAAGGCCCCCTCCAAGGACGACCCGAACGCCGACCACCAGGCGACGGGCATCGGAGTCATCGGCGACGAGTGATCCGGATGCCGCGGGGCGGGCGCCGGTGACCGTCGGCGCTCGCCCCGCGGGTCGGGGGAGGGCCCGCCGCGGTGCTAATCTTGACCGGTCCGCCTCCGTAGCTCAGGGGATAGAGCGTTGGTTTCCGGTACCAAAGGTCGCTGGTTCGATTCCAGTCGGGGGCACACGAAGAAGGCCGCGATCACCTCGATCGCGGCCTTTCGTCTGCGTGGAGTGGCTCCCGGGGTCAGTCCTCGTCGGTGACGACGCCGGTGGGCTCCGCGTCTTCGACGATGTGCTGCGAACCGAGTTCGTCGGCGACGGCGCGACCCTGGTCGATCGCCTCCTCTCGGCTCGAGAAGCTCGCCGACAGTTCGGGTCGGCCCTCGACCGTGTTCTCCCACTGGCCGCGGTTCGATCGGGTGGTCACGTCGTTCTGGCTCATGGCATCCATGGGACACCTCTTCGAGCTCCGGTACCCCCGTCTTGACAGGCGTTGTCAAGACCACTCGGGGTTTCGCGGGGTGCTGAGAAGGTGGGATCACCTTCGAAAGGGGTCTGTCATGAGCATCGGAGCCGGTATCGCGCTGTTCGTCATCGGCGCCGTCCTCGCCTTCGCGGTCACCCTCCCGAACGAGTTCGTCGACCTCACCACGATCGGCTACATCATGATGGGGGCGGGCGTTGTGGTCTTTCTCATCGGGGTGGTGCTGTTGATGCGCCGTCGGCAAACCGATACCGTCACCCGCACCGAAGCAGCAGGGGGCGCGCAGGTGACCCGATCCACTACGCGCTCCTCGAACGACGACCTCGTCTGAGTCCCTCGGGGTCGAGCCCCGGAGAACGATCATGACCGAACCCACCCCCACCGTCCCCTACGACCCGGCCGTCGACGATCTGTTCGACGGGCGTTACCGTCTCGGGCGCCTTCTCGGCAGAGGCGGCTACGCCCGGGTGTACGAGGCGGTCGACACCGCGCTCGAGCGCACGCTCGCCCTCAAGATCATCGACGGCGACGGCGCCGACCCCTCGGACGTCGCCCGCGTGCGATCCGAGATCCGGCTCCTCGCCTCGCTGTCGCACCCCTCGCTCGTCACCCTGTACGACGCCAAGCTCGATGCGCAGCCGGCCTACCTGGCGATGGAGCTCATCTCGGGCCCCACCCTGACGGATCGCATCGCGCGGGGCCCGCTGCCCGGCCCCGAGGTCGCCCGCGTTGGTCGAGAGATCGCCGAGGCGTTCGCCGTCATCCACGGGCGGGGCATCGTGCACCGCGACGTCAAGCCGTCGAACATCCTCATCCGCTCGGCCGCCCACACGGGCGAGACCCCGCGGGCCACCCTCGCCGACTTCGGCATCGCGTCGCTGGTCGGGGCGACACGGGTCACGCGTGCCGACACCGTGATTGGTACGGCCGCGTACCTCAGTCCCGAACAGGCTCGGGGCATGCCGGCGGCCCCTGCGAGCGACGTGTACGCGCTGGGTCTGGTGCTCCTCGAAGCGCTGACCGGCTCGCGCCCCTTCGGCTCGCGGACGCCGCACGAGGCCCTGGCGGCACGCCTCGTCTCGCCCCCCGAGATCCCGGCGCAGATCCCGACGGCCTGGCGCGAGGTGCTCGAGACGATGACCGCGATCGAGCCGAGTGAGAGACCGGATGCCACGGGCCTGATCGTGGCGCTCAGGACGCTCTCGGGGGTCGCCGTCCCCCCGCCCCTGCCGTCGACGCGGCCGTCGGCGGTGACGACCGCCGCTCTTGCCGGCGGCACGGCCCCCACGCGGGTCTTCGAGCCGTCGGCCCGGTCCGAGGGGACCGCGGCGCCCCGCCGGCTCTCGCGACGCACGATCGTGATCGGGGCGATCGCCGCGGTCCTGCTGGCCGTGGGCGCCATCGGAACCGCCGTCGCCCTCGGCGGGGCGGGAGCATCGTCCGAGCCCGCTCTGCCCACGCTGCCGCAACCCCTCGACCAGCACATGGACGATCTCTGGAAAGAGGTGGCCCCGTGATCCGCCGTGCCGCTCCCCTCGCCGGAATCCTGTTCGCCGGGGTCCTCGCGCTCGCCGCGTGCACCCCGCCCACCGCGACCCCCACGGCGTGGCAGCAGAACGTGCAGACGGTGGCCGACCAGGCCTCGAGCGGGGACTACGCCTCCGCCCTCGCGAGCCTCGACGCCCTCGAAGCCGACGTCAGCGCCCGCCGCGACGCCGGCGAGATCTCGGCGGAGGAGGCCGACGGCATCCTGAGCCGGATCGCCACCGTCCGCGCCGACCTCACCTCTCTCGCCCCCCGTCCCAGCCCGACCCCGACGACGGAGCCGAGCCCCGAGCAGTCGCAGGACACGGTGACCGACGACGGCGGCGACGAGCCGGCGCAGCCCGCCCCCGACGACAAAGGGCCGGGCGGCACAGACGACAAGGCGCCGGGCAACGGCAACGGCAACGGCAACGGTAAGGGCCCCGGTAAGAAGGACGGGTGATCGGCTTCGCGCCCGCCGGGCCGAGGGGGTCCGAACGCGTGCGAGGATTGCCCGGTGCCGCGCCGCGTGACCGCTGAACTCGACCTCGATCTCGGGGCCTCCGTCGACCTCATCTTCCAGATCGCGGCCGCGCGCGGAGTGCCCGTCGTCGACGAGAAGCTCACGTTCGCGCAGGGTGAGCGGCGGTACCCCGCGACCGAACTCGTGGACCAGGCCGGCAGCCGTCTGCACCGCCTCACCGCCGAGGAAGGTCCCCTCTCGGTGCGGTACGACGCGCTCGTCGTCGGTCCCGCGCAGAGCCCTCGCACGAGCGACCTCGACACCATCGGATACTTGCGTCCGAGCCGCTACTGCCAGTCCGACGAGGTGTTCGCCCAGGCGCGCCGGCAGTTCCGGGGCCTGGCGGGGCGCGACCTCCTGGCCGCGGTCTCGGGCTTCGTGGCATCCACCGTCACCTATACGCCGGGGCTCAGTTTCGGCACCGACAGCGCCGTGACGACCCTCGCCACGGGTCAGGGCGTGTGCCGCGACTACGCGCACCTCGTGATCGCCCTGCTGCGGGCGATGGACATGCCCGCCCGCTACGCCGCCTGCTTCGCCCCCGGGCTCGATCCGATGGATTTCCACGCCGTCGCCGAGGCCTACCTCGACGGGGCCTGGTATGTCGTGGATGCGACGCGTCTCGCCGATCGCCGATCGCTGGTGCGCATCGCCACGGGACGCGACGCCGCCGACTGCGCGTTCCTCAGCTACCACGGCGGGTACGTGGGTCTCGAGCGGATGCGGGTGGATGCCGCCATCGAGGGCGTCGACGCGACGGAGCCCGACGACCACGAGGCGCTGGTCCAGATCGCCTGACGCGGGCGCCCCGGCGCCGCGCCTAGACTTGAAGGGTTATGGATCCCGCAGCCCTCTCCGCCGCCCTGCTCGCCGTCATCGCCCCGCTCGCCGAGGCGCGACGAGAGGGTTCGTCCGCCGGGATCACGGCCGCCGACCTACCGCTTGAACGGCCCAAGAACCGCGACCACGGCGATTGGGCTTCCAACGCCGCCCTGAAGCTGTCGAAGATCGTCGGGGTGAACCCTCGCGGGTTCGCCGCCGAGATCGCCGCGGGCCTCGAGGCCGTCGAGGGCATCGCGAGCGTCGAGGTCGCCGGCCCCGGCTTCATCAACATCCGCCTCGATGCCGCGGCCGCCGGTGCCCTGGCCCGCACGATCGTCGAGCAGGGGGCCGCGTTCGGCACCAACGACACCCAGCGCGGGAACACGATCAACCTCGAGTTCGTCAGCGCCAACCCCACCGGTCCGCTGCACATCGGCCACACCCGGTGGGCGGCCCTGGGCGACGCGATCGCGCGCGTGCTGCTGGCCAGCGGCGCGACCCTCGTGCGCGAGTTCTACATCAACGACGCCGGCGCCCAGATGGAGCGCTTCGGTCGCTCCGTCGTCGCGGCGATCGCGGGCGAGCCGACTCCCGAGGACGGATACGGCGGGGCGTACATCGCGGCTCTCGCGGAGCGGGTGCAGGCCGCGCGCACCGACATCCTCGACCTCGATCGCGCCGAGCAGATCTCCGTCGCCACCGAGCTGGCCTACGGGTTCCAGCTCGGCGAGATCCAGGCTTCGCTCGCGCGCTTCAACGTCCACTTCGACGTCTGGTTCTCGGAGCGCGACCTGCACGCGCGGATCGAGGGCCAGCCGAGCCTCGTCGACGAGGCCGTCGACCGCCTGCGCGAGCAGGGGCACGTCTTCGACGAGGACGACGCCGTGTGGGTGCGCACGACCGACTTCGGCGATGACAAGAACCGCGTCATCCGGCGCTCGAACGGCGAGTACACCTACTTCGCCGCCGATGCCGCGTACTACCTGAACAAGGGCGACCGCGGTTTCGCGCACAAGATCTACCTGCTCGGCGCCGACCACCACGGCTACGTGCACCGCCTCAAGGCCCTCGCGGGTGCGGCGGGAGACGACCCCGACAAGGACATCGAGGTGCTCATCGGTCAGCTCGTGTCGATCAACGGCGCACGCCTGTCGAAGCGGGCCGGCAACATCGTCGAGCTCGACGACCTGCAGGCCTGGCTCGGCACCGACGCCCTGCGGTACTCGCTCGCCCGCTACCCGGCCGATTCGCCGTTGACGCTCGATCCCGAGATCCTGCAGAAGCGCACGAACGACAACCCCGTCTTCTACGTGCAGTACGCCCACGCGCGCACGCACAACGTGGCCCGCAACGCCGCCGACTCGGGCGTCGACCGCTCCGCGTTCGCCCCCGAGCTCCTCGACCACGAGACCGAATCGGCCCTGCTGGGCGCGCTGCAGGAGTACCCCCGCATCGTCGCGTACGCCGCCGAGGTGCGCGAACCGCACCGCGTCGCGCGCTACCTCGAGGAGCTCGCTGGTCTCTATCACCGCTGGTACGACAACTGCCGCGTCATCCCGCTCGGTGATGCCCCGGTCGAGCCCGTGCACCGCACGCGCCTGTGGCTGAACGACGCCACCGGCCAGGTGCTGCGCAACGGCCTCGACCTGCTCGGCGTCAGCGCGCCGGAGCGGATGTAGAGCATGACGGATGCCACGGCTCCCCGTCGCCGGACGGGCCGGTGGATCGCGGTGCTGGTGGTGGCCGCGGTGCTGCTTGCCGTGGCCGCCGTCGCCGCCGAGTTCATCGCGCGCTCCGTGGTGACGAGCACGGTCCGTTCGCTGGTCGTGAAGAACGTCGGTCTCCCCGACGATCAGAACGTCGACGTGTCGGTGGCGGGTCTCGTGCTGCCGCAGCTCATCGGCGGACGCCTCGACGAGGTCGCCGTCTCGTCGAACGATGTGACCCTCGGGCCCATCACCGGTGACGTCCGCGTCGACTTGCGTGGAGTGCCCGTTTCGGGCGGCGGGGCGGCCGACGGCGGCGTCGCGTCGGTCCGCCTCGACCAGGACCAGCTGAAGGCCCTGCTGGCCGAGGTCCCCGACTTCCCGGCGAGCACGATCACCGTCTCCGCCCCCGACGTCAAGCTCGACACCTCGCTCTCGCTCTTCGGCATCGCGATCCCCGTGGGCGTCGGAGTGACCCCGGGCGCGGCCGCGGGCGACCTGACGTTGACTCCGTCGTCGTTCCAGGTGGGCGGCAACGCGATCGACGCCGACACGCTGCGCGGCCAGTTCGGCGGCATCGCGGATTCCCTCCTCACGGAGCGGAGCCTGTGCATCGCCGACCGCCTGCCGAAGGGGCTGACCCTCACCTCGGCCACCGTGCAGGGACAGGACCTCGTCGCGACGTTCGATGTGGCCGGTGGCATCCTGAACGATCCGGCGCTGCAGAGCGACGGCACCTGCGGCTGATCGACGCGAGGTGGGTCGTCCGCCCCGAGCGACGTGGGAAAGGGGCGGCATACGACGTGCCCTAGACTGCAAGGACTGCCCGCCGCGTGACTCTCCGCGCGGGTGGGAGCCGTGATCCGCGGCCGTCGCGTCGCCGCAAAACCCGATTGGTCCCCCTGTGTCCGCCTCGCACTCCGCGCTCGTGCCCGCCTGGCTCACCGCCCCGGCCGAAGCGAACGAGCTCGTCGCCTCCGTCTGGCCCTCGTCCGCGCATCGTGTCGCGGACGGCTCCGTCGAGGTCGGCGGCGTGTCGGTCTTCGACCTGCGCGACCGCTTCGGCACCCCCCTGTACGTGCTCGATGAGAACGAGGTGCGCGACCACGCCCGCCGTGCGCGCGCCGCCTTCGACGCCGCAGCCGCGCGCCACGGCATCCGGGCCCGCGTGTACTACGCCGGCAAGGCGTTCCTCTCGACCGAGGTCGTGCGCTGGGTCGTCGACGAGGGACTCGCCGTCGACGTCTGCACGCGCGGTGAGCTCGAGGTCGCGCTCGCCGCGGGCGCCGACCCGGCACGCCTGGGCTTCCACGGCAACAACAAAAACGTGTCCGAGCTCGAGCGCGCCGTCGAGGTGGGCATCGGCTCGGTCGTCGTCGACAGCCCCATCGAGATCGAGCGTCTCGCCGCCATCGCCGAGCGCCGCGGCGCCGTGCAGTCGGTGCTCGTGCGCGTGCGCACGGGCGTGCACGCCGAGACCCACGCGTTCCTCGCCACCGCCCACGAAGACCAGAAGTTCGGTTTCTCGCTCGAGGGGGCGGCCGAGGCCGTGGCCCGCATCCGCGAGCTGTCGAGCCTGCGCTTCGTCGGTCTGCACGCCCACATCGGCTCGCAGATCTTCGACTCCTCCGGCTTCCGCGAGTCGGCGGCGCGCCTGGTCGACCTGCACGCCGACCTGCTCGCCGGGGGAGAGATCCCCCTGCTCAACGTCGGCGGCGGCTTCGGCATCTCGTACACCGCGGTCGACGACCCCAAGCCCATCGAAGAGATCGCCGACGGCATCGTCGACGCCATCGCCGACGAATGCGCGGTCCGTGGCATCCCGATGCCCGACGTCGCCACCGAGCCCGGTCGCGTCATCGTCGGCCAAGCCGGCGTCACCCTCTACGAGGTGGGCACGGTCAAGACGGTCACCGCCGGCGAAGACCTCGACCGCACCTACGTCAGCGTCGACGGCGGCATGAGCGACAACGCCCGGCCCGCCCTCTACGGCGCCGACTTCTCGGCGCGGCTGGTCTCGCGCACGAGCTCCGCGGCCCCGGCCCTCGCGCGCGTCGTCGGCCGGCACTGCGAGTCGGGAGACATCGTGGTGGATGCCGAGTACCTCCCCGCCGACGTCACCCCCGGTGACCTGCTGGCCGTTCCCGCCACCGGCGCCTACTGCTTCTCGCTCGCGAGCAACTACAACTACACGCCGCGCCCCCCGGTCGTCGCCGTGCGCGACGGACAGGCCCGCGTGATCGTCCGCGGCGAGAGCATCGACGACCTCCTCGCGCGCGACGCCGGGATCCCGGCATCCGCTCCTTCCGCTACACCCCACGGAGACACCGAATGACCGACTACCGCACGCTCCGCGTGGCGCTCCTCGGCGCCGGCGCCGTCGGCTCGCAGGTCGCCGACCTGCTGCTCAAGCACGGCGACGAGCTCGCCGACCGCGCGGGCGCGAAGCTCGAACTCGCCGGCATCGCCGTGCGCGACCTCGACGCCAAGCGCGACGTCGACCTGCCGCGCGAGCTGTTCACCACCGACGCCGACACCCTGATCGTCGGCAGCGACATCGTCATCGAGCTCATGGGCGGCATCGAACCCGCGCGCACGCAGGTGCTGCACGCGATCGCCTCGGGCGCCGACGTCGTCACCGCCAACAAGGCGCTGCTGGCCACGCACGGCTCCGAGGTCTTCGAGGCCGCCGACCAGGTGGGCGCCGAGGTGTACTACGAGGCCGCCGCCGCCGGTGCGATCCCCATCATCCGGCCGCTGCGCGACTCGCTCGCCGGTGACCGCGTCGTGCGCATCATGGGCATCGTCAACGGCACGACGAACTACATCCTCGACCGCATGGACACCGAGGGCGCCGACTTCGGCGACGTGCTCGCCCAGGCGCAGGCGCTCGGCTACGCCGAGGCCGACCCCACCGCCGACGTCGAGGGCTACGACGCCGCGCAGAAGGCCGCGATCCTCGCGAGCCTCGCGTTCCACACGACGGTTCCCCTCGATGCCGTCCACCGCGAGGGCATCACCTCGGTCGACGCCGCGATGATCGAGTCGGCGCGGCACGCGGGGTACGTCATCAAGCTCCTCGCCGTGTGCGAGCGGCTCGCCGCCGAGGACGGCGGCACCGAGTCGATCTCGGTGCGCGTGTACCCGGCCCTCGTCGAGCGCACCCACCCGCTGGCGAGCGTCCACGGCGCGAACAACGCCGTCTTCGTCCAGGCCGAGGCCGCGGGCGACCTGATGTTCTACGGCGCCGGCGCCGGCGGGGTGCAGACCGCGTCGGCCGTGCTCGGCGACGTTGTCTCGGCCGCGCGCCGCCACATCGCCGGGGGAGTGGGCGTCGGCGAGTCGACGCGCGCGAACCTCCCCGCCGTGCCGATCGGTCACGTCATCACGCGCTACCAGATCACGCTCGAGGTCGACGACCAGCCGGGTGTGCTCGCCACCGTCGCGGGCATCCTCAGCGAGGGGCGCGTGTCGATCGCGACCGTCGAGCAGACCGTCATCGAGCACACTCCGGATGCCGACGACTCGGCATCCGCGGAAGGCTCAGCGACCGGAGCGGGATCCGCCCGCCTGGTCATCGGAACACACAAGGCCCGCGAGCAGGATTTGAGCGAGACCGTCGAGCGTCTCGCCGCGAGCGGCGTCGTCGAGCGCGTGGTCTCCGTGCTGCGTGTGGAAGGGAACTGACATGGCACACCTCTGGGGCGGAGTCCTCCGCGAATACGCCGACCGTCTGGGTGTCACCGACGCCTCCACCGTCGTCACCCTGGGCGAGGGCGGCACGCCGCTGCTGCCCGCACCCGCGCTGTCGCGTCGCACCGGCGCCGACGTCTGGGTGAAATACGAGGGCATGAACCCGACGGGCTCCTTCAAGGATCGCGGCATGACCGTGGCCCTCTCGCGCGCCGTCGAGCACGGCGCGAAGGCCGTCATCTGCGCCTCGACCGGCAACACCTCGGCCTCGGCCGCGGCGTACGCCGCCCACGCGGGCATCACCGCCGCGGTCCTCGTACCCGAGGGCAAGATCGCGATGGGCAAGCTCAGCCAGGCCGTGGCGCACAACGGCCGACTCATCCAGATCCGCGGCAACTTCGACGACTGCCTTGAGATCGCGCGCGAGCTCGCCGACCACTACCCGGTGCACCTGGTCAACTCGGTGAACCCCGACCGCATCGAGGGGCAGAAGACCGCCGCCTACGAGGTCGTCGAGGTCCTGGGGGACGCCCCCGACTTCCACTTCATCCCCGTCGGCAACGCCGGCAACTACACCGCGTACTCGCGCGGCTACCGCGAAGAGGCCGCCCGCGGCGTCGCCACGCGCGTGCCTCGCATGTTCGGCTTCCAGGCCGCCGGTTCCGCCCCCCTCGTGCGCGGTGAGGTCGTCAAGCAGCCCGAAACCATCGCGAGCGCGATCCGCATCGGCAACCCCGCGTCGTGGGAGCTGGCTCTCGAGGCTCGTGACGCCACCGACGGCTACTTCGGCGCGATCGACGACGCCGGCATCCTCGAGGCGCAGAAGATCCTCGCCGGCGAAGTGGGCATCTTCGTCGAGCCCGCCTCGGCCATCAGCGTCGCGGGTCTGCTCGAGCGCGCCGAGGCGGGCGTCGTGCCCGCCGGCGCGAAGGTCGTCCTCACCGTCACCGGCCACGGTCTCAAGGACCCCCAGTGGGCCCTGCGTCGTGCCGACGGCACCGACGTGTCGCCCACGGTCGTCGACGCCGCCACCTCGGAGGTCGCCTCCGTGCTCGATCTGCAGCCGGTGACCGCGTGAACTCAGGCCCCGGTCGTCGGGTCGCCGTCCGCGTTCCCGCCACCAGCGCGAACCTCGGGCCCGGCTTCGATACCCTCGGCCTCGCGCTGAGCGTCTACGACGAGCTCGTCGTCGAGCAGCTCGGCGGCGACCGGCTCGAGATCCAGGTCGAGGGGGAGGGGACGGCGGACGTCCCCCGCGACGCCTCGCACCTCGTGGTGCGCGCGATGGCGCACACGTACGCCTCGGTCGGTCGTTCCCTGCCGGGGCTGCGACTGACGGCGCACAACGTGATCCCCCACGGGCGCGGCATGGGGTCGTCCGGGGCCGCCGTGGTCGCTGGCATCCTGGCCGCGAAAGGGCTGCTCGAGGGAGAGGTCGCCTTCAGCGACGTCGATCTGCTGCGGTTGGCCACCGAGATGGAGGGCCACCCCGACAACGTCGCGCCCGGCCTGTTCGGCGGACTCACCATCGCGTGGATGGATGCCGCCGGCCCCCAGCACAAGCAGCTCATCGTCCACCGCGGCGTCTCTCCGCTGGTCTTCGTCCCGAGCTTCACCATGTCGACCGCGGTGGCGCGGAGCCTGCAGCCCCTGCAGGTGCCGCGCGAGGATGCGGTGTTCAACGTCTCGCGTTCGGCCCTGCTGATCGCGGCGATGACGCAGAGCCCCGAGCTGTTGATGGCGGCGACCGAAGACAAGCTGCACCAGAACTATCGCGCGCAGGCCATGCCCGAGACCGATCGGCTCGTGCGGGCCCTCCGCGCGGAGGGATACGCGGCGGTCGTGTCGGGAGCCGGGCCCAGCGTGCTGGTGCTGGCCGACGGGCCGGGGCAGCGACTCGAGGCGGCGGATCTTATGGCATCCGTGGTCGACACCCCGTGGCAGGCGCTCATGCTCGCCGTCGACGTCAAGGGTGGTACAGTGAAAAACGCAGAGGGTTCCGCGTAACTTCGCGAATCTGAGCCTCTGCACCACCTGCGAAATCCGCAACACATCGCGAACCCGGTATCGGCTGCAGTCTCCCGAACCGCTGGTGTCCTTCGTCTGCGTTCTGCACGGCGAAGCGCGATCTGATCACGTTTCATTTTCTGAGGAGCACTCGTGGAGTCCATCTCCGAGACCCAGCCCGTCGACGCGCCCGAGGGCGCCGAGACCCCCGCCGACGAGCAGCCCACGGCTGCGGCGGAGGGCACCGACACCGAACAGACCCCCGAGGGCGCCGACGCCTCCGCGGCCGAGGAGCCCGCTGAGGTGGCCGCCGCCGCGCAGCCCGAGGCGCTGTTCACCGACGACGCCCTCGCCGCGGAAGCCCCGGCCGAAGCGGTCGCGGACGCGCCCGCCGCCGACGCACCCGCTGCCGAGGCTTCCGCTCCGGAGGCGCCTGCCGCCGACGCTGCCGCGGAGCCCGCCGCCGAAGAGGCGGCCCCGGTCGAGAAGCCCGCACGCGCCCCGCGCAAGCGTGCCCCGCGCCGTGCCAAGAGCGCGACCGCCGAAGAGACGGCCGCCGCCGAAGCCGCCGCCGCCGAAGAGAAGGCCGCCGCCGCCGAGGCGCCCGCCGCCGAGGCCGCGACCGACGAGTCCGCGACGACCCCCGTCACGACGGCCGCCGACGTGGCCGCCGACGCCGAGACCGAGACCCCCGCGGTCGCCGCTGACGCGCCCGCCGCCGACACCGCGCCCGCCGAGGGCGACGCCGAGCAGGCCGACGAGGCCCCGGCCCGCGGCCGTGGCCGCAGCCGCCCGCGCAACCGCAACCGCAACAAGACCGACGCCGACAAGGCCGAGGCTCCGGCCCAGCCCGCCGCCGACGAGGCCGAGGCCCCGCAGCAGCAGGGCGGCCAGCGCGACAACGCGTCGCAGGGCGGCCAGCGCGACAACGCCCAGCGCGACAACGCCCAGAACGGACAGCAGGCCCAGCAGCAGCAGGGCGGGGCGGCGAACAGCCGCAACCGTCAGCGCAACAAGCGCCGCGGCCAGAGCACCACGGGTGACGAGTTCGAGACCGAGATCGGCGAGGACGACGTGCTCGTCCCCATCGCCGGTGTCCTCGACGTGCTCGACAACTACGCCTTCGTCCGCACCACCGGCTACCTGCCCGGTCCCAGCGACGTCTACGTCTCGCTCGGTCAGGTCAAGAAGTACAACCTCCGCAAGGGCGACGCCGTCGTCGGCGCCATCAAGCAGCCCCGCGAGGGCGAGCAGCAGGGCCGCCAGAAGTACAACGCCCTCGTGCAGGTGGACTCGATCAACGGTCTGTCGGTCGACGACGCCGCCACGCGCGTCGAGTTCAACAACCTCACGCCCCTGTACCCCCAGGAGCGCCTGCGCCTCGAGACCGGTCCCGAGAAGCTCACGCAGCGCATCATCGACCTGGTCGCCCCGGTCGGCAAGGGTCAGCGCGGCCTGATCGTCGCGCCCCCCAAGGCCGGCAAGACGATCGTGCTGCAGCAGATCGCCAACGCGATCGCGACGAACAACCCCGAGGTCCACCTCATGGTCGTGCTCGTCGACGAGCGCCCCGAAGAGGTCACCGACATGCAGCGCACCGTGCGCGGCGAGGTCATCGCCTCGACCTTCGACCGTCCGGCCGAAGACCACACCACCGTCGCCGAGCTGGCCATCGAGCGCGCGAAGCGTCTCGTCGAGCTCGGTCGCGACGTCGTCGTGCTGCTCGACTCGATCACGCGCCTCGGCCGCGCGTACAACCTCGCCGCCCCCACCTCGGGCCGCGTGCTCTCGGGCGGTGTCGACGCCTCGGCGCTGTACCCGCCGAAGCGCTTCTTCGGCGCCGCGCGCAACATCGAGAACGGCGGATCGCTCACGATCCTCGCGACGGCCCTCGTCGAGACCGGCTCCAAGATGGACGACGTGATCTTCGAGGAGTTCAAGGGCACCGGCAACAGCGAGCTGCGCCTGAACCGTCAGCTCGCCGACAAGCGCATCTTCCCGGCCGTCGACGTCAACGCGTCGAGCACCCGCCGCGAAGAGATGCTCCTGTCGAACGACGAGGTCAAGATCACCTGGAAGCTGCGTCGTGCGCTGGCCGGCCTCGAGCCCCAGCAGGCCCTCGAGGTCGTGCTCGGAAAGCTCAAGGAGACCCAGTCGAACGTCGAGTTCCTGGTGCAGATGCAGAAGTCGATCCCGGCGCCCGCGCGCGGCGGTGACGACAACAGCATCCGCTGAGCCGTGTCCGACTCCGGCATCTTCGAGTCCGTCCGCGGGCTGCTCGACGAGCACCGGGAGGTCGAGCTCGAGCTGAACGACCCCGCGGTCCACGCTGACGCCGCGCGCGCCAAACGGGTGAACCGGCGCTACGCCGAGCTCAGTCGCATCGTGCACGCCTACGAGGCCTGGCGCGCGGCATCCGACGATCTGGATGCCGCGCGCGAACTCGCCCGCGAGGACTCCGCGTTCGCCGAGGAGGTCCCGGCTCTCGAGGATCGCGTGGCCGAGACGCAGGAGCGCCTGCGGCGTCTGCTCATCCCGCGCGACCCCGACGACGCCCGTGACGTGATCATGGAGATCAAGGGCGGCGAGGGCGGCGCCGAGAGCGCCCTCTTCGCGGCCGATCTGCTGCGCATGTACCTGCAGTACGCGGCATCCATGGGCTGGAAGACCGAGCTGCTCGAACGCACCGAGTCCGACCTCGGCGGCTACAAGGACGTCCAGGTCGCGATCAAGGGCTCCTCGAGCGACCCCGCGCAGGGCGTGTGGGCGCATCTGAAGTACGAGGGCGGAGTGCACCGCGTGCAGCGCGTGCCCGCCACCGAGTCGCAGGGGCGCATCCACACCTCCACGACCGGCGTCCTCGTCTTCCCCGAGGTCGACGAGCCCGAAGAGGTCGCGATCGACACGAACGACCTGAAGATCGACGTCTTCCGCTCGTCGGGCCCCGGTGGTCAGTCCGTCAACACGACCGACTCCGCGGTGCGCATCACGCACGTTCCCACCGGGATCGTCGTCTCGATGCAGAACGAGAAGTCGCAGCTGCAGAACCGCGAGGCCGGCATGCGCGTGCTGCGCGCCCGCCTGCTCGCCAAGCAGCAGGAGGAGCGCGACGCCGTCGCCGCCGATGCGCGCAAGTCGCAGATCCGCGGCATGGACCGCTCCGAGCGCATCCGCACCTACAACTTCCCCGAGAACCGTATCGCCGATCACCGCACCGGGTACAAGGCGTACAACCTCGACCAGGTGATGGACGGCGCCCTCGGCCCGATCATCGAGTCGGCGATCACCGCCGACGAAGAAGCGCGCCTCGCGGCCCTCGCCGACTCCTAAGCTCGGGTGGTGCTCACCGCCGCCCAGATCGTGTCGTTCGACGACACCCCGCCCCCGCCCGGACTCTCACCGTGGGTCGGCCCCGCCGAGCAGGTGCGACAGATCGAGGTCGTGGATCCGGATGCCGCCTGGCCCGGTGTCTTCGAGATGCTCCGCTCCCGGATCGACGGCGCCCTGGGCGACCGTGTGCTCGCGATCGAGCACGTCGGCTCGACGTCGGTGCCGGGGTTGGCCGCCAAACCCGTCATCGACATCGACCTGACGGTCGCCGACACCGACGATGAGGACGCCTATGTGCCGGCCCTCGAGGCGCTCGGGTTCGTGCTGCGCGTGCGCGAGCCGTGGTGGCTCGGGCACCGCTGCCTGGTCTCGGCCGAGCCGGCCGCCAACCTGCACGTGTGGCCGCCCGACAGTCCCGAGGCCGCGCGGCACCGCCTCTTCCGCGACTGGCTGCGCGCCGACGAGGCGGATCGACAGCGGTACGCCGCGGTCAAGCGCGAGGTCGCGGCCGACGGCCTGATGAGCGAGTACAACGCTTGCAAAGAAGGCGTGATCCGAGAGATTTACGCGCGCGCTTTCGCCGCGGCGGGCCTGTTGCCCTGACGGCCGCCCTTCCGAGACCACAACGCAGGATCCACGGCCGTGACCCGTGCGCAGGGCGGCGTCGGCCCTTCGGCGCGGGCGGATCTCCTGTGCTGTGGACCGAAGGGCGTCAGGCGTCCCAGGCGGGCGGGTGGGGGAGCGGGCCCCGGCGCGCCTCGAGCTGAGCGGCGAGTGACAGCAGCGTGGCCTCGCCCCCGGGGCGGCCGACGAGCTGCACCGAGACGGGGTGGCCCTCGGCATCCGTCGTCACCGGGATCGTGACCGCGGGCAGGCCCGCGACGTTGACGAAGCTCGAATACGGCGCGTACTCGACCTGCATCGCGAACGTGCGCTCCGGGCTGTGGCCCGCGTACGAGCCGATCGGCTGCGCGGGCTGCGCGAGAGCGGGGGTGAGCACCGCATCGAAGGCCGAGAAGTCAGCGATGGTGCGGCGCTCGAAGGCCCGGGCGGCCGCGAGTCCGCCGAGCAGCTCGAGCGCCGACAGGCGACGCCCCTCCTGCACGAGCCACGCGGTGAGCGGCTCGACGAGCTCGGCATCGGCGTCGCTCAGCGGGATGCGCGCGGCACTCGCCCGCCAGAGCACGTGGAACAGCTCGGCATAACCGGATGGATGCCAGTCGGCATCCGTCACCGCGTGTCCGGCGTCGTCGAGCCAGGCGGCGGCGGTGTCGAAGGCGGCGCGAGCGTCGGCGTCGAGGACGATGTCCTCGTCGTCGTCCCACGGCGAGACGGTGGTGATCCCGAGGCGCAGTCGACCGGGGTCGCGGCGAGCAGCGTCGAGGAAGGGTCCGGTGCCGGGGGCGGCCGTCGCGTACGAGAAGGGGGCGAGACCGACGAGGGCGTCGAGAAGCAGCCCCGCGTCTTCGACCGAGCGCGCGATCGGTCCCGTCACCGACAACCCGTCGGGGGAGTCGAAGCCCGAGCCGATCGGCAGACGCCCGCGTGAGGGTTTGAGACCGACGACACCCACGGTCGCCGAGGGGATGCGGATCGAGCCGCCCCCGTCCGAACCGACGGCCGCGGGGAGGAGCCCGGCAGCGACCGCCACCGCCGCGCCACCGCTCGAGCCCCCCGCGCCGGCCGCAGGCCGCCACGGGTCTCGCGCCGGGTCGTGGATCAGCGGTTCGGTGAAGCCGGTGAGACCGAACTCCGAGGTGCTGGTCTTGCCGACGTTGATCGCTCCGGCGGCGTCGAGGGCCGTTGCGAGGGGATCGGATGCCGCGGGCACGTGGTTCACCCGTGAGCGTGAGCCGTAGCGCGTGGGCACTCCGGCGCGGGCGACGAGGTCCTTGTCGGCCAGGGCGACGCCCCACAGAGACCCGTCGGCCGGTCGGGGGAGGTCGGCCGCACGTCGGAGCGCGGCATCCCGGGTCACCTCGGAGAAGGCGCCGAGACCGCGGTGGTGGTCGATGCGGTCGAGGTAGTGGCGCGTCAGCTCGGCGGGCGAGTACTCGCCGCTGCGGAGCCCGTCGATCTGGGCCACGAAGGAGAGATCGTGCAGTCGGGGCATTGTCCGAGCCTACGGCGGGCCGGCCGAACGGAAACAGCCGCCGCGGCGGTCAGATCCAGTACTCCGGGGTGGTCAGCAGCGCGCGGGTGTCCTCGCCGTTGCGGCGCGTGCGCGCCTTGGCCGGGACGCCCACGAGCACGCTGTCGGCCGGTGCATCGCGGGTGACCACGGCGTTCGCCCCCACGACCGACCGCGCACCGAGCGTGATCGGCCCGAGGATCTTGGCCCCCGCGCCCACGGCCACCCCGTCGTGCAGGGTCGGGTGGCGTTTGCCGCCCTCGCGCTGACGACCGCCCAGGGTGACGCCGTGGTACAGCATCACGTCGTCGCCGACCTCGGCCGTCTCGCCGACCACGACACCCATGCCGTGGTCGATGAAGAAGCGTCGACCGATCGTGGCGCCGGGGTGGATCTCGACCCCGGTGAGCCACCGGGTCACCTGCGACAGGGCCCGCGCTGGAAAACGCAGGCCCCGTCGCCAGAGCCGGTTCGCGATGCGGTACGACCACACAGCGTGAAGCCCGGGGTACAGCAGGGCGATCTCGAGGCCGCCGCGCGCCGCGGGATCGCGGAGCTTGGCGGAGGAGATGTCTTCGCGGACGCGGGAGAGGACCCCCACGTCAGTCTTCGCGCAGGTGCTCGTAGAGCGCCGTCGAGAGATACCGCTCGCCGTACGAGGGGATGATGACGACGATGTTCTTGCCCGCCGCCTCGGGGCGACGCGCGACCTCGAGGGCGGCCCAGATGGCCGCCCCCGACGACATTCCCACGAGGATGCCGTCCTTCGCCGCGGTCTCGCGGGCGAGGCGGATGGCGTCGTCGAACTCGACGTCGATCACCTCGTCGATGATGTCGCGATCGAGGATCGCGGGCACGAAGTTGGGGCCGATGCCCTGGATCTTGTGCGGGCCGGGGTGGCCCTTGGTGAGCACGGGGGAGTCGGCGGGCTCGACCGCCACGACCTTGACCCCGGGCACGCGCTCCTTCAGCACCTGGCCCACACCCGTGATGGTGCCGCCCGTGCCGATGCCGGCCACGAAGTAGTCGACCTTGCCCTCGGTGTCGCGCAGGATCTCTTCGGCCGTCGTCTTGCGGTGGATAGCGGGGTTCGCCTCGTTCTCGAACTGGCGGGCCCACACCGCACCGGGGGTCTCGGCGACGATGCGCTTGGCCTCGTCGACGGCGTGCGACATGCCCTTGGTCGGGTCGGTGAGAACGAGCTCGGCGCCGAACGCCTTGAGCAGGATGCGGCGCTCCTTCGACATCGAGGCGGGCATCGTGAGGATGACCTTGTACCCGCGCGCGGCGCCGACCATCGCGAGGGCGATGCCGGTGTTGCCGCTGGTCGACTCGACGATCGTGCCGCCGGGCTTCAGTTCGCCGGATGCCTCGGCCGCGTCGATGATCGCGATGCCGAGGCGGTCCTTGACGCTCGAGGCGGGGTTGTAGAACTCGAGCTTGGCGAGGATCTGGCCGCCGACGCCCTCCGCGACGCGGTTCAGCCGCACCAGCGGCGTGTCGCCGAATGCAGAGGTGATGTCGGAGTGGATGCCGGGCATGGCTCGCCTTTCGCCGTCGGTCGGGACGCGTTCATTTTAGGCGAGCCCTCCGACACCACCGGCTGTGTGACGCTGCGCGACTAGGCTGGGCTCCTGTCATGTCAGGAACCGTCCCGCCTCCCGCCCCCACGGCCGTTTCGGTCGCCGACACCGTGCGCGCGGCCGCTCACCGACTGAACGCGGCGGGTGTTCCCGACCCCCAGGTCGACGCCGAACTGCTGGTGGCCCACGTCCTCGAATCGTCCCGCGGGGGCGTCCAGGCCGCCGCGATCCGCGGAGACCGGATGCCGGAACCCGCCGCCCGCGCCCTCGCGCCGCTCGTGGATCGCCGCGCCGCCCGCGAGCCGCTGCAGCACCTCACGGGTCTCGCCCCGTTCCGATCGATGGAGCTCGCGGTCGGACCGGGGGTCTTCGTGCCCCGTCCTGAGACCGAGATGATGGCTCAGCTCGCCATCGATGCCCTGCGTTCGGCCGCGTCGGAGGCTCCGATCGCCGTCGACCTCGGCACGGGCAGCGGAGCGATCGCGCTGGCGCTGGCGACCGAGGTGCCCCACGCCCGCGTCTTCGCCGCGGAGAACTCGGTCGACGCGTTCGTCTGGACGAAGCACAACGTCGCCCGGATCGGCGCGGACAACGTCACGCTCGCGTTCGTCGACCTCGCCGACGCCTTTCCCGAGCTCGACGGAACCGTGTCCGTCGTGGCATCCAATCCTCCCTATGTTCCCGACGACGCGATACCCCGCGATCCCGAGGTGCGCCTCTACGACCCACCCGCGGCGCTCTACGGAGGACCGGACGGGCTGGATGCTGTGCGCCACCTCAGTCGCGTGGGCCTGCGGCTGGGCCATCCCGGCGCGACGATCGTCATCGAGCACGGGGAGTGGCAGGGCGCGGCCATCCGCGAGATCCTCATCGCCGACGGCTGGCGATCGGCGGCGACCCACCCGGACCTCACGACCCGGGATCGCGCCACGACCGCCGTGCGCCCCTGACGACGCGGGCGGTGGCGCGCGACTAGACTGGCGCGCGTTATGTCACCCGTCTACGACTGCCGTGACGAGTCGCAGCTGCTGTCCGGAATGCGCCACGCGCGTCAAGCGATCGGCCGAGGCGAACTCGTCGTGCTCCCCACTGACACCGTCTACGGAATCGCCGCGGACGCGTTCAACGCGCGCGCCGTCGCCGGCCTGCTCGAGGCGAAGGGCCGGGGCCGCCGGCAGCCGCCCCCCGTGCTCGTGCCGGGGGTGGGGACGCTGCGGGCCCTCGTGGCCGAGATCCCGCCCGCCGTCGACGACCTCGTCCGCGAGTTCTGGCCGGGCGGCCTCACCATCGTGCTGCCCGCGCAGCCCTCGCTCTCGTGGGACCTCGGAGACACCCACGGCACGGTGGCCGTGCGCATGCCCGCCCAGAAGATGACGCTGGAACTCCTCGAAGAGACCGGTCCGCTGGCCGTGTCGAGCGCGAACCTCACCGGTCGCGCCGCCGCCGTCGACATCGACTCCGCGCGCGACATGCTCGGCGACAGCGTCGCGGTCTACCTCGACGCCGGCGTCAGCGAGACAGGCATCGCCTCCACCATCATCGACGCGACCACGCTCGTCGGGGGAGCGGAGCCGCAGATCCGGGTGCTGCGCGAGGGCGCGATCTCGCGTGACCGGCTGCGCGCCGTCGTGGGCGACCTGCTCGAGCCCGACCCCGTGGACGAGGTCGTCGACCCGCTCGCCGCCCCCGCCGCCACGACCCCGGATGCCGAGGCGCCGGGTCCGTGACCCAATACCTCCTCACCATCCTGTTCACGGCGGCGGTCACGCTCGCGCTGTCGTGGGTGGTGTGGAAGCTCGCGCTGCGGTTCAAGCTGTACTCCGGCATCCGCGACCGCGACGTGCACAAGACGCCGACGCCGCGCCTCGGCGGAGTCGCGATGTTCCTCGGCGTCGTGGCGGCCTTCGCCCTGTCGAGCCGCAACCCCTACTTCGCGATCTTCTGGATCGACCCCGTGCCGGTGCTGTCCCTGCTGGGGGCGGTCCTGCTCATCGTGCTCGTCGGCGTCGCCGACGACCTGTGGGACCTCGACTGGATGATCAAGCTCGGGGCGCAGTTCGTCGCCGCGGGCATCATCGCCTGGTTCGGTCAACTGCAGATCCTCTCGCTGCCGATCGGCGCCCTCACGGTCGGTTCCAGCTGGGTGAGCTTCCTGCTGACCGTGTTCGCCCTGGTCGTCGTGATGAACGCGGTGAACTTCATCGACGGACTCAACGGTCTCGTCGCGGGCGTCTGCCTGATCGCGAACGGCGTCTTCTTCGCGTACTCCTACCTGCTCGTGCGCGACACCGGAGCGAGCACGTACTTCAACCTCGCGTCGTTCATCGCGGCCGTCCTCGTAGGAGCGTGCCTCGGCTTCCTCCCGATGAACTGGACGCCGGCGAAGCTCTTCATGGGAGACGCGGGGGCCCTGATGCTCGGGCTGCTCATGGCCAGTTCGGCCGTCGCCATCACCGGTCAGCTCGACCCGGCAGTGCTCGATCCCGAGAAGATCGGCCGGTCGCAGCTGCTCGGTGCGTTCATCCCGATCCTGCTGCCCGTGGTCATCGTCCTGCTGCCCCTGCTCGATTTCGGTCTCGCGGTCGCCCGCCGGCAGTGGGCGGGCAGGTCGCCGTTCTCGCCGGATCGCAAGCACCTGCACCACCGCATGCTCGACATGGGGCACACCGACCGTGACGCAGTCCTCATCTTCTACAGCTGGACGGCCGTGGTGAGCCTCGCGTTCCTGCTGATGTACATCGGCACCCAGCAGAGCTGGCCCGGCGACTACGCCTTCGGCATCGTCTTCGGTGTCATCGGCGTCATCGCGTGCGTCGTTCTCACCCTCCTGCCCTCCCAGCACCGACTGCGGCTGTCCCGCCGCCCCCGACCCACCCGACCGGAGTCCCCCTCATGAGCAGTGCTTCCCCCGCCCCTCGTCGTTCCCTCTCCAGTACCCCGGTGCTGCGCACCGCCCTGGTCTGGGGCGGCATCGTGACGGCGGTGCTCCTCGTGCTCGGGGCAGTCATCGGATTCCTCGTCGGGGGAGGGGGCGGCCTCGGCAGCGCTCTGTCCGGCGTCGCGGTCAGCGCGATCTTCCTCGCCGTCACGGCCATCAGCATCCTGGTGGCGAACCGGTGGTTCGGCGATCCGCTCTACGTCCCGATCTTCTTCGGCATCGTGCTGGGCGGCTGGCTGCTCAAGCTCATCCTGTTCATCGTGGCGATCGTCGTGCTGCGCGGACAGGGCTGGGTCGACCCCGTGGTGTTCTACGTCGCGCTCGTCGTCAGCGTCATCGCCTCGCTCGCGGTCGACGTGGTCGTCCTCCTGCGCATGCGCATCCCCAGCGTCAGCGACGTGACCCTGCCCACTGACCCCGAGGCGGGCGACCGTCGCTCCTGAGCGGCCGTATCCCATGGTGCGGTCGGCGGCGGCACATTAGTCCGGCGCCGAGACGATCGCACCGGGCGGACTCATGGATCCGCCGGGAGTTTGATAGGGTGGACGAGTACCCACCCGCGATTGGAATTCTTCTCCAAGCTCGCACTTCGGGTAACAATCACCGACCATCGTCGCAACGGTTCACACCGATGCCCCGAAGCTGGAGCCAGCGCTGACTACTCAAGCTGCGACCCTGATCACGAACTTCGCGTCTGCGGGTGCGGAATTCCACCCGCCCTCCATCTCGGAGTTCTTCCCCGACGCGGTGCTGTTCGAGGGCACGATGTTCGCGATCACGCGCATCAACCTCATCCAGATGCTCGCGACGGTGGTTCTGGTCACGCTCCTCGTCGTCGGCACGCGTCGCATGACGGTGGTCCCCGGTCGCTTCCAGAGCGTCGTCGAGATGGGCCTGGACTTCGTCCGCGTGAACATTGCCGAGGACATCCTGGGTCGCAAGGACGGCAAGCGCTTCCTGCCGATCCTCACCACCATCTTCTTCATGGTGCTGTTCATGAACATCACGGGTGTCATCCCGTTCCTGAACATTGCCGGCACCAGCGTCATCGCGGTTCCGATGCTCCTCGCGATCGTGGCCTACGTCACCTTCATCTACGCGGGCATCAAGAAGAGCCCCGGCGGCTTCTTCCGCAACTCGCTGATGCCTCCCGGGCTGCCCTGGTTCCTCTACATCCTGATCATCCCGCTCGAGTTCCTCTCGACCTTCATCATCCGCCCCGTCACCCTGACGCTGCGACTGCTGATGAACATGGTCGTCGGCCACCTCATGCTGGTGCTGTTCTTCGCCGCGACGCAGTTCTTCGTGGTGGACCTCAGCGGATGGTGGACCGCGCTCGGCGCCGGCTCCCTCGCCTTCGGCTTCGCCTTTACCCTGTTCGAAATCTTCGTCGCCTTCCTCCAGGCGTACGTCTTCGCGATCCTCACCGCGGTCTACATCCAGCTCGCGGTCGCAGAAGAGCACTGAGCGGCCCGGCGCACGCCGAGCCACCCAACGAAAGGAAAAAACCCGTGGACGCAACTACGGTTCTCGCCCAGGTCACCGGTAACGTCGCCACGATCGGCTACGGTCTCGCCGCCATCGGTCCCGCCATCGGCGTGGGCATCGTCGTCGGCAAGACGATCGAGGGCGTCGCTCGTCAGCCCGAGCTCGCGGGCCGCCTGCAGGTCCTGATGTTCATCGGTATCGCCTTCACCGAGGCGCTCGCCTTCATCGGTATCGCAACCGGCTTCATCTTCACTTGATCCCGGCCGCTCTCGATTCACTGTAAGGAGACAGGATGCTGAACGCTCTTGTCACTCTCGCCGCGGAGCCCGCGGGGGAAGCGCACAACCCGCTGCTTCCCGCGGTCTACGACATCATCTGGTCGGCCGTGTGCTTCGTCGTCATCATCTTCGTGGTGTGGCGCGTCGCTCTGCCGCGCATGGCGAAGCTGCTCGACGAGCGCAGTGCTGCCATCGAGGGCAACATCGCCAAGGCCGACGAGGCTCAGCGACAGGCCGAGGCCGCCCTCGAGGAGTACACCGCCCAGCTCGCCGAGGCGCGCAAGGAAGCCGGTGAGATCCGCGAGAACGCCACTCAGGACGGTCGCAAGATCGTCGCGGAGGCCAAGGAGACCGCGTCGGCCGAGGCCGCTCGCATCACCGCGTCCGCGCACGCTCAGATCGAGGCCGAGCGTCAGACGGCCCTCGTGCAGCTGCGTTCCGAGGTCGGTACCCTCGCGGTCGACCTCGCGGGCAACGTCATCGGTGAGACCCTGGCGGACGACGCGCGTGCCAACGCCGTGGTCGACCGCTTCCTCGCCGAGCTCGAGGCTTCCGAGAAGGCGGCCAAGTAATGGGCAGCGCGACCACTCAGGCGCGGACCGCGACCGCGGAGGCCCTGGCCTCCACCTCGGGCGTCGATCTCGACGTCGCGCGCGAACTGTTCGCGGCCGTCGGTGCCGTGAGCGGCTCGGCGCAGCTGAGCGGCGCGCTGTCCGACTCGTCGGTGCCGCCCGCCGCTCGTGCGGGTCTGGTGTCCGGCGTCTTCGGAGCCTCGTACCGGCCCGCGACCGTGGCGCTGCTGACCAGCGCCGCGCAGCAGCGCTGGTCGAACTCCGCGGAGTTCGTCGAAGGACTCGAAGAGCTCGCTGTGCTCGCGACCTCGGTCGCCGAGGACGCGGACATCGAGGCCGAGCTCTTCTCGTTCTCGCGCACCGTCGCCTCCAACGGCGAACTCGAGCTCGCGCTGGGCGGCCGCCTCGGCGGCGCGTCGGCCAAGGGGGCTCTCGTCTCGAAGCTCCTCGACGGCCGGGCGAGCGCGGGGACCGCACTTATCGTGTCGTCGCTGGTCAAGCACGCCCGCGGTCGTCGCGTCCGTGCTCTCCTACGTCGCGCTGAGCGCATCGTCGCCGAGCAGCGCGCGCGCATCGTCGCGACGGTGTTCGCGGCGACGCCGTTGAACGCCGACCAGCAGTCCCGCCTCCAGAACGCTCTCAGCGCACGTTACGGTTCGGCCGTCACGCTGAATACCGTGATCGACCCGACCGTGGTCGGTGGGCTGCGCGTGCAGGTCGCCGACGACGTGATCGACGCGAGCGTGTCCGCACGCCTCGCGGACCTCCGCCAGCGCATCGCCGGCTGAAGACTTTCCGCCCGAGTGGGCGTGGATCTGGGGGCCGAGTGCCCCACGAACGAAGGAAGACAATGGCAGATCTCTCTATCAGCCCCGACGTCATTCGTGACGCGCTGAAGGACTTCGTCAACGCCTACGAGCCCACCGGCGCTGCGGCGACCGAGGTCGGCGCCGTCGTCGACGCGGCCGACGGTATCGCTCACGTCGAGGGCCTTCCCGGCGTCATGGCCAACGAGCTCATCCGCTTCGCGGACGGCACGCTCGGCCTCGCCCAGAACCTCGACGAGAACGAGGTCGGTGTCGTCGTGCTCGGCGAGTTCTCCGGCATCGAAGAAGGCCAGAGCGTCACCCGCACCGGTGAGGTCCTCTCGGTCGGCGTCGGCGACGGGTACCTGGGTCGCGTCGTCGACCCGCTCGGAAACCCCATCGACGGTCTCGGCGAGATCGCGACCGAGGGCCGCCGCGCCCTGGAGCTCCAGGCGCCCGGCGTCATGCAGCGCAAGAGCGTGCACGAGCCCCTCCAGACCGGCATCAAGGCCATCGACGCCATGATCCCCGTCGGCCGCGGCCAGCGTCAGCTCATCATCGGCGACCGCCAGACCGGTAAGACGGCCATCGCGATCGACACGATCATCAACCAGAAGTCGAACTGGGAGTCCGGCGACGTCGACAAGCAGGTGCGTTGCATCTACGTCGCGATCGGCCAGAAGGGCTCGACCATCGCTTCGGTGAAGGGCGCGCTCGAAGAGGCCGGCGCGATGGAGTACACCACCATCGTCGCGGCCCCCGCCTCCGACCCCGCCGGCTTCAAGTACCTCGCCCCCTACACCGGCTCGGCCATCGGCCAGCACTGGATGTACGGCGGCAAGCACGTCCTCATCATCTTCGACGACCTGTCGAAGCAGGCCGAGGCCTACCGTGCCGTTTCGCTGCTCCTGCGCCGCCCGCCGGGCCGCGAGGCGTACCCCGGCGACGTCTTCTACCTGCACTCGCGTCTGCTCGAGCGTTGCGCGAAGCTGTCCGACGAGCTCGGCGCGGGTTCGATGACGGGTCTTCCCATCATCGAGACCAAGGCGAACGACGTCTCGGCATACATCCCGACCAACGTGATCTCGATCACCGACGGCCAGATATTCCTGCAGTCCGACCTGTTCAACGCCAACCAGCGTCCCGCGGTCGACGTGGGTATCTCGGTGTCGCGCGTCGGCGGTGACGCTCAGGTCAAGTCGATCAAGAAGGTCTCCGGAACCCTGAAGCTCGAGCTGGCGCAGTACCGCTCGCTCGAGGCCTTCGCGATGTTCGCGAGCGACCTCGACGCGGCCTCGCGTCGTCAGCTGGCACGCGGTGCGCGTCTGACCGAGCTGCTCAAGCAGCCGCAGTACTCGCCGTACCCCGTCGAGGAGCAGGTCGTCTCGATCTGGGCCGGCACGAACGGCAAGCTGGACACCGTCGAGGTCTCGGACGTGCTCCGCTTCGAGCGCGAGCTGCTCGACTACCTCCGCCGCAACTCGACCGTGCTCGACACGCTGCGCGAGACCAACGCGCTGGGTGACGACACCCTCGCCGAGCTCGAGAA
Source organism: Microbacterium sp. 16-032 (assembly GCF_041079455.1). NCBI lineage: Bacteria > Bacillati > Actinomycetota > Actinomycetes > Micrococcales > Microbacteriaceae > Microbacterium > Microbacterium sp. 16-032. The sequence continues at coordinate 345,920 of NZ_JBFYGQ010000002.1, read as the reverse complement.
GCAGATCGACGCCTTCACCAAGGAGTTCCAGCCCGGCAAGGACCAGGGCGTCGTCGGCGCCGAGAAGGTCGACGCCGCCGAGGCGGAAGACGTGAACCAGGAGCGGATCGTCAAAGGCCGTCGCTGAGGAGCGAGGACACGGACGTAAATCATGGGCGCACAGCTACGGGTCTACAAGCAGAAGATCTCTTCTGCTCAGACGACCAAGAAGATCACCAAGGCGATGGAGCTCATCGCGGCCTCACGCATTCAGAAGGCGATGGCGCGTGTGCGCGCGGCATCCCCTTTCGCGCGGGCCGTCACGAGCGCCGTCTCCGCGGTGGCCACTCACTCCTCCGTCGATCACCCGTTGACCACCGAGCGTGAGAACATCCGTCGCTCGGCCCTGGTCGTCTTCACCTCCGACCGCGGCCTGGCCGGCGCGTTCAACTCGCAGATCCTCCGTGAGGCGCTCGAGCTGGCCGAGCTGCTCCGTTCGCAGGGCAAAGAGGTCGTGTTCTACCTCGTCGGGCGCAAAGCCGTCGGGTACTTCCAGTTCCGTCGCATGGCGAGCGTCGCACAGTGGGTCGGCGACACCGACACCCCGCAGTTCTCGACGGCGGAAGAGATCTCGGATGCCGTCCTGAAGGCTTACCGCGCCGGTGGCGAGAACGATGGCGTCGACGAGATCCACCTCGTGTACAACCGCTTTGTCAGCATGATGACGCAGTCGCCCGAGTCGGTCCGTCTTCTTCCCCTCGAGGTCCTCGAGGCGGACGAGGCTCCGGCCCAGGCCGAGGTGTACCCGCTCTACGAGTTCGAGCCGGATGCAGAGACCGTGCTCGATGCGCTCCTGCCGGTCTACGTCCAGAGCCGCATCTTCAACGCCCTCCTCCAGTCGTCGGCCGCCAAGCACGCCGCGACGCAGAAGGCCATGAAGTCGGCCAGCGACAACGCCGACAAGCTCATCACCGACTACACCCGCCTGCGCAACAACGCGCGTCAGGCGGAGATCACGCAGCAGATCGCCGAGATCGTCGGCGGCGCCGATGCCCTGGCATCCGGCAAGTAAGTTCCCAAGGAGAGAAGAAGCCATGAGCCTCACCGCCGAGAAGACCGACGCGGCCGTCGTCGGACGCGTCGCGCGCGTCACCGGCCCGGTCGTCGACATCGAGTTCCCGCATGACGCGATCCCCGAGATCTACAACGCGCTGAAGACCACGATCACCATCGGTGACCAGTCGACCGAGATCACTCTCGAGGTGGCCCAGCACCTCGGTGACGACCTCGTCCGCGCCATCTCGCTCAAGCCCACCGACGGCATGGTCCGCGGTCAGGAAGTGCGCGACACCCGCGGCCCCATCTCGGTGCCCGTCGGTGACGTGACCAAGGGCAAGGTCTTCGATGTGACCGGCGAGGTGCTCAACGGCGCCCCCGGCGAGACCATCGAGGTCACCGAGCGTTGGGGCATCCACCGCAAGGCGCCCAGCTTCGACCAGCTCGAGTCGAAGACCGAGATGTTCGAGACCGGCATCAAGTCGATCGACCTCCTGACCCCCTACGTGCAGGGTGGAAAGATCGGTCTGTTCGGTGGCGCCGGTGTCGGCAAGACCGTCCTCATCCAGGAGATGATCCAGCGCGTCGCGCAGGACCACGGTGGTGTGTCGGTGTTCGCCGGTGTCGGTGAGCGCACCCGTGAGGGCAACGACCTCATCGCCGAGATGGAAGAGGCGGGTGTCTTCGACAAGACCGCCCTCGTGTTCGGCCAGATGGACGAGCCGCCGGGAACGCGTCTGCGCGTCGCCCTCTCGGCCCTGACGATGGCGGAGTACTTCCGCGACGTGCAGAAGCAGGACGTGCTGTTGTTCATCGACAACATCTTCCGCTTCACGCAGGCCGGTTCCGAGGTCTCGACGCTGCTCGGCCGCATGCCCTCCGCCGTGGGATACCAGCCGAACCTCGCCGACGAGATGGGTGTGCTCCAGGAGCGCATCACGTCGACGCGCGGTCACTCGATCACCTCCCTGCAGGCGATCTACGTCCCCGCCGACGACTACACCGATCCGGCTCCCGCGACCACGTTCGCGCACCTCGACGCCACCACCGAGCTCTCGCGTGAGATCGCGTCGAAGGGTCTGTACCCGGCCATCGACCCGCTGACCTCGACGAGCCGCATCCTCGACCCGCGCTACATCGGTGCCGACCACTACCGCGTCGCCACCAACGTGAAGCAGATCCTCCAGAAGAACAAGGAACTGCAGGAGATCATCGCCATCCTCGGTGTCGACGAGCTCTCCGAGGAAGACAAGATCGTCGTGTCGCGTGCGCGCCGCATCCAGCAGTTCCTCTCGCAGAACACCTACATGGCCAAGAAGTTCACCGGTGTCGAGGGCTCCACGGTCCCGATCAAGGAGACCATCGAGTCGTTCGACGCGATCGTCAAGGGTGACTTCGACCACGTCGCCGAGCAGGCGTTCTTCAACGTCGGTGGCATCTCCGACGTCGAGGCCAAGTGGGCGCAGATTCAGAAGGAGAACGGCTGACATGTCGTTGCGCGTGAGCCTGGTGTCGGCAGACGCCGAGGTGTGGACGGGGGAGGCGACGCTCGTCGTCGCCAAGACCGTCGAGGGTGAGATCGGCTTCATGCAGGGGCATGAGCCGGTGCTCGCGATCCTCGCCCAGGGCGAGGTGCGAATCACCCGCACCGACGGCACGAAGATCCTGGCCAACGCCGAGGACGGCTTCCTGTCGATGGCCGACGACGAACTCACCATCGTCGCCGGAAACGCCGCTCTCGTCTCCTGACGCCGCTTCATCGCTGACGCGCGTCGCCCGGTTCTCCGGGCGGCGCGCGTCGCTGTTTTCCCGAAGGGTCCCATGCTCGTCCTGCTCCCTCCGTCCGAGACCAAGCGCCCCGGCGGCGACGGTCCGATGCTCGATCTGCCGTCCCTTGCGCTCCCTTCTCTCCGGGACGCGCGCGAAACGGTCGTCGCCGCGCTGGTCGCGCTGTCCTCCGACGAGGACGAGGCCGCGCGCGTGCTGAAGATCAGTGCGAAGCGTCGGCACGAGATCGCCGACAACGCCGCGGTGCGCACGGCGCCCACCATGCCGGCGATCGATCGCTACACCGGGGTCTTGTTCGATGCCCTGGATGCCGCGTCCCTCGATGCGGCATCCCGTTCATGGCTCGGCGAGCACGTCCTCATCCAGTCGGCGCCGTTCGGGCCGGTCGGTGCCCTCGACGGCATCCCGCCGTATCGCCTGGCAGCGGGGACGTCGCTGCCCGGCGTCCCGGCTCTCCGGCGGATCTGGGCGGATGCCGTTCGACAGGCGTGGGCGCAGCGCCGACCCGACTTCGTCCTCGACCTGCGCTCGGAGGCGTACGCGGCTCTCGGGCCGTTGCCCGAGGGTGTCCCCTCCGCCTACGTGCGGGTCATGAGCGAGGACTCGGGTGGTCGGACTCGCGCACTCAACCACTTCAACAAGCATGCGAAGGGTGAGCTGGTGCGATCCCTCGCGTGCCGGGGCGTCCGCATCGCCTCGCTCGACGAGTTCGTGAGCTGGGCGTCCGACGCGGGGTGGGTGGTCCGCCCGGGGGAGGCCGGCGAGGTGGCGCTCATTGTATGACATGGGCGTGCCCCTGTCAGGAAAGTCTCAGCTTCGCTAGCATGTGAGGCGCGGGGGGTGCGTGGATGCTTCCCGCGCACTCGCTTGGAAAGGAACTCGCATGAGTGACTCCTACTATTACGACGACGGGGGCAGCGCCGCTGCTCTCGCCATCTTGCTCGTCCTGATCCCGATCTTCCTCATCCTCGCCCTCGCGGCGTACGTGATCTCGTCGTTCCTCTACATGAAGATCTTCGAGAAGGCCGGTGTGCAGGGCAAGTGGCGCGCCTGGGTTCCGGTCTACAACGGACTGATCGCGGCCAAGCTCGGTGACGTGTCGCCGTGGGTCGTGCTGATCGCCATCGTCGCCTCGAGCGTCCTGTCGAACATCCCCGTCATCGGACCGGTGTTCAGCCTGGTCATCCTCGCCGTCGCGGTGATGTACTCGTACCGTATCGGCCTCAAGCTCGGTAAGGACTGGCCGCTGCTTCTTCTCTGGCTGATCCCGGGCGTCGGTGCGCTCATCTGGCTCGCGATCATTGCATTCAGCAACAACCGCTGGAACCCCGCGATCCCGCCCGCGCCGTGGGCGAACTCCTTCCTGGCCGACAAGACGGTCTGGAACGGCATCCCCGTTCAGCCCAGCCAGCCGGTCGCCGGCAACGGCGGAGGATACGCCGGTCCCGGATACGGTGCACCGCCGGCGCAGCCGTACAGCCCGCCGCAGACTCCGCCCGCAGCGGGAACGACGCCGCCCCCGCCCGCTCCGGGAACGACGCCGCCGCCCCCGGCTCCGCCGGCCGGCCCCCAGGTCTGACCTCCGCGAAGGGCTCCCCGTGTCGACGGGGAGCCCTTCGTCGTCCTCGGCGATAGCGTGGAGAGATGACGTCCTCCGTTCTTCCTCTTCGTGCCGTCGGTCGCTCCGGACTCCGCGTCTCCGCGGTGGGCCTGGGCTGCAACAACTTCGGACGAGCGGGAACCGCCACCGAGACACTCGACGGAACGCGCGCGGTGCTCGATGCGGCGATCGATGCGGGCGTGACTTTCCTCGACACCGCCGACATGTACGGTCGCGAGTTCGGTTTGTCCGAGACGCTGATGGGGGAGGCGCTCGAGGGGCGCCGCGATCAGGTCGTGCTGGCCACGAAGTTCGGGCACGCCGACTTCGCCCCCGCGGTGACCGGGGGGTCCAAGGGATCCCGCGCGCACGTGCGTCGTGCCGTCGAAGACTCGCTCCGACGCCTGCGCACCGACTGGATCGACCTGTACCAGCTGCACACGCCCGACCCGTCGACGCCGATCGAGGAAACCCTCGACGCCCTCGCCGACCTCGTCCGCGAGGGCAAGGTGCGCTACATCGGGCATTCGAATTTCTCAGGGTGGCGGATCGCCGAGGCCGAGCATGCCGCCGACGGCGTGCGGTTCGTCTCGGCCCAGAATCAGTACAGCCTGCTGGCCCGCGCCGCCGAGCGGGAGGTGCTGCCGGCCGCCGCTCGTTACGGCCTCGGGTTCCTGCCCTTCTTCCCCCTGCACAACGGCCTGCTGACCGGCAAGTTCAGGCGGGACGGGGGCCCTGAGGGGAGCCGCATCATGCGTCAGCGACCCCACCTGTGGCGTGACGCCCCCTGGGACGCGCTCGAGCGCTACCAGGCCTTCTGCGATGCACGCGGGATCACGATGCTCGAGGCGACCTTCGCCTGGTTCCTCGCCAACCCCCTGGTCGCGAGCGTCATCGCGGGCGCGACGAGCGCAGAGCAGGTGCGCGCCAATGCCGCAGCCGCCACCGCCTGGACGCCGAGCGCCGAGGATCTCGCCGAGATCGACGGCATCCTTCCTCTGCCCGCCGATCCGGCCGCGGGATGAATGCCACCGCTGGGATGTGTCGGTGCGGCGCGTCCTCGGATCGTGCCCGAGCGTCGACTAAGATGACAGGGCCGTGCGTTTCCGCCGGCGCAGTCGTCGGCCAACCGGAGGATCGTTCGTGCCCGAGGTGACCACCCACACGCGCACCGTCCCGCTCGGTGACACCGTTCTCGAGCTGTCGTGGGCGGCCAGCACCGAGGTCGGACGCCGCCGCGAGGTGAACCAGGACGCCGTCCTCGCCGACTTCCCGCTGTTCGTCGTCGCCGACGGTATGGGCGGGCATCTCGGTGGAGAGATCGCGAGCGCGAGCACCGTCGAACGGCTCCGTGCCGTGGTCGCGACGGGCCCGGTCTCGACGAAGAACATCGAGAAGGCGCTCTCGCGCGCGGTCAAAGACATCGTGGCCCACCCCGAGACCACCGACGAGGGCACCGGAACCACCCTCACCGGCGTGTACCTCGAGACCCACACCGAAGAACCGCACTGGGTGACGCTGAACATCGGCGACTCGCGCGTGTATCTTCTGCGCGACGGCGAGATCGTCCAGGTGACGACCGATCACTCCGTGGTGCAAGAGCTCATCGCCGCCGGGCGTCTGAGCCCCGAAGAGGCCGAGAACCACCCCTACGGGAACGTGATCACTCGAGCCGTGGGACCGAGCGACAGCGTCAAGCCCGACTACCTCCGTCTCGACGTGCTCGACGGCGATCGCTTCGTGATCTGCTCCGACGGTCTCACCAAAGAGCTCACGGACTTCGGCATCCGTCATTTCCTCGAGGCGAACGCCGACCCGGCCGCGGCCGTCGAGGCCATGATGGCCGCCGCCCTCGAGAACGGCGGACGCGACAACATCTCGATCGTCGTGCTCGACGTCGCCCGCCGCTCCGCCTGAAATTCATCTTGACCGCGGAGACCGCGGATTCTACGTTCGGCATATGACCTCCGCACCCGAACGGACGGCCGGCAAAGGCCTGGCCACTGGCACCCTGGGCCTGTGGGGCTCGACCGTGATCGGTCTGGCATCCACCGCACCGGTGTATTCCCTCGTCGCGACGCTCGGCTTCGTCGTCCTCGCGGTGGGGGCGTCGGCGCCCATCGCGTTCGTGCTGGCCTTCATCCCGATGCTGTTCATCGCCTTCGCCTACCGCGAGTTGAACACCGAGGTGCCCGACTGCGGCACCACGTTCACGTGGGGGACGAAGGCGTTCGGCCCCTGGGTCGGGTGGATGGGAGGTTGGGGCGTCGCCGTCGCGGGGATGGTGGTGCTCGCCAACCTGTCGCAGATCGCCGGCATCTACCTGTGGTCGCTCATCGGAGACGGTTCCCTCGCCGAGAACGTGCCGCTCGTCACGGCGACGGGCGTGGCCTTCATCGCCGCGATGACCTACGTGAGCTACCGCGGGGTCGAGATCGGCGAGCGGATCCAGAACATCCTGCTCGCCGTGCAGTACCTCGTGCTGGTTCTCTTCGTGGCGCTGGCGCTGTGGAAGTTCTTCGACGGGACGGCGCCGAATCCCACCCCCTTCGATCTCGCGTGGTTCAACCCCTTCGGGTTCACGGATTGGAGCGGGTTCACCGAGGCCGTCCTGCTCGCGCTGTTCATCTACTGGGGGTGGGACACCTGCCTGGCGCTCAACGAAGAGACCAAGGACCCGAAGCGCATCCCGGGGCGCGCCGCGCTCCTGACCACCGTCATCCTGCTCGGCACCTACGTCACGGTCACGGTGGCGGCGATGATGTACGCCGGCGTCGGCGAGGACGGAGCGGGGCTGGCCAACCCCGCCAACGCCGACGACGTGTTCCTCGCGCTCAAGGACGACCTGTTCGGCCCGTTCGGGTGGGTCCTCATCGTCGCCGTGCTCATCTCGGCGGTGTCGTCGACGCAGACCACGATCCTCCCCACCGCGCGGGGAACGCTCGCGATGGCCGCCTACAAGGCGCTGCCGCACCGCTTCCAGACGGTGCACCCCCGCTTCCGCACGCCGTCGTTCTCGACGCTGGTGATGGGCGTCGTCGCAAGCGTCTACTACGTCGGCATGACGATCATCAGCGACAACATCCTGCAGGACTCGATCCTGTCGCTCGGGCTCGCGATCGCTTTCTACTACGCGATGACGGGGTACGCCTGCCTGTGGTTCTACCGACGCGAGCTGTTCTCGTCGGCGAAGAACCTCGTCTACCGCGGCATCCTGCCCCTGCTGGGAGCCCTCATGCTGACGTACGCCTTCGTGCAGTCGGCCGTCGACATGTACGACCCCGAGTACGGCAACACCGTGCTCCTCGGCATCGGCGGCACCTTCGTCGTCGGTATCGGGGCGCTGGCGATCGGGGTCGTGCTGATGGTGCTCTGGTACCTGTTCCCGGGATCGAAGCCGTTCTTCCGCGGCGAGAGCCTCAACCGCGAGACCGAGGTGCTCGTCCCGGACGAGCCGATCGCCCACCCGCGCTCGGTCGACGGGGGCATCTGAACGGCCCCCGCACCGTGGAGGGGCGGGGCGTCGGGGTCAGACCGCGGAGCGGATCGAACCGACCTCGCGACCGCCGCCCAGGATCGACAGCGAGAGCTGCGCCACGGTGTCGTCGACCGCCGCGGCGGTGAGAGCCCCGACCCTCTCGAGCAGGCGCAGCGCGACGACATGTCCGGCGCGATTCGAGCCGTCGAGCATCTTGAGGGCAACCGTGGAGCCGTCGGGGGCGGTCATGACCTGCACGCCCTCGGCGCCCATCTTCGAGAAGACCCCGAGGCGTTCGATGACGATCGTGTCGGGCCGGCCGGGGCCGTCGATGGTCCACGGGTGCTCGCGCACGGCGCGCACGAGGGTTCCGGCGCTGCGGTGCAGAGCGAAGGGGGAGCGCTCCGACGACGTCGCGATGCGCTGGATGGCCCGCGCGAGACCAACGAGGCTCATCGCGTAGACGGGGGCTCCGCAGCCGTCGATCGCCGTCGTGGTCATGCGCTCACCCACGAGACGTTCGATGACCTCGCGGATGTGCGCCTGCAGCGGGTGCTGCGGATCGAGGTAGTCGCCCGTGCTCCAGCCGTTCGCCACGCAGGTCAGCAGCATCGCGGCGTGCTTGCCCGAGCAGTTCATGCGCAACGGCGAGGGCGCGGCGTGATCACGCACCATCTCGTCGCGTGACGCGGTGTCAGTGGGCCAGGCCGCCGGGCACCCGAGGTCATCTTCGGTGAGGCCGGCGGACTGCAGGATGCCGCGAGCCACCTCGGCGTGGCGCTCGGTGCCCGCGTGGCTCGCCATCGAGATCGCGAGACGCTCGTCGGCGAGCTCGGCGCCCGCCGAGAGACACGCCAGCGCCTGCAGGGGCTTCATGCTCGAGCGGGGGAGGAAGAGCGCGCTCGCATCGCCGAGGGTCAGCTTCTCGGACCCGTCGGGGGCGAGGACAACGGCGACGCCGTAGTGGCGGGATTCGACGAAATCGTTGCGGTCGACGACGGCGAGTTCGACGGAGGCGGGGGGCGTAGCGGGCATCCGTCCATCGTATCGCGGGGGCCCGCTCCCGACCCGGTCACCGACGCGGCCGACGGACACGGAAAGGGGTCATCGGCTGCCGTCCCGCACCGGGCACCGAACAGGACGGGCGTCGTTCACCGGAGCGACCGCTCCCGGACCCGCGTCCGGCGGGGGCGCTCCCTACAGTCGGGTCGCCCGCTCTCGCGGGCCGCTCCCCACAGCCCCCTCAGCCACGCGTCCCGCCACCCCGGCGGGTGCCCGTTGCTCCTCGCGCCGACGTGCGCGCGTCGGGGGAGCGCTCGCACCCGGAAGGACCCGCCTCTCATGACCCCCACCCGATCGCGACTGCTCCGCGCGGCCGCGACCCTCGTGGCCGCCGCGAGCCTGTTGGCATCCGCCCCTCCCGCCCTCGCCGCCACCGAAACGCCCGTTTCCGCGTCGGCCGTCGGCGCCGCGCAGCTCGTACTCGTCGAGAGTGTTCACGCGAGCGGCAAGGTGCTCCAGATCGGGGCGGGGGACGCTCAGGTCTCGAGCGCGCCCGGCTCGACCACTCCGGCGGTGGCATCGATCTCGTCGATGGCGCAAGCCGACCCTCGGACGCTGTCCGCTCAGGCGCTTCGCCTGTACCCGGTCGTCGGTTCGGCGCGCACATACCTCATCGCCGATCAGAAGGACCGCGTCCTCACCCGCTCGCGCAACGACCAGGACGCTTTCCGCTACCTGCAGACGGCCGATGTCGCCGACGCCGCGACCGACCCCTACGCCCAGTGGGAGCTGCGCGACGCGGGCAACGGGGCCGTGAACCTCGTCAACGTGCAGCGCGATCGCGAGGGCAGGGAATCGGCTCTCGACCTCTACAACTGGAAGACGGCCGACGGCTCCGAGGTGCAGACCTACACCCTCATCGCTTCCGCCGCGGTGCAGCAGTGGCGCGTGCATGCTCTCACCCCGACCGTGACCTCTCCCTCGCTCGTCACCACGCCGGGTGTGCTCCCGACCCTGCCGAGCTCACTCAGCGGCCGCTACGGCTGGGGCCGCACGGTGACGCTGTCGCCCATCACCTGGGCGCTGCCGGCCGCGACGACCTGGCTGACGCCCGGAGTGGTCTCGGTGACCGGAACGGCGAAGGGCTTCTTCGGTGAAGACGTGGCTCTCACGGCATCCGTCGCCGTCGGCGCCCTCTCGGACGCCGCGGACTCCGCGCTCACCACCTACGCGGGCGCCACCGTCGCCGAGGTCGCCATGCGGGCCCCGGCCACGGTGCAGCGTCGTATCGGCGACACCGGGCAGACCCTGACCGCCCCCGTGCGCTGGGACTTCACGGGTGTGACGGATGCCGCGCTCTCGACGCCTGGAACGGTGAAGGTCCCGGCGGTCTCGGGGCTCGGCTTCTCAGCCACGCTCGTGGTCACGGTCTCGGCCGCGCAGCAGGTGAACGTGCTCCGGCAGTCGGGTGTGCACCCCGACTGGTCGTTCAAGGACTCCACGACCTTCGCCCTCACCGACGGGAACCGCACCGCCACCGGCTTCGCCGACTGGCGCTCGGGGGGCGCGGCGAACCGCGTGAACCCCAACCGCGTGACCTTCTACCTCGACCAGCCGCGGCAGATCTCGAGCGTGAACGTGTACGACATCGGCGGCAAGCAGAACATCGGCTCGGTGACCGTGCAGTACCGCACCACACGCGGCGGGTGGGCGAACCTTCCCTCCGCCACCGCCTGGCCCGCCGCCAACACCTCGGCCGACCTGCGTCTCGAGGTCACCGCCTCGCGTCCCGTCCTGGCCACGGGTCTTCGCGTGCTGGTGAAGAACAAGACCTCGTCCACCTGGATGACCCTGTCCGAGATCGAGGCCTTCGGGCCCCAGCTCACCCCCGCCTCCTGATCGACCACCCTGACATGAGAAGAGATATGTTCCCTCGTCTACGCCGCTCGGTACGCGGCCTCTCGACCGGACTGGTCGTCGGCGCGCTCGCCGTCTCGAGCCTCGCCTTCGGCGGCGCGTCGATCGCCGTCGCCGCCTCGGGCACGTCCACCGGCACCACCTCGGGCACGAATCCCTCCGACACGGTCTCGAGCGCGCCCACGACCGCCTCGACGACGAGCACCACGGGGACCACCGGCTCCGCGGCGACCGGGTCCGCGGCATCCGGAACCTCCTCCGCGACGGGACGCTCGAGCTTCTTGCTGCCGGTGCTGCCCGACACGCAGTTCTACTCGCGGTACAGCGCCTCGCAGTTCGTCCCGCAGTACGGGACGAACCCCTTCGAGGTCCAGACCCAGTGGGTCGTCGACAACAAGAAGGCGCTCAACATCCCGTTCACCATGCAGCTCGGCGACGTCGTCGATCAGCAGGGCAAGAGCGATCAGTGGAGCGCCGCGAGCAAGGCGATGAAGATCCTCGAGGACGGCAAAGTGCCCTACTCGGTGATCCCCGGCAACCACGACGTGGCCGACCAGGGCGCCCGCTCGTCGGAGGGCAACGCCTCGAACTACCTCGCCGCCTTCGGGGCATCCACGCTGCAGCGCCAGGGCGGTTCGACCCTGCTCGACACGTTCCAGAACGGGTACTCCTCGGCGTACCGTTTCTCGGCCGAGGGGCATGACTGGGTCGTGCTGTCGCTCGGCTGGAACGCCTCCGACGACACCTTCGCCTGGGCGCAGGGGATCCTCGACGCGAACAAGGGCGTGCCCGTGATCCTGTCGTCGCACGCGATCATCGGCGTCGACCAGGACCAGGTGTCACCGACGAGCTGGTGGTACGGCGACCTGCTGTGGGAAAAGCTCATCCGCAAGAACGATCAGATCGTCCTGACGCTCAACGGGCACTTCCACGGCGCCACCATGCGCACGCTCACGAACGACTTCGGGCATCCCGTCCACGAGGTGCTGACGGACTATCAGATGGCGGCCGACGGCGGCAACGGCATCATGACGCTGTTCGAGTTCGACCTGTCGGGCGGCAGCATCGACGTCTCGACGATCTCGCCCTGGGTCGGCAAGAAGCACGCCAACTCGCGGACGTCGACCGACGCCCCCGTGCTCACCGGGACATGGCAGCAGTTCTCGCTCGCGATGGACTTCGGATCCCGTTTCGGATGGGGTGCGCCCTCGGCGGCCCAGGCGGACGGTCCCGACCTCACCGCCGCCGCGAAGGCCATCGTGTCGCAGGGGTGGACCGGGTCGTCGACCGGCGAGAAGCTCGTCGCCGCCGGTGACGCGTCGGACTACTTCGCGGTACCCGGAACGGTGGCGCACTGGCGGTTCGGCGACGTCAAGGAGGGCGTCGTCGACGAGAACACCGTCGTGCCCGACATCGCAGGGTCCAGCCCGATGTACCGCCTGCCACTGGACCAGACCGACGCCCCCGACGAACTCGACGACGTCGCGGTGACCCACAAGGACGTTCCTTTCTACTCGGCGGACCCGGGCGCGGTGTGCTTCAGCGACGTGCACCGCAACAGCACGGGACCCGACAACCTCGCGTTCCTCACGACCGAGTACGGTGCGCCGGCGACCTCGGCGCACCTCAGCGCGGAGTCGGGGTACACCCTCGAGACCTTCCTGCAGATGGATGCGAACTGGGCCGAGGCCGCGAACCGATGGGGCGCCGCGATCAGTCGGGGCGGCGCGCGCAACTGGATCGGGATCAACGACACCTCCGACGAGGGGGCCGGTGCGGCCTGGCTGGGCATCTCGAACCTGCGCGAATACCAGTTCTCGGCGGCCGACACGGTCTCGAAGAACTCGTACACGCTCTGGTCGGGCGAGATCATGCCGGGCAGCTGGCACCACGTCGCGATCGTGAACGACCCCGCCGCGGGAACCGTGATCATGTACGTCGACGGCGTGCCGGTGCTGCGCAACGCCTCGGGCGTCGGCGGGATGATGGCCGCAGACCTGATGCCGTGGGTGATCGGCGCCTCGCTGTGGAACACCGAGCCCGAGCACGGCTGGTACGGCTGCGTGGGCGAGACCCGCATCGTCGACCACGCTCTGCCGCGCGAGCAGTTCCTCTTCCAGCGTGCCGACCTCGACGCCACCGCCGCGGCCTTCGCCGTGACCACGCCGCTGTCGGGCGTGCAGGCCTCGAACGCGACGGTTCCGGCGCTCGAGGGACGCGGGGTCGCGGGGGCGCAGGTGACGGTGCGGGTCGACGGGGCGGACGCCGGCCGTGCCGCCGTGGGAGCCGACGGCACCTGGCGTCTCGCGCTGAAGACGCCGATCGCCGGCGTCGGAGCGCACGCGGTGAGCTTCGCCCAGTCCATCGGGACCCGGGCCGGCTCGGCGCTCGAGATGACGGTCACCATGGGAGTGGATGCCGCCTGGTCTCCGGATGGCGAGCAGTTGGCTGCCGGCAAGGACGGCGCCATCACGGTGACGCCGAGCACCTTCCGGGCCGGCGACACGGTCTCGGTGAACGTGCCCGCGGGTCTCGACGGGAAGGCGCTCTACGGGTTCCTCTTCTCGCAGCCCACGGGTCTGGGCACCGCGACCGTCGCGAACCGGTCGATCTCGCTCGTCGTCCCGGCGAGCGTCGCTCCGGGCGAGCACCGTCTCGCCGTCTACACGGCGACCGGCGAGCTGCTGGGCTGGGCGCGCGTCACGGTCGCCCCTCCCGTCGCGGCGGTCGATCCGGGTGACGGCGCCGGCGGCTCCGCGACCGGGGGTGTCGCCACGTCGAATGCGGGCTCCCAGCTCGGCAACGCGCGTCGCGGCGACCTCGCCGCCACCGGCGTCGCCTCGGGCGCCCTGGCCGCGCTGTCGGGTGCCGCTCTGTTGCTCGCGGGCCTCGGACTGGTGCTTCGCCGCCGGCGCCGACACGCCTGAGCACGGCCGCAGGGCCCCCGTCCGGTTCGTCCGGACGGGGGCCCTCGTCGTTCGGGGAGCGTCCTGCGTCGTCGTCCTCGAGATTTCCGGCGCCCTCCGGTCCGGCGACGGGCAGACTGGGGGACATGAACGGAGAGCACCATTACCGCCTGCGCTCGACCTGGACCGGCGACCTCGGAACGGGGACGAGCGGTTATCGCGACTACGAGCGGGCCGTGACCCTCGAGGTCGACGGAAAGCCCGCCATCGCGGCATCCGCCGACAAGCCCTTCCGCGGCGACCCCGCCAAGTGGAACCCCGAAGAACTGCTGATCGCGGCGTTGAGCGAGTGCCACCTGCTGTCGTACCTCTACGCGTGCGTGAAGGTGGGCGTCGTGGTCACCGGTTACGAGGACGACGCCTCGGGCACCCTGCAGGAGGACGGCAACGGCGGGGGAGCGTTCACCGAGGTCGTGCTGCGCCCGCGCGTCCGCGTGGCGGACGAGTCGATGATCGAGGCGGCGCGCGCGGCCCACCGCCCGGCGCGCGAGTGGTGCTTCATCGCCAACTCGGTCAACTTCCCGGTTCGGCACGAGCCCGAGGTGACCGCGGACTGAGCGCGCCGCGTCGCGCGTACGGGGAGCATGCGGCGGCGTCGTACAGTGAGCGCATGCCGCTCGAACCCGCCCTGCGCCGTCTCGACCGGATCGCCGGAGGCAGCCAGGCCGATCATCGCGTTCCCGTCTCCGCCGATCCGAAGGTCCGCCGGGCGTTCCGTGCGATCACCCTCTTGCTCGCGGCCGGTTTCGTCCTCGGCGTGGCCACGGTCGTCATCGCCCTGGTGATGACCGCGAACGGCGACGACGTCGGCTTCGCGGTCTGGATGCGCTGTCTCGTGGTGCTGGCGATCACGACGACCCTGTTCTACTTCCTCTGGCGCGCCCGCGCGGGGTGGTACTGGGCGTTCCGCCGCCTTCAGCTGTTCAGCCGGATCTTCCCGGTCATCGCGCTCGTGCTCGCGGCGATCCCGGGGCTCTACCCGTTCTGGGTGGTCACCGAGCAGATCCTCTTCGCGATCCTCCTCATCGGCGTCTCGGACTACCTTCAGTCCGACGCCGTCCGGGCGGCGTACCCCAAGCCGCAGCGCTGAGTTTTCGGCATCCGGATGCCGGGAACCCGGTGCCCCGCGAACGACGCGCCCCGCGAACGACGCACCCCCGCCGGCGCGAGGCCGACGGGGGTGCCTTCGTGAGGAGCGGGATCAGCGCACGTCCTCGTCGATCCAGTCCATCGACTTGGTGACGGCCTTCTTCCACAGGCGCAGCTCGCGCTCGCGCTCGCCGTCGTCCATGTTGGGCTCCCAGCGCTTGTCTTCCTGCCAGTTGGCGCGCAGGTCGTCGAGGTTGTCCCAGAAGCCGACCGCGAGGCCCGCGGCGTACGCGGCACCCAGGGCGGTGGTCTCGGCGACGACCGGGCGCACCACGGGTACGCCGAGGATGTCCGCCTGGAACTGCATGAGAGCGTCGTTGGCGGTCATGCCGCCGTCGACCTTGAGCTCGGCCAGGTCGACGCCGGAGTCGGCGTTGACGGCGTCGAGCACCTCGCGCGACTGGAAGGCGGTCGCCTCGAGGGCGGCACGGGCGATGTGGCCGCGGTTGACGTAGCGCGTCATGCCGACGATCGCGCCGCGGGCGTCGGGACGCCAGTAGGGCGCGAACAGGCCCGAGAACGCCGGGACGAAGTACACGCCGCCGTTGTCGTCCACGCTCTCGGCCAGCTTCTCGACCTCGGGGGCCGAGGAGATGATGCCGAGCTGATCGCGCAGCCACTGGATGAGCGAGCCGGTGACGGCGATCGATCCCTCGAGCGCGTAGCGGGCGGGCTGGTCGCCGAGCTTGTAGCCCAGCGTCGTGAGCAGACCGTTCTTCGAGTGGACGATCTCTTCGCCCGTCTGGAAGATGAGGAAGTTGCCCGTGCCGTAGGTGTTCTTGCTCTCACCCGGGTCGAAGGCCGCCTGGCCGAAGGTCGCGGCCTGCTGGTCGCCCAGGATGCCGGCGATCGGCGTCTCGCGCAGCAGCGACGAGGACTCGACGGTGCCGTAGACCTCGGAGGAGGAGCGGATCTCGGGGAGCATCGAGGCCGGCACGCCGAAGTCGGCGAGGATGTCCTCGCGCCACGACAGCGTCTCGAGGTCCATGAACAGCGTGCGGCTGGCGTTGGTGACGTCGGTCGCGTGCACGCCGCCGTCGATGCCGCCGGTCAGGTTCCACAGCACCCAGGTGTCGGTCGTGCCGAAGAGCAGGTCTCCGGCTTCGGCCTTCTCGCGGGCTCCGTCGACGTTCTCGAGGATCCAGACGATCTTGGTGCCCGAGAAGTAGGTCGCCAGCGGCAGACCGACGATGCTCTTGTAGCGCTCGGGGTCGCCGTCGGCGAGACGGTCGACGATGGACTGCGTCCGCGTGTCCTGCCAGACGATGGCGTTGTAGACGGGCTTGCCGGTGTTCTTGTCCCAGACCACCGCGGTCTCGCGCTGGTTGGTGATGCCGACGGCGGCGATGTCGTGGCGGGTGATGTCGGCGCGGCTGAGGGCCAGGCCGATCACCTCCTGGGTGTTGCGCCAGATCTCGGCGGGGTCGTGCTCGACCCATCCCGCGCGCGGGAAGATCTGCTCGTGCTCCTTCTGTCCGACGGAGACGACGCTCCCGGACTTGTCGAAGATCATCGCGCGCGTCGAGGTCGTGCCCTGGTCGATGGCGAGGACGTAGTCGGCCATGGATGGACTCCTTTGTCTGAATTCAGTGAACGGGTGAAGAGGTGGAGAAGGTGGGCGGGAGCGCCGGGCGACGCCCCCGCGGAGGTGTTACTTGCCGAGGCCGAGGAGCACGGGGGCCAGCAGACCCGCGAGCAGACCACCGACGAGGGGACCGGCGACCGGAACCCAGGCGTAGCCCCAGTCGCTCGAACCCTTGCCCTTGATGGGGAGGATCGCGTGGGCGATGCGGGGGCCGAGGTCACGGGCCGGGTTGATCGCGTAGCCGGTGGGGCCGCCGAGGGAGGCGCCGATACCGACCACGAGCAGCGCCACGGGGACGGCCGCGAGGCCGCCGATGCCGCCGGGGACGCCGATGTCGGCTACGCCGTAGTCACCGAAGCCGAAGATCACGAACACCAGGACGAAGGTGGCGATGACCTCGGTGAGGAAGTTGAAGCCGTACGACCGGATCGCGGGACCGGTCGAGAACACGCCGAGCTTGGCGGCGGGGTCGGGCTCGTCGTCGAAGTGCTGCTTGTACGACGCCCAGGCGAGGACGGCGCCGATGATGGCACCGACCATCTGCGCGGCCACGGCCACGAGGAACTGGACGAAGGCGATCTTGCCGGCGACCAGGAGGCCGATCGAGACGGCGGGGTTCAGCTGAGCGCCGGAGTACGCGGAGACGATGACACCGGCGAAGACCGCCAGGCCCCAACCCCAGTTGACCATCAGGGTGCCGCCGGCGTTGCCCTTGGTCTTGGCGAGGGCCACGTTGGCGACCACGCCACAGCCCAACAGGATGAGCATCGCGGTGCCGACGACCTCCGAGAGGAAGTACAGCCCCAGGTTCACTTCTTGCATGTCGTCATCGACCTTTCTTTCGTCACCCGGACACCTTCGGCTCGGGCGGTAGTGCGGCTCGGTGCTCCGAACCTACGGCTCACGTGCGGGCGCGCAACAGGTGGCGCGCCCGCACGTTCTCTCAGATTCGGGCCACTCCGGCCTGTGCCAGGTCGACACGGTGGGCGGAGCGGAGAATCTCAGTAGTACGGGCCACTTCTTCGTCGACGCGCGCGGAGTCCCAACCGAGGGGCTCGGCGACCGCCTCGGCGACCTCCTGCAGGGTGCGCTCGGTCATGCCGCCGACGAACGCCAGGTGCGTGCGGCGCAGCAGCACGTCGATCAGGTGCACGACCTGCTCGTTCTCGGCGATGAACGCGAGCTCCTCGCGGAAGTACCCGGCCGCGTCGGGAACCGGCGTCGGCTCGGCGGGCAGGGCAGCGAGGATCGCGTCGGCACGGGTGCCGTAGCGCTCCAGCATCGCCTCGACGAGCTCCGCGGAGTGCGCATTCGTGCGCGCGGCGATCCAGCGGCGACGCTGCTCGGGCGTGGCGGGGAAGCCGGCCCCGCCGCCGATGGGCAGGCCCTGGGTGCTGACGCGGTGGGGGCGACGCAGCTTCTGCAGGGTCTTCATGCTGAGGTGCTCGGCGAGGGCGCGGAAGGTGGTCCACTTGCCGCCGACGAGGCTCATGGCGGGGACGCCCGCGACCTCGTCCTCGACGATGCGGTAGTCGCGGGAGACGAAGCCGGGGGCGGTGTCGTCGTGGCGGGGGAGCGGGCGGATACCCGAGAACGTGTAGACGATCTGCGAGCGGTCCACGCCGATGGTGGGGAAGACGTGTCCGATGAGGTCGAAGAAGTACTCGATCTCGTCGTCGGTGCACACGACCGGCTTCGAGGGATCGGCGTCGATGTCGGTCGTGCCGACCAGGACGCGGTCCTTGAGGGGGTAGATGAGGACGATGCGGCCGTCGGAGTGCTCGAAGAAGATCTCACGACCACCGGTGGCGGCGAGCAGCTCGGGGTTGTCGAGCACGATGTGCGAGCCCTTGGTGCCGCCCATGAAGGTCGTGTCGAGGCCCATCGCCTGGTTGGCCAGGTCGGTCCAGGGTCCGGCCGTGTTGAGGACGACCTTCGCCTTGACGCTGAACTCCTCGCCGGACACCTCGTCGCGCACCCGCACGCCGTTCGCGTCGGCGCCGACGGCCGAGACGTAGTTGACGGCCTGCGTGCGGCCCGCGCCGGCCTCGATGCCGTCGCGCAGCACGTCGAGGGCGATGCGCTCGGGGTCGTGCATCGAGGCGTCGAAGTAGGTCGCGGTGTAGGCGAGGTCGGGGTTGAGCTTCGGAAGCTCGGACAGCGACTTCTTCTTGCCGAGGAAGGTGTGGCGGGGGACGGAGCCGCCGTCGCGCGAGAAGGTGTCGTACATGATCAGGCCGACCTTGATGAGCAGCGCGCCGCGCTCATTGGGCTTGCCACGACCGTGCGTCACGAGAAGGCGGAAGGGTGCCGACAGGATGCCGGAGAACGTCTTGTAGATCGGGATCGTCGTCTCGAGCGGCTTGACGTAGTGGGGAGCGGTCTTGAGCAGGTCATTTCGCTCGGTGACCGCTTCTTTGACGAGGCGGAACTCGCCGTTCTCGAGGTAGCGGATGCCGCCGTGCACCATGTGGCTGGAGGCCGAGGAGGCACCGGAGACGAAGTCGCCACGTTCGACGAGGGCGACGCTGACGCCCTGGAGGGCGAGGTCGCGGAGGGTGGCGAGGCCGTTGATGCCCCCTCCGATGATGAGGACGTCGAGGTTCTCGGCGTCGCGGAGCGCCTGGACGTCGGCGCGGAGCGGAGTAGCGGGGGACGACATGTCGACTGCGACCTTTCGTTGTTGGTACGACGATCACAATGCGCTTGTCTGCACGTTGTTGCAAGCCCCTTGAACAAACGTGCAGAATAGTGTTCATGAAGGTAACCGGACGGTGGTGACGCAGGCCGAGGAGCGCTCCCGTGACGCCCTGCGCGCGGCGCAGCTTTACTACATGCAGGACCTGACGATGGATGCCATCGCGCACGAGATGAGGGTCTCGCGCTCATCGGTGTCGCGTCTGCTGCAGCACGCCCGCGACGTCGGCCTCGTCACGATTTCGATCAGCCCGCCCGACGACGCCCGAGGGCAGATGGCCCAGCGCATCGCCGATCGCTTCGGCATCACGGCGCACGTCGTCCCCACGCCCCCGCGCACCTCCGAGGCCGAGCGGCTCGAGCGCACGGCGTTGACCGCCGCGCGCATCCTGGCGGAGCGCGTCGAGTCGTCGATGACGATCGGGGTGGCCTGGGGGTCGACCCTCTCGGCTATGGCCCGCCACGTCCCCCAGAAGGACGTCCACGACACGCACATCGTGCAGATGAACGGCGCGGCCAACGTTCGCACCTCGGGCATCCCGTACGCGGGCGAGATCCTGTCGAAGTTCGGCGCGGCCTGGTCGTCGTCCGTGCACCAATTCCCGGTGCCCGCGCTGTTCGACGACCCCCTCACGAAGCAGTCGATGTGGCGGGAGCGCTCGGTGCGTTCGGTGCTCGAGATCCAGCAGCGCGTCGGCCTGTTCGTCTTCGGGCTCGGTTCCCCGCACGCCGACGTGCCCTCGCACGTCTACAGCGGCGACTACTTCGACGAGCGCGACCGCGCGGTCATCGAGCGCGAGGGCGTGGTCGGAGACTGCGCCACCGTGTTCTACCGCGCCGACGGTTCGAGCGACATCCCCGAGCTCAACGCCCGCTCGAGCGGGCCGGACCTCGACACGGTGCGGCGCATTCCCCGTCGCTTCTGCGTGGTGTCGAGCCTGTCCAAGCTCGACGGCCTGCGCGGTGCGCTGGCCGCCGACCTCGTCACCGAGCTGGTGGTTGAGGAGTCCCTCGCGCGCCGCCTGCTCAGCGTCACGCGCTGACGCGTTCGGCCGCCCCCGTCATCTCTCGCCGAACCCGTCGGCGATGAGGGCGTGCAGCTCGTCGAGCGCCGCTCGCGCCTCCGGGCCCGAGGCGCTCACGCGGATGCGCGCACCCTGCCGCACGCCCAGCGCCATCAAGGCGAGCAGGCTCCGCCCCGACACCTCGTCGGATCCGGTCTCGAGGTCGGCGATGCGCACCTCGGCATCGTGGCGGGAGGCGGCCTTGACGAAGGTCGCGGCCGGACGCGCGTGCAGGCCCGAGGGATTGGTCACGACGGCCTCGAACGACAGCGACTGATCCTCCGCCGCCTTCTCCGCAGCCTGCGGAATGGATGCCGACTCCCCGGCGTCGTCGCCCAGCTGACGCGCCTTCGCTCCCGCGGCGGTGGCGCACTCCCGGGACACGGTCTCGAGGTCCGCTCCGCCCGCGGCGGTCACCACGGCCGCCACGAGACCCTCCACGAAGGGGGCGGGGCTCAAGCGCACGCGGTCCGGCGCCGCGACGAACTCGAGGGCCGTCTCGGCGCTGAGGATCGCGGACCCGAGGTCCATCAGGACGAGGACGCCGTCCCCGGAGTCCGCCTCGTCGATCGCGGCGGCGATGGCCACGGCATCCGTTCCGAGATCGTCGTCGGGGCCGCCGGCCGCGACGCGGACGTCGGGCGGATTCGCCCCGCCCATCTGCAGGGCCAGATGCACCGCGGCCTCGGCGAGGGCGCGGGAGTGCGAGACGGTGACGATCCCGATCACGCGGCTCCCGCCAGGGTGTCGCGCAGGGCTTCGAGCAGCAGGGTCGCCGAGGTGGCGCCCGGATCGAGGTGTCCGGCGCTGCGCTCGCCGAGGTAGCTCGCCCGGCCCTTGCGCGCGACCAGCGGCTCGGTCGCATCGCGCCCACGGGCCGCGGCGTCGGCGGCGGCGCGAGCGGCTTCAGCCAGGCCCTCGGCGGCCGCGGCGTCCCACGCGTCCAGGGCGGGGGAAAGGGCGTCGATCATCGTCTTGTCGCCCAGCTCGGCCTTGCCGCGGGCGACGACCCCCTCGACCCCGGCGCGCAGCGCGGCGCCGAGGGTCGCGGCATCCACCTCCGTCTCAACGCCCAGCGTGGGGCCCATGCGCAGGAAGAGTGTGCCGTACAGCGGACCGCTCGCTCCGCCGACCGACGAGACGAGGGTCATGCCGACCGTCTTGAACAGATCGGAGGGGCTGGCGGGAGCGGGATCGAGCTTGGCGACGACCGCGTCGAGACCGCGCGCCATGTTCGACCCGTGGTCGGCGTCGCCGATCTCGGAGTCGAGGCGCGTCAATTCGTCCTTGCGGGCGTGGACGGCGTCGCGGAACGCGCGGATCCACGCGACGAGGTCGTCGGTCGAGACCGCCCCGCTCATGCGCCCCACCGCAGCCCCGGGGTCACGACGGGCGCATCCCACAGGCGCAGCATCTCGTCGTCGGCCTTCACGACGGTCAACGACGCCCCGGCCATGTCGAGGCTCGTGATGTAGTCGCCGATCAGGACGCGCTGGACGTCGACGCCGGCCTCGGCCAGCAGCGGCGCGATCTCTCCGTACAACAGGTACTGCTCGATCAGCGGGGTGCCGCCCAGGCCCGACAACAGCACGATCGCCGGTCCCACGGGCGCGCCGAAATCGTGCACGATCGGGTCGACCATGAGCTTGGCGATCTCTCGAGCGGATGCCAGCTTCACGCGCGAGCGACCGGGTTCGCCGTGGATGCCGACACCGACCTCCATCTCGTCGTCGGGGAGCTCGAAGGTGGGGCGGCCCGCGGCGGGGACGGTGCAGCTCGTGAGAGCCACGCCCATCGACCGGCCGGCGGCGGAGACGCGACGCGCGAGCTCGGCGACCGCCGCGAGATCGGCCCCTTCTTCGGCGAGGGCGCCGACGATCTTCTCGAGGATGACGGTGGTGCCCGTTCCGCGGCGACCCGCGGTCCAGGTCGAGTCGGTCACGGCGACGTCATCGGCCACGACGACCGATTCCACCTGCACGCCCTCGGCCGCGG
The DNA here is from genome assembly GCF_041079455.1 of Microbacterium sp. 16-032. Taxonomy (NCBI): domain Bacteria; kingdom Bacillati; phylum Actinomycetota; class Actinomycetes; order Micrococcales; family Microbacteriaceae; genus Microbacterium; species Microbacterium sp. 16-032. The sequence continues at coordinate 323,644 of NZ_JBFYGQ010000002.1, read as the reverse complement.
CGAGCTCCGCCGCCATCTCGAAATTGAGGACGTCTCCGGTGTAGTTCTTCACGATGTGCAGCACACCGGCACCCGAGTCGACCGCCTGCGTGGCGGCGAGCACCTGGTCGGGAGTGGGGGAGGTGAAGACCTCTCCTGCGGCCGCGGCATCGAGCATGCCCCGCCCGACGAAACCGCCGTGCATCGGCTCGTGCCCCGATCCACCGCCGGACACCAGCGCGACCTTGCCCGACCGCGTCGGCTCCGCGCGCAGGATGACCCGGTTCTCGGCATCCACCCGCACGTCCGGATGGGCGACCTGGATGCCGCGGAGGGCCTCGGCCAAGACGTCGGCGGGGTCGTTGACGAACTTCTTCACGGTGCCTCCTCGTTGTGGCGACGACGGTTCGGGCCGTCGGTTTCGACCCTGCTCGCAGGTCGCCGTTCCGTCAAGGAGGAAAAGCCGGTGAGGCGCGGGCGCTCAGAGCCGCTCGTGGGGGAGGACCTGCTTGATGCGCTCGATCGGGTTCTGCGCCGGGGCCTCGTTGTAGGCGTTCGCGAGCTCCTGCTCGCTCAGGGCGTGGATCGCGGCCATGATCTCGTCGGTGGCGCCACGGCGCGCGCGGCCCGAGGAAGCGGCCCCGTGCGGGGAGAGATCGAGGGGGGCGCCGAAACGCACCGTGATGCGCTCCTTGGTCGTGGGGATCTTCGCGCCCACCGGCATGACCTTGTCGGTGCCGATGAGACCCACCGGCACGACCGGAGCTCCCGTCTGCAGGGCGAGGAAGGCGACCCCGGTCCGGCCCTTGTACAGGCGACCGTCGAGCGACCGCGTGCCCTCGGGGTAGAGCGCGACGGCGCGGCCGTCCTCGAGCAGGGCGCGCTGTTGGTCGAGGGCCTCGAGCGCCTTCTGGCCCGCGCCGCGCTCGACCGGGATGGCGCCGATCGCCGTGAAGAACTGGCGCGACGCCCACTTCTCGAAGTAGGCCGACTTCGCCATGAAGTGCACCGGGCGGGGAGCGGCGACCGGGATGGCGATGGAATCGATGAACGACAGGTGGTTGCTCGCGAAGATGACGGGGCCGATGCGCGGGACGTTCTCGCGGCCCTCGATGCGCGGGCGGTACACGGCACGCGCCAGGGGGGCGATGAGGAGACGTCCGAGGCGGTAGGTCGCGCCCATCTGCTCCGGCACGGTCACGGGGGTCTCGGCGGGCAGGTCGGAACTCACCCGTCGAGGCTACTCGCCGCCGCATGCCCGGGCGCGCATGGTGCGCGCGTGTACACGACGAACGCGCGCGAGCGAGGACGCGCACCGGCCTCCCAGCCGCGGCAAAGACGAATGCGCGAGGATGGGGTCTTCCTGTCTTGCTTCGAGAGGTCACCCGTGCGCTTCCGCCCGATCGCTTCCCTGTCCGTCGTCGCCGCCGCGGCCCTGCTGCTGGCCGGATGCTCCGGCTCGCCCGACGAGGCGTCGACGCCCGACGCGAGCGTCTCGGCCGACGCGGGACAGTGCCAGAGCGCGCTCGCCGACGCCCCGGCCCCCGACGGTCTCGTCGTGTCGGGAGACTTCCAGTCGAAGGTCAGCGTCACCCTCCCCGACGGCTACAACCCCACCGCCCTGCAGCGCACGACCCTCGTCGAGGGCACGGGCCAGCAGGTGAAGGCCGGCGACGTCCTCAAGGCGAACTTCACGTTGATCGACACCGCCTCCGGCGCCGTCCAGCTCCAGACGCTCGACACCGAGCCGAACGGCATGGACACGCTCATCTCGTCGCAGCAGATCTTCGGCGCCGCCCTCGAGTGCGCCCCCCTCGGGTCGCGCACCGTCTCGTCGTTCCCCGCCGGCACGCTCGGCGAGGGCTCGCCCGCCTTCGTGCTCGTCGCCGACTCCCTCTCCGAGCTGCCGACCCGCGCCGAGGGCACCGAGGTCGCTCCCGTCGACGGCATGCCCGCGGTGACGTTCGACGACAACGGCGCCCCCACCACCACGACGAACGCCGACGGCAAGCAGATGCTGCCCCAGCCGACGGCTCCGGCGCCCACCGAGGTCCGCATCGAGAACCTGCGCCAGGGCGCGGGCGAGGTCGTGAACCCGGGCGATCAGGTGATCGTGCAGTACACGGGCGCGCTCTACGACAGCGGTCAGGTCTTCGACTCCAGCTGGCAGCGCGGGGCCCCGGCCCAGTTCGTGACCAACCAGGTCGTCGACGGGTTCCGCCAGGCGCTCGAGGGGCAGACGGTCGGCTCGCAGGTCGTCGTCGTCATCCCGCCCGCCGCGGGCTACGGCGACAAGGCCCAGGGCGACATCCCCGCGAACTCGACCCTGTTCTTCGTCGTCGACATCCTCGGGGTCCAGCACGCCGACATGGCGGGCTAAGTAGGCTGAGGGAATGCGCCGCGTCCTCATCCTCGGTTCCACCGGTTCGATCGGCACGCAGGCGCTCGACGTCATCGCGAACAACGCCGACCGATTCGAGGTCGTCGGACTCGCCGCCGGCACCGATCGCGCCGGCGTCGAGTCCCAGGCCGCGGCCTTCGGCGTCGAGCACACGGCCCTCGGCGCGGTCGAGGCGGAGCAGCTCGTCCGCGACGTCGAGGCCGACGTGGTGCTCAACGGCATCACCGGATCGGTCGGACTCGGCCCCACGATCGCCGCGCTCGAAACGGGACGCACCCTCGCGCTCGCCAACAAGGAGTCGTTGATCGTCGGCGGCGACCTCGTCACCGCCCTCGCCGCGCCGGGGCAGATCGTGCCCGTCGACTCCGAGCACTCGGCGATCGCGCAGGCGCTGCGATCCGGTCACGCCGGCGAGGTGCGTCGGCTCGTGCTCACGGCATCCGGAGGCCCTTTCCGTGGGCGCTCGCGGGACGAGCTGCAGAACGTCACCCCCGCCGAAGCCCTTGCTCACCCGACGTGGGACATGGGGCGCGTCGTCACGACGAACTCGGCCACCCTCGTCAACAAGGGCCTCGAGGTGATCGAAGCGCACCTGCTCTTCGACGTGCCGTACGACCGCATCGCCGTGACCGTCCACCCGCAGTCGATCGTGCACTCCATGGTGGAGTTCGTCGACGGCTCGACCATCGCCCAGGCGTCGCCGCCCGACATGCGGCTCCCCATCTCGTTGGGGCTCGACTGGCCGAACCGGATCTCGGGTGTCGGCGCCCCGCTCGACTGGACCCGCGCCTCGGAGTGGACATTCGAGCCGCTCGACGAGAAGGCCTTCGGCTCGGTGGCCCTCGCGAAACAGGTCGGACGGGCCGGGGCGACCTACCCCGCCGTCTTCAACGCCGCCAACGAACAGGCCGTCGACGCGTTCCACGAGGGACGGTTGGGTTTCCTCGAGATCGTCGAACTGATCGAACGCGTGGTCGATCGCCACGAGCCGCCCACGACGCTCACCCGCGAGTCCCTCGCCGAGGCCGAGGCCTGGGCGCGTCGCACGGCAGACGCGCTTATCGCCGCGCGCTGAGGCGGGCCGGGCGGCGGGTTCGACGAGCTCAGCCCCCTCGTGATGGGAGAGGTCCCCGAGCCTGTCGAAGGGGCCCGCGCGTGCGCTGACCCCGGCGGGCTCGCCCCTCGTAGGGGAAGGTCCCCGAGGGGGTCAAGCCCTGCGGCTCACCGTCCTCGGCTGGAGGGCCCCTGAGCCGGGCCAGGGGGACGGGATGCCGCGTTACCCGCGCCTCAGGCCGGGAACTCCACCGGGCGCTCGGGGTCGGACGACGGGGTGCTGTCGGTCGGGTAGGGCACGGGCCACTGCGGGTCGGGCACGGGCCATCCGGCCGCGCGCAGGGCGCGACGCGACAGCTCGCGCGCCGAGTAGGGCGTGCGCACCCCGCGGATGTCGCGGTAGTCCTGGTGACCGGGGCCGGCCCAGAGGATCGCGTCGCCCTCGCCGACGAGCTTCACGGCCTCGAGGATCGCGCGCTCGGGCGGGGTGAACTCGAGGATCTCGGCATCCGGTCGCGCTCGACGCGCCCCCTCGACGAGGACCTCGCGGATCGTGTCGGGGTTCTCGTGACGGGGGTGGTGGTCGGTGACGACGAGGATGTCGCTGCCCTCGACCGCCGTGCGGCCCATGTCGTGGCGTTTAGTGGCGTCGCGGTCGCCGTCGGCGCCGAACACCATGACGACCTTGCCCGGGGTCACCCGGCGGACCGCGGCGAGCGTCTTCTCGAACGCGTCGGGGGAGTGACCGAAGTCGACGTAGACCGCGGGGCCCTCGGCCCCCGAGACGAGCTGCGTGCGGCCGGGCAGCGAGGCCTCGATGTGCGAGCCGTCGAGAGTGCTGTAGAGGTGCTCCCAGGTGTATCCGACCTCGAGGAGCATGACGATCGCGAGACCGGCGTTGGCGGCCATGTGGCGGCCGATCACCGGGACGACGGTGGTCAACGAGCGACCCTTGCCGTCGCTCAGGGTGAACTCGGTGCCCTCCTGGCGTTCGTCGACGATGTCGACGGTCCAATCGGCGGATGCCGCGGCGGCGGCGTCTTCGCTGATGGCGGGGGTCGCGATGGTCACGACCGGGATCTCCGCGCGAGCGGCGATCTCGGCGCCGGGCGCCGAATCGAGGCAGACGACACCGCGGCGGGCGCGGTCGGGGCGGAAGAGGGGGAGCTTCGCCTCGAAGTACTCGCGCATGTCCGCGTAGTCGTCGAGGTGGTCGTGCGTGAGGTTGGTGAACCCCGCGACGTCGAACACCAGTCCGTCGACGCGGTGACGGGTCAGCGCCTGGGCGCTCACCTCGACCGCGACCGCCTGCACGCCGCGTTCGCGCATGAGCGCGAGGAGGGCGTGGAACTCGGAGGCTTCGGGGGTGGTCAGGCGCGAGACGATGACCTCGCCCGCGATGTGCCGCTCGGCGGTGGACGACAGCCCGGTCACGACGCCGAGCTGGTCGAGGATCCCCTCGAGCAGGTGCGAGACGCTGGTCTTGCCGTTGGTGCCCGTGGTGGCCAGCAGCTGGGGGAGCTGGTCGTCGGGACCGGTGCCGTAGACCCACGCAGAGAGCTCGCCGAGGAGCGCGCGGGGATCGTCCACGACGACGATCGGAAGACCCGCGGGACCGGCGATCTCGGCGCCCGCGGCGTCGGTGATGACGGCGACCGCACCGCGTGCGGCGGCGGTGGGCGCGAACTCCGCACCGTGCCGGTTGACGCCGCGGATGGCGACGAAGGCCTCTCCGGCGCGCAGGTCGGCGGTGGCCAGCGTAATGCCGGTGAGAGTCGTGCCGTCTACGTCTCCGACGGTGCGCACGCCGTAGCGTCGGGCGAGTTCGGCGAGGTCGCGTCGCGGCGGGTTCTCCGGTCGGAGGACGGGCGGCAGGTTCGAGGGGGCGTCGGAGGGCATCGAGACCATTCTCTCATCCGGTGTCGCACAGGCACCGCATCGCAGCCGCACGGGCGGTTCAAAGGCGTCCGGCGGTATCGTCGGCGGGTGACTGCGATCGCGTTCCTCATCGGCGTCATCGTGCTCGTGCTCGGCTTGGCCGTCTCGATCGCGCTGCACGAAGTCGGGCATCTGCTGCCCGCCAAGCTCTTCGGCGTGCGCGTCGGCCAGTACATGATCGGCTTCGGCCCGACGCTCTGGTCCAAGCGGATCGGCGAGACGGAGTACGGCTTCAAGGCCCTGCCGCTGGGCGGCTTCATCTCGATGGCGGGCATGTACCCGCCGGCTCCCGACGACGCCAAGCCCGGCACCAAGCGCTCGCGCTTCTTCGCGACGATGATCCAGGACGCCCGCGACGCCAACGCCGAGACCCTCATCGCCTCCGACGATCGCGTGTTCTACAAACTGCCCGTCTACAAGCGGATCATCGTGATGCTCGGCGGCCCCGTGATGAACCTCGTCCTCGCCGTCGTGCTCTTCGCGATCGCCCTCAGCGGCATCGGCATCCAGCAGGGCACGACGACCGTCGCCTCCGTCTCGCAGTGCGTCATCCCCGCGAGCCAGAACCGCACCGACTGCACCCCCAGCGATCCCGTCGCCCCCGCGGCCGCCGCGGGCATCCAGCCCGGGGACAAGTTCGTCTCGATCGACGGCACGCCGGTGTCGACGTTCGCCGAGGCCGCGGCGATCATCCAGCGCTCGCCCGGCCAGCAGCTGTCGGTGGTCATCGACCGTGACGGCGCGCAGCGCACCGTGCAGTTCACCCCCGCGACCACCGACAAGGCCGTCACCGATGCGAACGGCCGGCCCGTCGTCGACGCGTCGGGTGCGACCGAGTATCAGACGGTCGGTTTCGCCGGGATCAGCCCGCAGAGCGCCCTCGTCCGCCAGCCGATCGGGACGAGCCTTCAGGCGACGGGCCAGTACATCGGCTCGGTCGCGCAGATCGTGTCGCAGTTCCCCGTCCGCATCTACGAGGTCGCCGTCGACACCCTCAGCGGCCAGCCCCGCGACGCGAACAGCCCCATGAGCGTGGTGGGGGCGGGCCGTCTCGCGGGCGACATCGCCGCCGTGGACGCGCCGATCCTCGACCGCGTGCAGGTGATGATCTCCCTGCTGGGCGGGTTGAACGTCGCCCTCTTCGTCTTCAACCTCATCCCGCTGCTCCCGCTCGACGGCGGCCATGTCGTGGTCGCGCTGTGGGACGGCATCAAGAGGCAGATCGCGCGCCTGCGCGGCAAAGTCGCCCGGCCGGTGGATGCCACGAAGCTCGTGCCCGTGACGTTCGTCGTCGTGGTGCTTCTGGTCGCGACCGGCGGTGTGCTGTTCCTCGCGGACATCTTCAACCCGGTGCAGTTGCTCTAGCCGCGGCGGATCGGCTCGCCCGTCGGCCGTGCTCTGCATGACGTGCCGTCCTCGGCGGGCGGGGCGGGGCGTCCTGGGCTCCGGATCGGATAGGCGTCTCCTGGCGTCGCAGCGCGGCGGAACCGGCCGACGGCCCCGGGACTCCGGAGCCGGGCACGCGGTCGCGCCCGACGGCCCCGGGACTCCCGAGCCCGGCACGCGGTCGCGCCCTCCCGGCTCTCCGGCGAGCCGCACCGTGCTCAGAGCGCGTGGGCGATCAAGCGCTCCAGCGTGCGCATGCCGTCGCGCGACAGGATCGACTCGAGGTGACCCTGCACGCTCGCGAATCCGGGCCCGCGCAGGGCGTAGACGTCGCCGGTCACCGGATCGGCCGCGACGTCGATCTCGAAGTCGGTGACGGGTGCGCCCGGGCCGTAGAAGATCCCCCGTCGGTCGCCCGGATTCACCCGCGCGGTGAAGGTGTTGTAGAACCCGATCGAGGCGTCCTCGCCGAAGACGTCGACGCTCTTCTGGAGACCCTGGTGGGGCCGATCGAGCGGCATGAGCTCGATGCCGAGCGAGTCGGCCAGGATCTGGTGGCTCAGGCACACAGCGAGAAGCGGATCGCGACGCGCGGTGCGGCGCCCGACGACGTGACGCATCACGCTCATCCGGGGGCTGTCGTCGCGCGGGTCGCCGGGCCCGGGACCCGAGACGACCAGGTCGGCGGCGTCGATCTCGTCGTCCGTCGCCTCCGACCACGGCACGATGCGGGTGTCCAGGCCCAGGTGACGCAGCTGATGCGCGAGCATCGTGGTGAAGCGGTCCTCGGCATCCACCACCAGCGCCGTACGGCCCGCGAAGGGGCCCGATCCGTCGGGGTCCTGCGGGTTCATCCAGAACGGTGCGAGACGGTCGTTGCGCGAGGTCAGCAGTTCGGCGATCGCGGGGTCTTCGGCCAACGGCCGGCGGGCCGCGGCCGGAGCGTCGGGGTCGGCGCCGGCCGGAACGGCGGGAGCGTCCCGCGGGATCGCTCCGATGGCTCCGAGCACGCCCGCCGCCTTTCCGTGGGTCTCGCCCACCTCGCCGTCGGGATCGGAGTGACGCACGAGGGTCGCGCCCACGGGGACGCGCAGTCGCCCGTCGACCAGGTACGCGGTGCGGATGAGGATCGGCGCGTCGAGGTCGTGCGTGGGGCCCTCGGTCGAGCCGTTCGGGGTGAACAGCGCCGCGACACCGGAGTAGTACCCGCGCGGGACGGTCTCGTGGCGGGCGATCACCGTGCACGCGTTCTGCATGGGCGAGCCGGTCACGGTGGGGGCGAACATCGTCTCGCGCAGGATGTCGCGGGGGTCGAGGTCGCTCGAGCCGCGCAGCATGTACTCGGTGTGCGTGAGCCGTGACATCTCTTTGAGGTGCGGCCCGGTGATCCGACCGCCGTCGCTGCAGACGGCGCTCATCATCTTCAGCTCTTCGTCGACGACCATGAAGAGCTCTTCGGTCTCTTTGGTCGAGCGCAGGAACTCCGCCAGGGTCTCGGCGGTCGCGCCGCCGGCGGGGTGGCGGAAGGTGCCCGAAATGGGGTTCATCGTGACGACGCCGTCCTTCGCGCTCACGTGCGCCTCGGGGCTCGCGCCCACCGCGATGTGATCGTCGGTGACGACAGCGAACGTCCAGTACGCGCCCTTCTCGTGCTCGAGCAGCGCGCGGAACCACGTCAGAGCGGCGATCCGGGGGTCGACGTCGACGCCGGCGACGAAGTCGCGACGGATGACGAAGTTCGCCCCTTCGCCGCGGCCGATCTCGTCGGCGATCACGCGGCGCACGATGCGGGCGTAGTCCTCGTCGCTGATGTCGAAGCCGGCGTCCGCTAACGGCACGGGGGAGGAGGGGAGGGATGCCATGGCCTCAGCCCGCGGCAGGGACACGCGGTCGCCGATCACCAGACAGCGCAGCGGGGCCCCGTCGTCGTGGCAGACGAAGCCGCGCTCGCGCACCTGTCGGTACGGGACGAGCGCGAGCACCTCGCGGGCGACGCCGTCGGCATCCGTCAACGGGATGTCGGCGAGGAGCTCGACGTCGACGACGTCGCCGGTGAGGACCTCGACGGTCGCCCCGTCACGGGCGATGAGGGCGAAGGGGGCGGAACCTGCGGCGAGGTCCGAGAGCAGGGGAGAGGGGTCGAGCCCGGTCATCGAGATGTCTTTCCGTCTGTGCTGAGCGAGGTTTCGTCGCGGCCGCCGAAAACACGAAGACCGCCGGATTCCCCAGGGGGAGGGCGGTCTGTTGCATGCGTGCGCACCGCCTAAACGGTGGGCCACCAGGATGTGTGAGCGCGCATGGCGCCGAACCTACCACAGCAGCCTTTCGGCACCGGTTCAGGCGCCGTGCGGTGAGGGCGGCGTAGGCTGAGCCCGTGCCTGCTGTGAACCTCGGAATGCCCCGCGTGCCGGAGACCCTCGCGCCCCGTCGCAAGACCCGCCAGATCCGGGTCGGCAAGGTGCTCGTCGGTGGCGACGCTCCCGTCAGCGTCCAGTCGATGACCACGACGCCCACCACCAACATCAACGCCACGCTGCAGCAGATCGCCGAGCTCACGGCATCCGGATGCGAGATCGTGCGCGTCGCCGTGCCGTCGCAGGACGACGCCGACGTGCTGCACATCATCGCGAAGAAGAGCCAGATCCCGGTCATCGCCGACATCCACTTCCAGCCGAAGTACGTCTTCCAGGCGATCGACGCCGGGTGCGGTGCGGTGCGCGTGAACCCGGGCAACATCCGCAAGTTCGACGACCAGGTCGGCGCGATCGCCAAGGCCGCGAAAGACGCCGGCGTCTCGCTGCGCATCGGCGTCAACGCCGGATCGCTCGATCGCCGCCTGCTCGAGAAGTACGGCAAGGCCACCCCCGAAGCGCTCGTCGAGAGCGCCGTGTGGGAGGCCTCGCTGTTCGAGGAGCACGACTTCCACGACTTCAAGATCTCGGTCAAGCACAACGACCCGATCGTCATGGTGAAGGCCTACCGCCTGCTCGCCGAGCGGGGCGACTGGCCGCTGCACCTTGGTGTGACCGAGGCCGGACCCGCGTTCCAGGGCACGATCAAGAGCGCCACGGCGTTCGGCATCCTGCTGTCCGAGGGCATCGGCGATACCATCCGCGTCTCGCTCTCGGCTCCGCCGGCCGAAGAGGTCAAGGTCGGTCACCAGATCCTGCAGTCGCTGAACCTCCGCGAGCGCAAGCTCGAGATCGTCTCGTGCCCCTCGTGCGGTCGCGCCCAGGTCGACGTGTACACGCTCGCCGACGACGTGACCGAGGGCCTGAAGGACATGACCGTCCCGCTGCGCGTGGCCGTCATGGGCTGCGTCGTCAACGGACCCGGTGAGGCGCGCGACGCCGACCTGGGTGTGGCCTCGGGCAACGGCAAGGGGCAGATCTTCGTGAAGGGCGAGGTCGTCAAGACCGTGCCCGAGAGCGAGATCGTGGCGACGCTGATCGCCGAGGCGAACCGTCTCGCGGCCGAGATGGGCCCCGACGCCGCCACCGGTACCGCGCAGGTCATCACCGCCTGACCGCGTCACCCGATGCGCTCGGCGCTCATCTGAGCGTCGGCTGTCGGCTTTTGTTCCGATAGCGTCGGAAGTCTCATGACCGAGACTGCACGCGCCTCCCTCGCCCGCCCGCTCATCGCCGGCGTCGTCACCGCCCTCGTCGGCTTCACCAGCACCTTCGCGGTGGTGCTCACGGGCCTGCGGGCGGTGGGTGCGACGCCCGCGCAGGCGGCGAGCGGACTGCTCGCCATCACCCTCGTCGTCGGGGTGGGCTGCATCGTGCTGGCCGGTCGCTACCGCATCCCCATCACCGTCGCCTGGTCGACCCCCGGCGTCGCGCTACTCGCGGCGACCGGCGCCGTCGACGGCGGCTGGCCTGCGGTCGTGGGGGGCTTCCTCGTCTGCGCGGCACTGATCCTGTGCACGGCCCTGTTCCCGCCGCTCGGCGCGCTGATCGCCCGCATCCCTCCCTCGATCGCGCAGGCGATGCTCGCCGGCGTGCTGCTGCCGTTGTGCGTCGCACCGTTCGTCGGGCTCGTCGACGACCCGTGGGGAGTGGCCCCCGTGCTGATCGTGTGGCTCGTGGCATCCCGTCTGCTTCCCCGGTGGGCCGTGCCGCTCGCCTTCGTCGCGGCGATCGCGGTGGTCGCGGTGGAGCTCACCCGCACGGGAGTGAACGCGGATGCCGCCTCGCTCCTGCCCCGGCTGGAGTTCACCGCCCCCGAACTCACGGTCGGCGCGGTCATCGGGATCGCGTTGCCGCTGTTCGTGGTGACGATGGCGTCGCAGAACGTCCCCGGGGTCGCCGTGATGCGCAGCCTCGGCTACACGGTCCCCTGGCGTCCCGCGATGCTCGTCACCGGCCTCGGCTCGGCGGCCGCCGCGACCTTCGGCGGACACGCGATGAACCTCGGTGCCATCAGCGCGGCGATCGCGGCGGGCCCCGACTCCCACCCCGACCCGAAGAAGCGCTGGGTGGCCGGCGTCTCGGCGGGGGGAACGTACCTCGTGCTCGGCGCCCTGTCGGCGGCGTTCGCGACGATCGTGCTGCTCGCCCCCGCCGGCGTCATCCCGGCGGTGGCCGGGGTGGCCCTGTTCGGCGCGTTCGGCTCCGCCGTGCAGCAGGCCATCGACGACCCCGGAGAGCGGGTGCCGGCCGTGGTGACCTTCCTCGTCGCGGCATCCGGGATCGCGGTGTTCGGGGTGAGCGCGGCCTTCTGGGCGCTGCTGGCGGGGCTCGTCGTGCGTAGCGTCCTGCACGTGGGACGGCGCCGCGCCGCGTGCCCGGGTTGACCAAGTGAGGTTGACCAACGTCGGAGGTGGGTGCGAGTCTGGTCGCATGAAGACGTCGCGAGTGAAGGTGCAATACGCCAAGACGCACCTGTCCGCCCTCATCGCCTCCGTGCAACGCGGCGACGAGGTCGTCATCGCGCGGGGCGATACCCCGGCCGCGCGGCTGGTCGCAGTCGAGCCGCCGGCGGAGCGGGAGTTGGGCTTCGTGGCCTACGCGGTCCCGGAGTCGTTCTCCGACCCCCTGCCCGAAGGGGAGCTCTCCGCCTGGGAGGTCGGTGCGTGAGGTATCTGCTCGACACGCACACGCTCCTCTGGGCGCTGACCGCCCCGGATCGCCTCGGCCCGGCCTCCTCGACGATCCTCGCCGACCCGTCGTCGACGATCGTCGTGTCCGCCGCCTCGGCGTGGGAGATCTCGACGAAGCAGAGGATCGGCAAGCTCCCGCACGCTGACGCGCTCGTCGGGGGCTACGCGCGCCATCTCGATCGCCTCGGCGCGGAGAGGCTCCCCATCGATGAGACCCACGCGCTCCTCGCCGGAGCCCTCCAGTGGGATCATCGTGACCCGTTCGACCGGATGCTCGCCGCGCAGGCGATGGTGGAGTCCCTCACGCTTCTCAGCAGCGACGACGCGTTCTCTCGGTTGGCGGGCCTCGCCGTTCAGTGGTGAGACCTGGGTGCCCGGGGGAGGTGAGTAGTCGAGCCGTCACCCTTTCGTTACCGAAACTTCCGCGTCGGTCGTGAACCGATCGACGGATCATGGACATTAGAGAGTGTGGATGACGATGACGCCGGGCTGTGGACCCGGGTGCGCCAAGGCGACGAGCTCGCGCTCGCCGCGTTGTTCGATCGGTATGACGCGCGCCTGTTCCGGCACGCGTCGCGCCTGCTGACCCATCGCGAGGATGCGAAGGACGCCGTGACCGTGGCGTTCTTCGAGCTGTGGCGCAAACGCGTCTCGGTGCGTCTGGTCGACGGGTCGCCTCTGCCGTGGCTGCTGACGACCGTCGCGCATTGCGCACGCAACCTCGAGCGCTCGAGCAGGAGGTACCGCGCCCTGCTCGATCGAGCACCGGTCGCGGCGGCCGCAACGGCCGGGCACGACAAGAGCGGAGTGCTCTCGGCACTCAAGCGGCTGCCCGAGCGCGAGCAGGCGGTCGTGGTGCTGTCGGTGCTCGAGGGCTACGCCGAGCGCGAGGTCGCTCAGGCCCTCGGCATCCCGGCGGGAACGGTGAAGTCGCGGCTCGCCCGCGCCAAAGCGAAACTGCGCGACGAGGTCGCGATGGAAGGGGCACGGGCATGAACGACGAACTGACGCCCTCCGAGCGCGCGGCCCTGCGCGCCCGCATCGTGGGCGGCGCCCACGACATCACGCCCGTCGGGGCGCACCGCAACACCTGGATCGCGGGCTCCGTGGCGGCGGCTCTGGTGGTCGCGATCGCCGGGGGAGTGGCGGTGACCTCGACGCTGAGCGCGCCCGAGATCGCGACGACGCCGTCGCCGAGCCCGACCGCCACCGTGGCGCCGGTGCCGACCCCGACGCCGACGGTCGCGCCAACCCCAACCCCGGCACCTACCCCCCTGGCCACGGCGCCCGTCCTCGCTTTCGGCGGCGACTGTTCGGCTGTGCTCGATGCCGATGCGGCATCTTCGGTGGTCGGTGTTCCGATGCGTCTGTGGGAGGGGCTGTCCGTCTGGGACGCTCGATCGCTGGGCGGGGTCTCGTGCCACTGGCGGACGCAGGACTCCTCGGGGTGGCAGTCGGTGGGCGTCACCGTTCTCCCCTACTCCGTCGTGCCGGACGCCGTCCGCGCGAGAATCGGCGTCGCCCCGGTCTGCGAGGGCGGACCATGCGACTATTCGGAACGCTTCGGGGACGCGTGGGTGTCCGCGTACGCGAGCAGCGCCTCCGTGGCGTTGGACGCGGTAGCGGCGGTGGGGTCGCGCGCTGCCGCCTCGCCGGGAATCGAGCGGGCGCTTCCGGCGGCGGCCTGGCATCTCGATGGCTGTCAGGACCGTCTCCGTGGCGCCGTCGAGCAGACCCTTGGCCGTGTCGGACTTGAACCGGTGGGAACCGACAACGTGCCGCAGGGTCAAGAGTGGGACGTTCTCACCGGGCGCGGCGCCGCCGCCTGGTGCTCGGTCGCCCCTCCCGTCTACGACGATCCGGACTACTTCACACTGCGACTCAGCATCGCCGCCGGTGCGCAATCCGATGCGAGCGAGGTGGAGCGGTTCGGGGGCATTCCGGTTCAGGTCAACGGTGCCCGAGCGGCCTGGTGGATCCCACCCGCGAACGGGGTCGACGGGCGCCTGCGGGCGGACGCCGACGGGGGAATCATCGAGGCGGTGGGCACGGATCTCACACAGGAGCAGATGCGCGCCCTCGCCGAGAACATCATCGGCGCGCTCGGGTGACCCCTGGCATCCGTCCCCCCTGCCCTCGCGCCCTAGACTCGACTCTCGTGGTCACCCGTCTGTCGAAGTACTTCCTCCGCACGCTCCGCGAAGATCCCTCGGATGCCGAGGTCACGAGCCACCGCCTGCTCGTGCGCGCCGGTTACATCCGTCGCAACGCCCCGGGCGTCTTCGCGTGGCTCCCTCTCGGTCTGAAGGTCAAGGCCAAGATCGAGGCCGTCGTCCGAGAGGAGATGGCGAACGCCGGAGCGTTCGAGGTTCACTTCCCGGCTCTGCTGCCCCGCGAGCCGTACGAGGTCACGGGCCGCTGGGAGGAGTACGGCGACGCGCTGTTCCGCCTGCAGGACCGCAAGGGAGCCGACTACCTGCTCGCGCCCACCCACGAGGAGATGTTCACCCTTCTGGTGAAGGACCTGTACTCGTCGTATAAGGACCTGCCGCTGACGATCTACCAGATCCAGGACAAGTACCGCGACGAAGCGCGTCCCCGCGCCGGCCTCCTGCGCGGCCGCGAGTTCACGATGAAGGACGCGTACTCGTTCGACGCGACGGATGCCGGACTCGACGCCTCGTACCAGGCTCAGCGCGACGCCTACGAGCGCATCTTCACCCGCCTGGGTCTCGAGTACGTGATCGTCGCCGCCGACGCCGGCGCGATGGGCGGATCGAAGTCCGAGGAGTTCCTGCACCCGACCCCGATCGGCGAGGACACCTTCGTGCGCTCGGCCGGCGGTTACGCGGCCAACGTCGAGGCCTTCACGACCGTCGTGCCCGACGCGCTGCCGATCGAGGGTCAGCCCGAGGCCGTGATCTTCGATTCGCCGAACACCCCGACGATCGCGACCCTCGTCGACCACTCGAACGCGCACCTCGACGCCCCGGCTCCCGGCATCGCCGGCCCGGCCACGGCCGAGGCCAGCCAGTGGACGGCCGCGCACACGCTCAAGAACGTCGTGCTCGCCCTCACGCACCTCGACGGCACGCGCGAGCTGGTCGTCGTGGGCCTTCCCGGTGACCGCGACGTCGACGACAAGCGCGTCGAGGTCGCCTTCGCCCCCGCCGAGGTCGAGGCGGCCACCGAGGCCGACTTCGCGAAGAACCCCCTGCTGGTCAAGGGCTACATCGGCCCCTGGTCGCCGACCGGCGCCGTGCTGGGCGAGGAGTCGGCGACGAAGATCCGTTACTACCTCGACCCCCGAGTGGTCGATGGCACGGCGTGGATCACGGGCGCCAACATCGACCAGAAGCACGTGCACTCGCTCGTCGCGGGCCGCGACTTCGTCGGCGACGGCTTCGTCGAGGTCTCGACCGTGCGCGCGGGAGACCCCGCCCCCGACGGCTCCGGCCCGGTGGAGCTGGCCCGCGGTATGGAGATCGGCCACGTCTTCCAGCTCGGCCGCAAGTACGCCGAGGCGCTGGGGCTGAAGGTGCTCGACGAGAACGGCAAGCTCGCCACCGTCACGATGGGTTCATACGGCATCGGCGTCACCCGCATCCTCGCGATCATCGCCGAGCTCAACAACGACGACAAGGGCCTCATCTGGCCCGCGTCCGTCGCCCCGTTCGACGTGCACGTGGTCGCGACCGGCCGTGACGCCGCCGCGTTCGAGCTCGCGGCATCCGTCTCCGACCAGCTCGAGGCCGCCGGTCTCGACGTGCTCTACGACGACCGCCCCAAGGTGTCGCCGGGCGTGAAGTTCGGTGACGCCGAGCTCGTCGGCATCCCGCGCATCCTCATCGTCGGTCGCGGCGCGGCCGAGGGCCAGGTCGAGCTCTGGGACCGCCGCACGGGCGAACGCGACACCGTGTCGGTCGACGACGCCGTCGCGGCGCTCACGCGCTGATCCCGTACCGAAACGGCATCCGTCCCGCATCCGCCGGGAGGGATGCCGTTTCGTCGTCCACCCGTGCGCCGGCATCGGTAGCGTGGATGCCATGATCTCGGCTCCCCGTCTGTCCCTGTCCGACGGCTCCACCATCCCGCAGCTCGGCGTCGGCACGTACAAGGTGCCGGCCGACGTGACCGCCGGCCTCGTCGAGGGCGCGCTCGCCGCCGGGTACCGCCACATCGACACGGCCGCGCTCTACGGCAACGAGGCGGAGGTCGGCGAGGGGCTGCGCGCGTCGGGCCTCGAGCGGGACGAGGTGTTCGTCACCACCAAGGTGTGGAACGACGACCAGGGGTTCGACGAGACGCTGCGGGCCTTCGACACCAGCGCCGCGAAGCTCGGGCTCGACCGGGTCGACCTGTACCTCATCCACTGGCCGATCCCGAGCGCCGACCGCTACGTCGACACCTGGAAGGCGCTCCAGCGCCTGCAGCAGGAGGGGCGGGCGACGTCGATCGGCGTCAGCAACTTCTCGGTCGTGCACCTCGAGCGCCTCCGCGACGAGACCGGACTGCTGCCTGCCGTGAATCAGGTCGAGCTGCACCCGCGCTTCCCGCAGACCGAGCTGGTCGACTGGCACGTCGCGAACGGCATCGTGACCGAGTCGTGGGCGCCGCTCGCGCGCGGCGGCCTGCTCGACGAGCCCGTGCTCACCCGCATCGCCGAGAAGTACGGCAAGTCGCCGGCCCAGGTCGTGATCCGCTGGCACCTGGATCGGGACCTCGTGGTGTTCCCGAAGTCGGTGTCGCTCGACCGCATCCGCGAGAACGGAGACGTCTTCGACTTCACCCTCGACGACGACGACCGCGCGGCCATCGCGGGCCTCGACACGGGTGAGCGCACGGGTCGCGACCCCGACCTCGACTGAGGCCCGAGCTCAGGCGTCGAGGCGGGCGTAGCGTGCGCGGAAGACCGTGAAGACGCCGTAGGCGAGGAATCCCGCCCCGACGAGACAGGCGAGCACGGGACCGGCGGGCAGCGCCACGACGGCGGCGGTGGCGCCGTCGAGTCCGCCCGCGGTGTCGGGCTCGACGGTGACGGCGGCGACGACCACCAGCACGCCCACGATCAGCAGTGCCGCGCCCTTCGCGACGAACCCGAGCACACCGAGCACCGTGAGGGCGAAGCCCCCGGGCCCGGCGGGCGTGCGCACCTTGGAGTGGAACGACCGGCGCAGGCCCATCCAGACGAAGCCGATACCGACCGCCGCCACCGCGAGACCGACCGCACCGAGCACGAATCCGCCGATCGGCCAGGTGAGAACACCCTGGCTGAGGTCTTCGGCCGCCTGTTCCGCCCTCGGACGGGCCCCCAGGGCCACGGATGCCGAGACGAGGCCGATCGCGACGAACACGAGGCCCTGCGGAGCTTCGGTGAAGATTCGTCCGATGCGTCGCCACACCGACAGATGGCGCGGCGCGAACGCCTGCAGCAGGTGCCAAGCACCGAGGGCGACGAGTCCGACGGCGAGGGCCCACAGTGCCGCCGCTCCGAGGGGCACCGCGGCGACCGCGCGGAACGCCCCTGTCTGGTCGCTGTCCTCGGTCGCGCCGAAGCCGACGGCGATCACCAGAGTGCCGATGAGAAGGTGCAGGATGCCGTTGGCCGCGTACCCCGCGCGCGCGGCGATGCGGAACGCGGGGTTGGCCTCCGCGTCCCGGGCGGCTTCGCGAGCGGAGGTGGACACTCGGGAACCGTACGCGGGTTGGCCGCCGGGCGACAATCCGGTTGTGCGTCCGCGCCTTCCGCGACGAGCGCGGCGAGGGGGTCGGGGGGAGGCGTCATGCGGCGCCGGGGTGAAGATCGTGTGTCGTTCCCGTTCCGCGTTGGCGTGAGCGGGCCGCACTGATTACGGTCGGATCATGCCCGAGAACACCGCTGAGCTGCGCCCCACTCACCCGCTCGCGATCGCGCCGGTCGTCGCCCCCGCGGCATCCGTCGACGGCTTCGCGAAGCAGTTCCTGCAGAACCTCAATTTCGACCAGGGCGTCACGCTGTCGACCTCCGATGTCAACGACCAGTACCTCGCCCTGGCCTACACCGTGCGTGACTACCTCATGGCGCGCTGGTTCGACGATCGCGCGCAGCAGAAGGCCCAGCAGAACAAGACCGTCTGCTACCTCTCGGCCGAGTACCTGCTGGGGCGCCAGCTCGACAACAACCTCCTCGCGGCGCGTCTGACCGACATCGCCACCGAGGCTCTGGCGCAGTGCGGCATCGACATCGACGACCTGCGCCAGGTCGAGATCGAGCCGGGGCTCGGCAACGGCGGTCTGGGCCGCCTCGCGGCCTGCTTCATCGACTCGCTCGCGACGATGAGCATCCCCACCATCGGCTACGGCATCCGCTACGAGTACGGCATCTTCCGCCAGGCCTTCGCCGAGGGGCAGCAGGTCGAGCAGCCCGACGCGTGGCTGCGCATGGGATCCCCCTGGGACTTCGCCCACCCCGAGGCGGCGCAGACGATCTCGTTCGCCGGCCGCACCGAGACCTACGACGACGAGGGCGTCGAGCGCACGCGCTGGATCCCCGAGTGGAACGTGCTCGCGGTGCCCTACAACATGATGGTCCCGGGCTACCACAACGGTCGCGTGAACACGCTGCGCCTGTGGCGCGCGGTGGCCACCAACGCCTTCGACCTGCACACCTTCAACTCCGGCGACTACGTCGAGTCGGTGCGCGCGCAGACCTTCGCCGAGAACATCTCGAAGGTGCTCTACCCCGAGGACTCCACGCCCCAGGGCAAGGAGCTGCGCCTGCAGCAGCAGTACTTCTTCGTCGCGGCATCCATCGCCGACTTCATCGAGAACGTGCTGCCCGACGACTTCGACCTCGAGAAGCTTCCCGAGCGCGTGATCTTCCAGCTCAACGACACCCACCCGGTGATCGGGGTGCCCGAGCTGATGCGCGTGCTCGTCGACGAGAAGAAGCTCGAGTGGGATGCCGCGTGGGCGATCACCCAGAAGTGCTTCGCGTACACCTGCCACACGCTGCTGCCCGAGGCGCTCGAGGTCTGGTCGGTCGACCTGCTCGGCCGCCTGCTGCCGCGCCACCTCGAGATCATCTACCGCATCAACGACGAGTTCCTGCTCGAGGTGCGCGAGCGCTTCGGCGACGACGAGATGCTCATCCGCAACATGTCGATCATCGGCGAGCACCCCTCGCGCTCGGTGCGGATGGCCTACCTCGCCACGGTCGCGGGCTCGAAGGTCAACGGCGTCGCCGAGCTGCACTCGCAGCTGCTGCGCGACAACGTGCTGAAGGACTTCGCCACCATGTGGCCCGACAAGTTCACCAACGTCACCAACGGCGTCACCCCGCGTCGCTTCCTGCGCCTGGCCAACCCCGACCTGTCGGCCCTCATCACCGAGGCCCTCGGCGCGGGCTGGACGGTCGACCTCGAACGCCTGCGCGGCCTGGAAGCCCTCGCCGACGACGCCGACTTCCGCGAGCGGTTCGCCGCGGTGAAGGCCTCGAACAAGCGCCGCCTCAGCAGCGTGCTCGAGGCCCGGGGTGAGGCGCCGCTCGACGAGGGGCACATGCTCGACGTCATGATCAAGCGCCTGCACGAGTACAAGCGGCAGACCCTGAAGGTGCTGCACATCGTCAGCACCTACGAGG
This sequence comes from Microbacterium sp. 16-032, assembly GCF_041079455.1. Lineage (NCBI taxonomy): Bacteria > Bacillati > Actinomycetota > Actinomycetes > Micrococcales > Microbacteriaceae > Microbacterium > Microbacterium sp. 16-032. The sequence goes on along the minus strand of NZ_JBFYGQ010000002.1, from coordinate 304,162 downwards.
GCATCGTCTCGGGTCGCCTCGACGTCGACGAGGTGCAGGCGCGCACGTTCCTCTTCGGAGCGAAGGCCGCGCCCGGTTACGGCATGGCCAAGCGCATCATCCACCTCATCAACGCCGTCGGCGAGGTGGTCAGCGCCGACGAGCGGGTCAAGGGCAAGCTCAAGGTCGTCTACCCGGCGAACTACAACGTCACCCTGGCCGAGCGCATCATCCCCGCCGCCGACCTGTCGGAGCAGATCTCGCTCGCCGGCAAAGAGGCCTCGGGCACGGGCAACATGAAGCTCGCCCTGAACGGCGCCCTCACCATCGGCACCGACGACGGCGCGAACGTCGAGATCCGCAAGCTCGTCGGCGACGACAACTTCTTCCTCTTCGGCATGAGCGAGCCCGAGGTCGAGGCGCTGTGGGCCGAGGGCTACCGCCCCGCCGACTTCTATCAGAAGGACGAGCGGCTGCGCAGCGCGATCGACCTCATCGCCTCGGGCGCCTTCTCGGGCGGCGACCGCACCGTGTTCGAGCCGCTCGTGTCGAATCTGCTGTACGAAGACCGTTTCATGGCGCTCGCCGACTTCTCGACCTACCTCGACGCCCAGGAGCGCGTCGACGCGGCGTACGCCGACCAGGACGGCTGGGTGCGCTCCGCGATCCTCAACGTCGCGCGCAGCGGCTACTTCTCGTCCGATCGCGCCATGCGCGACTACCTCGACCGCATCTGGCACGCCACCCCGGTGAGCTGACGCGGTTTCCGGATGCCGCGACCTGGGCGCTCGCCCGAGGTTGCGGCATCCGTCGTTTCCGGCGCCGGAATGCGGGCTGGTGCGTGCACAACTCCGGAGTCTCGGATGCCGCGCGGCCGGTGCACCCCGGAACCGCGCGGGCGCCGCGGCGCGCGGCGCCGTTGCTTCCTGCGTTGTGCACGCGCGCTGGCGGAAAGGCTGCGAAGGCTGGCCGACCGGCGACGGCGTCGAGGCGGCGACGTGCGCGAGAGTTGAAGCCTCTCGACCCCGGAGGCCCCGTGCGCATCAGCGACTTCCCCGTTCCCGACACCCTCGCCGCCCGTGGGGCCCTTGCCCTCGCCCGGCAGTACCAGTCGCCCGCGATCACCGCGCACGCGTTGCGGTCGTGGCTGTGGGCCGAGGCGTTCGCAGTGGTCGACGGCATCGGGAACATCGACCATGAGCTGCTCTACGTCGCCGCAGTGCTGCACGACATCGGCACGGTGGGGGAGTTCGACAACCACGCGCTGTCGTACGAGCACGCGGGCGGGTACGTCGGCGTCGCGCTCACCGCCGGCGCGGGGTGGGAGCAGCCCCGACGCGAGCGCGTGCTCGAGGTGATCGTGCGGCACAACTGGCCGCGCGTGGATCCGTCGATGGATGCCGAGGGGCATCTGCTCGAGATCGCGACGGGCCTCGACATCTCGGGCGCCCGCCCCGACGCGCTGCCCGAGGATTTCCGCCGCGAGGTGCTCGCCGCTCACCCACGCGGCGCCCTGGCCGCCGAGTTCGGCGCGTGCGTGCTCGACCAGGCGGCGCGCAAGCCCGACACCGCCGCCCGGCGCCTGGTGGACGGGGGAGTGGTGGCCAAGCTCGCGGCGAACCCGCTCGAACGGTTGTGACCGGCCGGATGAGGCGGGGAGTCAGACGACGAGTTCGACGCGGACGCCCGCCGCTTCGTACGTTCCTCGTGCTCGGGCGTCTCGTGTGGCGAGCGAGAGCGCATGGGTGAGAGCGGCGAGAGCGACGAGTCCGTCGTAGGTCGCCCCGCCGCTGATCCCGCGATCGGCCAGGGCGCGGTGCGCGCCCGCCGACGCGTCGGCCGGGAGTGAGAGGGGATCGCCGAAGTTGGCATCCATGACGGAGATCGCGTCGGCCGCTTCGAGTCGTGCGTCGCCCGGGAGTCGCGTCAAGACGGAATACGTCTCGATCGCCGCGTGACCGCTGAGGCGGAGCTCGCGCCCGCGCGCCCAAGCGCTCACTCGATCGTGATGCTCGTGGGAGCCGACGAGCAGCGGGACCGCAACGCTCGTGTCGACCGCGATCGGCGTGCGATCGACCGTCACCGACGCCCGCTGTCGATCAGGGTCGAGATCACCTCGTCGGTGACGGGCGTCGATCCGCGGGAGATCAATCGGCCGTCGTCGTCGCGTTCGAGACGTGCGGTACGGCCACCCGGGGTGATCTGCACTCCGCTCCCGTAGGCCGAGACGTCGACGACCGTGCCGGGGAGGAGACCGAACACGTCGCGAAGGGCCTTCGGGAGGACGATGCGCCCCCCGCTGTCGATGGTGAGCTCCATGGGAATACGATACCAGCGTCGTCCCATCCGCGGACCGGTCGCCTCAGCGCGTCGCCCGTCAACGAGGACGGCCGCAGCTGCGGCATCCGGAATCGTCCGACGAGATGCGCGGGGCGTGACATCCCGGGTATCGTAGGAGGGTTGTCGGCGCCGGTCGTGCCGACGAAAGCTGAACAACGGAGGGCCTTGTGGACATCGATCTCGCACTACTGAAGACGATCGAACGCGAGAAGGAGATCCCCTTCGATGAACTCGCGCGCATCATCGAGCAGGCGATCCTGACCGCCTACGCTAAGCACATCTCGCCGACCGGTGAAATCCCCACTGGTGCACGAGCCACCCTCGACCGCAAGACCGGTCACGTGGGCATCTTCACGCCCGTGACCGACGACGAGGGCGCGATCATCGGCGAAGAAGAGCAGGCCCCCGACGACTTCGGTCGCATCGCCGCCTTCGCCGCCAAGCAGGTCATCAGCCAGCGTCTGCGCGACATCGCCGACGATGCCGTGCTGGGCGAGTTCCGCGGCAAAGAGGGCGACATCGTCGCCGGCGTCGTGCAGCAGGGCCCCAACCCGCGCATGGTCCACGTCGATCTCGGCACGGTCGAGGCGATCCTCCCGCCCGAAGAGCAGGTGCCCGGCGAGACCTACGCCCACGGCTCGCGACTGCGGGTGTACGTCACGAGCGTCTCGAAGGGCAACAAGGGCCCGCAGATCACCGTGTCGCGCACCCACCCGGGCCTGGTCCGCAAGCTCTTCGCCCTCGAGGTGCCCGAGATCGCCGCGGGGCTCGTCGAGATCGTCTCGCTCGCCCGCGAGGCCGGCCACCGTTCGAAGATCGCGGTCAAGGCCAACGACCCGACCGTGAACGCCAAGGGCGCCTGCATCGGAGAGCTCGGCCGCCGCGTGCGCGCCGTCACCGAAGAGCTCGCCGGCGAAAAGATCGACATCATCGACTACGACGCCGAGTTGCCGCGCTTCGTCGCGAACGCCCTGTCGCCGGCGAAGGTCACCTCGTCGTTCGTCCTGGATGCCACGACCAAGGCCGTCCGCGCCCTCGTGCCCGACTACCAGCTGTCGCTCGCGATCGGCAAAGAGGGGCAGAACGCCCGTCTGGCCGCCAAGCTGACCGGTGCGAAGATCGACATCCAGCCCGACAGCATCCTCGAAGACAACTGAGCGTCCGATCGTCCCCACGATCGCGAGGTGTAGGATGGAACCCGTACGAACGTGCGTCGGATGCCGCGCACGTGCCCCCCGATCCTCGCTTCTGCGTGTGGTCGCGGACGGATCCGTCCTCGTCGCTGACGAGCGAGCGGTTCTTCCCGGTCGGGGCGCGTGGGTGCACGAGACGGACGCGTGTGTGAGCAAAGCGCTCGCACGTCGCGCCTTCGTACGAGCATTGCGTGTGTCAGGCCCGCTTGACACGCAGACCTTCGAATCACACCACCAGCGAAAAGGCTGAACGGCTATGGACACGAAGTGAACGGCTCGAAATGAGACCCGTCCGCAACTAACGGTCTGCCCTGTCCGGGGTAGGCCCTCAGACAGGAGAATTGTGGCAAAACCACGCGTGCACGAGATCGCTTCCGAGCTCGGCGTCGACAGCAAGGTCGCGCTCGCGAAGCTGAAGGAGCTCGGCGAATTCGTCAAGAGCCCCTCATCCACCATCGAACCCCCGGTGGCCCGTAAGCTCCGCGCTGCGCTGGCCTCCGAAGGCTCGTCTTCCTCTTCGGATGCCAAGCCCGCCGCTTCCGCGGCGCGCCCCGGCGCCCGTCCTGGTCCGGCTCGTCCGGCCGCGACCCCCGGCAACCGTCCGTCGGGTCCCACGCCCGGACCCGCGAAGCCCGCGGCCTCCGCCGCTCCCGTAGCGGCTCCGGCCGAGGCTGCACCCGCGGCATCCGTCCCGGCTTCCGAGGCCCCCGCGGCCGCGTCGGCGGCGAAGCCTTCGACTCCGTCGTCTCCGCCGAGCCCCGGCTCGACCCCTCCGACCCCCGGTGCCGCTGCACCCGGTGCCGGTGCCCCCAAGCCCGGCCCGAGCGCGCCCCCGCGTCCGGGTGGAGCCCGTCCGGGCAACAACCCCTTCGCGTCCTCGCAGGGCATGGGCCAGCGTCCCGCCGGTCCCCGTCCGGGCAACAACCCCTTCGCTTCGGCGCAGGGCATGGGCCAGCGCCCGACCCCCGGCAACATCCCGCGTCCGCAGGCTCCGCGCCCCGGTGCCCCGCGTCCCGGTGCCCCGCGCCCCGGTGGTGCCGGTCGTCCCGGTGGCGGCGGTCGTCCCGGCGCTCCGTTCCAGCAGCGTCCCGGCGGTCCCGGTCGTCCCGGCGGCGCCGGTGGCGGCTTCCAGCGCCCCGGTGGCGGCGCTCCGGCCGGTGGTTTCGCCGGTCGTCCCGGTGGCGGCGGTGGCCGTGGCCGTGGTCCCGGCGGTGGTACCGCGGGTGCCTTCGGTAAGGGTGGCGGCAAGTCCAAGCAGCGTAAGTCGCGTCGGGCGAAGCGGCAGGAATTCGAGATGCGGTCGGCGCCGGTCGTCGGCGGCGTCAACGTCTCGAAGGGCAACGGCGAGATCATCCGCCTGCGTCGCGGTGCCTCCATCGCCGACTTCGCGGACAAGCTCGAAGCCTTGCGCGGCTACACCGTGCAGCCCGGCACGCTCGTGACCATCCTGTTCAACCTGGGCGAGATGGCCACCGCGACCGAGTCGCTCGACGAGGCCACCTTCGAGGTGCTCGGAGCCGAGCTCGGCTACAAGATCCAGATGGTCTCGCCCGAGGACGAAGACAAGGAGCTCCTCGAGGGCTTCGGTCTCGACCTCGACGCCGAGCTCGAGGCCGAGAGCGAGGACGATCTCGAGATCCGTCCTCCCGTGGTCACCGTCATGGGCCACGTCGACCACGGTAAGACGCGACTGCTCGACGCCATCCGCCAGACCAACGTGGTCGCGGGCGAGGCCGGCGGCATCACGCAGCACATCGGTGCGTACCAGATCTGGACCGAGCACGAGGGCATCGAGCGCGCGATCACCTTCATCGACACCCCGGGTCACGAGGCGTTCACCGCCATGCGTGCCCGTGGTGCGCAGGTGACCGACATCGCGATCCTCGTGGTCGCGGCCGACGACGGCATCATGCCCCAGACGGTCGAGGCGCTGAACCACGCCCAGGCGGCGAACGTGCCGATCGTGGTCGCGGTCAACAAGGTCGACAAGCCCGACGCCAACCCGGCCAAGGTGCGCCAGCAGCTCACCGAGTACGGTCTGGTCGCCGAGGAGTACGGCGGAGACGTCATGTTCGTCGACGTCTCGGCTCGACAGAACCTCAACATCCAGGCCCTCCTGGATGCGGTCCTGCTCACCGCCGACGCCGGCCTCGACCTCACGGCCAACCCGAACAAGGCGGCCCGCGGTGTCGCGATCGAAGCAAAGCTCGACAAGGGTCGCGGTTCGGTCGCCACGGTGCTCATCCAGTCCGGAACCCTTCGCGTCGGTGACGCGATCGTCGCCGGAACGGCCTACGGCCGCGTCCGCGCGATGATGGACGAGAACGGCGAAGCGGTCGAAGAGGCCTACCCGTCGCGTCCCGTCTCGGTTCAGGGCCTCAACTCCGTGCCCCGCGCCGGCGACGTCTTCATCGTCACCGAAGAGGACCGCACCGCCCGTCAGATCGCCGAGAAGCGTGAAGCGGCCGAGCGCAACGCCCAGCTGGCCAAGGCCCGCAAGCGCATCTCGCTCGAGGACTTCACCCGCGCTCTCGAAGAGGGCAAGGTCGAGTCGCTCAACCTCATCATCAAGGGTGACGTGTCGGGTGCCGTCGAGGCACTCGAGGAGTCGCTGCTCAAGATCGAGGTCGACGACAGCGTCCAGCTGCGCATCATCCACCGCGGTGTGGGTGCGATCACCGAGTCGGACATCAACCTGGCCACGATCGACAACGCGATCGTGATCGGCTTCAACGTCCGTCCCGACACGAAGGCCCGTGAGCGCGCCGCTCGCGAGGGTGTCGACGTGCGGTTCTACTCGGTCATCTACAACGCGATCGACGACGTCGAGCAGTCGCTCAAGGGCCTGCTCAAGCCGGAGTTCGAAGAGGTGCAGTCGGGTGTCGCCGAGATCCGCGAGGTGTTCCGCTCCTCGAAGTTCGGCAACATCGCCGGTGTCATCGTGCGATCGGGAACGATCACGCGAAACGCCAAGGCTCGCGTCATCCGCGACGGTGTCGTGCTGGCCGACGGCCTGGCCATCGAGTCGCTGCGTCGCTTCAAGGACGACGTCACCGAGGTTCGGACGGACTTCGAGGCCGGTATCGGTCTCGGCAAGTTCAACGACATCCAGGTCGGCGACGAGATCGAAACGACGGAACTCGTCGAGAAGCCGCGAGGCTGATCGTCGTGCGGGGGTCGCGCCTTCGGGTGCGGCCCCCGCTGCGGCCTGCGGGGTGTGTGCCTTCCCGAGCAGAGCGGGGCCCCTACCCCGATGCTCGGGAAGACACACACCCCTCCGGCCTCCGCTGGGTACGCTCCTTCGTCAGGACCGCCACTCGGCAATGAGCCACGGGGGAACTCGACTCGCGGCGGTATGAAAGAACGAGAAGGAGAAGGTAGTGGCAGGGGAACGACAGGCCCGAGTGGCGGACCGGATTCGCGTGGTGCTCGCCGAGCGTCTCGAGAAGGGGCTGCGCGACCCGCGGCTCGGATTCGTCACCATCACCGACGTGCGGGTCACGGGTGACCTCCAGCACGCGTCGGTGTTCTACACCGTCATGGGCGACGAGGCGCACCGCGCCGACACCGCCGCCGCGCTGAAGTCGGCGACCGGCATGCTGCGCAGCGAGGTCGGCAAGAACCTCAACACGCGCCTGACGCCGTCGCTCGAGTTCATCCTCGACGGAATCCCCGAGAACGCCGACCACATCTCAGCCCTCCTGCGCGAAGCGCGCGAGCGCGACGAGTCCGTCGCCGGTCTCGCCGCCTCGGCCGCGTACGCCGGCGACGCCGACCCGTACGTCAAGCCGCGCGACGAAGACGATGAGGACGACGTCGACGACGATGAGGATGACGACGACCTCGACGAGGAAGACGCCCCGCGCGCCTGACCCTCGACACGACACGGCCGGACCCCGCCACATCGGCGGAGTCCGGCCGTTCGTCTTGCCATGGCATCCGGACCGCGATCCTCGGGACGAGAAGAGCGACGTGCCGGTTCGAGGGCGGGATCAGGGCGGCGGGCGTCGGACCGGACTCGGTTTCAGGATGCCGGGTGGCCCGGCAGGCGCAGATGCTCATCGGCCGCTTCCACGAGGCCGTCGGCGATGAGGGAGTCGATGGCGCGGTCGCGCTGCGCGGCATCCGGCCATTGGGGGATCACGGCGAACGCCGGTACGGCCGCGGGCGCAGCCTCGCGCAGGGTCTTCAGCACCGCCCCGCGGGTCTGGCGATCGCTGCCCTCGTACGTGGCCTGTTTTCGTCGGCGGTCTTCGGATGCCGGGTACCCGGCCGCCCGCCACGCGCACTGCGTCGCGAGGGGGCACGCCTCGCACCTCGGCGCGCGGGCGGTGCAGACGATCGCGCCGAGTTCCATCGCGGCGGCGTTGACGATCGCGGACTCGGCGACGTCGGCGGGGAGCTCGGCCTCCATCGCCTCGAGGTCGCGGCTGTGCGGCGGACCCGGCTGCGCGCGACCCTCGATGGCGCGGGCGAGCACGCGTCGGGTGTTCGTGTCGACGACCGGATGCCGATCGCCGTACGCGAAGACCGCGACAGCCCGCGCGGTGTAGTCGCCGATCCCGGTGAGGGCCAGCAACGCCTCCACGTCGCGGGGAACGACCCCGTCGTGACGATCGCGGATCTCGACGGCGGCGCGGTGCAACCACAGCGCGCGGCGCGGATAGCCGAGGTTCGCCCACTGCGTGACGGCGTCGCCCGGGGGAGAGGCGGCGAGGTCGGCGGGCGTCGGCCAGCGCGTCAGCCACGCCTCGAGGTGCGGGACGACGCGGTTCACCGGCGTCTGCTGCAGCATGAACTCGCTGACGAGCGTGCCCCACGCCCCGAACCCCTCGCGGCGCCAGGGGAGGTCGCGGGCCGCGTCGCGGTACCACGCGATGAGCGGGGCGGCGAGTCCTGGCATCCGTCCAGCCTACGGTCGTCAGCGGGGCCGAACTTCACGCGTGAACGCTGTTCGCGCGCGTGAACGCGGGCTGCTCGCGTTTCTGCGCGCCATCGCGTTCGCGCATGCCGCGGGGCGCTGCGGCGGGGCCCTCGCGGGGTGGCGGGAGCGGTCCGGTGTCGGCGGTCGAAAGTAGGCTGGAGGCATGTCGAGTGAGAACCCCGTCGAGACCCTGCAGCGGAGCCTGCGCGACCTGATGCGGCAGAACGCCCGCGCGGGGCGCGTGGTGGTCGCGATCGATGCGCTCGACGCCGAGGCCGCCTCGACCTTCGCCGACGCGTTCGCCGCGGCGATCGAGGCCGAGGGAACCGCGGTGTTCCGCGAGAACCTCGCCGACCACGCCGACGACGTGCGCGAGCGCCTCGTCGCGCCGTTCCGTTCGGGTGAGCCCTTCGGTGACTCGCCGGCCGCGCCGGCCGATGCGGTGCTCGTCGTATCGGGCCGCTTCCTGCACGCCGCCGAGCTGCGCACGCTCTACAACTTCTCCGTCTGGCTCGAGAGCAACCCGCCCATCGGCGCTACGCGCCCGGAGCTTCCGGAGGCCGAGAAGCACTACCTCAGCGAGTCGCGGCCCCGCGTGGCGGCATCCGTCATCGTCGAGAACTCCGACCCCTCGCACCCGGTGCAGGTGTTCGGAGATTTCTGCTGATGGTGCGTCCCGGAATCCTCCTGGTCGACAAGCCCGGAGGCATCACCAGCCATGACGTCGTGTCGCGGGCGCGGCGCGCGCTCGGCACCCGCAAGATCGGGCACGCCGGCACGCTCGACCCGATGGCCACGGGCCTGCTTGTGCTCGGCGTCGAGGGCGCGACCCGCCTGCTGACCTACATCGTCGGCGCTGACAAGACCTACGAGGCCACCGTCCTGCTCGGAGTCGCCACCGACAGCGACGACGCCGACGGTGTCGAAACGGCCAGGGCGGATGCCGCTGCCGTCGCCGCCGTGACCGATGAGGCCATCGCGGCGGGGATCGCCGACCTCACCGGCGACATCCAGCAGGTGCCCAGCACCGTCTCGGCCATCAAGGTCGCGGGCCGTCGCGCCTACGACCTCGCGCGCGCCGGCGAAGAGGTCGAGCTGAAGGCGCGGAGCGTCACGGTCTCGCGGTTCGAGGTGCGCGAGACGCGCCGCGGCGAGGGCACGATCGAGCTCGATGTGGTCGTGGACTGCACGAGCGGCACGTACATCCGCGCTCTCGCTCGCGACCTCGGGCGCGCGGTCGGCGTCGGAGGGCACCTCACGGCTCTCCGTCGCACGCGCATCGGGGCGTTCGACGTCGTCGCCGCCGCATCCGTCGACGACATCGCCGAAGACGCCCTCGTCGCGCCCGCGACCGCGGCCGCCGTCGTGATGGGCGTCCTCGCCGTGGGCGACGACGAGGCACGAGATCTGCGGCACGGCAAGCGCATCGACGGGGGAGGCCGCCTGACCGGCGCGGTCGCGGCCGCGATCGACCCCGAGGGGCGTCTGATCGGCGTCGTCGAGAAACGCGGCACGCAGGTGAAGAGCGTCATGAACATGCCCGAGGAGGCCGCCCGATGATCCTGTGGTTGACGCTCGCCCAGGTGGGCATCGCCGTGCTCGCGGGTCTCGTCGCCATCACCGCGGGGCTCATCGGACGCCGGCCGGGAGACGTGACGGTCGGCTCGCTCGCCCTCATCGAGCTGCTGCTGATCGTGCAGATCGTCGTCGCGATCATCTCGCCGTTCGCGGGTAACCCACCCTCGGGCAGCCTGCTCGAGTTCTGGACCTACCTCGTGTCGGCCGCCCTGGTCCCGGTCGCCGGAGCCGCGTGGGCGCTGATCGAACGCAGCCGCTGGAGCACCGTCATCATGGGCGTCGCGGCCCTCGCCGTCGCGGTCATGGTGTGGCGCATGCACATCATCTGGACCGTGCAGCTGGCGTGAGGGCGCACCGCCGCTCGGCCACGGCGCGGGCGAACTAGAATCGACAGGTCATGGCATCCACCACTCCCACCCGCTCCCGGGGGATGACCGGCATCGGCCGTGTCCTCGTCGTCGTCTACGGCATCATGGCGCTCGCCGCCACGGGCCGCTCGTTCGTGCAGATCGTGCGCGAGTTCGACGACGCCCCTCTCGCGTACGCGCTGTCGGCTCTCGCCGCCGTCGTGTACATCCTCGCGACCCTCGCGCTCGTCTTCTCGGCACGGCCCGCGTGGTACCGCGTCGCCTGGATCGCGATCGGCTTCGAGCTGGTGGGCGTGCTCGTCGTGGGCACCCTGAGCCTCGTTCTTCCCGCGCTGTTCCAGCACCCCACCGTGTGGTCGGTCTACGGCTACGGGTACCTGTTCATCCCGCTGGTGCTGCCCTTCCTCGGGCTCTGGTGGCTCACGCGCCATCGCCGGGCGACGCGATGATCGTCTTCCGCGATCCCTCCGAGGTCCCGGCGGACTTCGGGCCCTCGGTGGTGGCGATCGGAAAGTTCGACGGCGTGCACGCCGGCCACCGCGCCGTGATCGATCGTGCACGCATCGACGCGTCCGACGGCGCACGCGTCGTCGCGGTGACGTTCGACCGCAACCCGCTCAGCATCCTCCGCCCCGAGAAGTGCCCCCCCGACGTGATCGGGCCGCACCAGAAGCTCGAGTTGCTCGAGCGCGCCGGCGTCGACGCGACGCTGCTGCTGACCTTCGACGAGGAGCTCGCGGCGATCCCGGCCGACGAGTTCGTGCTCGCCGTGCTCGTGGAGGCGCTGCAGGCGCGCACGGTGCTCGTGGGCCGTGACTTCCGCTTCGGCGCCGGGGGAGCGGGCGGACCCGACCTCTTGGTCCGCATGGGAGCCGAGCACGGGTTCCGCGTCGATGTGGTCGACGACGTGCGGGCCGTCCACGCCGACCGGCGCGTGTCATCCACGTGGATCCGCGAGGCCCTCTCGGTGGGCGATGTCGCGACGGCCACGCGCCTTCTGGGCCGCGCTCCCTCGGTGTGGGGCGAGGTCGTGCACGGGCTCAAGCGGGGGCGCGAGCTCGGCTACCCGACCGCGAACCTCTCGCCCGACCTCGAGGGCTTCGTCCCCGCCGACGGCGTGTACGCGGGCTGGCTCGTCGACGTCGACGGGGCTCGGCGCATCAGCTACCCGGCCGCGATCAGCGTCGGCACCAATCCCACGTTCGACGACGTGCACGCGCGGCAGGTCGAGGCGTACGTGATCGACGAGACCGGGCTGGACCTGTACGGCCACCACGTCGAGGTTCGTTTCGTGGAGCGGGTGCGCGAGATGACGGCGTTCGACGGCATCGACGCGTTGCTCGTGCAGATGGCGGACGACGTGGAGCGGGCGCGGGCGATCCTGCGGTGAGGTGCGGGCCGGGGCCGGGCTGGGTGGATTCGGGGCGCGTTGTGCGGCTCCGGGGCGGTGGACGTGGCCGCGGGGCGGTGGACGTGACCCCGGGGCCACCTGCGAACGACGGTTGCGGGGTGTTTCCGCACCGCGCCCGAGCGGCCCCGGAACACCCCGCCGCGCCCGCGTCAGTCCGGCCGCGACAGGTGATTCCGGATGCCGAGGAACGACGCCGCGGCCCCGAGCAGCATCAGCGCGGCGGTGAAGACGGCCGCGCGGTGGAAGCCGCCGAGGTCGAGCGAGCCGCCCACGACCGCTGAGACGGCCGCGATCGCCAGGAGCCCCGCGACGCGAGAGACGGCGTTGTTGACGGCCGAGGCGATGCCGGAGCGCTCGGTGTCGATGGCGCCGAGCACGGCCGCGGTGAGCGGTGAGACGGTGGCGGTGAGCCCCAGGCCCCACACGACGACGCCGGGCAGGATCTGCGTCCAGTAGTCGAAGTCTCCGCTGACGTTCAACAGCAGCAGCGCCCCGGCCGCCATCACGATCGGCCCGAGCGTCATGAACAGGCGCGGGCCGAAGCGCCCCGCGAGGGCGCCCATCCGCGAGCTCAGCAGGATCATCAGCACCGTGCTCGGCAGCGACGCAAGCCCGGCGAGGGTGGCGGGCAGCCCCGCGCCCTGCTGCAGGTACACGCTCACCACGAAGCCGTTGAGCGACAGCGCGGCGTAGACGAAGACGGTCGCGAGATTGCCCGCCCAGAAGTTGCGCGAGCGGAAGAGATCGAGCGGCATCAGCGGGTCGCGCCCCGTGCGCTGACGCAGGAGGAACCCCGCGAACGACAGGATGCCGACGACCCCGGGGAGCCAGATGACGGGGGACGTCCAGCCGAGGTTCGGCTGCTCGATGAGGGCGAAGACGATGCCGCCGAGGCCGAGAGCGCACAGGACCGCGCCGAGGACGTCGACGCGGGCCCCGGGCCGACGATGATCGCGGTGACCGAGACGGGCGAGCAACCACATGGTCACCGCGATGGGCAGCACGTTCACCAGGAACACCAGGCGCCACGACAGCGTGTCGACGAAGATGCCGCCGATGAGGGGCCCGGCGATCATGGCGACGGTCGTCGCTCCGGTCCAGATGCCGATCGCGCGGGCCTGCGCGGGCCCGCGGAACGTCGAGGTGATCAGGGCCAGCGAGCTCGGGACGAGGAGGGCGCCGGCGATGCCCTGCAACGCGCGGGCGACGATGAGGAACTCGGCGGTGGGGGCGGCGGCGATCGCCACCGACGTGAGCCCGAAACCGATCAGGCCGATCCGCAGCACCACGATGCGTCCGAGGACGTCGCTCAGTGATCCCGCGACCAGGATGAAGGCGCCGAGGGTCACCAGGTAGGCGTCGACGACCCATTGCTGCGTCGACAGTCCGCCACCGAGTTCGCCCGCGATCGCGGGGAGGGCGACGTTGACCACCGTCCCGTCGAGGAACGACACGAACGAGGCCAGGACGGCGATCGACAGGACGACCCGCTGCTCGCGTGTCATCGTCTCGGCCATGGCCCCAGCGTACGGTTCCCGCTGATCACGCGCGCGGGGTGGACAGCATCTCCGCCGGTGTCGGGGGACACGCCCGCGGAATACCCCCAGGGGGTATCGTGTTCTGGAAGGAGTGACCGGAGGAGAAGCCATGCGCGACAACACCGATTCCCCGACGTCGACCGCCGAAGCCGTGCTCGACATCGAGGGCATGACCTGCGCCAGCTGCGTCGCCCGGGTCGAGAAGCGGCTCGGCCGCGTCGACGGGGTCGAGGCCGCGGTCAACCTCGCGACCGAGACCGCGCGGGTCCGGTACCCGGCCGACCTCGACCCCGCGACTCTCGTCGCCGCCGTGCGCTCCGCCGGCTACGACGCCACCGTGCGTCCGCGCTCCTCGTCTCGCGACACGACCGCAGGGGCCGCGGCATCCCTCCTGCTTTCGCTTCCGACGGAGGAGCGACCGGATGCCGGCACCCCCGCGCCGCATCCCGTCGCGGTTCCCGCTCCCGGCGGCGCCATCGACGCCACCACCGGCCACGCCCTCGACGGGGCCTCCGACCACGAGGTCTCCGACCACGGGGGCCACGTCCACGACACCGCCGACGCCCCGGGCTCCACCCCGCTGCGCGTGCGGCTGTGGGTGTCGCTCGCGTTGGCCGCCCCCGTCGTGGCCCTCGGCATGATCCCGGCGTGGCAGTTCCCCGGCTGGCAGTGGGTCTCGCTCGTGCTCGCGACGCCGATCGTGCTCTGGGGCGGATGGCCGTTCCACCGCGCGACGCTGCGCAATGCCCGCCACGGCGCGGCGACCATGGACACCCTGATCACCCTGGGCACCTTCGCCGCCTATCTGTGGAGCGTGTGGGCCCTCGTGTTCGGGACGGCCGGGCGGATCGGCATCCGGCACGAGGTCGCCCTGTTCGGCCCCGTGCACGACGCGAGCTCCGTCGTCTACTTCGAGGTCGCGGCGGCGGTGACGGTGTTCCTGCTGCTCGGCCGCGTGATCGAGCAGCGTTCCACTCGCCGCGCGGGAGCAGCCCTGCGTTCCCTGCTCGACCTCGGCGCCCGCGAGGCCGAGCTCGCGGACGGGAGCCGCATCGACGTCGATCGCCTCGCCGTGGGCGACGTGTTCGTCGTCCGGCCGGGAGCGACCGTCGCCACCGACGGCGAGGTCCTCGAGGGCACAGCCTCGGTGGATGAGAGCATGCTCACCGGCGAGGCGGTTCCGGTCGACGTCGGTCCCGGATCGATCCTCACCGGCGGCACGATCGCCACGGGTGGGCGCCTGCTGGTGCGCGCGACCGGCGTGGGCGAGCAGACCCGCCTGGCCCGCATCGCGCGCCTGGTCGAAGACGCGCAGCTCGGCAAGAGCCGCGTCCAGCGTCTCGCCGATCGCATCTCGGGCGTCTTCGTCCCGGTCGTGATCGTCCTGGCCGTCGCGACCCTCGTCGCCTGGCTGCTGGCGGGGCAACCCGTGGCCGCCGGCTTCACTGCGGCCGTCGCGGTGCTCATCATCGCGTGCCCCTGCGCGCTCGGCCTCGCCACCCCCATCGCGATCCTCGTCGGCACCGGCCGCGGAGCGCAGCTCGGGATCCTCGTGACGGGACCCGCGGCCCTGGAGTCGGCCGAGCGCATTGACACGATCGTGCTCGACAAGACCGGGACCCTCACCTCGGGCCGGATGAGCGTCACGCAGGTCACGACCGTCGATGCCCAGGATGCCGCTGACGCCCTCGAGCGCGTCGCCGCCGTCGAGCGCGGCTCCGAGCACCCCGTCGCCCACGCCATCGTCGCCGCCGCGGGGGACGGGCCCGTCGCCACCGCCCTCGAGGCCCTGCCCGGCCGCGGCTTCACGGGGACCGTCGACGGCGTTCGCGTGTTCGCGGGGCGTCCGGCCCTGGCCGCCGATTTCGGCGCCGAACTGCCGGTCGCTCTGGCGGACGCCGTGGCGGCGGGGGAGCAGCGCGGCACCGTCGTCGTGGCCGGGTGGGCCGACACCGACGGCGCCCTGCGTGCACGGATCGTGATCGAGGTGGCCGACACCGTCCGGGCCGAGAGCGCGGAGACCGTCGCCGAGCTGAAGGCGATGGGTCTCGAGCCGATCCTGCTCACCGGCGACAACGAGCACGTCGCTCGGGCGGTCGCCGCCGACCTCGGAATCGACCGCGTGCGAGCCGGCGTCCTCCCCGAGGGCAAGGTCGAGACGATCCGGGCGCTCCGCGCCGAGGGGCGCACCGTCGCGATGGTCGGCGACGGGGTCAACGACGCCGCCGCTCTGGCATCCGCTGATCTGGGCATCGCGATGGGCGGAGGGACCGATGCCGCGCTGCACGCGAGCGACGTGGCGCTCATGCGCGACGACCCGCGGGGCATCGTCACCGCCCTGGCGCTCAGCCGGCGCACGATGCGCGTCATCCGCGGCAACCTGTTCTGGGCCTTCGCGTACAACGTCGCCGCCCTGCCGCTGGCGGCGCTGGGACTTCTGAACCCGATGCTGGCGGGGGCCGCGATGGCGTTCTCGAGCGTCTTCGTCGTCCTCAACAGCCTGCGCCTGCGACGCGCGGTCTGACCCCCACGCGGGAGGGCCGCGGAGCGTCGTTTCGCGGCCCGCGCGGCGAGAAATTCCGACCCCTCACGCGGAATGCGGCTCGCGGACGCTAGAATGGTGACGATCCCGACTTCCGCTGTCATCGCGAGCCGTTCCGGCGTAGACGCGTTGCGGGTCGCCGACACCGCTTCTTCGGCGGCGGTTCGAGCGACGAACTCCCGGGGTCACTGATCCACCGGCATTCGCCGGACGCTCCGGATTGTCATCCGGACGACACGCTCAGGAGGAGCATGCCGACTACGGCAACCGCGTCCCGAGGCTCGAGCCAACGACGCAGGAAGACCACGTCATCCCGACGAGACGACGAAGCACCCGTCATCCCGATTCTCGCCCGCAAGGTGCGCGAGATCGAGGCGAAGGCGCAGCGCGGAAAGCTCGGGCCCACCAATCGCGTCAAGTTCCAGGTGATCGCGTTCCTCGTGCGCGAGGAGCGCGCCCGGGTCAAGGCCGACACCGAGATCACCGACGCCGCGCGCGCCGAGCTGCTCAAGCGCCTCGACGGGGTCGCCACGATCCTCGCCAAGACCGCCGCGCGCGACACCTCGCTCATCCAGCTGCTCGAGGTCGACCAGGCCACATCTCCTGTCGCCCGCCGCATGCGCCGCGACTGGCTGCTGGAGTCCGGGGCCGAGCTCCCGCCCGACGAGCTCATCATCACCGACAACACGCCCAAGATCGCCCCCGTGGTGCCGGCGGCGCTGGCCGAGAAGCAGGTCGTCCCCGCCTCGATCGAGGCGCGCCAGATGTCCAACCCCTTCCTCGCCCCCGATCTCACGCCGCGCGCGAGCGGAGACGCCCCGCGTCGCCGCCTCGACGGCTGGGAACTCATGGGCCCGCTGTACAAGGCGTTCGAGACCGGCGCCGGAGGATCGGCGGCCAGCATGGAGCTGCCGCCCGTCCCCGAGTTCGACCGGCTCTCGCCGCGCGGGCTCGAGGTCATGCCGCACCAGTCGCGCTTCCTCGAGGCCGTGCGCACCGGTCACCGCTCGTTCCTCCTCGCCGACGAGCCGGGCCTGGGCAAGACCGCCGAGTCGGTGCTCGCGGCATCCGTCGCCGACGCGTATCCGCTGCTGGTCGTCGTGCCGAACGTCGTCAAGATGAACTGGGCCCGCGAGGTGCAGCGGTGGACGCCGCAGCGCCGCGCGACCGTCATCTCGGGCGGTGGCGCCGACATCGACGCCTTCGCCGACGTCTTCATCGTCAACTACGAGATCCTCGACCGGCACCTGTCATGGCTGTCGTCGATCGGCCTCAAGGGCGTCGTGGTCGACGAGGCGCACTTCATCAAGAACCTCACGTCGCAGCGCTCGCAGAACGTGCTGGCCCTGGCATCCCGCGTCCGTCAGCAGACCCGCGACCCGCTCATGCTGGCGCTCACGGGCACCCCGCTGATCAACGACGTCGAGGACTTCGACGCGATCTGGCGCTTCCTCGGCTGGACCAACGGCGAGAAGCCCGGTCCCGAGCTGATGGAGAAGCTGGATGCCACCGGCCTGACCCCCGCGGACAAGGCGTTCTACCCCGAGGCGCGCGAGGCCGTCATCTCGATGGGCATCGTCCGACGCAAGAAGAAGGACGTCGCCGCCGACCTCCCCGACAAGCTCGTCGCCGACCTCCCGGTCGAATTGGACGACGAGTTCGGGCGATCCATCCGTCAGGCCGAACGCGAGCTCGGCGCCCGCCTCGCGGCGAAATACCACCGGATCATCGAGGCGCGCGGGGACCGCGGTCTCGCCGCCGGAGAGATCGACGAGGACATCGTTCGCCTCGTCGCCCACGGCGAGCTCGAGGAGTCCAAGGCCGCGGGCTCGGGGAACGAGAACGTCTTCACGATGGTCCGCCGCATCGGCCAGGCCAAGGCGCACCTCGCCGCCGACTACGCCGTGCAGCTGCAGCGCTCGGTCGGCAAGGTCGTGTTCTTCGCCAAGCACATCGACGTCATGGATGCGGCGGAAGCCCACTTCAAGGCATCCGGGCTCAAGTCGGTGTCGGTCCGCGGTGAGCAGACCTCCACCGCGCGCCAGGCCGCGATCGACGCGTTCAACAGCGACCCCGACGTGGGAATCGCGGTGTGTTCGCTCACCGCCGCCGGCGTCGGCCTCAACATGCAGGCCGCCTCGAATGTCGTGCTCGCCGAGCTGTCGTGGACCGCCGCGGAGCAGACCCAGGCCATCGACCGCGTGCACCGCATCGGTCAGGGCGAACCCGTGACCGCGTGGCGTATCATCGCCGCGCATACGATCGACACGAAGATCGCGGAGCTCATCGACTCGAAGGAAGGGCTCGCCGCTCGCGCCCTCGACGGCCAGGCCATCGAGCCCGGCTCCAGCGACTCGGTGCAGCTGTCGGCGCTCATGCACCTGCTGCGTCAGGCGCTCGGCAAGGCCTGATCCTCGCCGAACGAACGCCCCGGTCGCTTCGGCGCCGGGGCGTTCCTGCGTTCCCGGGAAGGAGCTCGCCCCTCGGCGGGGTCGCGGGGGTCCCGGCATCCGGCGCCCCTCCGTCACCGTGTGGCAGCGGTCCCGCCCGCGGCGATAAGGTCGAAGACGGCAACGGCGCCGACCCCTTCACCCGAATCACAGCACCAGAGGACTCTGCCCATGAAGATCGGCATCCTGACCAGCGGCGGCGACTGCCCCGGGCTGAACGCGGTCATCCGTGGCGTCGTGCTCAAGGGCACGACCAACTACGACATCGAATTCGTCGGCATCCGCGACGGGTGGCGCGGCGTCGTCGACGGCGACTTCTTCCCGCTCACGCGTCACGAGGTGAAGGGCCTGTCCAAGGTCGGCGGCACCATCCTCGGCACGAGCCGCACCAACCCCTACGAGGGGGCGCGCGGCGGCGCCGAAAACATCTCCAAGACGATGTACGGACACCGGCTCGACGGCATCCTGGCCATCGGCGGCGAGGGCACGCTGGCCGCGGCCGACCGCCTGTCGAAGGACGGCATCAACGTCCTCGGTGTGCCCAAGACGATCGACAACGACCTCCGCGCGACCGACTACTCGTTCGGTTTCGACACCGCCGTGAACATCGCGACGGATGCCATGGACCGCCTGCGCACCACCGGTGACTCGCACCAGCGCTGCATGGTGGCCGAGGTCATGGGCCGTCACGTCGGCTGGATCGCCCTGCACGCCGGCATCGCCGCGGGCGCGCACGTGATCTGCATCCCCGAGGTGCCGATGTCGATCGACGAGATCGTCGAGCAGGTCACCCGCGCTCACGACCGCGGCCGCGCGCCCCTGGTCGTCGTCTCGGAGGGGTTCAAGCTCACGGGCATGGATGAGGCGTTCAGCGACAAGGGCCTCGACGCCTTCAACCGTCCCCGCCTCGGCGGCATCGGCGAGCTGCTGGCGCCCGAGATCGAGCGCCTCACCGGCATCGAGACCCGCTCGACCGTGCTCGGCCACATCCAGCGCGGCGGTTCGCCGTCGGCCTTCGACCGCGTACTCGCGACGCGCCTGGGCCTGCACGCCGCCGACGCGCTGCACGAGGGCGCGTGGGGCCAGATGGTCGCGATGCGCGGCACCGACATCGTGCGCGTCCCCTTCGCCGACGCCCTCGGCGAGCTCAACAGCGTCCCGCTGTATCGCTACGAGGAGGCCGCCGCGCTGTTCGGCTGAGCCTGCTGCTGGTGCGACGCCCCCTCCTGCCGTGTGCGGGGCGGGGCCCGGACCATGTCCCCGTTTGTGTTGAGCCATGTCCCACTTTTGGTTGCCTAGGTGCCTTCCAGGCAGCCGAAATTGGGACATGGTCGCGGCATCGGCCCGGCTTCTCGCGCGGTGGCCTGTGGACAACCGTGGATGGGGCTGGCAGAGGCGAGAAGCTGAGGGATGCCGCGTCCTCGACCTCTGCCTGACCAGCTTCCCGAGCACTTCTCCGTCGGCGCCGCCGGTGAGCTGGGGGTGACGCGTGCTCGGTTGCGCGCCGCAGATTTGGATTCGCCGTTCCATGGCATCCGATCGTCGACGACCGCTCCGACCTCGTCTCTGATCCAGCAGTGCCTCGTGTACGCGCCGCGCCTGATGCCCTGGCAGTTCTTCAGCCACGAGACGGCGCTTGCTCTGCGGGGAGTATGCACTCCGGAGTGGCCGTACGTGCCGCGGATCCATGTTTCCGCGCACCGACCGGCGAGGGAGCCGCGGACGCAAGGAGTCGTCGGCCGTCTGCAAGCGCGCGCACCGGCGTTCTCGGCCGGCCTGCTCGACCTGCCGGTCGAGCACCCCGTCCGGGCGTGGAGATAGTGCGGGCGGCTCTGGCCTCTTGATGACCTGGTCGCTGCGGCCGATGCGCTCCTGAGCGGGCGGACGCCGATGGCCGACGCAGTGCAGCTGCGGTCTGAGGTCAGAGAGATGGGCGACGTTCGAGGCGGTGTCCTGCGTGCGGCGGTCGACCTCGCCCGACCCGGCGTCCGGTCACCGAGAGAGACACGTCTGCGACTTCTGCTGGCCCGGAACGGGCTCCCGGCGCTCGAGGTCAACGCCGACATCTTCGACTCGCGGGGCATGTTCGTCGCGGAGATCGACCTCGCCTTCCCTCGATGGATGGTCGCCGTCGAGTACGACGGACGCGTCTACGCCGAGGACGAGCGACAGTTCGCCCGAGATGCCGACCGGTGGACCGCCATCCGGGCGGCGGGGTGGGATCACGTGCGCGTGCTGAACCATCACCCTTGAGATGGAGGAGCCTCGGCCGTCGTCCTCGCCCGCGAGGCGCTCATCAGAGCCGGTTGGCGGCCGGGGCTGTGAGCGGATGCGCGCTGACCCATGTCCCGAAAAAGGTCGCCTGCGCGATGTGCAGACAGCGAAAAGTGGGACACGGTCTGCACAAATCGGGACATGGGTCGGCAACGGAGCGATTGCGAACGCCCCCACATGCGCCGAACGCCCCGCCGCGCGACGCGACGGGGCGTTCGAGAGCGGCGCGCGCGGGTCAGTCGGTGAGGCCGAGCACGTCGAGGAGCCACGCGAGCTCGAAGGCGCGCTCGCGCCAGGCGTTGTAGCGACCGCTCACGCCGCCGTGGCCGGCGATCATCTCGCACTTCAGCATCGCGTCGGCGCCGACCTCGCGCAGGCGGGCGACCCACTTCGCGGGCTCGACGTACAGCACGCGGGTGTCGTTGAGCGAGGTGACCGCGAGGATGCGGGGATACTCGACACCCTCGCGCACGTTCTCGTACGGGGAGTACGACTTCATGTAGGCGTAGACGTCGGCGTCGTGCAGGGGGTCGCCCCATTCGTCCCACTCGATCACCGTGAGCGGCAGCGAGGGGTCGAGGATCGTTGTCAGGGCGTCGACGAACGGCACGTCGGCCAGGATGCCGGCGAACAGCTCGGGTGCGAGGTTGGCCACGGCGCCCATGAGCAGGCCGCCCGCGCTGCCGCCCTCGGCGACCATGCGGTCGGGGGTGGTGTAGCCGCTGTCGACGAGGTGCCGTGCCGCGGCGACGAAGTCGGTGAAGGTGTTGCGCTTCGCGCGCATCTTGCCGTCTTCGTACCACTGCCGGCCCATCTCGCCGCCCCCGCGCACGTGCGCGACGGCGAAGACGACGCCGCGGTCGAGCAGCGACAGGCGGGCGACCGAGAACCCGGGCTCGATCGAGTGCTCGTACGAGCCGTAGCCGTACAGGTGCACGGGGCGAGGGGCATCGCCAGGCTCGCCGAACGAGCGCTTCCACACGAGCGACACCGGAACCTGCGTGCCGTCGTCGGCGGGAGCCCAGACGCGCGCCTGGCCGTAGTCGACGGGGTCGAAGCCGCCCAGCACGGGCTGGCGCTTGCGCAGCAGCAGTTCGCCGGTCTCGACGACGTAGTCGTACACGGTGCTGGGGGTGACGAACGAGCCGTAGCCCAGGCGCAGCACCGGGGGAGCGTACTCGGGATTGCCACCCGTGCCGACGCTGTAGAGCGGCTCGTCGAACGCGATCTCGGTCACGGCGCCGTCGGCGTACGACAGCAAGCCGAGGCGGGCGAGGCCGTCGCGGCGGTAGCCGACCACGCCCCAGTCTCGGAACGTGTCGACGCCCAGCAGACGGTGGCCGGGGTGATGGGCGATCACGGTCTCGCGGGCGCCCTGGGGATCGGATGCCGACACCCGGACGAGCTCGAAGTCGAGCGCGCCGTCGTTGTGCAGGACGTAGAGCACGTCCTCGCCGTCGACGACGGCGTGCGAGGAGGAGTACTCGACGCCCTCGCGCCGCGGCCACACCACGCGGGGCTCACCGCGGAGGTCGTCGGCGTCGAGGATCCACTCCTCGCTCGTGATCGACGAGCCCATCTCGATCATCAGGTACCGATCGCTGCGCGTGAAGTCGGCGCCGACCCAATAGCGGTCGTCGGGCTCGTGGAAGAGCTTCACGTCGTCGTCGACGGGCGTGCCGATCTCGTGCAGCCACACGGTGTCGGGGCGCCAGGCGTCATCCACCGTGGTGTAGACGATGAAGCGCCCGTCGGGAGAGAACGTCGCCCCCGAGAAGGTCCCCGGGATCTCGTCGGCGAGCGTCGCGCCGGTGGTGAGGTCGCGCAGGCGCACGGTGTAGCGCTCGTCGCCGGCGACATCGATGCCGTAGAGCATGCGCGTGCCGTCGTTCGAGATCTCGAAGCTCCCGAGCGAGAAGAAGTCGGTGCCCTCGGCCTCGACATTGCCGTCGAACAGCACCTGCTCGCCGGGCACGGGGGAGCCGGGCGAGAGGGTGGGCGGGGTCCAGTCGTCGGGGGACTCGAGGGGGGCGCGGCACTGGATGCCGTACTGCGCGCCGGCGACCGTGCGACCGTAGTACCACCAGTCGCCGCGACGGGCGGGCACCGACAGGTCGGTCTCGAGCGTTCGCCCCTTGATCTCGCCGAAGATCGCGTCGCGCAGCGGCCCGAGGTGAGCGGTGCGCTCTGCGGTGTACGCGTTCTCGGCCTCGAGGTGCGCGATCACCTCGGCGTCGTCCTTCGCGCGCAGCCATTCGTACGGGTCGTCGAAGGTGTCCCCGTGATGCGTGCGCGCGACGGGGCGGCGGTCGGCAACGGGTGGGGTGGGCTTCGGGTCGAGATCGGTCACCGTTCCACGGTAGTGCGCCCCTGAGCCATCGGTCCGCAGAGAAGACACGGGATGCCGTGCCCCGGCCGCCGGGCAAGTTTGACCGCCGCGCCCCTCGGTGAAATGATGTCGAGGCGACACCGATGAACAGGTGTCGAACTCCAGGTGAACTCTTCGTTCGTCGCGCCGATCCCGTCGGCATCCCTTCTTCCTTCTCACGGAAAGCGAACGGTGGAGAGCGCAGCCCTCATCATCGTGCTGGTCATCGCGCTGGCACTGTTCTTCGATTTCACCAACGGATTCCACGACACCGCGAACGCGATGGCCACGCCCATCGCGACGGGTGCGCTGAAGCCGAAGGTCGCGGTCCTGTTGGCGGCCAGCCTCAACCTGGTCGGGGCGTTCCTGTCGACCGAGGTGGCCAAGACGATCTCGGGCGGCATGATCCGCGAGGAGCAGCTCAGTCCCGACATCTTCCCGCCCATCATCTTCGCGGGCCTCATCGGCGCAATCACGTGGAACATGCTCACGTGGCTGCTCGGCCTGCCGTCGAGCTCGTCGCACGCCCTCTTCGGCGGCCTGATCGGCGCGACCCTCGTGGGCGTCGGCGCGTCGGCGATCGACACCGGGGTGGTGCTGAGCAAGGTCATCCTCCCGGCGCTCATCGCGCCGCTCACGGCGGGGATCATCGCCTTCGTCGTGACGAAGATCGCCTACGGCGTCACCCGCCGCTACGACATGAAGGCCGACGGCCGCGACGGCTTCCGCTGGGGCCAGATCTTCACCTCGTCGCTGGTCGCGCTGGCGCACGGCACGAACGACGCGCAGAAGACCATGGGCGTCATCACCCTCGCCCTCATCACGGTCGGCTGGCAGTCCTCGGCCAACCCCGACCCGCAGCTCTGGGTCGTCTTCGCGTGCGCCCTGACGATCGCCCTCGGCACCTACATGGGCGGCTGGCGCATCATCCGCACCCTCGGCAAGGGCCTGACCGACGTGAAGCCCGCGCAGGGCTTCTCGGCCGAGACCTCGACCGCGGCGACGATCCTCGCCTCCAGCGCCCTGGGCTTCGCACTCTCGACCACCCAGGTGGCATCCGGATCCGTCATCGGCTCGGGCCTCGGCCGCCGCGGATCGACCGTGCGGTGGAACACCGTCGGTCGCATCATGATCGGCTGGGTGCTGACGCTCCCCGCCGCCGGTGCCGTCGGCGCCGCCGCGGCCCTCATCGTCGTCTGGCTGGGCGGCTGGGGCGTGGCCGTCGACGCGGTGATCGCCGTCGTCATCATCCTCGGCCTGTTCCTGCGCTCGCGTCGCGACTCGGTCACCTCGGCCAACGCGATGAGCGAGGTCGCCGACTCCGGCGCCGCGGTCAAGGTGCCGCGCAAGCCCGGCCCGACGCGTCGCCAGCGCCGTCTCGAGCGCGACAAGGCCGGAAAGGACGCCTGATGCTGATCAACTGGGAAGCCTTCCTCCAGGTCTTCGTCG
Source organism: Microbacterium sp. 16-032 (assembly GCF_041079455.1). Classification (NCBI taxonomy): domain Bacteria; kingdom Bacillati; phylum Actinomycetota; class Actinomycetes; order Micrococcales; family Microbacteriaceae; genus Microbacterium; species Microbacterium sp. 16-032. The sequence continues at coordinate 279,748 of NZ_JBFYGQ010000002.1, read as the reverse complement.
CGGCCATCGTGGGCGCCTCGATCGTCGTGACGTTCTACTCGCTGGGTCTGCGCCTGCTCGTGACCGGCGGGCGTCCGCCCCTGGTCTCTCCGGCGGAGTTCACGGATGCCATCACCGTGCTCTCCGACAAGCAGAAACGCCGCGCCGAGAAGGCGGTGGTGAAGGCCGCGCAGAAGAACCCGCTCAGCGACGGGCAGAAGCGGCTGGCGCTCGTGGGCGCCTACGCGTGCTTCGCGGTGTGCGCCGCCGCCGTGCTGGGTGCGCTGCTGCTCATCCTGTTCAACCACTGAGCGGCCGACGCCGCGGCGGCGGATGTCGGAGGCCCCTCTTAGGCTGAGGACATGGCATCCGTGCAGTTCGGTCAGCACGCGCCCGCCGCGCGCGTGATCCTCCACCTCAGCGACACGCATCTGCTGGCCGGCGACCGCCTGCTCGGCGATCGCTACGACACCGCGCGCCACCTGCGGCGCACGCTCGAGGCCGCCGAGGCGACGGGGGTCAGACCGGATGCCGTGGTGTTCACCGGCGACTTGACCGACCTGGGCGAGCCCGAGGCCTATCGGGTGCTGCGCGCCGAGGTCGAGCCGTGGGCGGAGCGCCTGGGGGCCCCCGTGGTGTGGGTCGCGGGCAACCACGATGAGCGCCCGGCCCTGCGCGAAGGTCTCTTCGACGGCGAGCCGACGCAGGAGCCGGTGACCGGCGTGTGGGACCTCGGAGGGCTGCGCCTCATCGCGCTCGACTCCACGGTGCCCGGGTGGCACCACGGCGACCTCGACGCGGCGCAGCTCGACTGGCTGCGCGCCGAACTGTCGACCCCGGCACCGCTCGGCACGATCCTGGCGCTGCACCATCCGCCGCTGCCGTCGCACATCCCGTTCTTCGACATCCTCGAGCTGCGCGATCAGCAGGGTCTCGCGGCGGCCATCGCGGGGAGCGACGTGCGGGCGATCCTCGCCGGTCACCTGCACTACTCGACCTCCGGTACCTTCGCCGGGGTGCCGGTGAGCGTGACCTCGGCCTCCTGCTACACGATGGATCTCGCGCGCCCCGCCGACGAGGTCAACGGGATGGATGCCGGACGCTCCTTCCACCTGGTCCACGTCTGGGACGACACGATCACGCACGCCGTCGTCCCGGTGGTCGACGACGAGGCCTCGGGCTTCTTCACCCCCGAGTGGACGGCGCGCATGGCGCAGCTCACCCCCGAGGAACGCCTCGAGGCGTTCTCGCGCAAGCGCTCGTCATGACCGGTCACGGCCGACTCGGACGACCGCTCGGCGGCAATCCGTCGGGCATCGACAATTCCTCGACCACCGGCAATAGACGTGGCGGATGGTGCGGATGAGGCGACCGGCCGCCGTGTCCACCGGCCCTCACTGTCCCGCTCGTTAGGCTCGTGGCATCCCTCTTCACCATGACACCCACGAGGACCCCCACATGGCTTTGGACGCAATGACGCGCACCCGTACCGAGACCGACTCCCTCGGATCCCTCGAGATCCCCGCCGACGCGTACTGGGGAATCCACACCGCCAGAGCGCTCGAGAACTTCCCGATCGCGAAGCGACCCATCTCGGTGTACCCCGACCTCGTGCGGGCCCTGGCGATGGTCAAGCAGGCCTCGGCCCGGGCCAACCGCGAGATCGGCGTGCTCGACCACGAGAAGGCCGACCTCATCGATCGCGCCGCCCAGCGCGTGATCGACGGCGAATTCCACGACGAGTTCACCGTCGGCGTCATCCAGGGCGGTGCCGGTACCTCGACCAACATGAACGCCAACGAGGTCATCACCAACATCGCCCTCGAGATGGCCGGGCGCGAGAAGGGCGACTACGCCTTCCTGTCGCCGATCGACGACACCAACCGCAGCCAGTCCACGAACGACGTCTACCCGACCGCGATCAAGATCGGGCTCGCGCTCACCCTCCAGAGCCTGCTCGAAGAGCTCAAGCTCCTGCGTCAGTCGTTCCTGTCGAAGTCGGAAGAGTTCCATGACGTCCTCAAGGTCGGGCGTACGCAGCTGCAGGATGCCGTGCCGATGACTCTCGGTCAGGAGTTCCACGGTTTCGCGACGACGCTCGGCGAGGACTACAACCGCCTCACCGAGAACGCGTACCTGCTCTACGAGATCAACATGGGCGCGACCGCCATCGGCACCGGTATCACCGCCCACGCCGGCTACGGGGGAGCGGTGCTCAGGCACCTGCGCCAGATCACCGGCCTGGATCTCGAGACGGCGACCGACCTCGTCGAGTCGACGAGCGACACCGGCGCCTTCATGTCGTTCTCGTCGTCGCTCAAGCGCAACGCCGTCAAGCTGTCGAAGATCTGCAACGACCTTCGTCTGCTGTCGAGCGGCCCCCAGGCGGGCCTCGGCGAGATCAACCTCCCCGCGCGCCAGGCGGGTTCGAGCATCATGCCGGGCAAAGTGAACCCCGTCATCCCCGAGGTGGTGAACCAGGTCGCATTCTCGGTGGTCGGCGCCGACATGACCGTGACGATGGCCGTCGAGAGCGGTCAGCTCCAGCTCAACGCCTTCGAGCCGGTCATCGCGCACTCGATCTACCAGTCGATCACGTGGATGCGCCAGGCGATGTGGACGCTCCGCGTCAACTGCGTCGACGGCATCACGGCCAACCGCGAGCGTCTGGGCGCGATGGTGGGCTCGTCGGTCGGCGTCGTCACGGCGCTGACGCCGTTCATCGGCTACGCCGCCGCGGCGGCCCTCGCCAAGACCGCGCTGCTGACGCACCGCAACGTCGCCGACCTGGTCGTCGAGGCCGGACTCATGACGCGCGACGAGGTCATGAAGCAGATCTCTCCCGCCCGTCTCTCCGGCCTGCAGGCGGTGACGGCCGCGATCCCGATCGTGCGCGCGGCAGACAGTGTCGTCGAGGGCTGAGCCCTCGAGAACATCGAAGGGCCGGGACGCGATCGTCCCGGCCCTTCGTCGTGCGTGCCGACCTCAGTCGAGGATGCGGCAGTGAGTGGTCAGCTCGCCGATGCCGTCGATCCCGACGGTCACGGTCGAGCGGTCGCGCAGGAAGATCTGCGGGTCGCGCGAGTAACCGGCACCTCCGGGGCTGCCGGTGGAGATGAGGGTGCCGGGGAGTAGCGTCACCGACTCCGACAGCTTGTTGATGAGGGTCGCGACCGAGCGCACCATCTGGCCGGTGCTGGCATCCTGCACCGTGTGGCCGTCGACGACGGTCCAGATGTGCAGGTCCTGCGGGTCGGGGATCTCGTCGGCGGTCACGACGAAAGGACCGGTGGGGGTGAAGCCGTCGAACGACTTGCAGCGCGACCACTGGGCCTCGGAGAACTGGATGTTGCGCGCGGTCACGTCGTTGACCACCGTGTAGCCCCAGACGTGGTCGAGCGCGTCCTCCTCGGAGATGTCGCGGCCGGGACGCCCGATGATGACCCCCAGCTCGGCTTCGTAGTCGACGGCCTCGCTGAGCGAGCGCGGCCACGACGTGGTCTCGCCGTGCGCGGTGAGCGAGTTCGGCCACAGCACGAACACGGTCGGACCGGCGTCGGTCTTGAGACCCAGCTCGCCGGAGTGCGCGGCGTAGTTGAGGCCGACGGCGAGGATCGAGGGCGGAGCGAGCACCGCGGACGCGTACCGGATGCCGGTGAGGGGATGCCGCGGGGCGCTCGCCGCAGCGTCGCGCACGCGCGCCAGCAGGTCGTCGCCGCCGGCGATGAGCTGCTCGAGGGTGTGCGGGGCACCGGCGAAGAACTCGTCGACGAACGAGAACTCCTCGCCGTGGACGCTGACGAGACGGGGGGCTTCCGCCCCCTCCTGTGCACGGACGTGGGCGAAGCGCATGCCTCCACGCTACCGGGCTCGGCGCGGTGGGGGAGCCTGCAAGCCCCGGATGCCGTGTCGTCCGCCACCCCTAGGCTGTGCGCATGACCTCCCCCTCGCCGCTGTCGCGGCCCGGATCCGCCGAGCCGCCCCGCATCACGACGGCTCCCCAGACGGCGGTGTCGGCGACCCCGCCCGGCTCGCGACGCGGAGGCGTGGCGCTGTGGATCGTCGCCGTGCTGCTGGTGCCCCTCCTCGCGCTGCTGGTGCGCTACTTCACCGCGTTCCTCGGCACGGCGGCGTCGTTCATCGGGCTCGTCCTGGCCGTCATCCCCTTCGTCATCGTGTGGTTCGCCGTGCGCTACATCGACCGGTGGGAACCCGAGCCCCGTCGTCTTCTCGTCTTCGCGGTGGCGTGGGGTGCGATCGCCTCGGTCGCGATCGCTCTGGGTGTCGATCTCGTCATCACCCTCGCCGCGGGGCCCCTTCCGGGCGCCGTGAGCAGCGTCATCCAGGCGCCCCTGGTCGAAGAGGTCGCCAAGGGACTCGGGGTGCTGTTGATCTTCGCCTTCGCCCGTCGCGCCTTCGACGGTCCGGTGGACGGCATCGTCTACGGTGCGCTCATCGGGGCGGGCTTCGCGCTGACCGAGAACGTGCAGTACTTCGCGATCAGCTACCTCGAGGGCGGCCCCGCGCAGGTCGCGAGCACGTTCTTCCTGCGTGCCGTGCTCTCGCCGTTCGCCCACGTCATGTTCACGAGCCTCACGGGGTTCGCTTTCGGCCTCGCCGCGCGCCAGGGGCTGCGCGCGGGGGCCGCGCTCCGCTACGGCGTCCCGGGCCTGCTGGGCGCGATCGTTCTGCACGCGCTATGGAACGGTTCGGCCACCTTCTTCGACTTCTTCGAGGTGTACGCCGCGCTGCAGGTGCCACTGTTCGTGCTGTTCATCCTCGGCATCCTGGCTCTGCGTCGCGAGGAGTCCCGGCTGACGAGGGCCCGGCTGGGGGAGTACGCCGCGGCGGGGTGGTTCACCCCTCAAGAGGTCGACATGCTCGCGACCGGCCCGGGTCGACGGTCGGCCCTGGCGTGGTCTCGGACCCTGCCGGGGGACCGCGCCGCGGTGATGAAGGGTTTCATCGCGGATGCCACGGCTCTCGCCGCCGCGAGACAGCGTTCGCTGTCGGGACGCGACCCGAACGCCCCCGCCACGGAGCGCTACCTGCTCGAGCGCACGACCGCCGCCCGCGCGGCGCTGCTCCGCCCCTGACGGGAGCCGGAGAGGGGGTCTTGACAGCATCGCGGCGCGGGAGCACCATCGATGTAGGCCAACTCAGCGCCCGGTAGACACGCAGGCATCGCCGCGGCACCGGGCGCTGAGTCTTTCCCCGGCCGGATTGTCCAGGGGGCTCGCGGGCGGCGCGTCCGTGCTTGGATGGAGTCATGACTGATCGCACCAAGCCGGAGTTCGACGCTCCCAGCGGCCCCGCCCCCTCCGACCTCGTCATCCGCGACATCATCGTCGGCGACGGCGACGAGGCGAAGCCCGGCGACACCGTCACCGTGCACTACGCCGGTGTCGAGTACGCGTCGGGTGAAGAGTTCGACTCCTCGTGGGGTCGTGGCGAGAGCATCCAGTTCCCCCTCCGCGGCCTGATCCAGGGCTGGCAGGACGGCATCCCGGGCATGAAGGTCGGCGGACGCCGCGAGCTCGTGATCCCGCCGCACCTGGCCTACGGTCCCGCCGGCGGGCACTTCCTCGGGGGAAAGACCCTCATCTTCATCATCGACCTGCTGAAGGTCGGCTGATCAGCCGTTCTTCATCGTCTGTTCACGAACCCGAGGGGGCTGCGGCCCCCTCGGGTTCGTTGTTTTCCTCGATCGTGGAATACATTCGTGTGAATGGGAGTTGGACCCCGGCAGGACGCCGATACGGCTCCCCAGACCTTTAGGAGTGACATGACTGACACCACCGCCCTCGACATCCCCGGTTACAAGGCGGGCACCTGGGTGCTCGACCCCTCGCACAGCGAGGTCACCTTCTCGGTGCGCCACATGATGATCTCGAAGGTGCGCGGCACCTTCGGCATGAAGAGCGCCACGATCGTCGCTCCCGAGAACCCCCTCGAGGCCACCGTCGAGGCATCCGTCGACGTCACCTCGGTCGACACCAAGGACGAGGGTCGCGACCAGCACCTCCGTTCGGCGGAGTTCTTCGACGTCGAGACCTACCCGACGATGGACTTCCGTTCCACCGGAGTCCGCCTCGAGGACGGCGACTTTCTCGTCGACGGCGACCTGACCATCCGCGGCATCACCAAGCCCGCGACCTTCGCCCTCGACTTCGGCGGCTTCGGCACCGACCCGTGGGGCAACTACAAGGCCGGTGCGACCGCCAAGACGGTCATCAACCGCGAAGACTTCGGCCTCACCTGGAACGCGGCCCTCGAGACCGGCGGCGTGCTCGTCGGCAAGGACGTCACCATCGAGCTCGACCTGCAGCTCTCGCTCCAGGCGTGATCGCCCCGCAGCTGACGCTGCGGACATGAACTCCTCGAAGGCCCCGGGTGCTCGGCATCCGGGGCCTTCGTCGTGCCGGCGGAGGAGCGGGTCCGCTCAGGCGCGAGCGTGACGCCGCAGGCGGATGCGCTGCTGCACGAGCAGAATGCCCACGAACACCACCGCCGCGCCCACGGGCTCGTTCCACGAGATGCGCTCGCCCAGGATCAGGATGCCGAGAGCCACCCCGACCACCGGGGTGATGTACGTGACGGTCGAGGCGCGGGTCGGCCCCCAGGCGCGCAGGGTGTTCTGATTCCATACGTAGGCGATCCCGGTGCCGAGGACGCCGAGGGCGACGATGCTCCCGACGACCGGCAGGGTCAGGTGCATCGGCTCGGCCAGGATGAACGGCGACAGCAGCACCATGAACGCCGCTGCCGGCCCGATGTAGCCGAACGCGAAAGCGATGCCCGAGAGGCCGGTGTCGCCGAGGAAGCGGCGCATGTACGCGAGGCTGAAGCCGTAACAGGCCGTCGCGCCCAGGAGGGCGACCTGCGCGATCGTGCTGTCGCCCACATCGGCCACGGCGCCCGGCGCGATGATCACCACGACACCCGCGATGCCCACGGCGATGCCGATCAGCTGCCCGAGCTTCAGGCTCTCGACGCGGAAGACCGCCCACGCCATGATCGCGGTCATGATCGGCGTGGTCGCGTTGAAGATGCTCGCCAGCCCCGAGGAGACGTGCTGCTCCGCCCACGCGAACAGCAGGAACGGAACCACGCAGAAACTCAGCGACAGCACGCTCAGGTGCCCCCACACTCGGCGATCGCGGGGCAGACGCTCGCGGCGGATCGCCACGATCGCGGCCAGCGCCAGGGCGCCGAACAGCAGCCTGCCGCCGGCGACCTGCGCCGGGGTCATGCCGGTCAGGGCGATCGCGATGAAGAGGAAGCTCGAGCCCCACACGATGCCGGTGAGCACGAACTGCACGGCGATCGAGACGGGCGAGGGAGCGGAGGTGGATGCCACGGAGCCGACACTACGGCCGACCAGCGACATCGCGCGGGCCGGCCGAGTGCGACGGCCGGAATCCGCCGACGATCGGCAGCTCGGGGTCGCACGACGAGAAGGGATGGGCCGACGAGTCAGGGCTGAGGGTCGAGCGCGTCGTACGCGCGGAAACGCGGCGAGAACCGCACGAGGGTGCCGACGAGACCGAGGATCAGGATGCCGCCGAACAGCGGCGGCACCCACAGGGCGGCGAGGGTCGCCAGGGTGCCGGCGTAGAGGGCTCCGACGCGAGGGCCGCCGGCCACCACGACGACGAAGATGCCCTGGAGGCGCCCGCGCATGGCATCCGGAACCGCCGCCTGCATCATGGTCGACCGATAGATCGCACTGACGTTGTCGGCGGCGCCGGACACCGCCAGGACCACCGCGGCGAGGGCGATGAGGGCGACCGCCGCGTGGGTCTCGTCGACGAGGGCCGGGCGGAGCCAGCCGAGAGTGGCCGAGAGAAGCACGAAACCGAAGAGGCCGATCGACAGACCGTAGACCTGGATCGCACGTTCGATGCCGAGCCCCTGCCGGCGCACGCGCCCGATCGGGCCCGAGAACAGGCTGGAGAAGAAGGCCCCCGCGGCGACGGCCGCCGTCAGGATGCCGGTGGTGATCGCCCCGCCGCCCAGCAGCACCGCCCCGATCGCCGGGAACAGGGCCACCGGCTGCCCGAAGGTCATCGCGATGATTTCGAGGATGTACTGCAGCCGGATGTTCGGAGCCCGACGGAGAAAGCGCACGCCGTCGCGGAACGACTCGAGTCCGGGTCGGACGATCTCACCCTCGGGGCGGAGCTTCGGCAGCGACCAGAGGCCGAGGAACAGCGAGGTCATCAGGAGGACGTCGAGAGAGTAGGTCCAGGCGTAACCCGCGACGGCGACGAGCACGCCGGCCAGGGCCGGGCCCGCCATCACCATGACCCCGACGGTGACGCCCTGCAATGCGGCGGCGGCGGGCAGCAGATCCCGGGGGATGAGGCGGGGGGTGATCGCGGACTTCGTCGCCATCACGATGGAGTTCGCCGCGGAGTTCACCACGCTGAGCACGAAGAGCCACCCGACGGTCTCGAGACCTGTCCACGCGAGGGCGGCGAGCAGCGCGGTCGAGGCGAACGTGACCACCGCGGCCAGCAGGGCGACGGTGCGTCGGTCGAAGGCATCGGCGAGCATGCCGCCGTACAGGCCCGCCGCAACCATGGGGAGCAGCCCCGCGACCGCGATCATCGACACCGCGAACGTGCTCTGGGTCAGCTCGAACACGTGGAGCATGACGGCGACGACCGTCAGCTGGCCGCCGAGGCCGGCGAGCGTCGACCCCACCCAGAGTCGCGCGAAAGCCGGCGAAGTCGTCAGGGGCCGCAGATCGATGAACGCACCGCGGGCGCCTCGGCGCGGGGGAGCGGCGGGATCGGTCTGACTCACGGCTCGAGGCTACGCCAGCCCTCCGACACCGGACGCCGCGGACCGGTGCGGTGTCGGCATCCCGATGCTGGTAGACTCATGCGGTTGCCGTTCGATCGGCCGCGGATAAAGAGAGCTCGCACATCGTGTGACGGGCGCCGCGCAATGAGAAGGAAGGGGATCCCATCTATGGCACTCGAAGCAGACGTCAAGAAGGCGATCATCGAAGAGTACGCGACGCACCCCGGTGACACCGGATCCCCCGAGGTACAGGTCGCGATGATGACGCAGCGCATCAAGGACCTCACCGAGCACCTCAAGACCCACAAGCACGACCACCACTCGCGCCGTGGGCTCTTCCTGCTCGTCGGTCAGCGCCGCCGCCTGCTGGGTTACCTGCAGGACGTCGACATCAACCGTTACCGCTCGCTCATCGAGCGTCTCGGTCTGCGTCGCTAATCGCACCAGCGTTCTATCGCGCAAAACATTCTTGGAAGGCCGCCCCACGGTGTGGGGCGGCCTTCGTCATCCCCGGCGCTCGCCGCGGTGCTCGTCGCCAGCCGGCCGTGCCTCCACGCGTTTATCGAGAAGGGTGCCCGGAGGTCAGGATGCCGTGCGGCCGGCGACCAGGTCGGGATGCCAGCGCTCGGCCACGTCGGGGTGGGCGCGCAGCCGCGACTTGAGGGCGTTCTCGCCGTAGGTCGCGTGGATGGGGTTGTCGGGGTCGTCCTCGACGCCGCGAGACTGGGCGGCGAGCTCGGCCGGCAGCTCGATGATCGGCAGTCGCGCATCGAGGGCCGGGTTGAAGAAGAACGGCACCGAGATGCGCTCGTCGGGGAACCGCGGCGAGATCACCCGGTGGTTCGTCGCCCGCAGGTAGCCCTGGGTGGCGTACTCGAGCAGTTCGCCGATGTTGACCACGAAGGCGCCGGGCACCGGGGGAGCGTCGACCCACTCGCCGTCGCGCTCGACCTGCAGGCCGCCCTTTCCGGGCTCGACCCACAGCAGGGTCAGCACGCCCGAGTCCTTGTGGGCGCCCACCCCCTGCTGGGGGGTCGGGTCGTCCTTGCCGGGGTAGCGGACGATCTTGATGAGGGTCTGCGGGTCGCCGAAGTGGCGGTCGAAGTACTGTTCCTCTGCGCCCAGGGCGAGGGCCCACGCGCGGAGGAGCTTGCGTGCGACGCCCGTGAGGTGGTCGTGCCACTCGGTCACGACGTCCTGCAGCTCGGGCTGCGCCGCGGGCCACAGGTTCGGGCCGACGAGACGGTTGTACCCCGGGCCGTCGGGGTCGGTCAGGGGGGCCCGCTCGGGTCCGATGTCGATCTGCTCGCGCCAGTCGACCCGGCCCTGCGTGCGCTCGCCGCCGACGCGCGTGTACCCGCGGAAGTGGGGGCTCGTGACGTTCTCGATCGAGAGCTTTTCGGCCTCGGGCAGGGCGAAGAAGTCCTTCGCCGCCCGCAGCAGGCGCGCCTCGAGTTCGGCGCTCACCCCGGTGCCGGTCAGGTAGAAGAACCCGACGTCGTGGGTGGCGGCGCGCAGCTCGTCGCGGAAGCGGGCGGCGGCGCCGGGGCCTTGGTCGAGGAGCGAGAGGTCGAGAACGGGGAGGTTCAGGTCGGACATGGATCGAGGCTAGGTCGGCCCGCGCGATGCCGCCCGAATATTGCCGACGATTACCGCTCGGCGGGTGACGCCCGCGTCGAGAGGAATGATCCCGCCGATTCCTGGTGGGAATCGTCCCGGGTATTGCGTATTGTGTAGTGGTCAGGTGAGGCTGTCCTTACCTTCCGCAGTGCCGCGGCGTCCTCACCCCCATCGTGAAAGTCGGGTCCTCCGCTCGTGCTCGCAAGCTTCTTCGCCACCTTCCTCATCGGTCTGCGTGAAGGCCTCGAGGCGGCCCTGGTCGTCGGCATCCTCGTCGCCTACCTCACGCGTCTCGACCGCCGCGACGCGCTCCCCACGCTGTGGACCGGTGTGGGACTCGCCGTCGCCCTCGCCCTCGGCGTCGGGGCGATCTTCACCTTCGGCGCGTACATGCTGACGTTCGAGGCGCAGGAGTTGCTCGGCGGCGGGCTGTCCCTGCTGGCCGTCGCGATGGTCACGTGGATGATCTTCTGGATGCAGAAGGCGGGGCGCACGCTCAAGGCGGGCCTCGAGGGCGGCCTCGACAAGGCGCTGCGCGGGGGCGTCTGGGCGCTCGTGGCCATCGGGTTCGTCTCGGTCGCGCGCGAGGGCGTCGAGACGACCCTTCTGCTGTGGTCGATGGTGCAGTCGTTCGGCGAATCGCCCGTCGCCCTGTTGGGCGCCCTGCTCGGGCTGGTGACGGCCGTCGTGCTCGGCTGGTTCATCGCGCGCGGCATGCTGCGCCTGAACCTCGGCCGCTTCTTCACCTGGACCGGCGGCGTCCTCGTCATCGTCGCGGCCGGCGTCCTCGCCTATGCCTTCCACGATCTGCAGGAGGCGGGAGCCCTTCCCGGCCCCTTCGGAGCCGGGGCGCCGCTCGATCCCGCGACCGGTGCGGTCGCCACCGGGTGGGCCGGCTTCCCCTTCGGTTGGGCGTTCGACGTCTCCACCACCATCGCGCCCGACAGCGCGCTCGCCGTGCTGCTGCAGGCGACGGTCGGCTTCATGCCGCAGATGACCTGGCTCCAGGTGATCGCCTGGGTGGTGTACATCGCCATCGTCGCGCCCCTCTTCTTCCGCGGCGTGCGCGCGAACCGCCGCCCGCGGCCGACGGGTGCGTCCGCGTCGGATGCGGCCCCTCGCTCCACCGCCCCGGCGGAGCCGGCCCGGGTCGGGTCCTCGCCCACCGCCCCGCCCGCCACCGCCACCCCGTAGACCCCCGGCACCACCCGCGTGCCCGACGCCGCGGCATCCCTCTCTCATCGATCGGAGAACCATGAACTCGACACGCCTCCTCGCGGCGACCGCCGCGGCCGGCGCGACCGTCCTGCTCCTGTCCGGCTGCGTCGCGAAATCCGACGCGGCGGCCTCGGGTGCACTGTCCGTCACCTCGACCGGCGACGGCTGCGCGGTCTCGGCCGCCAGCGCGCCCAGCGGCACCGTCGCGTTCGACGTGAGCAACAAGAGCGACCAGGTCACGGAGTTCTACCTTCTGGCGTCCGACGGTCTGCGAATCGTCGGCGAGGTCGAGAACATCGCTCCGGGTGCCTCGCGCAACCTCACGGTCGTCGCGCAGCCCGGCGACTACTTCACCCTCTGCAAGCCCGGTATGGTCGGCGACGGGGTGGGCAAGGCGAGCTTCACCGTCACCGGCGACGCCGTCGCCGTCAGCGGTCCGGATGCCGAGCAGAAGCAGCAGGCCGTCGACCTCTACGCCGCCTTCGTCAAGGACCAGGTCGGACAGCTGATCCCCGCCGTGCAGACCTTCACCGCCGCCTACGAGTCGGGCGACGACGCCGCGGCGAAAGAGCAATTCCCGCGCGTGCGCGCCTTCTACGAGCGCATCGAGCCGATCGCCGAGGCGCTCGGCGACCTCGATCCGCGCATCGACTACCGCGAGGTCGACGCCGTGGCCGAGGGGCTGGACTGGACCGGGTTCCACCGCATCGAGAAGGACCTGTGGGTTCCGGCGCAGGACGCCCTAAACGCCGACGGCGAGACCCCCGCGTGGAAGAACTGGGCGCCCTCGACCCCGGCCGAACGCGCGACCTACGGTGACAAGCTCGTCGCCGACACCCAGGAGCTGTACGACTACGTACACTCCGACGCCTTCACCCAGGCGCTCGACGCGCAGGGCGTCGCGGGGATCTCGAACGGGGCGATCTCGCTGCTCGACGAGGTGGCCACGGGCAAGATCAGCGGCGAAGAGGACTGGTGGTCGGGCACCGACCTCAACGACTTCGCGGCGAACGTCGAGGGCTCGAAGATGGCCTTCTCGCTCGTGCGCGATTTCGCCGACTCGAAGGGCGATAAGGGCACCGCGCTGGTGTCGCGCATCGACGGCGGCTACGCCGATCTCGAGGCGGCCCTGGCGAAGTACGGCTCCCTCGACGCCGGCTTCGTCCCCTACAGCCAGATCACCGAGGCCGACAAGCGCCAGCTCACCGACCTCATCAACGCCCTCGCCGAGCCGCTCTCGCAGCTGACGGTGACGATCCTGGAGTGAGCGTGAGCGACGCGCAGAACATGCCGGAGGAGCAGACCCCGGATGCCACGGGCTTGTCTCGCCGTGGGCTGATGGGCCTCGCCCTCGGCGCGGGGGCCACGGGACTCGTCGTCGGCGCCGGAGGCGGTCTCGTCGGCGGTCAGGCCTACGCCCTCGAGCAGCAGAAGGCCGTGAAGGATGCCGCGGCGGTGACGACCGGCATCCATCAGCCCGGGATCACGACGCCGGTGCAGGAGCACCTGCACTTCGCCTCGTACGACATGATGGCGCGGACGACGCGCGACGACCTTGCCGAGCTGCTCTCGGACTGGACGTACGCCGCGACCCGCATGATGCAGGGGCTCGAGGTGACCGCCACGGGGGCCGTGGGCGGCTCTCCCCAGGCGCCGCCGGACGACACGGGCGAGGCCCTGGGCCTGCCCGCGAGCAACCTCACCATCACGTTCGGATTCGGGCCGTCGCTGTTCGACCAGCGCTTCGGACTCGAGGGGCAGCGTCCCGACGGGCTCGAGCGTCTGCCGGCGTTCCTCGGCGACGATCTCGACCCGCTGCGTTCCGATGGTGATCTCTGCATCCAGGCCTGTGCGGACGACCCGCAGGTGGCGGTCCACGCCATCCGCAACCTCAGTCGGATCGCCTTCGGTCGGGCGACGATCCGGTGGTCGCAGCTCGGGTTCGGTCGCACCTCGAAGACGACCTCCGAGCAGACGACCCCTCGGAACCTGTTCGGGTTCAAGGACGGAACGGCCAACATCCTCGCCGACGACGCGGCCGCTCTCGACGAGAACGTGTGGGTGTCGGCATCCGAGGGTCCGGCCTGGCTCGCGGGCGGGTCGTACCTGGTCGCGCGGCGCATCTCGATGCTCATCGAGACGTGGGACCGCACGCGTCTGGCAGAGCAGGACCGCGTGATCGGTCGTGACAAGGCGAACGGCGCACCGCTCTCGGGCGGCGACGAGTTCACCGCGCCGGACTTCGCGGCGGCGGGCGCCACCGGGGCCCCGGCGATCGACCCGCGCAGCCACGTGCGCCTCGCGCACCCCGACATGAACGGCGGTATCCGGTTGCTGCGTCGCGGGTACAACTTCGTCGACGGCACGACCGATTTGGGGCGGCTCAACGCCGGCCTGTTCTTCCTGTCGTTCCAGAAGAGCCCGCAGCGGTACATCACCGTGCAGAAGGCCCTGTCGACGGATGCCATGAACGAGTACGTCCGCCACGTCGGCTCGGGGCTGTGGGCCGTGCCGCCCGCGCCGTCCGCGGGGGCATCGGTGGGGGCGGGGCTGCTCGGGGCGTAACGCCTGTGCCGACTCGTAAACGCTCTCTGCGCTGGGAAACGCCCGCTGAACGCGTTTCCCGGTGTGGGGGGCGTTTCTCGCTGATCGGGAGGGTGTGGCCGGAATAAAGCCCGGCGCGGCGCGTTCCAACATGTATATTCAAATGCATACAAATGGAAGAGGCATCATGAGCGAGACGAACACCTGGCCCGGAATGCAGTTCGGTGTCATGACGGTGAGCGACATCACCCAGGACCCGACCACCGGTACGACGCCGAGCGAAGCCCAGCGCATCAAAGACACCCTCACGATCGCCAAGCACACCGAAGAGGTCGGCCTCGACGTCTTCGCCCTCGGCGAGCACCACAACCCTCCGTTCTGGTCGTCGTCGCCCACGACGACGCTCGCGTACATCGCGGCCCAGACCGAGCGCCTCATCCTCACGACCTCCACGACCCTCATCACCACGAACGACCCGGTGAAGATCGCCGAAGACTTCGCGATGCTGCAGCACGTCTCGGGCGGTCGCGCCGACCTCATGCTCGGCCGTGGCAACACCGGCCCGGTCTACCCCTGGTTCGGCAAGGACATCCGCCAGGGTCTGCCGCTGACCATCGAGAACTACGACCTGCTGCACAAGCTGTGGCGTGAAGACGTCGTCGACTGGGAAGGGAAGTTCCGCACCCCGCTGCAGGGCTTCACCTCGACCCCGCGCCCCCTCGACGGTGTGCCGCCGTTCGTGTGGCACGGCTCGATCCGCACGCCCGAGATCGCCGAGCAGGCCGCTTATTACGGCAACGGCTTCTTCGCGAACAACATCTTCTGGCCCAAGGAGCACTACCAGCGCCTGATCACGCTGTACCGCGAGCGCTTCGCCCACTACGGCCACGGCACGCCCCAGCAGGCGATCGTCGGCCTCGGCGGCCAGGTCTTCATGCGCGCCAACTCGCAGGACGCCGTGCGCGAGTTCCGCCCGTACTTCGACAACGCTCCCGTCTACGGCCACGGCCCGAGCCTCGAGGACTTCAGCGAGATGACCCCGCTGACCGTCGGCTCGCCGCAGCAGATCATCGACCGCTACGCCGCGATGCGCGAGACGTTCGGCGACTACCAGCGCCAGCTCTTCCTCATCGACCACGCGGGTCTTCCGACCAAGACCGTGCTCGAGCAGCTCGACATCCTGGGCGGCGAGGTCGTGCCGGTCCTGCGCAAGGAGCTGCAGAAGAACCGCCCCGCCGAGGTGCCCGACGCGCCCACGCACGCCAACCAGGTCGAGAAGATCTACGCCGGTGCGGCTCCGCGCCAGGCCGTTCCGGGCGCGAATCGCGGCGACAACATGGTCTCGGGCAGCCCGTACCAGGATGCCGCGCCTCGCTCGGGCAGCGCCTTCGGTGCGGCCGCGTCGAAGGTCGGTGCCTGAGATGGCCGCCCGTCGCATCGCGGTCGTGACCGCGGGCCTGTCGACGCCCTCGTCGACCCGTATGCTCGGCGACCGGCTCAGCCACGCCGTGCTCGCGGAGCTGCGCGAGCGCGGCATCGAGGCCACCGCCGACGTGTTCGAGCTGCGCGACTACGCGCACGACCTCACCGACAACCTGCTCACCGGCTTCGCCCCGCCCGCCCTCGAGCAGATGATCAACACGGTCGTCTCGGCCGACGGCATCATCGCGGTGACCCCGATCTTCTCGACGAGCTACTCGGGTCTGTTCAAGTCGTTCATCGACGTGCTCGACCCGCAGGCGCTCACCGGAACCCCCGTGCTCCTCGGCGCGAACGCCGGAACCGCGCGGCACTCGCTCGCGATCGACTACGCGATCCGCCCGCTGTTCACCTACCTGCACGCCAACCCCGTGCCGACCGGTGTGTTCGCCGCCTCGAGCGACTGGGGCGCCAACGCCGACGAGGTCGCCCCGCTCGGATCCCGCGTCGACCGGGGTGCCCGGGAGCTCGCGGATGCCATCGCCGCCCGCGAACCCGTCCGCGACGCCGATCCGTTCGACCCCTCGTCGTACCTCGGTGAGGGCCGCTCGTTCGGCCATTTGCTGGGTGGACTGTCGGGGGAGTGACCCTGCGACGCAGCCCCGTCGCCCGTTGGTTCGGGCGGCGGGGCGTCGTGCTGTCTGCGGGGCGGCGCAGAGTGGGCGATTCGCGCAACTTCCGTCGTGATGCGGGGTCTCAGGCTGAGGTTGTGCGGGTTGCTGAGGCTGCGTGAATCGCGCGGCGGGGGCGGGGCGGACAGCCGCAACGGATTCGGATCGGGGAAGCGTTGGCATCCGGATCTGTCGCTACGGTCCGAATCCGATGCGGGTGCGGGGGTCGCGCCGGGGCGCCCGCGCGCGGATCTAGGGTGGGGAGCGAGCCGGAGGAGACCGAATGGATGCCACGCAGTGGGACGAGCGTTATCGCGCCTCCGCCGGGGGAGTGTGGGCCACCCAGCCTCCCGCCGTCGTCCGCGAGATCGCCGGCGCGCTGCCGCCGGGCTCCGCGATCGACGTCGCAACCGGCGACGGGCGCACGGCCCTCTGGCTGGCGCAGCGCGGGTGGGAGACCACGGGCGTCGACTTCTCGAGCGCTGGTCTCGCGCTCGCCGCAGCCCGCCCGGGCGGCGACGCCGTCTCGTGGGTGCGTGCCGACGTGCACGAGTTCGAGCCCCCGGCACCCGTCGATCTCGTGGTGTCGTGCTACCTGCACCTGGACGACAACGCCGCCGCGTTCGCGCGCATCGCCGAATGGGTGGCGCCCGGGGGAACCCTCATCGTGCTCGGCCACGACGTCGACAACATCGCCGCGGGCGGGCACGGACCCTCTGACCCGGCGATCCTCTACACGCCCGAGCTGCTGCGCGGCGCGCTCGACGACCGTTTCGGCGTCGAGCGCTGCGAGCAGGTGACGCGCGGCTCCGCTGATTCCGAGCTGCGCGACGGGCACACGAGTCCCGCGATCGACACGGTGCTGCACGCGGTGCGGGTGCGCTGAGGAGCGCCGCCGCCCCGCCCGCGACCGGGGGCTTCGACGGGCTCAGCCGCCTGCGTTGCGCCTCACAGCACGATGTCGTCGGTGCTGCGCAGTTCGCGCGCGGCGACCGGTCGCAGGCCGCGACGAACGAAGGTGTCGGCCTCGACGAGCGGTCCGACGTCGACGCCCGCCTCGGTCGCGAGGTCGGCGATCGACACCTGGAACGTGCGGAACGCCCCGAGGGGCGGCACGACGAGGCCCTGCCGGGTGTCGACGAGGTCGCTCTGATCGAGCACGAAACCGGCCGCGGCGAGTGCATCGCCCTCGCGCCACGCGGCGATCTTCCAGAAGCGCAGCGGCACCCGGATGCCGCGATAAGGCGGATCGTCGTCGGCGAGCACCGGCGCGGTGAACACGGCGAGGCGCTGGTCGGTCGTCTCGGCGTAGGCCAGCACGTGGTCTTCGAGACCGAGCCAGAGCTCTTTCGACTGGTTGAAGCCGGCGGCCTGTGGGGCGGCGTTCGTGTAGAAGAAGGTCGCCTCGGTGGCCTCGCGCGCCTCAGCGGTGGAGCCCCAGCCCGGGTCGCGCCGACGCACGAGGTGCCCGCGGTCGAGGTCGTTGCGGCTGTAGACGTCAGGCCCTGCCTGCGCGTCTGCGGAAACGCGGGGATCGAGTCGCCACTCACCGGTTCGCGCGAGGTCGAGCAGGCGGGCGCCGTCGATGACCACGGCGGTGACCGCCGCGAAGCGCCGCTGCTCGTCGAGCAGCACGCTGAAGCGCGGGTAGTCGAGCCGCGTGGTGGGTTGTTCAGGAGAAGGGAGGGGCAGGGGGATGCCGAGGAAGTCCGGGTCGTAGCCGTCGCTCATGCCCCCATCGTGCCGGTGACCTCCGACATCGCGACAGACTGGGTCGATGGAACAGCACGTGAAGACCCGCCCCGACGCCCCCGCGGGGTTCTTCGCCGCCGAGGCCGCCGGGCTCCGCTGGCTCGCCGAGGCGGGCGGCGCGCGCATCGCCGAGGTGATCGAGGTCGCGGACCGGCGAATCGTGCTGGAGCGCATCGCCGAGGCGCGTCCCTCCGCGGAGGCCGCCGACGCCTTCGGTGCCGCGCTCGCCGCGACCCACGACGCGGGGGCCGAGGCGTTCGGCTCGCCGCCGCCCGGCTGGACGGGCGACATCTTCATCGGCAGCCGCCCGCAGCCGGCGCGGCCGAAGCCGACCTGGGGCGTCTTCTACGCGGCGCAGCGCGTCGAGCCGTTCGTGCCGATCGCCCTCGCGGCCGGCAACCTGTCGGCATCCGGAGCCGAGGTCGTCGACCGCGCGTGCGCGTTGATCGCGGCGGGGGCCTTCGACGACGACGAGCCGCCCGCCCGTCTGCACGGCGACCTCTGGGCGGGCAACGTGCTGTGGGGCGAGGAGGGTGTCGTGCTGATCGACCCGGCAGCGCAGGGCGGTCATCGCGAGACCGATCTCGCGATGCTCGCGCTGTTCGGGTGCCCCTTCCTCGAGCGGATCGTCGACGCTTACGACCGGGTGCGCCCACTGCGCGACGGCTGGAGCGAGCGCGTGCCCGTGCACCAGTTGCATCCGCTCGCCGTGCACGCCGCTGGACACGGGCCGTCGTACGGCCGGGCCCTCGTCGACGCCGCCGAGCAGACGCTCGCGCTGGGCTGAGGCGCCGGGTGACGGCATCCGGGATCGGCGCGAGCAGAATCGCAGATTCGCACCGGAATAGGACGCACGACCGCGCGAGATCCGACACGGCGCGATCGTCCGATTCCGCGAGGGTCAGGAGCGCGAGGCCGCCCGGCGCTTCGCCCGCCGCGCGAGCACCAGATCGATGCCGACGCCGATCCCCACGGCCACGACGATCGACACCACCACCGCCACCACCGGACCGCCCGGCACCAGCGCCGCGACGACCGCCCCGATCACCGCTTGGTACGCCGCCCACGCGAGGGCCGCGAGCGCCGCGACGCCCAGGTACCGCGCCGGATTCACCCGCGCCGCCCCCGCCGCGAGGTTGACCGCGAGCCGCGCGAAGGGCACGAACCGCGCGGTGAAGAGCACGACGGCGGCGTTGCGTTCGAGGCGCGCCCGCGCCCAGTCGAGGGCGGCGGAGACGCGGGGCCCGCGCATCCAGGCCCAGCGCTCGACGCCCACGAGACGTCCCACCAGATAGCAGCCGAGGTCGCCGGCGAAGGCCGCGGCCCCCGCGACGAGGATCACCGCGGCGAGCGGGGGAGTGCCGTGGGCGACGGCGAGGGCACCGAACGCCGTGACCGCGGCCTCACCGGGGATCACGACGAGGAACGCGTCGGCGAACACGAGCAGTGCCATCGCGGGCAGGGCCCACGGGCTCGCCGCGATCGCCTGCAGCCAGGCGTCGACTCCGTCCATTCCGTCACTCTCCGCCGCTGATCGAGACGCCCCGCCGACGCGGGGGTGACGCCCGGCGGAGCATCCGGTGAACATCGCGAACGTCGGGCGCGAACGGCCCCCGCGAGGCCGCGACACGCCTCACCCTGGTCTCGTGAGAGTCGCGCTGCTGGCCGAATCCTTCCTCCCGCACATGAACGGGGTCACCGGTTCCGTTCTCCACGTCCTGCGCCATCTGGCGGAGGCGGGCCACGAGACGCTCGTGATCGCCCCCAAATCCGGCGACGTCACCGCCGACCTGCACGGAGCCCGCACCGAGCTGCTGCGTTCGGTTCCCCTGCCGTCGTACCCCGAGGTGCGCGTGGTCTTCGCCCGGGCCGCGCGCCTGGGAGCCCTGCTGCGCGACTTCGACCCCGACGTCG
Organism: Microbacterium sp. 16-032; assembly: GCF_041079455.1. Classification (NCBI taxonomy): domain Bacteria; kingdom Bacillati; phylum Actinomycetota; class Actinomycetes; order Micrococcales; family Microbacteriaceae; genus Microbacterium; species Microbacterium sp. 16-032. Next base: position 259,820 of record NZ_JBFYGQ010000002.1, on the reverse strand, counting down.
TGCACCTGGCATCGCCGTTCGTGCTGGGGTGGCAGGGTCTCGCGGCCGCCGACGCGCTGAAAATCCCCTCGGTCGCGGTCTACCAGACGGACGTCGTCGCCTACTCGCAGAAGTACGGACTGCCGCACGCGACGGCTCTCGTCGCCGGACACGTCTCACGCCTGCACCGCCGGGCGACCCTGACGCTCGCGCCCTCGTCGGCGTCGACCCGGCAGCTCGAGGACCTCGGCGTCGACCGCATCCGCCGGTGGGGCAGGGGAGTGGATGCCGTGCGCTTCGCCCCCGAGCACCGCGACGACCGGTGGCGGGCGCGGATCGCCCCGAACGGCGAGCGCATCATCGGCTACGTCGGTCGCCTGGCGCCCGAGAAGCAGGTCGACGACCTCCGCGCCCTCGCCGACCTCCCCGACACGCGGCTGGTCATCGTCGGCGACGGCCCCTCGCGTCCCGCCCTCGAGAAGGCGATCCCGGATGCCGTGTTCACCGGCCACCTGGGCGGTTCGGAGCTCGCGTCCACCCTCGCGGGCTTCGACGTGTTCGTGCACCCGGGGGAGAGCGAGACCTTCGGTCAGACCATTCAGGAGGCGCTCGCCAGCGGTGTGCCGGTGGTCGCGACGGGTGTCGGCGGTCCCCTCGACCTCGTGCGCTCGAGCGTCGACGGGTGGCTCTACAAGCCCGGCGACCTCGATGACCTGCGCGCGCGCGTCGCGGACCTCGTGGGCGACGACGCCAAACGCCGCGCTTTCGCCCGCGCGGCGCGCGGCTCGGTGGAGGGACGCACGTGGGCGGCGCTGACCGGGTCGCTGATCGAGCACTACCGCGACGCCATCGCCCTGCGCCGCGTCGACGACAGCCTGCTGCGGCGCGGCAGTCCACGACCGGCCGGCACCGCGGCATCCCGCACTCGAGGACGGTGGACGCGTTTCGTTGCCCTCGGGGACTCGCTGACCGAGGGGTTGTGCGACGCCTCGCGGATGCCGTCGGGGCAGTTCCGCGGCTGGGCCGACCGTCTCGCCGAGCTCCTCGCCGGCACCACCGACGAGGGGCCGTTCCGATACGCGAATCTCGCCGTGCGCAGTCGTCGGGTGCGGCACCTGATCGACGAGCAGATCCCCGCCGCTCTCGCTCTGAAGCCCGACCTGGTGTCGATCCTCATCGGTGCGAACGATCTCGTGGGGCCGGCGCCCGTGCTCCCGGCGCTGGTGGCCGAGGTCGAATCGGCGGTGCGCGCGGTGCGACGGACCGGTGCCGATGTGCTGCTGGTGACGACGTTCCTGCCGCGACGGCCCGCCGCGCGCATCTTCGCCCGACGGTTCGCGGCGTACAACGTGCACCTGCGCCGGATCGCGGCGGAGCAGGGCGCGATCCTGCTCGACCTCGAGGCCGTGGGCGAGATCGGCGAGGCGCCGATGTGGGCCGATGACCTCGTGCACCTCAGTTCGGCCGGCCACCGTCTCGTCGCCTACCGCGGGGCGGAATCCCTGGGCGTGCCCGACGCGCGGGCGCTGCTCGGTCTCGACGAGGCGCTGCACGCCGACGAGGCCGAGCGTCCGCGTGGTACCTGGCTCACGCGCGATGCTCTGCCGTGGGTGTGGCGCCGCGTGCGCGGGCGGACGGCGGGAGACGGGATCGTCGCCAAGCACGCGGGCTACATCGAGCTGCCCACCCGTGGTGATCGCGAGCGCGCCGACGCGGTCTGAGACCTTGAGATCGCGGCCGGTGCCTGCACCGAGCGACCCGGTGCCCGTCTGCGTCGCCTGCGCGCTCGCCGCGGGGTGTCAGTACCAGCCGGTGCGCTGGGAGTGATCCCACGCGCCGCAGGGGGAGCCGTACCGCGAGCCGATGTACGACAGGCCCCAGGAGATCTGGGTGACGGCGTTGGTGCGCCAGTCGAGTCCGGCGGAGGCCATCTTGTCGCCGGGGAGAGCCTGAGGGATGCCGTAGGCACCGCTGCCCGCGTTGTAGGCGTCGGCCCGCCATCCCGACTCGCGGTTCCACAGCGAGACGAGGCAGGAGAACTGGTCGTCACCCCAGCCGTAGCGGCCGATCGCGCCGCGCGCCGCGGACCGCGCCTCGCTCGGGCTCATGATCGGACCGGCCGGAGCCGTCGACCCCGCCCCCGAGCCGCCGCCGCCCGAGCCGCCGGTCGAGCCGCTTCCGCCGCCCGATGAGCCGTTGCTCGCGCCGCCCCCGGTCGAGGCGGAACCGCCGCCGGCCGCTCCACCACCGCCCGTCGTCCCGCCGCCGCCCGGAGCCGCACCGCCACCGGTGCTCGCCCCGCCGGCGGATCCGCCGGGCTGCGCCGCATCGCGCTGCACCTTCTGCTCCTCGCGCGCCGCGCGCTCCTGAGCGGCGGTCGTCGCCCTGAGGGCCGCGAGCTGGGCGTAGAGATCGTCGAGGCGGCCCTGCGTCTCGCGCACCGTCGCCGCCTCGGCGTCCGCATCGCTCTGCGCCGCCGCCGCGGTGGCTCGAGCGTCGGCGGCCACGCGCGCGGCTTCGTCCCGCGCCTGCTCGGCCTGCTCGCGCAGCGAGGTCGCGACGTCGGCCGCACTGCGGGCGCGACCCGCGGTGCGCGCGGCGACCTCCGAGACCCGATCCAGGATGCCGAGCCGTTCCAGCAGCGAATCGGGATCGGCATCCGTGAGCAGCTGCGCCACCAGCGGGCCGCCGCCCACGGTGCGGTACAGCCGCGCGGCGCTCGCGCCGGCGGCCGTGGCGCTCGAGGTCTCGGCGGCGTCGGCCGAGGCGCTCTCGGCGCTCAGCGCTGCCGCGCGCGCAGCGGTCGTCTCGGCCAGCAGTCGCGTCTGCTCGGCGGTCGCCGACGCGTCGAGGGCACGGCGCGACGCGGCCACGGCGACGGCCTCCGCGGCATCCAACTCCGCCCGCACCCGGGCGACGGCGCTCTCGTCGACCGCGGCGACGGGAGCCACGGACCCCGCGCCGATAACCGCCGCGGAGGCGGGGACGGGGGCGAGGGCCGCGCCGGCGAGGACGCACGCGAGAAGCGTGTGACTCGTGCGACGGATGAGGCCCATGAGGTCACGGTAGAGCACGACGTCGTGCGCTGCCCACCCGGAACGGGTCGTCGCTGGTAGGGTGGCGAGGGATGCCGTCGTGGCATCGGCTCAACTACATATGAGCTCACGGAGCAGGCCGGCAGACGCTGGTCCCCTGTGGTGGACTCCCCGTCGTATGCCGGGTGGTCGTCTACTGGTGGCCAGTCGCCGGGATTCCGGGTCGATTCGTCGGCGCGCCCTTTCTGCCTGTTCCTGCTCCTTCGCATGTCAGCTCGTCGCCCACACGGGGCGGCGAGCCTAAACAAAGAAGGAGGGACCTCTTGGAAGGTCCAGAAATCACCGCCGCTGAAGCCGTTCTCGACAACGGCCGTTTCGGCACCCGTACCGTCCGGTTCGAAACCGGACGCCTCGCTCAGCAGGCTCAGGGCGCAGTCGCCGCCTACCTCGACGAGGAGACCATGCTGCTGTCGGCCACCAGCGCCGGCAAGCACCCGCGTGAAGGATTCGACTTCTTCCCGCTGACCGTCGACGTCGAGGAGCGCTCGTACGCCGCCGGCAAGATCCCCGGCTCGTTCTTCCGCCGCGAGGGTCGCCCCTCCACCGAGGCCATCCTCGTGTGCCGCCTCATCGACCGCCCGCTGCGCCCGTCGTTCGTCGACGGCCTGCGCAACGAGGTGCAGATCGTCGTCACCGTGCTGTCGATCGCCCCCGGCGAGTTCTACGACGCGTTGGCGATCAACGCCGCCTCGCTGTCGACCCAGATCTCGGGTCTGCCGTTCTCGGGTCCCATCGCGGGTGTGCGCCTGGCGCTCATCCCCGGTCAGGGCGAGAACGCCGACCAGTGGGTCGCCTTCCCGACCGTCACGCAGCTCGAGGACGCCGTCTTCGACCTCATCGTCGCGGGCCGCGTGCTCGACGACGGCGACGTCGCCATCATGATGGTGGAGGCCGAGGCCACCGAGGGCAGCTGGAACATGATCAAGGGCGGCGCGACCAAGCCGAACGAGCAGGTCGTCGCCGAGGGCCTCGAGGCCGCCAAGCCCTTCCTGCGCCAGCTCGTCGACGCGCAGAACGAGGTCGCGCGCACCGCGGCCAAGGAGATCCAGTCGTTCCCCGTCTTCCCGGCCTACAGCCAGGAGACCTACGACTTCGTCGCCGGTCGCGCTTACGACCGTCTGGTGCCCGTGTACCAGATCGCCGACAAGCAGGAGCGTCAGAACGCCGATGACGAGGTCAAGACCTCGGTCAAGGAGCAGCTCGTCGCCGCCGTCGAGTCGGGCGAGCTGCCCGCCGTCGCGACCCTCGAGTTCAACGCCGCGTACAAGTCGGTCACCAAGACGATCGTCCGCGGTCGCATCCTGGCCGAGGGCGTCCGCATGGACGGCCGCGGACTCGCCGACATCCGCCCGCTCGACGCCGAGGTGCAGGTCATCCCGCGCGTCCACGGCTCGGCGATCTTCCAGCGCGGCGAGACCCAGATCCTGGGCGTCACCACGCTGAACATGCTCAAGATGGAGCAGCAGATCGACTCGCTCTCGCCCATCACGAGCAAGCGCTACCTGCACCACTACAACTTCCCGCCGTACTCGACCGGTGAGACCGGTCGCGTGGGTTCGCCGAAGCGTCGCGAGATCGGTCACGGCTTCCTGGCCGAGCGCGCGCTCGTCCCGGTGCTCCCCAGCCGCGAGGAGTTCCCCTACGCGATCCGTCAGGTGTCCGAGGCCCTCGGCTCCAACGGCTCGACGTCGATGGGCTCGGTCTGCGCATCGACCCTGTCGCTGCTGAACGCGGGTGTGCCCCTTCGCGCCCCCGTCGCCGGTATCGCCATGGGCCTGGTCACCGACGAGGTCGACGGACAGACGCGCTACGCCGCCCTGACCGACATCCTCGGCGCCGAAGACGCCCTCGGCGACATGGACTTCAAGGTCGCCGGCACGAGCGAGTTCATCACCGCGATCCAGCTCGACACCAAGCTCGACGGCATCCCGTCGTCGGTGCTGGCCGCCGCCCTCACCCAGGCCAAGGAGGCTCGCCTCACGATCCTCAACGTCCTGAACTCGGCGATCGACGCTCCCGACGAGATGGCGCCCACCGCGCCCCGCGTCATCAGCGTGCAGATCCCGGTCGACAAGATCGGCGAGCTCATCGGACCCAAGGGCAAGACGATCAACTCCATCCAGGACGAGACCGGCGCCCAGATCTCGATCGAGGACGACGGCACCGTGTACATCGGTGCGACCGACGGCCCCTCGGCCGAGGCGGCCCGCGCCCAGGTGAACGCGATCGCCAACCCGACCAACCCCGAGGTGGGCGAGCAGTTCCTCGGAACCGTCGTCAAGATCGCGACCTTCGGTGCGTTCGTCTCGCTGCTTCCCGGCAAGGACGGTCTGCTGCACGTCAGCGAGGTCCGCAAGCTCGCCGGTGGCAAGCGCGTCGAGAACGTCGAAGACGTGCTCTCGGTCGGTCGCAAGATCCTCGTGCGCATCACGAAGATCGACGACCGCGGCAAGCTCTCGCTCGAGCCCGTGCTCGACGAGGAGGCCACCACGCCCGAGCCCGCCGACACGCAGAGTTCGGCCGCCGCGAGCGAGGGCCCCGAGGCTCCCGCCGAAGGCTGATCCTTCTCGCTGACCGGATGCCCGTCCCGCTTCGTGCGGGGCGGGCATCCGTCGTGTGACGGGTGTGACGCACGTGGCGAGCGACGCGGAAGCGTTACGCAATGTTTATCGGCGCGGCGGGGCAATCGACGGAGCGGTCACGAGGAAGGCCTAGCCTCGTAGTACGTCGGGGGGCGTGGTGATACGGGCGCTGTTCCGTATCGTCACCCGGCACTGTGGGAGAGGACCTCACCATGAGCGGCTCGGGCGTCGATGAGACGGCCACGCCGCGCCTGCGTCGAGATCGAGCCCCGCATCCGTCGTCACCCATCACCCTGCAGGGGCCGGGGCTGGGTTCGCACGTGCGCGTTCCGCTCGGCGAGACGGGGTTCGACGTCTTCCCGCTGTTCCTCGGCGGGGGAGAGTTCGGGTGGAACGTCGACGCGCGCGCGAGCCACGAGATCCTCGACGCCTACGCCGAGCTCGGCGGCAACGCGCTGCACACCGCCGACAGCTACGCGGCGGGGCGCAGCGAGTTCATCATCGGCGAATGGTTGCGCACCCGCCGCATGCGCGACGACACCGTCCTGACGGTCCGCATCGGCGGTCACCCCGACAACCCCGGGCTCGACTCCGTCAACCTCGTGCGCGCCGTCGAGGCCTCGCTCACGCGCCTCGGCACCGATCGCATCGACGTGCTGTCGCTCGACGCCGCCCGGGGCGACAAGGCGCTCCTCGAGGACACCCTGGCCACGAGCGAGTGGCTCGTCGACGCGGGCAAGGTACGCGCGATCGGCGCGCACGGCTACACCGCCGCCCAGCTCGTCGAGGCTCGCATCCTGTCATCGGCGGGGTACCCGCGCATCACGGTGCTCGACGTGCCGTACAACGTGCTGCGCCGCTCGGAGTTCGAAGGCGACGTGCGTCTCATCGCCTCGGCGCAGAACATGGCCGTCACTCCTTCGCATCCGCTCGCCCACGGCTTCCTGGCCGGCGAGACCCGCACTCGAGGACAGTCCTCGCAGTCGGTGCGCGGCACGCAGGTCGCCGCGCACTTGAACCGGCGGGGCTCGCGCGTACTGCGCGCCCTCGACGCCGTGGGCAGCGAACTCGGCCTCCCGGATGCCGCGGTGGCGGTGGCCTGGCTGCTGGCTCAGAAGATCGTGACGGCGCCCATCGTGAACGCCTTCGCGCCCCGGCACGTCGTGGAGTGCATGCGCGCCGTCGGCGTGCGGCTCAGCCGGGCGCACCTCTCGGATATCGCGCGCGCCGCGGAGTGATCGGCCCCCTGTCGGGGGTGTGACGTAGGCTGGTCGATGAGGGCCGGGGGACGGCGGATCGACGACGGAGTGAGCTGACGTGACGCACTACATCTACCTGGTGCGCCATGGCGAGCACCAGGATGCCGAGCACGGCCTCACCGACGGCCCACTGTCGCCGCGGGGTCAGCGTCAGGCCGCCCTGCTGGCCGACCGTCTGTCCGGACTCCCGCTCGACGCCGTCTGGCACTCGCCTCTCGAACGCGCGGCGCAGACAGCCCGCGCCGTCGCCGACCGTCTGCCCGCCGTCACTCCCGAGTCCTCGGCGCTTCTATTCGATTGCATCCCCACCGGTATGACGCCCGAGACGCCCTCGGTGTTCGAGCCCTTCTTCGGTTCGGTGACCGAGGCCGAGATCGATGCGGGCCGCGCGCAGATGGCCGATGCCACCGCCGAGTTCCTCGCCCGCAAGGCCGGTGAGGTCCACGAGCTGGTCATCACGCACAATTTCGTCATCTCGTGGTTCGTCCGCGAGGTGCTGCAGGCGCCCGAGTGGCGCTGGATGACCATCAACCAGGCCTACTGCGGTCTGACGGTCATCGCGCAGAAGAAGGGCCGGCCCTGGACCCTCCTGTCGCACAACGACCTCGCGCACCTGCCGGTCGAGCTGCGCACCGGGCTGGTCGACCCGCTTCCGGTCTGAGCTTCGCGCGGCGCGTCTGTGGTTAACGCCGCGACGCCGTGCGCTCGCGCCTAGGCTGGACCTATGACGACGCGTGTGGCCATCGTGGGCGGAACCGGAAAGCTCGGCGGGGTGATCAGGGCGGTCGTCGAGGCCGAAGAGGGCTACGAGGTCACCGCGGTCCTCACCTCGGCCTCTCCGCTCAGCGAGATGGACGGCGCGGATCTCGTGATCGACGCGACGACCCCCGCCGTCTCCATCGACGTCGTCCGCGCGGCGGTCGAGCGCGGCATCAACGTCCTGGTGGGCACCTCGGGTTGGTCGAACGAACGCATCGCCCTCGTCCGATCGTTGGTGGATGCCAGCGGAACGGGCGCCGTTTTCATCCCCAACTTCTCGCTCGGTTCGGTGATCGGCAGCGCCCTCGCGGCGGCGGCGGCCCCGTTCTTCCCCTCGATCGAGATCGTCGAGGCCCACCACGAGACGAAGATCGATTCTCCCAGCGGGACGGCGGTGCGCACCGCCGAGCTCATCGCGGCGGCGCGGGCCGACGTCGGCCCCGTCGAGTCTCCCCATGTCGACCAGCGTGCTCGCGGACAGCGCGTGGCATCCGTCCCCATTCACTCGCTGCGTCGCCCGGGTGTCGTCGCCCGCCAAGAGACGGTGCTCTCGGGAGCGGGGGAGTCGCTGACGATCGTGCACGACACGATCGAGCCCGCCAAGGCCTACGCTCCCGGCATCCGGATCGCCCTGGCCGCAGCGCGCGACGCGCGCGGCGTGCACGTGGGTCTCGACAGCTTCATCGACATCGGCGTGCGGACGCGTCCCCTCGCGCCCGAGGCTCCGATCACCGACGGCGACGTGTCGGGCCAGGTCGCGGGCGTCACCGGCGCATGAGAGTGCGCGTCGCGGTCGCCGTCATGACGGTGCTGCTGCTGATGTACGTCGTGCTCGCGGGGCAGCGGGCCATCGTTCTGCTGACGAGCGGAGAGACCGTCGGCGTCGTGATGGGCGTGGCGTTGCTCGTGCTTCCGGCCCTGGCGATCTGGGCGATCGGCCGCGAACTGTGGTTCGGTGTGCGCGCCCAGCAACTGGGGGAGCGGTTGGATGCCGAGGGCGGACTGCCCGATGAAGACCTCCCCGTGCGCCCGAGCGGGCGCATCGAACGCGAAGACGGCGACGCATTGTTCCCGCGCTACCGGGCGGACGTCGAAGAACACCCCGACGACTGGCGCGCGCGCTACCGGCTGGGCCTCGCGTACGACGCGGCGGGCGACCGTCGGCGCGCGCGGGATGCGATCCGCACGGCCATCCGTCTCGAGACGTCCGAGCGCCGCGTCGCCTGAGGACTTCTTCGCGGAACACCGCTCTGCGGCCCCGACGAGCTCGCTCCCGGCCCCGGGTGCCCCGGGCAGCGGAGGGGAGGGGGCGTGAGCGTCCGGCCTCCCCTTCGTCCCGTCAGGCGGCGTCGTGCGCCGGCACGGCCGAGGCCACGGCCTCTTCGACCGTGCGGTGAGAGAACGTGAACCCGCTGTCCTCGAGGGCCGTCGGGCGCACGTCGGCGTCGGAGGTGAGCAGCGCCTCGGTCGCGTCGGAGCCGAGGGCGAGCTTCACGCCCCAGATCGGCGCGCGCACGAGGTACGGACGATTCATGCGGCGGGCGAGGGCGAAACCGAGGTCGTTCGCCGTCGCGCGCGTGGGGCCGGTGAGGTTCACGGGTCCCGACAGATCGGAATCGATGACGTGGCGGATCGCGCGCACCTCGTCGTCGAGCGAGATCCACGGCCACACCTGGGTGCCGCGGCCGATCGGGCCCGAGATGCCGAGCTTGGTCAGCAGGAGGAGGGGCTTGAGCACTCCCTGCTCGTGCACGACGGGGGCGGTGCGCAGCATCGCCACCCGCGCCGAATCTCCGGCGGCTCGTGCCTCGTGCTCCCAATCGACGCAGATGTCGGCGAGCAGGCCCGTGCCGCGCTTCGAGGCCTCGGTCAGGACGGCTCCGGGCTGCGAACCGTAGAAACCGGTCGCGCTCGCGTTCACGAGCGCCGGGGCGTCGCCGCCCAGTGCACGGACCGCGGTGGCCAGGGTGCGCGTCGGGGTGATGCGCGACCACAGCAGGGTGCTCTTGTACGAGGGGGTCCAGGGGAAGTGCCCGATCGATGCGCCGTTCAGGCACACCACGGCGTCGGCCCCGGCGATCACGTCGGGGTCGAGCGGGGTGGCATCCTGCAGCCACTGCACCTCGTGCGGGGCGGTCGGCTCGTGGCGCACGAGCGAGGTGACCTCGACGCCGTCGCCGCGCAGCGAGTCGAGCAGGGCCGAGCCGATGAGGCCCGACGCGCCGGCGAGGACGACGCGTCGGGCCGGGGTCTCAGGCAAGCGTGGCCTCGAGGGTGATGTCGATGCCCGCGAGCGCCTGCGACACGGGGCAGTTCGCCTTGGCATCGGCGGCGATCTTCTGGAACGTCTCGTCGTCGAGCCCGGGCACGACCGCGTTCACGTTGAGGTGGCTGCCGGTGATCCCGGTGCCGGGCTTGAAGGTGATCGACGCCGTCGCGTCGACCGACTCGGGCGGGGTGCCGTTGTCGGCGAGGGCATTCGAGAGCGCCATGCTGAAGCACGACGAGTGGGCACCGGCGAGAAGTTCCTCGGGGGTGGTGACCGAGCTCGAGCCTTCGCTGCGGGCCTTCCAGTTCACGTCGAACGTGCCGATGCCCGAGGAGGTGAACGTGACCTCACCCGATCCTTCGAACAGGCTGCCCTTCCAGGCGGTGGTGGCTTCGCTCGTGACGGCCATGGGAACCTCCGTTGTCTCGGCGCGGTCGGGGCGACCGCGACGCGGCCAGCCTAGTGAGCGCGGACGGCACTCTTCGGGTCTTGACAGGCCTTTGCTCGACGACGCTCAGACAGCGGCGGGGCCGCGTCGCCCGATGAGTCCCGCGCGCTGCAGAACGAGGTAGAGCTGGCATCCGAGGCACAGTCCGAAGACCGCGTTGAGGAACGCCGCGACGAACGCCATGGCCGCCGCGATCGGCAGCGCCCAGGGAACCCCGGCGAGGTGGAGGAGCAGTCCGGCGGCCGTGACGAAGAGCCCCACGCCCTGGGCGAAGCGGGGCGGGCGCGGGTCTTCGAACTCGGTCGGGGGTGCGAGGCGGGGCTGCACGACCCGTCGGTAGAGCACGCCCCACGGCGCGGTGCGCGGAGAGGTGACGCCCCAGACGAACAGCAGCGCGATCACGAGCACCACGACGAAGCCGGGGTCCGCGACGCGGTCCAGAAGGGGCAGCTGCTGCACGGCCCAGCCATCGGGGCGGAAGGTCGCGTCGGCCAGAGGTTGGTAGGCGAACCACCCGTAGGCTCCGCGCTGCGTCGAGATGCCGATCAGGCTCAGGACGGTCGCCACGAGGAGGAGGACGGCGGTGATGGATGCCGCGAAGCGGGGGCCGCGAGCATCGATGCGCGAGGTGTCAGGCACGGGTGGGCTCCTTCTGCAGGCGGGTCAACTCGCTCTCGACCGCGGCGCGTTCGAGAGTGCCCCCGAAGCGGGTGCGGATCACTCCACGCCGGTCGAGGACGAGGGTGGTGGGGGTCTGCAGCACGCGGAAGTGCTGAGCGAGGTCGGGCCGATGGGTGAGGTCGACGTCGACGTAACTGACGCCGTCGCGGGCGTCGGCGATCTGCGTGAGCACGCGGCGCACCCCGGGGCAGCGGGAGCAGATCTCGGTGCTGAACTGCACGAGGGTCGCCTCGGGCCCGAGGCTCTCGGCACCGAGCAGGGCGGGATCGACCGCCTCGACCGAATCGACGGTGCGCGCGCGGCCCTGGCGGCGCCGGAACACGAGACCGGCGATCGTCGTGAGTACGACGAGCGCCCCGGCGGCCAGAAGAGCGAAGGTCACGTCCACGACCGTCAACGCTAACGCGCGGGAGCGCGGGGAGGGCCGATGAGTCCTCTCGTGACGAACCCTCCTCCCCACCGCGTGCGCAGGCCTCCACCGTCCACCGTCGTCGCCCCGCGCCCCCCGTCGGGAGCCCGTCGCGGGTATCGTGATGGCCGTGACCGCCGACATCCCGACGCCCTACGAAGACCTTCTCCGCGACGTGCTCGAGACGGGCGTGCACAAGTCCGATCGCACGGGAACGGGCACCACGAGCGTGTTCGGGCGGCAGATCCGCTTCGACCTCGCCGAGGGGTTCCCCCTCATCACCACCAAGCGCGTGCACCTGAAGTCGATCGTCTACGAACTGCTGTGGTTCCTGCGCGGCGAGTCGAACGTGTCGTGGTTGAAGGACAACGGCGTGACGATCTGGGACGAGTGGGCCGACGCCGACGGCGAGCTCGGCCCCGTGTACGGCGTGCAGTGGCGTTCGTGGCCCACCGCCGACGGCGGCACGATCGACCAGATCTCGCAGGTGATCGAGCAGATCCGCCGCGACCCCGACTCGCGCCGACTCATCGTCTCGGCCTGGAACCCCGCCGACATCCCCGACATGGCGCTCGCCCCCTGTCACGCTCTGTTCCAGTTCTACGTCGCCGATGGCAAGCTCTCGTGCCAGCTGTACCAGCGCAGCGCCGACATGTTCCTCGGGGTTCCGTTCAACATCGCGTCGTACGCCCTTCTGACCCTCATGGTCGCGCAGCAGACGGGCCTCGAGCCCGGCGAGTTCGTCTGGACCGGCGGCGACTGCCACGTCTACGACAACCACCGCGAGCAGGTCGCCGAGCAGCTCACGCGCGACCCCTACCCCTACCCGACGCTGCGCTTCGCCCGTACGCCCGCGTCGATCTTCGATTACACCTACGACGACATCATGGTCGAGGACTACCAGCACCACCCGGCGATCCGCGGAGCCGTCGCGGTATGACCACGGTCGGCCTCGTCTGGGCCCAGGCGCACGACGGTGTGATCGGTGCCGACGGCGGGATGCCGTGGCACGTGCCCGAAGACATGGCCCACTTCCGCGAGGTCACGGGATCGGCCGAGGTCGTCATGGGGCGTCGCACCTGGGAGTCGCTTCCGCCGCGATTCCGCCCCCTGCCCGGGCGGCGCAACATCGTCGTGACGCGCTCCGCCGACTGGGCCGACGACGGTGCCGAACGCGCGGGATCGCTTGAGGAGGCCCTCGCGCTCACCGCGGGCGACGAGGTCTGGGTGATCGGCGGGGGAATGCTCTACGCCGCCGCGATCGACCGCGCCGACCTGCTCGAGGTCACCCGCCTCGACGTCGCGGTCGAGGGCGATACGCGCGCACCCTCGACGGACGGGTGGAGCCTCGTCGCCGCCGACCCCGAACAGGGCTGGCACACCTCGCGCAGCGGCATCCGATATCGCTTCGAGACCTACCGCAGACCGGGGGAGTGACATGGCCACCGCACTCATCACGGGAGCGAGCTCCGGCCTCGGCGCCGAGTTCGCCCGCCAGCTCGCCGCACGGGGAGCGGGGCTCGTGCTCGTGGCGCGCGACCGCGCGGCGCTCGTCGAGGTCGCCGAGCAGATCCGCGCGGCGCACGGCGTCGACGTCGAGGTGCTCGCCGCCGATCTGCTCGACGCTGACGCGCTCTCCGTCGTCGAAGAGCGACTGGCCACGGGCGGCATCGACGTGCTCGTCAACAACGCGGGCTTCGGCCTCGACCTGGCCTTCGAGAAGAACGCCATCGACGACGAGGTGCGCCACCTGCGCCTGCACGTCGAAGCGACGATGCGGCTGATGCACGCAGCGCTCCCCGCGATGCTCGAGCGGGGGAGCGGCCGCATCGTCAACGTCGCCTCGGTGGCCGGGTTCGTCCCGCGCGGAACGTACGGGGCCGTGAAGGGGTGGCTCATCTCGTTCAGCCGCTGGGCGAACGTGGTCTACCGCCCGCGCGGGGTCACGGTGACGGCGGTCTGCCCCGGTTTCGTGCACACCGACTTCCACGCCCGCCTCGGGCTGCCGCCGGGGCAGGAGGGCGTGCCGAACGGCATGTGGCTCGACGCCGCGACCGTCGTGCGCGAGGGGCTGCGCGACGCGGCCCGCGGCCGATCGGTCTCGGTCCCGTCGTGGCGCTACAAGATGCTCGTCGGCGCGTCTCGGCTGCTGCCCGACGCGCTGGTGGTCGCGGCGGCGTCCCGCGGGCGCTGACCGCTCGACCGGGAACGGCTCAGCGGAAGCGGCCGAGCCGGATCCCGGCGAGGGCGAGCGCACCGATGGTCTCGCCGTCCGTGACGGTGCCGTCGGCGACGAGGGCGAGCGCCTCGGCGAACGGCACCCACCGGACCGCGTCGATGCCCTCCTCGGACTGCGACTGTGTGGCATCCGTCGTCTTCAGTCCTCTCGCGAGGAAGACGTACTCGGGGGCGTCGGCGACGCCGTTGAGGGCGTTCATCCGGCCGAGGGGGATCCACTCGGATGCCGTGACCCCGCTCTCTTCGAGGAGCTCGCGCTTCGCGGCCACGAGCGGATCCTCGCCGTCGGAACCGCCCGCGGGGATCTCGAGCGAGCGTCCGGTCGTGTACCGCTCCAGTTCGACGAAGCACACGCGCTCGTCATCGTCGAGGGCCACGACGAAGACGGCCGGATGCTGCATCCGCACCACGCCGTAGATGCCGTCGCCGTGGGGACCGGTCACCTCGTCCTCGCGCACGTGGATCCAGCGGTTCTCGTAGACGGTGCGCGACGCGCGGGTGGTCCAGGCCATGACGCCACCCTAGGACGCGGGCCCTGTCACGTGATGTTCACCGGGGCTGTGGACGACGCCGCGGGCGGCACGCCGCGAACCGATATCCTGGGCACATGACGCACTCCGGCAATCCCTTCGGTCAGGTGCTCGTCGCGCTCATCACCCCGATGACCGCCGACGGCGAAGTCGATTGGCCCGCCACCGAGAAGCACATCGACGACGTCATCACCGCCGGAGCCGACGGCATCGTCGTCACCGGCACCACCGGTGAGACCTCGACCCTCACCGACCCCGAGAAGCTGCGTCTCGTCGAGGTCGGCAAGAGCGTGTCCGCCGGTCGCGCGAAGATCATCACGGGCGGTGGCTCGAACGAGACCGCGCACGCGATCGAGCTCTACAAGGCCAGCGAGAAGGCCGGCGCCGACGGCATCATGATCGTCACGCCGTACTACAACAAGCCGACGCAGGCCGGCATCCTGACGCACTTCCGCCTGGTCGCCGACGCGACCGACCTGCCGGTCATCCTTTACGACATCCCCGGCCGCACAGGCGTCCCCATCAAATACGAGACCATCCTGCGTCTGGCCAAGCACCCCAACATCCTCGCGATCAAAGACGCCAAGGGTGACTTCAGCGAGGTCAGCCGCGTGCTGAATCAGACCGACCTCATGTACTTCTCGGGCGACGACGCCAACGTGCTGCCGCACCTGTCGATCGGGGCCTCCGGCCTCATCGGGGTGACCGCCAACATCGCCGCCGCGCCCTACCGCACGATCGTGGATGCCGTGAACTCCGGCGACCTGGCCTCGGCCACCGCCGCGCACAAGGGCCTCGAACCGCTCGTGCGCGCCGTGATGACCCACGTGCCCGGTACGGTCGCCGCGAAGTACATCCTGCACGGCCTCGGCCGCATCGGCAGCCCCCGCGTCCGCCTGCCCCTGGTGGGGCCGGAGGAGTGGGAAGCCGCCGTCATCGAAGACGAGCTGGCCCTCGTGAAGAACGTGGCCGGCGCTGACTTCTCCAACTTCCGCCCCGACCGCAACGCGGCCGCCGGCGGTGCCCTGCCGAAGGTGCACGGCACCACGAGATAAGCATCGGCGTCCGCCGAACCGCGGCCAGGGACGCCATACAGAGGGATGCCGCGAGGCGGCATCCGAGGAGGCTCATATGCCCGCTACCCCGTTCGACCCGCCCGCGCTCGCCGCGGGCACTCTCCGCGTCATCCCGCTCGGCGGTCTGGGCGAAGTCGGTCGCAACATGACCGTCTTCGAGTACGAGGGCAAGCTGCTCGTCGTCGACTGCGGCGTGCTGTTCCCCGAGGAGCACCAGCCGGGCGTCGACCTGATCCTGCCGGACTTCGAGCCCATCAAGCACCGCCTCGACGACATCGTCGGCGTCGTGCTCACGCACGGTCACGAAGACCACATCGGAGCGGTGCCCTACCTGCTCAAGCTCAAGAGCGACATCCCCCTCATCGGCTCGGGCCTCACGCTCGCCCTCATCGAGGCGAAGCTCAAAGAGCACCGCATCCGCCCGTACACGCTGACGGTGAAGGAGGGCCAGCTCGAGAAGGTCGGTCCCTTCGACCTCGAGTTCGTGGCGGTCAACCACTCCATCCCCGACGCGCTCGCCGTCGCGATCCGCACGCCCGCGGGGCTGGTGCTCGCCACCGGCGACTTCAAGATGGACCAGCTGCCGCTGGACGGCCGCATCACCGATCTCCGCGCTTTCGCGCGCCTCGGCGAAGAGGGAGTCGACCTGTTCCTCGTCGACTCGACCAACGCTGACGTCCCCGGTTTCACCCCCACCGAGCGGGCCATCGGCCCCGTGCTCGATCAGGTGATCGCCAAGGCCCCGCGGCGCGTGGTGGTCGCGAGCTTCTCCAGCCACGTGCACCGCGTGCAGCAGGTGCTCGACGCCGCTCACGCGAACGGCCGCCGCGTCGCGCTCCTCGGGCGCAGCATGGTGCGCAACATGGGCATCGCCGCCGACCTCGGCTATCTCAACGTGCCCGACGGCGTGCTGATCGACTACAAGAAGGCGCGCGACCTGCCCGACGACCAGATCGTCTACATGTCGACCGGTTCGCAGGGCGAGCCGATGGCGGTGCTCAGCCGCATGGCCAACCTCGACCACGCGATCGAACCGGGCGAGGGCGACACGATCATCCTGGCATCCAGCCAGATCCCCGGGAACGAGAACGCGATCTACCGCGTGATCGACGGACTCACCAAGCTCGGCGCCACCGTCGTCCACAAGGGCAACGCGAAGGTGCACGTCTCGGGTCACGCCGCCGCCGGCGAGCTGCTGTACTGCTACAACATCCTCAAGCCGAAGAACGTCCTCCCCGTGCACGGCGAGTACCGCCACCTCATGGCCAACGCCAAGCTTGCGCGCGAGACCGGCATCCCCGAAGAGAACACGATCCTCGGCGAGAACGGCACGGTCGTCGACCTGCGCGACGGCGTCGCGAAGGTCGTCGGTCAGGTCGACATCGGCTTCGTCTACGTCGACGGTTCGTCGGTGGGCGAGATCACGGATGCCGACCTCAAGGACCGCCGCATCCTCGGCGAAGAGGGCTTCATCTCGGTCATCGTCGTCGTCGATTCGGCGACCGGCAAGATCGTGTCGGGCCCCGACATCCACGCGCGCGGTGTCGCCGAGGACGACAAGGTGTTCGACAGCGTCAAGCCGAAGATCGCCGCGGCGCTGGCCGAGGCGGCGAAGTCGGGCGTCCGCGACAACCACGCCCTGTCGCAGGTCGTGCGCCGCACGATCGGCCGCTGGGTCAACCAGTCGCTGCGTCGTCGGCCCATGATCGTGCCGATGGTCATCGAGGCCTGACCCTCACGAAGCGCCGCGGGTTCGCCCGCGGCGCTTCGTCGTTCCCGCCCCGCGCTCGCTATCATGCGGGCATGCCCGGTCTCCCGATCCGCGCGGCGCTCCCCTCGGACGGCGCCTTCCTCGCCGACATGACGGTCGAGGCCGCCACGTGGGGAGCCGGCGTCTCACGCCCTCGGCACGAGATCGTCAGCAGTCCCGAGCACCGCCGTTACATCGCGGGGTGGATGCGTCCCGGCGACGCGGGCTTCGTCGCGGAGTCGCCGACCGGCGAGCCCGTGGGAGCGGCCTGGTACCGGATGCTCCCACGCGACGAGCCCGGGTTCGGGTGGATCGGGACCGGGGTACCGGAGCTGATCATCGGCGTGCGTCCGCTCTGGCGCGCGCACGGCACCGGTCGAGCTCTGCTGCAGCGCCTCGTCGACCACGCGCGGGGCCAGGGGTACGCGCGGATCAGTCTGAGCGTCGAGCGCGACAACTACGCGGTGTCGCTCTACCGGTCGGAGGGTTTCGCCGTCGTCCGCAAGGGGATGGGCCGCGACGTCATGGTCAAGCGCCTGGCCTGAAGTCCGCGTCGGTACGCCCGAATGTCGGAGGTGCGGCCTACCGTGGAGGAATGCCTCGTACCTCGTCACCGTCCGGCGGCCGCGCTCCCGCCAAGGGGTCGTCGCGCGCGAAGGCCGCGGCGCCCGCGTCGAAGCGCGCCGCCCCCGCGCCCAAGCGCTACGTCGACGAGCCCGACAAGCCCGCCGCCGCCGTCCGCGCGTGGATGGCCGTGGCCCACGGTGTCGGTGGCATGTTCCGCGCCTTCGGTCCCGAGAACCTCGAGCGCGACCAGCGCCGCGACGGCTTCCCGTTCTTCCTCGTGGTGCTCGCCGCTCTCGGCGCGGTGGTCGAGTGGTTTTTCATCGGAACGGATGCCGCTGCGCTGATCAGTGCCTACAGCTTCGGCGGACTGGTGGGCCGGGTGGCCTTCGTCCTCCCGGTGCTTCTGCTCCTTCTGGCGGGGTGGCTTTTCCGGCATCCGGCCTCCGTGCACGACAACGGGCGTGTGGGCATCGGCTTCGCGCTGTTCATCGTGACGGTGGCGGGTTTCTGTCACGTCGCGGGCGATCGTCCTGCGCCCAACGTCGGCGGTCTGCCGGCGCTCAGTCCCGCCGGCGGTCTCGCCGGCTGGATCATCGGCGAGCCCCTCGCCCTGGTCCTCACGAACATCGGGGCGTACATCGCCCTCTCCGTGCTCGCGGCGCTGAGCATCCTCATCCTCACCAAGACCCCGCCGAACCGCATCGGTCGCCGCCTCGGAGACCTCTACGCGTGGATGTTCGGGGCCGAGCGCGCGGAGCGCGACGACACGGTTGCGACGCAGGTGATGCCCGCCGACGACTCCGACGACGAACCGGCCGAGAAGTCGTTGCCCTGGTGGCGTCGAAACAAGACGGGTCGCGAAGAAGAGACCGACGGATCGCTCGGATCGAACGACCTCACAGAACTGCTGTCGCCCGGAACGCCTCAGGGGGGCTTCGAGTCCGCCGTCGTCGCGCCCGAGCCCACGACGCGCCCGACCCCGCCGCCGCTGCCTCCCGCACCCGACGCCCTGACCGAGGTGTTCGACGCCACGGCTCTCGCCGGTGCCGCGGCGGGCCGTGGCCTGCACGACGACTCGCCCCTCGAGGACGCCGTCGACGACGACCTTCCCGGGATCTCGGGTCTCGGCGGCGACCACGCCGGTGCGCCTCCCGCGGCGAACTACCGTCTTCCCGCGGTGACCGCCCTCGCCGCCGGAACGCCGCCCAAGGCACGTTCCGCCGCGAACGACGCCGTGGTCAAGGCCATCGAGAGCGTCATGGAGCAGTTCAAGGTCGACGCGCGCGTGACCGGGTTCTCGCGCGGTCCGACGGTCACGCAGTACGAGATCGAGGTGGGCCCGGGCGTCAAGGTCGAGCGCATCACCGCCCTGACCAACAACATCGCCTACGCCGTCGCCTCGAACGAGGTCCGCATCCTCGCGCCCATCCCGGGCAAGAGCGCGATCGGTGTCGAGATCCCCAACGCCGACCGCGAGATCGTGACCCTCGGCGACATCCTCCGCTCGGACGCCGCGACCACCTCCACGCACCCGATGACCATCGGCGTCGGCAAAGACGTCGGTGGCGGATTCGTCGTGGCCAACCTCGCGAAGATGCCCCACCTTCTCGTGGCCGGTTCCACGGGTTCGGGTAAGTCGAGCTTCGTGAACTCGATGATCACGAGCCTGCTCATGCGAGCCAAGCCGTCCGACGTGCGCATGGTGCTCATCGACCCCAAGCGCGTCGAGCTGACGTCGTACGCCGGGGTGCCGCACCTCATCACTCCCATCATCACGAACCCCAAGAAGGCCGCCGAGGCCCTGCAGTGGGTCGTGAAAGAGATGGACATGCGGTACGACGACCTCGCGTCGTTCGGTTTCCGCCACATCGACGACTTCAACAAGGCGGTCGTGGCGGGCGAGATCAAGCTGCCGGCGGGCAGTGAGCGGGTGCTCAAGCCGTACCCCTACCTCCTGGTGGTCGTCGACGAGCTCGCCGACCTCATGATGGTCGCCCCGCGCGACGTCGAGGACTCGATCGTGCGCATCACGCAGCTCGCCCGCGCGAGCGGCATCCACCTGGTGCTGGCCACGCAGCGCCCCTCGGTCGACGTCGTAACGGGCCTCATCAAGGCCAACGTGCCTTCGCGCCTGGCCTTCGCGGTGACGAGCGTCACCGACTCGCGCGTCATCCTCGATCAGCCCGGCGCCGATCGACTGATCGGGCAGGGCGACGGGCTCTTCCTGCCGATGGGTGCGTCGAAGGCCCTGCGTGTCCAGGGCGCGTGGGTGAGCGAGCAAGAGATCGAGAAGGTCGTCGCGCACGTCACCCAGCAGGCGCGTCCCGAATATCGATCCGACGTGCAGGCCGCCGCCGAGAAGAAAGAGATCGACGCCGACATCGGTGACGACCTCGAGTTGCTCCTCGCCGCCGCCGAGCTCGTCGTGTCGACCCAGTTCGGTTCGACGTCGATGCTGCAGCGCAAGCTTCGCGTCGGTTTCGCCAAGGCCGGTCGACTCATGGACCTTCTGGAGTCCCGAGAGATCGTCGGACCGTCCGAGGGATCGAAGGCGCGCGACGTCATGGTGACCAATGAGCAGCTCCCCGCGGTCCTCGCTCGACTCCGTGGCGACGATGCACCGCCGGCCGCTACGCCCGACGCTGACGACCGCTATGGCGCCGACCCGATCGAGGCGCAGTTCGAGGGGCTCCCGGTCGTGAACGCCGACGACGACGAGGGCTCCGAAGACGCCTGGCAGCTGACGGGTCGCGACTGATGGCCGTTCACCCGCAGCTGCCCAACGCGATCACCATCGCGCGCATCGTCTGCGCGCCGATCTTCCTCTGGCTTCTCCTCGCGGATGCGGGTGCGGACGGCGGCCTGCGCTGGGCTGCCGCCGTGCTCTTCATCGTGGCGATCGCCACCGACGGCGTCGACGGGTACATCGCCCGCAAGTACGAGATCGTCAGCGATCTGGGAAAGCTGCTGGATCCCATCGCCGACAAGGCCCTGACCGGACTCGCGTTCGTCGGCCTGTCGATCCTCGGTGAGCTTCCGTGGTGGATCACGATCGTCGTCCTCGTGCGCGAGATCGGGATCACCGTCTACCGCTTCCTCGTCGTCAGCGATCACGTGCTGGCCGCCGCCTGGATGGGCAAGCTCAAGACCGTGTTCCAGGCCATCGCCCTGTCGATCGCCCTGATCCCCTTCGCGGCCCTGTCCGACGCCGCGGTATGGCAGTCCACCGTCTGGTGGGCGGGCGTGATCACGATGACGATCGCCGTCGTCCTCACGATTGCCTCCGGGATCGACTACATCGTGACCGAGGTGCGCGCGGCGCAGAAGACGCGGGGATCCCGATGATCGACGGCATCCCCGACGATCTCGACGAGACGCTCGTCCGGACACCGCGAGAGAGCGCCGCTCTCCTGCTGGAGCGTCTGGGGGAGCTGGGGTGGACGATCGGCGTTGCCGAATCCCTGACCGGCGGGCTGGTGGTGTCGTCTCTCGTCGACGTTCCCGGGGCCTCTCGAGCCGTCCGCGGGGGAGTGGTGGCGTACGCGACCGATCTGAAGCACGGACTGCTCGGCGTCGATCAGACGCTGCTCGATGCGCACGGAGCCGTGCACCCCCGCGTCGCGCGACAGATGGCGCGTGGAGTGCGTGACGTCCTCGGCCGCGACGGGGTTCCGACCGATGTGGGGATCGCCACCACGGGAGTCGCGGGACCCGACGAACAGGACGGGCAGCCCGTCGGCACTGTGCACATCGCCGTGTCCACTCCGCTCGGAACGCGCGTGGACTCTCTCGTCATCGCCGGTGACCGCGAACGCATCCGCCGTGAGACCGCGCACCTCGCCATCCGACGCGCGCTGGCGGCGCTCTGATGGCCCCTTCAGAGGCCGTCGTCAAAACCGGGAACAAATGATCGCACATTCCGGTTTCGAGTATCGATTCCCATCCGGTGCACAGCGCGCGGCATTAGGGTGACCATAGAAGGTGTTTCACAGTCGTCCACAGAGGGCGGCGACGGAATCAGCAGTGAGGAGGGCCCCAAAATGATCCTGGTTCGTCAAGAGATCGGCGAAGTCCTGCGTGACCTCCGCCAGCAGAAGGGGCGCACCCTCCGCCAGGTCGCCAGCCGCGCGAGCGTCGCTCTCGGCTACCTCAGCGAGGTCGAACGTGGGCAGAAAGAAGCGTCGAGCGAAATCCTCGCCTCTGTCGCCGAAGCCCTCGACGTCCCCATCTCGACGATCATGCGCGAGGTCGGCGACCGACTCTCGGTCCTCGAGGGCCTGCAGACCTTCCCCGACGTCGTGCCCGACGAGCTCGTCGCATCTGTCGAGCCCGAGCTTTCCCTCCGCTGATCGCCGCGGTTCATGCGGCGTAGCGAATTCGATCGTGCCGTCGACGACGAGTTCGGGCCGCGCGGCGGTTCCCTTCTGACGGACCTCGTGCTGTCTGCCGTGGGCGGACGCACCAGTATCGACGCCCTTGCTGCGGGTGTCGACCCGCGCGACGTGTGGCTGGCGCTGTGCGAAGAAACCGACGTCCCGGCGAACCGTCGTTACGGTGTCGGCCGCCTGGAGCCGCGCCGGTCGTGACCTCCGCGCGCTCGGCTGTCGGCGCGAAGTGTTTCGGTCGTCGCCTCGTTGTGATCGGCGTGTCATCGAACCTACGTTCGATTCGGGCGTAGGCTCCTTCACATCAGGGCTTGTTGCTCGTTCATCCCCATTCGGGGGCTCCTCCGGCGTCAATGTCGGAGGCCCTCCCTAACGTGGAAGACGTCGAACGACACTCTGAACGCCTTGTCGGGCACGACCACCGTCGGTGGGAGGCGCGACAGCCTATAGGCGACCGGAACGCGAGAAGAAAGAAGACGTCATGCCCTCACCCGCAGAGCGCGAAAAGGCCCTCGAGTCCGCGCTGGCTCAGATCGATCGGCAGTTCGGAAAGGGCTCGGTCATGCGACTGGGCAGCGACGACCGTGCGCCCATCGAGACCATCCCCACCGGCTCCGTCGCGCTCGACGTGGCCCTCGGCATCGGCGGTCTGCCTCGCGGCCGCATCATCGAGATCTACGGCCCGGAGTCGTCCGGAAAGACGACCCTCACGCTTCACGCCATCGCCAACGCACAGCGCGCCGGTGGCATCGCGGCGTTCATCGACGCTGAGCACGCTCTCGACCCCGAGTACGCGAAGAAGCTCGGCGTGGACATCGACGCGCTCCTCGTGTCTCAGCCCGACACGGGCGAGCAGGCCCTCGAGATCGCCGACATGCTGATCCGCTCCGGTGCGATCGACCTCGTCGTCATCGACTCGGTCGCCGCCCTCGTCCCCGAGGCCGAGATCAAGGGCGAGATGGGCGATTCGCACGTCGGCCTCCAGGCCCGCCTCATGTCGCAGGCTCTGCGAAAGCTGACCGGTGGGTTGAACACCACGAAGACCACCGCGATCTTCATCAACCAGTTGCGCGAGAAGATCGGTGTCTTCTTCGGTTCCCCCGAGACCACGGCCGGCGGAAAGGCGCTCAAGTTCTACGCGTCGGTGCGCCTCGACATCCGTCGCATCGAGACGCTGAAGGACGGCACCGAGGCCGTGGGTAACCGCACGCGTGTCAAGGTCGTCAAGAACAAGATGGCCCCGCCCTTCAAGCAGGCAGAATTCGACATCCTCTACGGCGTCGGCATCTCGCGCGAGGGGAGCCTCATCGACTTCGGTGTCGAGCACGCCATCGTCAAGAAGTCGGGCGCCTGGTACACCTACGAGGGCGAACAGCTCGGACAGGGCAAAGAGAACGCCCGTAACTTCCTGATCAAGAACCCCGACATCGCCGAAGAGATCGAGACCAAAATCAAGACCAAGATGGGCATCGGCGGTGCGCCCGCGGTCGCTCCGGCGGCGGACGACGAGTTGGCCGCGCGTCGCCCGGCCTGATGATCGACGAGACCTGGGACTCTGATCGTCGTCCCTCTGCGGACGCGGGCGACGATCAGGACCGCGGCCACATGGCCGATGATGTCGAACGCTCAGACGAGCCGAAGAACCCGGGCTCTCCCGATGGGGCGTCCACTCGTTCCGGCACGCTCCGCGTTCTCGGAGAGGCCGATCTCGCTCCGGTCACCCCCCTCTTCGGATCCGCGCCCCGTGCGGATCGCGAACACCCTTCCCGTCGCGGTGCCGTCCACGATGCGGCAGCAACGGGTTCGATCAGCGACGACATCGACGAGCGACCGTCGTCGGTGAGTCGTCCACGGCTCTCCGTCGTGGGCGACCCCGACGAGGGCGTCGAGTCGTCCCCCGACCGAGCGGAAGCCCGCGAACGGGCCGAAGCGGTGCTCTTGCGAAAGTTGCGTTCGCGATCCCTGTCGCTCGCGGAGGCCCGCACCGTGATTCGGGGGGTCGACGACGCCGACGATGCGATCGCGGACGAGCTCATCGATCATTTCGTCGATCTCGGGTATCTCGATGATGCGGCATTCGCCGAGCAACTCGCCATGTCCGCGGTCGAGCGCAAGGGCGAGGGGCGGCGGGCCGTCGCAGAGACGCTGCGTAAGCGAGGGATTCCCCGCGACATCGCCGAAGCGGCTCTCGCCGAGCTGCCCGACGATGACGCGGAACGAGCACTCGATTTCGCCCGTTCGAAGGTTCGCGGCGTCGACGGCGCAGAGTACGATGCCGCTCTGCGCAGACTCGCCGGCCAGCTGGCGCGTCGCGGGTACCCGTCGTCGGTGGCTCTCACGGCTGCGCGAACGGCGCTGGAAGAAGCGGGGATCGGGCGGAGTCGCTCGTTTCCTCGTCCCTCCTCGGGTGTGAGGTTCACGCCGGATCGATGAACACCGGCCCGCCGTGCCGTCGGCACGAGAGCGATCGCGCGCCCCGTCCTCGACTGGCCACGCCCCCGCTTCCGGCGGGGCTCAGCCCTCGCCCAGGTGCCGTTCTTCGTCGAGTGCTCAGGCTCCGCGCGACGCCAGCGCGACGACGCGGCCGAGCTCCCGCCGGGTCGGCGCGCCGACTTTCATCCGAGCCTGGTAGACGTGCGACTCCACGGTGCGGATCGAAAGGAACAGGCGCGCGGCGATCTCACGGTTGGTCAGGCCCTCGCCCGCGAGCAGGGCGATCTCGCGTTCGCGGACGGTGAGTTCGTCGATCGCACCGTTCGACGTCGGCCGGACGGTCGAGGGGACGGCGCTCGTGGTTTCCCGGGGAGCCGACGATTTCGTCGGCGTCCACAGCGCGTGCAGGCGCAGCTCATCAACGGGCAGCCCCTCTTCGTCGCTGGTTCGAGCCGCTGCTCGCCGCACCGCCGACACCGCCAGAGGAAGATCGGTCGTGGCGGCGAGCTGGACCAGCTCGTCGACCTCGTTCTCGTCCGCCTCGCCCAGAGCGACGAGCCGGAACAGATCGCGAATGCGCAGGGCAGCGGCGTTGCGGCCACGCGAGAGCTCGGCGGTCGCTCGTGCGGCCCGTCGCGCCTCGTCGGTACGGCCCTCCGCGGTCAGGACGGTGGTCTCGACGTAGAGGCGACTGCGGACGAGCAGGGGCTCGTTCTCGGTGCGAAGCCGGCTGAGGATCGTGCGTGCCTCGTCGGTCCGACCCGCGGTCGCCAGTTCATCGGCGACGCCCAGCTCGATCATGGTGGCATCCAGCCGTGACACCGCCGAGGGTTCCCGTGACAGAGCGGAAGCGAGCTCTCTCTTCGACTCCGCCGGGCACCCCGCGCCCGCGAAAGCGATGGCGGCGGCCGCCCCCGCGATCGTGAGATCGGCTGCTCCTCCTTCGCGTGCGGTGGTGCTCACCTCCCGGTCCAGGCGCGCCCGGACAGTCGATCCGTCCGCCCCCGCGATCTGATGCGCGGCGAGCATGGACATGAGAGCGATGAGCCGATCGCGAACGGTGACTCCGGCCGGCCGCTGCCGCGCGTCGAGCAGACGTTCGACCCGGCGGAAGAATTTCTGGGCCTCGCCCCATCGCCCGCGGAAAGTCTCCGCCGAGCCGGCGGCGACCAAAGCCCGCACGTGCGCCGCGGGCGAGGCGTCCGGCTCATCGGCGGCAGAGGTCGCGATGTCCGCGGCGCGTGCCCAATCCATGTTCGCGGTTGCGCGGTTCGCGTCGGCGAGAGCCGCCTCGATACGGGAGTCGGCGTCGTCGCCCTTGTCGAGGAGGCCGTCGGCGGAGCCCTCGATCGAGCGTGCCGCGCGCGATCGAGCGAGCCGTCGGAGCGCATCCGCGGATCCGATCTCGCCACGATCATCC
Organism: Microbacterium sp. 16-032; assembly: GCF_041079455.1. Lineage (NCBI taxonomy): Bacteria > Bacillati > Actinomycetota > Actinomycetes > Micrococcales > Microbacteriaceae > Microbacterium > Microbacterium sp. 16-032. The sequence continues at coordinate 233,940 of NZ_JBFYGQ010000002.1, read as the reverse complement.
GCTGACAGCAGGGGCGCGGGTGTCGCGAGCTCGGCCTCGAGTCGGAGGGCCGGATCGTCCTGCGCGCGCAACCCGCGCGCGGCGTGGGCGGCGGCGTGGGCGCTGTCACCCCGGTCGTTTGCTTCTCGCGCGGCATTCAGTGCGACTCGAGTCCGCAGAGCGGGGGAGTAGGTCAGCTCTCCCGATGCCTCGATTCCCAGCCGGTGCCACCGTTCCGACAGGGTGACGGCGATGGTCGAACTCCACCACTCATCGGCTTCGGCAAGCATTCGGGCGCCCGCCGTGTCGATGAGCGATTCGACGTGCGCATCGCCGAGCTGACGTTGGGCCTCCTGGGCGACCAGATCGTTGACGGTGAGGCGACGATCGACCGATGCGTCGGCGTGTAGAAGGCCGCCGGCGATGAGGGCGGCGACGCTCTCGGCGTCGAACAGTCGTGTCGCGACGGCGAACTCGAGGTGAGGCAGGCGACGGATGCCGGCGAGGCATTCGAGATCGACGCGAGGAAAGTCGGCGACGTGCCGCGCGAGCGTGATCGCCAGCCTGCTGTCCCGGGCGATGACGCGCAGGGCCGTGAGGGGATCGCGTCCCGCGCGAGCAGCGCTCGTCGACTCGATGATCAGCTGTCGGAGCAGTGTCCGCGACCCGTCCGCTCGCCAGACAATCCCCGCGCGGGTCGCGCTGTCGAGCAGCTCGGCACCCGGGAAGAGCTCGATCATGGCGAGGGCGTCGTCGTCGCTCAGCTCGGAGAGGTCGATTCGGCGCGCGAGACCGTCGAGCCAGAGGTCGAGGACGGTGCGACGGACGACGGCGGAGTCATCGGGTCTGTCGATCGAGCGCGGCCGGGCCGTGCGCAGGCCGATGACCGCGGTGACGCGACGAGCGGCGATCCCTCGGGCGAGTGCCCGAGTCGACTGGACATCGAGGGAATCGACGTCGTCGACCACGACCACGCCCTCGACGGTGGCCGTCGTGGGCTCGTCACGGAAGGATCGGAGCTCTGGGCATCCCGAGGCATCGAACGCCCCGAAGTCGACGGCGGACAGCGCGCACGACGTCCGCAACTCGACGGCCAGCTGCCCGTGTCGCTCCAGCTCGGCGGCGATCGTCCGCAGCAGATAACTCCGCCCGCTCCCGCGCGGCCCCGCGATGACGAGGGACGCACCCCCTCGGGCTCGTTCCGCCAGTATCTCGGCATCCCGGTCCGCTCCGACAAGTCCTCTCGACCACTTCGTCGAACGGTCTTCCCCCATGCTCTTCTCCCCCCGGAGACCGGCCGCAGACCTCGCGGACGGTGACGTGTCCCCCAAAATACCGACATGGGGCGCACTCGATCAGCCGATTTGCGCACCCTTTGACCCATAATGCGTCAAAAGGTGCGCGCCATGCGGACCGAGCATTTCAGCGCTCCGTCGGTCGACGCAAGGGCGGCGTTTAGACTTGCTCGCATCATGACCACCCCCGTTTCGACCCCGACCCTGATCGCGCCGTCCGCCGCCGCGCAGGGCGCCGCAGGGCCTCGCACCTACGAAGTGCGCACCTTCGGGTGCCAGATGAACGTGCACGATTCCGAGCGCCTGTCGGGCTCGCTCGAGAGCGCCGGGTACGTCCGGGCCGATGCCGGCACCGAAGCCGATGTCGTCGTGATCAACACGTGCGCCGTGCGCGACAACGCCGCCGGCAAGCTCTACGGAACGCTCGGCCACCTCAAGTCGCGCAAGGACGCGCGCGCGGGCATGCAAATCGCCGTCGGCGGCTGCCTGGCGCAGATGGACAAGGACGCCGTCCAGCAGAAGGCCCCCTGGGTCGACGTGGTGTTCGGCACGCACAACATGGGCTCGCTTCCCGGCATGCTCGAGCGCGCGCGCCACAACGGCGAGGCCGAACTGGAGATCCTCGAGTCGCTCGAGATCTTCCCCTCCACCCTCCCGACCAAGCGCGACTCCGTCCACAGCGGCTGGGTCTCGATCTCGGTCGGCTGCAACAACACGTGCACGTTCTGCATCGTGCCGAGCCTGCGCGGCAAAGAGAAGGACCGCCGCCCCGGCGACATCCTGAACGAGATCCGCCTGCTCGTCGACGACGGGGCGATCGAGGTCACCCTTCTCGGTCAGAACGTCAACTCGTACGGCGTCGAGTTCGGTGACCGCCTCGCCTTCGGCAAACTGCTACGCGCCGCGGGCGAGATCCAGGGGCTCGAGCGCATCCGCTTCACGAGCCCCCACCCCGCCGCCTTCACCGATGACGTGATCGCCGCGATGGCCGAGACCCCGGCCGTCATGCCCCAGTTGCACATGCCGCTGCAGTCGGGCTCCGACCGCATCCTCAAGGCGATGCGCCGCTCGTACCGCAGCGAGAAGTTCCTCGGCATCCTGGATCGGGTGCGCGAGCGCATCCCGAACGCCGCGATCACCACCGACATCATCGTCGGCTTCCCCGGTGAGACCGAGGAGGACTTCCAAGAGACGCTGCGCGTCGTCGAGGCCTCGCGTTTCTCGAGCGCTTTCACGTTCCAGTACTCGATCCGCGAGGGGACTCCCGCGGCGACGATGGCCGACCAGGTGCCCAAGGCCGTCGTGCAGGAGCGCTACGAGCGACTGACCGCTCTGCAGGATCGGATCGCGGCGGAAGAGAACCAGAAGCAGCTCGGTCGCACACTCGAGGTGCTCGTCTCCGCGGGCGAGGGCAAGAAGGACGCCGAGACGCACCGCCTCACCGGTCGCGCCGAAGACAACCGCCTCGTGCACTTCGAACTGCCGAAGGATTCGGCTGTCCCGCGCCCGGGCGACGTGGTCTCGGTCACCGTGACCCACGCGGCTCCCTTCCACCTGCTCGCCGACGCACCCGACGGGGCTCCGCTGCGCATCCGCCGCACCCGCGCGGGCGACGCGTGGGACCGTTCGCAGGCGGAGTCGTGCGGCGTGCCCGCTCCGGCGGGCGAGTCCGGTGCTCCGCGCGCGGTCTCTCTCGGCCTGCCCACGCTGCGCGTCGGCGTGTGACCGGCCCGGCCCTCTGGGCCGTCGTCGGCGCCACCGGCACCGGCAAGACGGGTCTGTCGCTCGACCTCGCCGAAGCCCTGTCCGCACGGGGCCGGCCCGCCGAGATCGTCAACGCCGATGCCATGCAGCTGTACCGCGGCATGGACATCGGGACGGCCAAGCTTCCCGAGGGTGAGCGGCGCGGCATCCCGCACCATCTCTTCGACGCGCTCGCGGTGACCGACGAGGCCGCGGTGGCCTGGTATCAGGATGCCGCGCGCGCGGCGATCCGCGGGATCAACGGTCGCGGCGCCGACGCGATCCTCGTCGGCGGGTCGGGGCTGTACGTTTCGAGCGTGCTGTGGGACTTCCGCTTCCCGCCGCGCGACGAGGCTCTGCGCGCCGCGCTCGAACGCGAGCTCGACGAGCGCGGACCGGGTGCGCTCTACGCGCGCCTGCGGGAAGAGGATCCGGATGCCGCTGAGCGCATCGATCCGCGCAACGGGCGTCGCGTCGTGCGCGCGCTCGAGGTCTTGGCGCAGGGCGGTGAGACGCACGGCGGTGCTCTTCCCGAGGCACCGGAGCTCTGGCATCCGCGGACTCGGATCATCGCCACCGCGATCGAGCGAGCCGAGCTCGTCGACCTTCTGGATGCCCGCGTGGAGGGGATGTGGGCAGCCGGTCTCGTCGCCGAGGTCGAGGCCCTGATCCCGGCCGGGCTCGAGCGCGGTGTCACCGCCGGTCGCGCGATCGGGTACGCGCAGGCGCTGAAGCAGCTCCGCGGCGAGGTCACCCGCGACGAGGCGATCGCCGAGACCCAGGCCCTCACGCGCCGCTACGCGCGCCGCCAGGTGTCGTGGTTCCGGCGCTACGCCGAGGCCGAGTGGGTCGACGCACGGACGGTGGATGCCGGCATGCTGGCATCCCGATCGGAGGAACGCCCATGACGGTCGACATCCGCGCCTTCGCGCTCGACGATGAGGACGCCGTCGTCGCCCTCTGGGAGGAGGCGGGCCTCACGCGCCCGTGGAACGACCCGCGCGCCGATATCCGGCGCAAGCTCACCGTGCAGCCGGAGCTGTTCCTCGTCGCAGTCGAGGGGGAGCGGGTGGTCGGCAGCGTCATGGCGGGCTACGACGGCCACCGCGGCTGGCTGTACTACCTCGCGACCGCCGCCTCGCACCGCGGGCAGGGGATCGGGCGTCGCCTCGTGGCGGAGGCCGAACGACTGCTCGGGGCGATGGGCTGCCCCAAGGTGCAGCTCATGGTGCGTCCCGACAACACCGGCGCTCGGGGCTTCTACGACGAGCTCGGGTACGAGCCCTTCGACACCTGGGCGACCGGCCGCCGGCTCATCGTCGACGGGCCCGGAGGCCCTTCGTCCTCGGCGTGAGCGGGATCGTCAGTCGCGGATGCACTCGCACCGCGAGTCTCGCTGCCACCCGACCGTAGACTCGACGCATGGCGACTCTCCCGTTCACCAAGGGCCACGGAACCGGCAACGACTTCGTGGTGATCGCCGACCCCGACGGCGAGCTCGACCTCTCCGACGCACAGATCTCCGCCCTGTGCGACCGCCACTTCGGCATCGGCGCCGACGGACTGCTGCGCGTGGTGCGCTCGCGCGCCATCGACGAGGGGGCGGATGCCGCGGCATCCGGGGCCGAGTGGTTCATGGACTACCGCAACGCCGACGGTTCGAAGGCCGAGATGTGCGGCAACGGAACGCGGGTCTTCGCGCGCTACCTGAGCGACACCGGACTCGCCTCGCTCGAGGGAGGTTTGCGCATCGGCACGCGCGCGGGCATCAAGACGCTGACACGCAGCGATCGCGGCTACGAGGTCGATCTGGGCGAATTCGCGATCGAGCCCGGCGAGACGCTCGTGCGCGCGAAGGGCCTGCCGGTCGCCCGTCCCGGCATCGGCGTCGACGTGGGCAACCCGCACGTCGTGGTCGCGCTGTCGTCCGACGCCGAGCTCGAGGGCCTCGATCTCGCCTATCAGCCGGTGCTCGACCCGGCGCCGCGTCACGGCGCGAACGTCGAGTTCGTCGTCCCCGCCGACCCGCTCGTGCGCGACGGCGTCGGAGCGATCCGCCTGCGCGTGTTCGAACGCGGCGTGGGCGAGACACTGAGTTGCGGGACCGGAGTGGCGGCAGCGGCCCTGGCCGTTCGCCATTGGGCGGGCGCCGCCGCCCCCGACTCCTGGGTCGTCGACACTCCGGGCGGCACGCTGGGCGTGCGCGTCACCGATGGCCGGGTCCACCTTTCGGGCCCTGCCTCGCTGGTGTTCACCGGCGAGGTCGCACTCGCCTGACGAGGGCGCAGAGCGGGGACGGACCGTCGGTTGCCGCCGGCGGACCGGGGTAGGCCCTCTTCAGTGGACCGCGATCAGCACCCACACGAGCGCGCGATCTCGCGTCGGGCGGGCGATGCCGGCATCCGGAGTCCCCGTGCCGGGCGCGTCTCAGGAGACGATGTCGATCAGCTCGCTCGGCGGCGAGCCGTGCTTGCGCACCCGCAGCACGCGGAATCCCCGACCGGTGGCGGCACGCTGCACGCTGTACCCCTCGGGGAACGTGGCGGCGAGCCAGCGCTGCAGGGAGTCCGAACCGAGGTTGCGCTGGACGACGAACCACCCGTCACTGCGTTCCGACAGGCGGGGGATCCAGTGCTGCAGCATGCCGTGCAGCTCGGACTTGCCGACGCGGATGGGCGGGTTCGAGCGGATGGTGCGGAAGGTGACGTCCTCGGGAACATCCTCCGGACGCACGGCGTTGATGTTGGTGAGGCCGAGGGACTCCGCGTTCCGCCTCACGAGATCGAGAGCACGCTCGTTGACGTCGACCGCCCACACGGTCGCGTGCGGTGACGCGAGCGCCAGCGACAGCGAGATCGGACCCCACCCGCACCCCAGGTCGAGGAAGTTCCCACCGGCGGGAGGGGGCGGGGTGTTCGCGAGCAGCACCGAGGTGCCGGCATCCACGTGGTCGGGACTGAAGACGCCGCCGGCCGTGACCACCTCGAGCTCGCGACCGGCCAGCGTCACGCGAAGGTGGCGGAGCTGCTCGGGACTCGACGGCGACGCGCTGAAGTAGTGCTCGCTCCCCATCACGTCAGGATATCGGACCGGCCCCCTGGGTGCTGGGCCGGATAAAGTGCCAGAACACGCGGAAACTGCCGCGACGAAAGGAACACATGACCGAACAGACCACACCCCCGAGCACGGACGCGTCTCCGGTGGATCCGGTGGACCGCGTGCTCTCGCGCGCCGAAGCGCACCGCGGGGTCCGGGTCTTCGGTGCGGCACAGGCTCTGCAGGACGCCACGACCGCGTACGGCGGCGACGCCGACGGCGATCAGTGGGACCGCGAAGAACGCGCGGCGCTGCGCCGCGTCGCGGGCCTGTCCACCGAGCTCGAGGACGTCACCGAGGTCGAGTACCGACAGTTGCGCCTCGAGAACGTCGTCCTCGTCGGCGTGCACCCGCAGGGGGAGCAGGCGGATGCCGAGAACTCGCTGCGCGAGCTGTCGGCTCTTGCCGAGACGGCCGGTGCCGTCGTGCTCGACGGCGTGCTGCAGCGGCGCCCGCACCCCGACCCCGCGACCTACGTCGGTCGCGGCAAGGCCGCCGAGCTGCGCGACATCGTCGCCGCCGTCGGCGCCGACACGGTGATCGCCGACACGGAACTCGCTCCCAGCCAGCGCCGTGCGCTGGAGGACGTCGTCAAGGTCAAGGTGATCGACCGAACCACGGTGATCCTCGACATCTTCAGCCAGCACGCCAAGAGCCGCGAGGGCAAGGCGCAGGTCGAACTCGCGCAGCTCGAATACCTCCTCCCGCGTCTGCGCGGGTGGGGTGACTCGATGTCGCGTCAGGCCGGTGGCCAGGTCGGTGCCGGCGGTGCCGGTATGGGCTCGCGCGGTCCCGGTGAGACGAAGATCGAGCTCGACCGTCGTCGCATCCGCACCAAGATGGCGCTGTTGCGCAAGCAGCTGCGCGACTTCGCCCCCGCCCGTGAGGCGAAGCGGGCCGAGCGCAAACGTCACACGATCCCGTCGGTGGCCATCGCCGGGTACACGAACGCCGGCAAGTCGAGCCTGTTGAACCGCCTCACCAGCGCCGGGGTGCTCGTCGAGAACGCGCTCTTCGCGACCCTGGATGCCACGGTCCGCCGCTCCGAGACCAGTGACGGCCGCGTCTACACGCTGACCGACACCGTCGGCTTCGTTCGGAACCTTCCGCACCAGCTGGTCGAGGCGTTCCGGTCGACGCTCGAGGAGGTCGGCGACGCCGACGTCATCCTGCACGTCGTCGACGCCTCGCACCCCGATCCGGCCGCGCAGCTCATGACGGTGCGCGACGTGATGGGCGACGTCGATGCGAACTTCGGTCAGGAGATCGTCGTCTTCAACAAGGCCGACCTCGTCGGCGAAGATGACCGCCTCGTCCTGCGGGGTCTCGCCCCCAACGCGAAGTTCGTGTCGTCCCGTACGGGCGAGGGCATCGACGAGCTGCGTGCAGCGATCGAGGACGCACTGCCCCTGCCGGCCGTCGAGGTGCAGGCCGTCGTCCCGTACGACCGCGGCGACCTCGTGTCGGCCGTGCACGAGAGCGGGCTCATCGTCGCGCAGGAGCACCGCGAGAGCGGGACGTTCCTGCACGCGCACGTGGGCGCTCGTCTCGCGGCCGAGCTCGCACCGTTCGGAGCCTGAAACCCTCGTGAGGGCCCCGTCGACCTGCCGGTCGGTGGGGCCCTCACGAGGTTCGGCGGTCAGCCCTTCTCGCCCTCGAGCGCGAGCGGAGGGATGCCGGGGGTGTCGAATCCGAAGACCGCGCCGAGGAAGCCGAGTTCGCGTTGGAGGGAGTCGATCACCGTCTCGGACCGTCGAAACCCGTGGCCCTCGCCCTCGTAGAGCACGTAGGCGTGGGGCACGCCGTGCGCGGCCAGGGCGTCGCGGATGGCCTCAGCCTGCGACGGCGGGACCACGCGGTCCTCGGAGCCCTGGAGGATGAGCAGGGGCACGCGGAAGAGATCGGGGCGGCCCAGGGGCGAGCGCTCGATGTAGACCGGCTCGGCCTCAGGGAGTGGTCCGATGAGTCCGTCGAGGTAGCGGGCCTCGAAGTCATGGGTGTCCTCGGCGAGGGCGCGGGCGTCTCCGACGCCGTAGCGCGAGATGCCCGCCGAGAACACGTCGGTACGCGTCACCGCGGCCAGGACGGTCCAGCCGCCCGCCGAGCCCCCCGCGATGGCGAGGCGCTCGGGATCGGCCAGGCCCGCCTCCGCCAGGGCGGATGCCGCGGCCGCGACGTCGTCGACGTCGACGACACCCCACTGCCCCTTCAGTCGATCGCGGTAGGCGCGGCCGTATCCCGTGGACCCGCCGTAGTTGACGTCGAGCACGCCGATGCCTCGACTGGTGAAGAAGGCGGTCTTCGCGGAGGGGGCGGGACCCACGTGCGAGGTCGGTCCGCCGTGCACGAGGACCACGTAGGGCGGGCGCTCGCCCGCGACCGGGGTGACGTCGGGGTTGGTGGGGGCGTACGCGAAGGCGTGCACCGGCCCGTGCGGGCCGTCGGTGGACAGGGCGCGGGCTGCCGGCATCCATTCGTCTCCCCACGAGCCGGCGCCGCCCGTGACGAGCTCGACCGCGCCGGATTCGAGGTCGACGAGCCACAGGCCCGCGCGTCCGCCCGCATCGGACCCCGAGACGAGGGCGCGTGTGCCGCGGACGTCGTCGATCGCGGCTCCCGCGACGACGGGGACGTCGACCGGGCGCACGCCGCTCGGGGCGATCTCGACGACCTCGTCGGAGCCGTTCGTGCGGACCGCGATGACGCGACCGTCGGCGGCGGCCCCGAACCACCGCGTGCCGAGGACCCAGAGACCTCCGCCGGTGTCGGCGTCGGCGGGGGCGAGGGGTTGGGCGTCTCCATCGAGAGGCCGGTGGAAGAGGTTCCAGCGACCGTCGGGGTCGTCGGCGTAGAGCAGCTCGTCGTCGGCGATCCAGACGGGTTGCAGGGGCGCACGGCGCTCGCCGCCAGCGATGTCGCGAACGGAGCCCGTCTCGAGGTCGGCCACGCGGAGGCTCGTGGCGTCCCAGGGCATGTCGGGGTGGTTCCACGCGACCCACGCCAGGCGGCGGCCGTCGGAGGAGAGGGCGGGCTGCGCCAGGAAGTCGCTTCCCTCGGCGAGCACCTCGACCGGCCCCTCGAGGGGGATGCGCACGATCGCGCGGTCGGGGACGCGGGAGGAGCCGTGGGTCTCGCGGATGGCGAGGAGGACGCCGTGCTCCCACCTCAGGCCGCCGTGACGGACGGCGTCGTCGGCGGGAGTGAGGGGGCGCGCGGTCTCGCCCGGGCGGAGCGCGTACACGCGCTGGTCGCTCTTCTCGACGTAGTACAGCTCGCCGTCGTCGGACGCCGTCCAGGCGTCTCCGCCGTACTCGTGCACGGCGGATCGGGCGTTGGCGGGGGCCGGGAGCACCGTCTCGACCGAGCCGTCCGTGCGGCGACGCTTCACCGCGACGCGACCCGCCTCGTGCGGGACGGATTCGCCCCACCAGATCTCGTCGCCCACGAGTCGGGCCCCGTCGACGCGCGGCGATGACTGCGCGACGGACTCGGGCGTGATCGGGGAGGGCCAGGAACCGTAAGGGAGGGTGTCAGCCATGACTCCACCCTAGGCAGGGCCTCCGACATCCGCCCGGGTGCGCGGTCGTCGCGGCTTTCGCGACGGAACGGAAGAAGCCGGATGCCACCCCTCGGTGGACATCCGGCCTCGAGCCGTGCGCGTCAGACGGTACGCAGCACCGCGACGACGCGACCGAGGACGACGGCCTCGTCGCCGAGAATCGGCTCGAACGCGCTGTTGCGGGGGAGCAGCCAGGTGTGACCGTCACGGCGTCGGAACGTCTTCACCGTCGCCTCGCCGTCGAGCATCGCGGCGACGATCTCGCCGTTCTCAGCGGTCGCCTGAGAACGGATGACGACCCAGTCACCGTCGCAGATCGCCGCGTCGATCATCGACTCGCCCGACACTTTGAGCATGAACAGGTCGCCCTTGCCCACGAGCTGACGGGGGAGGGGGAAGATCTCCTCCACCTGCTGATCGGCGGTGATCGGCACTCCGGCGGCGATGCGACCCACCAGTGGCACCAGGGCGGCGTCGCCCAGGGCGGGGGCGGCGTCGGCGGGATTCTCGGCGGCGGCGCCGGGCAGGTCGATGAGGACCTCCATCGCACGCGTCTTACCCGGGTCGCGACGCAGGTAGCCGCTGAGCTCCAGCTGGTTCAGCTGATGCGTGACGCTCGAGAGCGACTTGAGCCCGACCGCGTCGCCGATCTCGCGCATGCTCGGCGGGTAGCCGTGCCGCGCGATCGAACGCTGGATCACTTCGAGGATCGCCAGCTGCTTGTCGCTGAGGTTCTTCCGCCGCCGGGTCTGCGGCCGCTCGCGCCCGGCGGCGGTCGTCGCGTCGGTCATCTGTGCTCCCCTCGCGCCGCGGAAATCACGGCGGAAATTCGAATGTCGGAGGTTGGTGATGAGGTCTCCGTGTCGAAACCGTATCCGGTCGACGACCCGAATGACACGGAGCCTCGCGCGTGTCGCGTTCGATTCGTCTCCGATACACGAGGTGTTGACACTCGAACAGGTTCGAAGATAGATTCGGAATACAGATTCGCACCGCCGTCCTCCCGGCCGAGGGCGGGGTGCGAATCTCTCCCCACCAAGGAGCACATTATGAGCAGCATCGCCCTCACCGCCCCGTCCACCCGCCTGCGCATCACCGCGCGCGGTCGTCGCGTCGTGGCGTTCCTCGTCTCCCTCCCCATCGTCGCCGTGCTCGCCGTGGCGATCGTCGGCGGCGGATCCGCACTCGCCTCCGGCGACGCGGGCGCTCCCGCCGGCTCGTTCACCGAGATCACCGTCATGAGCGGCGAAACCCTCTGGTCCATCGCCGAAGACGTCGCGCCGTCCGCCGACCCGCGTGATGTCGTCGCCGAGATCGCGCGTCTCAACGCCCTGCCCGGCGGCTCCGTCTCGGCGGGACAGCGCATCGCGATCCCCGCCGAGTACGCTCCCGCGGCCTGAGCGCAGACCCCCCGCTCGCGCGCCTCGACCGTTCTCGACGCCTACGATGGGTGAGGTGACCGTACGCCTCGACGACCTTCCTCTTCGCGACGATCTGCGGGGCATGACCCCGTACGGAGCTCCCCAGGCAGCACTGCCCGTGGCGCTCAACGTGAACGAGAACACGCATCCCGTTCCGCCCGAGGTTGCAGACGACATTCTGGATGCCGTCGCCCGGGCGCTCCGCGACGTCAACCGCTACCCGGACCGGGAGTTCACCGGTCTGCGCGAGGCCTTCGCCGGCTACCTCGGCCACGGCCTCAACCCCGACCAGATCTGGGCGGCGAACGGCTCGAACGAGGTCCTTCAGCACATCCTGCAGGCGTTCGGCGGTCCCGGCCGGACGGCGATGGGCTTCGCGCCCACGTATTCGATGTACCCGATCCTCACGCGGGCCACGGGGGCCCGCTGGATCGCGGGTGAGAGAGAGCACGACTTCTCGCTGTCTCCCGAGTCGGCGGCCGCGCAGGTGCGCGAACAGCGACCCGACATCGTGTTCCTCTGCGCCCCGAACAACCCCACCGGCACTCCGCTGCGCCTCGATGTCGTCGAAGCGGTCTACGACGCCACGGACGGGATCGTGATCGTCGACGAGGCTTACGAGGAGTTCGCTCCGCGCGACGAGCCCTCGGCCGTCTCGCTGCTGCCCGACCGCCCTCGTCTGGTCGTCTCGCGCACGATGAGCAAGGCCTTCGCCTTCGCCGGTGCCCGCGTCGGCTATCTCGCGGCCGATCCCGCGCTGGTCGACGCCCTGCGTCTGGTGCGCCTGCCCTACCACCTGAGCGCTCTCACCCAGGCGGCCGCCACCGCCGCGCTGAGCCACGCCGAGACGATGCTGTCGATGGTCGACGAGATCGTCGCTCAGCGCGACCGGATCTCGGCGACGGTGTCGGCGCTGGGGTACACGGCGCACGAGTCGTGGACCAACTTCGTGCTGTTCGGGGGCGTCGAAGACCCGGCGGCGACATGGAAGGCGCTCTACGACCGCGGCGTCCTTATCCGCGACGTTGGCATCGCCCACCACCTGCGGGTGACCGCGGGCACGGCCGACGAGACCACCGCGTTCCTCGACGCGCTGGCCTCGGTAGGATCGCGATCATGACCGGCCCCGCCTCGCCCCGCACCGCATCGATCACGCGAGAGACGAGCGAGTCCCGCGTCGAGCTCGAGCTCGACCTCGACGGCCGCGGCGTCAGCGACATCTCGACGAGCGTGCCGTTCTTCGACCACATGCTTACCGCGTTCGCGAAGCACTCGCTGACCGACCTGCGGGTCCGCTCCACAGGCGACACGCACATCGACGCCCACCACACGGTCGAGGACACCTCGATCGTGCTCGGGCAGGCCATTCGTCAGGCGCTCGGCGACAAGTCCGGCATCGCCCGTTACGGAGACGCGCTCGTGCCGCTCGACGAGGCCCTCGCGCAGGCCGTGGTCGACATCAGCGGTCGTCCCTACCTCGTGCACACCGGCGAGCCCGCGGGCTTCGAGCACCACCTGATCGGCGGTCACTTCACCGGTTCGCTCGTGCGTCACTCGTTCGAGGCGATCTCAATCCACGCCGGCCTCACGGTTCACGTGCGCGTCCTGGGCGGACGCGACCCCCACCACATCGCAGAGGCCGAGTACAAGGCGCTCGCCCGCGCGTTCCGACAGGCGAAGGCCCTCGACCCGCTCGTCGACGGGATTCCGAGCACCAAGGGCGCGCTGTGACGAGTAAACCCGTCGTCGCGGTCTTCGACTACGGCTCGGGCAACGTCCACTCCGCCGTCAAGGCGCTCGTCGAAGCCGGCGCCGATGCGCGCCTCACCTCCGACCGCGGTCTGCTTCTCGACGCCGACGGGCTGTTGGTCCCCGGTGTCGGGGCGTTCGGCGCGGTCATGGGGGCCCTGAACGACAGCCGTGGCGGCGAGATCATCGACCGTCGTCTGGCGGGTGGCCGGCCGGTGCTCGGCATCTGCGTGGGCATGCAGGTCATGTTCGAGCGCGGCATCGAGCGCGGCACCGACACCACGGGTCTGGGGGAGTGGCCCGGAACCGTCGCCGAACTCGAGGCGCCGGTCCTGCCGCACATGGGCTGGAACACGGTGAGCGCGGGTGAGGGATCTCGCCTGTTCGACGGCATCGAGAACGAGCGCTTCTACTTCGTGCACTCCTACGCGGCGCAGGAGTGGTCGCTCGAGGTGACTCCGCCGTTCCCGCAGCCCTCGGTCACGTGGTGCACCTACGGCTCGCCGTTCATCGCCGCGGTCGAGAACGGTCCGCTGTCGGCCACCCAGTTCCACCCGGAGAAGTCGGGCGAAGCCGGCATCCGGCTCCTGTCCAATTGGATCGACGGCCTGCGCACGACTACTGTGTGACCTCGTGCCCCGGCTCGGCGAGATGCGCCGAAGGGTGCGAGGAGCCATGAACGATTTCGCGTCCACGCCCGAACTTGTGCTGCTTCCCGCGGTCGACGTCGCCGACGGCAAGGCCGTCCGTCTGACCCAGGGTGAGGCCGGTACGGAGACCAGCTACGGCGACCCCGTCGACGCCGCCGCCGACTTCGCCCGCCAGGGCGCTCAGTGGATCCACCTCGTGGACCTCGACGCGGCCTTCGGGCGCGGCAGCAACGCGAGCGTCATGCGCAAGGTCATCAAGCAGGTCAAGGGCGTGCAGGTCGAGCTCTCGGGCGGCATCCGCGACGATCGTTCGCTCGAGGCCGCCCTCGAGAGTGGCGCGAGCCGCATCAACCTCGGCACCGCGGCCCTCGAGAACCCGGAGTGGGCCGCCGACGTCATCAACCGCTACGGCGAGGCGATCGCCGTGGGCCTCGACGTGCGCGGAACGACCCTCGCGGCCCGCGGGTGGACCCGCGAGGGCGGCGACCTGTGGACCGTGCTCGATCGACTCGAGGACGCCGGCTGCAGCCGCTACGTCGTCACCGACGTCACCAAGGACGGCACGCTGCGCGGCCCCAACATCGAGCTGCTGCGTGAGATGACACAGCGCACCCCCAAGCCGATCGTCGCTTCCGGCGGCGTCTCGAGCCTCGACGACATCGCGGCTCTGCGAGACCTCGTTCCGCTGGGTGTCGAGGGCGCGATCGTCGGCAAGGCGCTCTACGCGGGCCAGTTCACCCTGGCCGAGGCGCTGGATGTCGCCGGACACTGACGGTCCGCACGACCACGCCCACGGAGCCCACGCGGATTCGGCGGGGGTTCCGTGGGAGGGCCGCAGCTTCCAGGCGAACCCGCATTCGGGTGACGACGGTTCGGCCGACCCCGCGCTGCTGGCCGCGCTCCTGGCGTTCCGCGCGGGCGAGGGGGACGCCCGCGCCATCGTCGACGCCTATCGCGATGCGCGTCTGCTGATCCCGCTCGTCGCCGAGAAGGGCGACCACGGCGTCGGAGCGCACGGCCTCGAGGTCGACAAGACCCAGGAGTTGTCGATCGTGACGGTCGCCGCTCCCGACGGTCGCAAAGTGCTCCCGGTCTTCACGTCGGTGACGGCGCTGCAGACGTGGGATGCCGCCGCACGACCGGTGCCGGCCGACGGGCGCCGCACGGCACTGGCGGCGGCCTCGGAGGACACCGAGCTCATCGTCATCGATCCCGCGTCCGAGACGGAGTTCGTGATCCGCCGCCCCGCCGTGTGGGCGATCGCGCAGGGCGAGACCTGGGAGCCCGCCCACACGTCGCCGTCGATCTTCACCGGCCTGCAGGAGAGCATCGCCGGAGAGCTGGCGGTCCTCGATCTCGCCGTCGAGTCGGGCGACCCCACCGGTCGTCTGCGCGGACCCGAGCTCGTCGTGCACCTTCAGCTCATGTCGGGCCTCGAGCAGGAGGAATTGGATGCCACGCTGGCGCGCCTCGCCCGGCGCTGGTCGGCGGACGATCGCATCGCCGTCCTCGTCGACTCCCTGACGGTCAAGCTCCACCGCAGCACGGAGGCCTGATCGCGGCGCCGTCACCAGAACAGGACGGCGCGTCGAGAACAGGCCGATCCGCCCGCCAAGCGCCTGTTCGCATGGCGTCCCCTGTCCTCATGCCGCACGGGCCCCGCTCATACCCGCACGGGTGTCACGGAGGATGTGGCCTGCGGCACAGGGCGCAGTGATGCCCCCTTCCCAAGACAATCGGGGAAGGGGCCCCGCTCATACCCCTACGGGTGTCGCGGAGGATGTGGCCTGCGGCACAGGACGAAGGGGGTGCCCCTTCCCGAGTCGGTAGGGGAAGGTGCACCGCTCATACCCCTGCGGGTGTCACGGAGGATGTGAGCTGCGGCGGGAGAGGGCGGAGGAATGCCCCCTCCTCAGGGCAACCTAGGAAGGGGCCCCCTCATACCCCCACGGGTGTCACGGTGGAGGTGGCCTGCGGCACAGGACGAAGGGGGTGCCCCTTCCCGAGTCGATCGGGGTAGTGGCCCCGCTCTCGACTTGGGAAGGGGCACCCCCGTAGTCCGGTACCCCAGAACGACAGAATTACGTGACGGGACCCGTCCACTTCTCGCCCGGCCCCTTACCGATCGGATCCTGAATCGTCGACGCCTCGCGGAAGGCCAGCTGCAGCGAGCGCAGGCCGTCGCGCAGGGAGCGCGCGTGCATGTCGCTGATCTCGGGCGCTCCGGCGGTGATGAGTCCGGCGAGGGCGTTGATGAGTTTGCGGGCCTCGTCGAGGTCGAGCTGCTGGCCGGGGTCGTCGGCGAGTCCGGTCTTCACGGCGGCGGCGCTCATGAGGTGGACGGCCGCGGTGGTGATGACTTCGACGGCGGGGACATCGGCGATGTCGCGGGTGGCGGAGGACGCGGCGCGCTCCTGCTCCTCCCAGCGGGCGAGGCGCTCGTCCTCGGCTCCGTGGCGGTGTGCGCCCTGGTCGTCGGCGGGCTGGTCGGAGGGGATCGTGTCCACGTGAATCTCTCTGCTAGACTTTGGCGGGCTTCGGAGTGTTTCACTCCGTACGAAAGAGGATCACATCCCACCCGCGCTTGCCGCTCCAGGCTACCGGGTTCCCGCACTCCGCTCCGTTTCGCACGGGGTTGCCTGGGTGCAGAAGCCGGTGCCGAAAGCACTGTGCCGGGTGGCGTGTCTCCTCTTCGCCCGCGATTCCGACGGATCGCGGCGGCCACCACCCGTATAAAAGAGGAGTTCCGCATCAGCGATCCCCGCACCAACGAGCGCATCCGAGTCCCGGAGGTCCGTCTCGTCGGACCCAACGGCGAGCAGGTCGGCATCGTCCGAATCGAAGCTGCGTTGCGCCTGGCCCAGGAAGCGGACCTCGACTTGGTCGAGGTCGCGCCGAGCTCGAAGCCGCCCGTGGTCAAGATCATGGATTACGGCAAGTTCAAGTACGAGGCCGCTCAGAAGGCCAAAGAGACGCGTCGTAACCAGGCGAACACCGTCCTCAAAGAGGTCCGGTTCCGTCTGAAGATCGAGGCTCACGACTACATCACCAAGCTCAAGCGCGCCGAGGGATTCCTCCAGGCGGGCGACAAGGTGAAGGCCATGATCCTGTTCCGCGGTCGCGAGCAGTCGCGTCCCGAGCAGGGTGTCCGTCTGCTTCGCAAGTTCGCCGAAGACGTCGCCGAGTTCGGCACCGTCGAGTCGAACCCCACGATCGACGGCCGCAACATGGTGATGGTGGTCGCTCCTCACAAGAACAAGTCCGAGGTCAAGACCGAGCAGAACGCGCAGCGCACGGCGAACCGTGAAGCCGCGCGGAGTGCCGCTCGAGGCGAATCGGCACCCACAGACGAAGCTGCCCCGGCGTCCGCCGAGTAAAGCTCCCCGACTCCCGCTCCGCCGGGAACCCCAACGAAGGAAGACAGATGCCGAAGCAGAAGACCCACTCGGGCGCCAAGAAGCGCTTCAAGCTCACCGGTAGCGGCAAGCTCATGAAGCAGCAGGCCGGCATGCGCCACAACCTCGAGGGCAAGGCCTCCAAGCGCACCCGTCGCCTGAACCAGGAGCAGGTCCTGGCCAAGGGTGACTCCAAGGTCGCCAAGAAGCTCCTCGGCCTCTGAGCGCCGACGCACGTTAGGAAGAATGAGAAATGGCTAGAGTCAAGCGGGCAGTAAACGCCCACAAGAAGCGTCGCGTCATCCTGGAGCGCGCGTCCGGTTACCGCGGTCAGCGTTCGCGCCTGTACCGCAAGGCCAAGGAGCAGGTCACCCACTCCCTGGTCTACGCGTACCGTGACCGTCGCAAGCGCAAGGGCGACTTCCGTCGTCTGTGGATCCAGCGCATCAACGCCGCGTCGCGCGCCAACGGCATGACGTACAACCGCTTCATCCAGGGCCTCGGCCTCGCGGGTGTGCAGGTGGACCGTCGCATGCTCGCCGAGCTCGCCGTGAACGAGCCCGCCGTGTTCGCGTCGCTCGTCGCGACCGCGAAGGCTGCGCTGCCCACCGACGTCAACGCGGCGAAGACCGCGTAAGACACGTCTTCCGAAACGGGCGTCCTCTCCGGAGGGCGCCCGTTTCGTCGTTCCCGCGGGTCGTTCGCGCGGCGTCCCGGGATGCATTCCTCCGGGGCCATACACTGGGGACGTGCTCGAGAACCCCCGTTCGCCGCGGGTGCGCGCCGTGGCCAAGCTCAGTAAGCGCGCTGCCCGCCAAGAGACAGGTCTGTTCCTGCTCGAGGGTCCGCAGGCCGCTCGCGAGGCGCTCGCGTGGGCGCCCGAGACCGTGCTGGAGGTCTACGCGACCCCGTCCGCCCTCGAGAAGCACACGGATGTGCGTGACGCTGCGGAGCAGGCGGGTGTCGATCTGCAGATCACCACCGAGGCGGTGCTCGACGCCATGGCCGATACCGTGACGCCCCAGGGCATCGTGGCGGTGGCCCGTCAATCGCCCACCGCGTTGAAGGACATCCTGGCGGGGGAGCCGCGCCTCATCGCGATCTGCGAAGAGGTTCGCGATCCCGGCAACCTGGGCACGATCATCAGGGCCGCGGATGCCGCGGGTGCCGACGCCGTGATCCTGACCGGCCGGACCGTGGACCCGTACAACCCTAAGGTCGTGCGCTCCACCACCGGCTCGCTCTTCCACCTGCCGGTCGCGGTCGATCTCGAGCTCGCTGATGTCGTCGCCCGCGCGCACGAGGCGGGCCTGCGCATCGTCGCCGCCGATGTCGAGGGCACCGACTTCCTGGCATCCCGAGAGCTTCTGTCGGAGCCGACGGCCTGGTTGTTCGGCAACGAGGCGCGGGGGCTCGAGGAGTCCGCCCTCGCGCAGGCCGACCTCGCACTGCGCCTGCCGATCTACGGTCGCGCCGAGTCTTTGAACCTGGCCACCGCGGCGAGCGTCTGCCTCTACGAGACGGCTTTCGCGCAGCGCGCGCGCTGACCCCTGCTGTTACAGAACGGTTAAGGCGTGCGCAGGAATGTGGTCGGGCGCCCAGCATCCTCATAGGGTGAAGGCATGGCATCCGTTCCCCCGAAGACCGAGCCCCTGGTCGTCGTCGCCGACGTCCAGAAGCACTATGGGCAGTTCCAGGCTCTGAAAGACATCGACCTCACCGTCGACCGCGGAGAGGTCGTCGTGGTGATCGGCCCGTCGGGTTCCGGCAAGTCGACGCTGTGCCGCACCATCAACCGTCTCGAGACCATCACGAGCGGATCGATCACGATCGACGGCAAGGAGCTTCCCAAAGAGGGGAAGGGCCTGGCCGAACTGCGTGCCGACGTCGGCATGGTGTTCCAGTCGTTCAACCTCTTCGCGCACCTGACGATCCTCGAGAACGTCACGCTGGGGCCCATCAAGGTCCGCAAGATGAAGAAGGCGGATGCCGAGAAAGAGGCGCGTGCGCTCCTGGATCGCGTGGGCGTCGGTCACCAGGCCGACAAGCTCCCCGCCCAGCTCTCGGGCGGTCAGCAGCAGCGTGTGGCGATCGCCCGCGCGCTGGCGATGAAGCCCAAGGTCATGCTCTTCGACGAGCCGACCTCGGCTCTCGACCCCGAGATGATCAACGAGGTGCTCGACGTCATGGTCGGCCTCGCCAAGGACGGCATGACGATGATCGTCGTCACCCACGAGATGGGCTTCGCCCGCAAGGCCGCGAACCGCGTCGTTTTCATGGCCGACGGGCAGATCGTCGAGCAGGCGACCCCCGAGCAGTTCTTCACGCGCCCCGAATCCGACCGTGCGAAGGACTTCCTCTCGAAGCTCATCACGCACTGACGCACGACCCTGACGGCGACGAACGAGGAGGTTCCTAGCCGAGACGAGAGCATCGCCCACCGCTGGCGATCGCGCGCGCCGTCACCGACGACCCCTTCCCGCACAGCACACGTAACCAAGGAGACATCACATGCGTAAAACTCGTTTTCTCGCCGGCGCGAGCATCATCGCCGCCGGCCTGCTGGCCCTGACGGCCTGCAACAGCGGCACCCCGGGCGCGGCGCCCGGCTCCGACGGCGGCAGCGCCTCGGACGCCCCCGTCTACGGCGCGGTGGCCACCGACGTGAAGATCGACGGCAGCCCCACGTTCGAGAAGATCACCTCGGCCGGCAAGATCGTCGTCGGCGTGAAGGAAGACCAGCCCGGCCTGGGCTACCTCGACCCCGTGACGGGTGAGCGCAAGGGCTTCGACGTCGACGTCGCGCGCTGGATCGCCGCCTCGCTCGGCTACGACCCGGCCGACACCTCGAAGGTGGAGTACAAGGCCATCGCCTCGGCGAACCGCGAGCAGGCCATCATCAACGGCGACATCGACTACTACGTCGGCACTTACTCGATCACCGACAAGCGCAAGGACCAGATCTCCTTCGCCGGCCCCTACTTCGTGACCGGCCAGGGACTGCTCGTCGCCGCCGACAACGACACGATCACGGGCAAGGACTCGCTCACGGCCGAGACCACCGTGTGCTCGGTGACCGGCTCGACGCCGATCCAGCGCATCCGCGAGCAGACTCCGGCAAAGGTCGTCGAGTTCGACACCTACTCGCAGTGCGTCGAGAAGCTGAAGAACGGCGAGGTCGACGCGGTGACCACCGACGAGGCCATCCTCCTCGGCTACGCCGCGCAGGACCCCGACAACCTGAAGATCGCGGGCGAGCCTTTCAGCGAGGAGCGCTACGGCGTCGGCATCGCCAAGGGTGACACCGCCTTCCAGGAGTTCGTGAACACCATGTTCACCGACGGCGGCTCCACCTGGGAGGCCATCTTCGAGAAGAACCTCGGCGCCTCGGGCGTCAAGGGCGAGCAGCCGGCGGTCGACCCCGTCAGCTGATCTCCCGGTGCGGGCGGCGCACTCCGCGCCGCCCGCACCACCCGACGAGCACGACGAGAAAGAACGGACAGCGTACGGTGAACCAGATCTTCGACTACCCCGACCTGTGGGCGCAGGCGCTCTGGGGGACGGTCGTGCTCTTCTTGGGCGGCGGCCTGATCGCGCTCGTGCTCGGCTTCATCGTGGCGGCCATGCGCGTGTCGCCCGTGCCCATCGCCCGCGCGGTCGGCGCGGTGTACGTGAACTGGATCCGCAACACCCCGCTCACGCTGGTGCTGTTCTTCTTCGCGTTCTGCGTGCCGCTGCTGATCGACGTCCCGCGCGGCAGCTTCTTGACGCTGGCCGTGTGCGGCCTCGGCATCTACACCGCGACCTATGTGGCCGAGACCCTGCGCGCGGGCATCAACACCGTGCCCGTCGGCCAGGCGGAGGCGGCTCGCGCGCTCGGCCTCGGCTTCGGCCAGGTCATGACCCTCGTGGTCCTGCCCCAGGCGACCCGCTCGGTCATCCCCCCGATGATGAGCGTCTTCATCGCCCTGCTGAAGAACACCACCGTCGCCGCCGGATTCTCGGTGGTCAACCTCGGGAACATCCGAGCGACGATGAGTGAGAACGGCGAGAACCAGCTCGTCACCATCCTCCTCGTGATGGCGGTCTTCGTCATCCTGGTCCTGCTGCTCGCTGCGCTGCAGAACGCGGCCGAGAAGAAGTGGAAGGTCGCCCGATGAGCTCCTCCGTCCTCTACGACGTCCCGGGTCCCCGCGCGCAGCTGCGCAACCGCATCCTCGGCGTCATCACGCTCGTCCTCGTCGTCGCCGTCATCGGCTTCGTGGTCTGGCGCTTCATCGACACCGGCCAGTTCTCGGCGGCGAAGTGGAACGTCTTCAGCTACAGCGCGATCTGGGAGCGATTCGGCCAAGCGACGCTCGCAACCCTCGCGGCGTTCGCCGTCGCGGCCGTCGGGGCCCTCGTGCTCGGCTTCATCCTTGCCATCGGCCGGATGTCCGACCACCGCTGGGTCCGCCTCCCGGTCGGCTGGGTGGTCGAGCTTCTCCGCGCCGTGCCCGTCCTCGTCTTCATGCTGTTGCTGTACTACGGTCTGCCGGTCGTCGGCATCAAGATGTCGTCGTACTGGGCCGTCGTGATCGCGCTGATCCTCTACAACGGTTCCGTGCTGTCCGAGGTCATCCGTGCCGGCGTCGAGGCGCTCCCGCGCGGACAGAGCGAGGCCGGCTACGCCGTAGGTCTGCGCAAGTCGGGTGTGATGCGCCTGATTCTGCTCCCGCAGGCGATCCGCGCCATGCTGCCCGTGATCATCGCCCAGCTCGTGGTGACGCTGAAGGACACCGCGCTCGGCTTCATCATCACGTACCCCGAACTGCTGTACTTCGCCCGTCTGCTCGGCTCGAACGGCGAGTACGGATCGCCGTTGATCCCCGCCGCGATGATCGCCAGCGTCATCTACGTGGCGATGTGCCTCGCCCTGTCGTACACCGCGCACCGCGTCGAGCTCGGCCTGCGCCGCTCGCCAAAGGGCGGCAACGTCGCTCCCGCGGAGCCCGCGGGCCAGACCGGCACCGACACCGAGCTCATCGTCGCCCAGCGCGGACTCGGCAAGTTCGACTCCCACGGCGGCGCTGCGAGATTCTGAGTCACGGCACCGACGGGCGGGGGAGTGTCCCCGCCCGTCGGTAGACTCTCATCTCGTGTCCGACGCACCCGAGATCACCCCTGAGGCCGTCGCCTCCGCGGTCGATGAGGCCCTTGCCGCCATCGCCGCCGCCGCGACCACGGCCGAGCTCAAGTCCGCCCGTTCCGCCCACACGGGGGAACAGTCCTCCCTCGCTCAGCTGAACGCCCAGATGCGCAACGTCGCCCCCGACCAGAAGGCCGCCTTCGGCAAGCTCGTCGGACAGGCGCGCGGTCGGGTGAACCAGGCGCTCGCCGCGCGCGAGAGCGAGTTGGCCGCGGCCGAGACCGCCGCGCAGCTCGAGGCCGAGCGCATCGACATCACGGCGCTGCCGCAGCGCGCCCGCATCGGGGCACGGCATCCGATCTCCCTCCTCCAGGAGCAGGTGTCCGACATCTTCGTCGGCATGGGCTGGGAGATCGCGGAAGGCCCCGAGCTCGAGCACGAGTGGTTCAACTTCGACGCCCTCAACTTCGACGTCGATCACCCCGCGCGCCAGATGCAGGACACGTTCTTCGTCGACCCGGTCGCCCGCCACCTCGTGCTGCGCACGCACACGAGCCCCGTGCAGGTGCGGTCGATGCTCGAGCGCGACCTGCCCATCTACGTGCTCTGCCCGGGCCGGGTGTACCGCACCGACGAGTTCGACGCGACGCACCTGCCGGTCTTCACACAGTTCGAAGGTCTGGTCATCGACAAGAACATCACGATGGCGCACCTCAAGGGCACGCTCGACCACGCCGCGCGCGTGCTGTTCGGGCCTGAGGCCAAGACGCGCTTCCGCGCCAACTTCTTCCCCTTCACCGAGCCGAGTGCCGAGCTCGATCTGTGGCACCCCACCTTCAAGGGCGGGGCGCGCTGGATCGAGTGGGGCGGCTGCGGCATGGTGAACCCCAACGTGCTGCGGGCCGCGGGCATCGACCCCGAGGAGTACTCGGGCTTCGCCTTCGGCATGGGCATCGAGCGCACGCTCATGTTCCGCAGCGACGTGCAAGACATGCGCGACATGGCCGAGGGCGATGTCCGCTTCAGTGAGCAGTTCGGAATGGTGGTCTGATGCGCGTCCCGCTCTCCTGGTTGCGCGAGTACGTCGACGTGCCCGCAGAGGCCACGCCCGACGACGTCCTCGCCGCCCTCGTCTCGGTCGGTTTCGAAGAAGAGGACGTGCACCGCTTCGAGCTGTCCGGTCCGATCGTCGTCGGAGAGGTGAAGGAGTTCAATCCCGAGCCCCAGTCCAACGGCAAGACCATCCGCTGGTGCCAGGTCGACGTCGGCGCCGAGAACGGGGGAGTGCGCGGCATCGTCTGCGGTGCCGGCAACTTCTTCGAGGGCGACAAGGTCGTGGTGACCCTGCCCGGTTCGGTGCTGCCCGGTCCCTTCCCGATCGCGGCCCGCAAGACCTACGGGCACGTGTCCGACGGCATGATCGCCTCGGCGAAAGAGCTGGGCCTGGGCAGCGAGCACAGCGGCATCCTCCGTCTGATCGATCTCGGGATCGACGCGCCGGTCGGAACGGATGCCATCGCACTGCTCGGTCTGGACGACCTCGCGGTCGAGATCAACGTCACCCCCGACCGCGGCTACGCCCTGTCACTGCGCGGGGTCGCCCGCGAGTACTCGCACGCGACGGGAGCGGACTTCCGCGACCCGGGCCTCGGCCACGACGAGGCCGCGGCGCGCACGCCCTCGGGCTTCCCGATCACGGTCGCCGACCAGGCGCCCATCCGCGGCCGCCGCGGCGCCACCGAGTTCGTCGCGCGCATCGTCCGCGACGTCGACCCCTCGCGCCCGACGCCGCCGTGGATGATCACGCGCCTGTCGCTCGCCGGCATCCGCTCGCTCGGGGTGCTCGTCGACATCACCAACTACGTCATGCTTGAGCTCGGTCAGCCCCTCCACGGCTACGACCTCGACCGCCTGCAGGGTGGTATCACGGTGCGTCGAGCGGAACAGGGCGAGAAGCTCGAGACCCTCGACGGGCAGGTGCGGACCCTCGACGCCGAAGACCTCCTGATCACCGACGAGTCGGGACCGATCGGACTCGCCGGTGTGATGGGCGGCGGCCCCACCGAGATGAGCGACGCCACGCGTAACGTGCTGATCGAGGCGGCCACCTTCGACCAGGTCTCGATCGCGCGCACCGCGCGTCGTCACAAGCTGCCCTCCGAGGCCTCGCGCCGTTTCGAGCGCGGCGTCGACCCGCTCGTCCCGTACGTGGCGGCCGAGCGTGTCGCCTCGCTGATGGTCGAGCTCGCGGGCGGCACTCTCGACACCGAGCTGGGCGGGTCGCTCGGCTCGACGTACCGCCGCGAGGCGATCACGCTGCCCGCGGGCTTCGTCCCCGGGCTGATCGGCGTCGAGTACACCGACGACGAGATCGTCTCGGCCCTGCGCCTCATCGGCTGCGCGGTCGACGAGCGCGAGGGCGGCTGGGCGGTCACGGCACCGTCGTGGCGCCACGACCTCAGCGACAAGTGGACGCTCGCCGAAGAGGTGGCGCGTATCGAGGGCTACGACCGGATCCCGTCCGTCCTCCCGACGCCCCCGTCGGGCCGCGGGCTCACCGCCGCGCAGCAGGGGCGCCGTCGCGTGGCGAACGCTCTGGCCTCTGCCGGCTTCGTCGAGACGCCGTCGTTCCCCTTCACCACCGAGGAGCAGAACGCCCTGCACGGCTCGCCGTCGGGTGATCCGCTGCCGAGCGTGAAGCTCGCGAACCCGCTCGACGGACTCGCTCCGTTCCTGCGCCGTTCGTTGATCCCCGCTCTGCTACAGGTCGCGCATCGCAACGTCTCGCGCGGCATCGTCGATCTCGCGCTGTTCGAGGCCGGCACGGTCTTCCTCCCGAAGCCGGGCGTGCAGTACGGCACCGCGTCGGTGCCGCCGCTGGCGGTGCGGCCGGATGCCGCGACCCTCACGGCCCTCGACGCGTCGATTCCGCCGCAGCGCCGTCACGTGGCCGTTCTGCTGACCGGTCACACGGTCGCGAAGCAGCCGGGTCAGCCGGCGGTTGCGGCGGATCTCGCCGATGCCGTGGACGCCGTGCGCGTGTTGACCGCCGCCGCCGGGCTCGACATCGAACTCGTGCAGGCGCAGCGTGCGGCGCTCCACCCGGGGCGCACGGCCCGTGTCCTTTCCGCGGGGACCGACATCGGCTACGTCGGCGAGCTGTTGCCGGCTGTCGCGGCCGCGGCGGACCTGCCCGGACGCGTTCTCGTGGCCGAGCTCGACCTCGACGCGATGCTCGAGCTGGCGCAGGCGCGCCCGGTCGCGGCATCCCTCTCGGGATTCCCCGCCGCCACGCAGGACGTGTCGCTGACGGTTCCGACCGACGTCGCCGCGGGTGCCGTGCGCGCCGCGCTGATCGAGGGGGGAGCCCCGCTGCTCGAGGGCGCCCGGCTCGTCGACGACTACCGCGGCCCCGGTCTCTCAGAGGGCAAGAAGAGCCTGACGTTCGCGTTGCGGTTCCGTGCCGACGACCGCACCCTCACCGCGGCCGAGGCGACCGAGGCGAAGCTCGCCGGTGTCGCCGTGGCGGCAGAACGTTTCGGTGCGGCGATCCGCGACTGATCGACCACGCGTGACCTGGAGCGCCGACGGCCTACGCCGCTCGGCGCTCCGGCGTTTTCACCCGCTCCACAGCGGGGGAGGCGGCGTCCTCGCGCGCCTGACGTTCGGCATACACTCAGGTGCGCGTTCGCGCGCGAGGGCCTGCCCTCATCGCCGGTAAAGGGGGCAGTCGGAAGTGCCCGGCGATGAGGGCAGGTTTCACAGCATAACCTGACCGTGTCCCCCATTTGGGGGACACGGCCATCGAGGGGCGTGTCGTCCCCGGCTCGCCGGGCGTCACAGCGGGGCGGGGGACGATTTGCCCCGCGCCCTCCGCGGCGGATACCCTCGCCACATGTCGTCGATCACCGTGCGCACCGAGGAGCTCTTCGTGAGCACCGGTGGCGAGCGTCGACGTCGGGTCGCGCGCCGATTCTCGGCGACCTCGTAACCCGCCTCCGGTCGGGCATACGGGCGTCGCCGCCCCGGTACACGCTGCTTTCAGCACCAGCCCCGACTCGTAAGGTGGATACATGACCCTCTCGGTCGCCGTCTCCGGCGCTTCCGGCTACGCGGGTGGCGAGATCCTCCGCCTCCTGGCCGCTCATCCCGACGTCGAGATCCGCACCGTCACCGCGCACTCCAGCGCGGGACAGCCGCTCGTCGCCCACCAGCCGCACCTGCGCTCCCTCGCGCACCTCGAACTCCAGCCCACGACGCCCGAGGTGCTCGCGGGTCATGACGTGGTGTTCCTCGCCCTGCCGCATGGCCAGTCGGCGCAGTACACCGACGCCCTGGCTGATACGCCCCTCATCATCGACGCCGGAGCCGATCACCGCCTGGTCTCCGCGGAGGACTGGGCGCAGTTCTACGGGGGGCCGCACCCCGACCCGTGGGCCTACGGAGTCCCCGAGCTCCCGGTCGCGGGCGGGAAGCAGCGCGAGAAGCTCCGCGGTGCCACGCGCGTCGCCGCCCCGGGCTGCAACGCCTCGACCGTGGCCCTCTCTCTCGCCCCCGGTGTCGCCGCCGGCGTCATCGACCCCGCGGACATCGTGTCGGTGCTCGCGGTCGGACCGAGCGGGGCCGGCAAGTCGGCCAAGACGAACCTCCTCGCCAGCGAGATCCTCGGATCGGCGAACCCCTATGCCGTGGGCGGCACCCACCGTCACATCCCCGAGATCCGGCAGGCCCTGGTCGCCGCGGGGGCGTCGAGCGACGCCATCCGTCTGTCTTTCACTCCCGTGCTCGTGCCGATGGCGCGGGGCATCCTCGCCACGTCGTCGGCTCCGATCCGCGAGGGGGCGAAGGATGCCGAGATCCGCGGCGCGTGGGAGAACGCGTACGGTGACGAGCCGTTCGTCGAGCTGCTGCCCGCGGGGGTGTTCCCGCGCACGGCCGACGTGCTCGGTGCGAACGTCGCCTCGATGGGGCTCGCGATCGACCGCGCGGCGAACCGCGTGACGGTGGTGGCCGCCGTCGACAATCTCGTCAAAGGCACCGCCGGTGCGGCCATCCAATCCATGAACCTGGCGCTGGGTCTCGCCGAGACCACCGCCCTTCCCCTGAACGGAGTCGCCCCGTGAGCGTGACCGCCCCCGCTGGATTCGAGGCGGCCGGAGTCGCCGTCGGGCTCAAGTCGACCGGCGCGCGAGACGTCGCGGTGGTGGTGAACCGGGGGCCGCTCAAGGTGGGCGCCGCGGTGTTCACGTCGAACCGCGCGAAGGCGAACCCGATCCTGTGGTCGGAGCAGGTCGTCACGGACGGCACGATCGAGGCCGTGGTGCTCAACTCGGGCGGGGCCAACTGCTTCACGGGATCGTTCGGCTTCCAGACGACCCATCAGACCGCCGAGCGTGCGGCCGAGCTCCTCGGCGTCGGCGCGGGCGATGTGGTGGTGTGTTCCACCGGTCTCATCGGCACCGGAGACGAGGTGTTCCGCGCGAAGGTCCTGCAGGGCGTCGACGAGGGCGTCGCCGCTCTCTCGGCCGAGGGGGGAGAAGACGCGTCTCTGGCGATCATGACCACCGACTCGAAGCCCAAGCGCGCGGTCCACGCGGGCGACGGATGGTCGATCGGCGGCATGGCGAAGGGGGCCGGGATGCTGGCCCCGGGCCTGGCGACGATGCTCGTCGTGCTGACGACCGACGTCGTTCTCGACGCCGCGGAGGCCGACGCGGCGCTCCGCTCGGCGACGCGCGTGAGCTTCGACCGGCTCGACTCCGACGGCTGCATGTCGACCAACGACCAGGTCACGCTCATGGCCAGCGGTGCCAGCGGCATCCGGGTGGATGCCGAGGAGTTCGCCGCGGCCCTCGCCGGGGTGTGCGACGACCTCGCCGCTCAGCTGCAGGGCGACGCCGAGGGAGCCAGCCACGACATCACGATCCGGGTCGTGAACGCCGCGAGCGAGGACGACGCCGTCGAGGTCGGTCGCTCGGTCGCCCGCAACAACCTCTTCAAGGCCGCGATCTTCGGCAACGACCCCAACTGGGGTCGGGTGCTCGCCGCCATCGGCACCACCGACGCGGCCTTCGACCCCTACGACGTGGACGTGTGGATGAACGGCGTGCGTGTGTGCACGGCCGGTGGTCCCGATCGTCCTCGCGAGGACGTCGACCTCACTCCGCGCGCCACCGACCTCGTCATCGACCTCAAGGTCGGCGAGGCCGCGGCCACGATCCGCACCAACGACCTGACGCACGATTACGTCCACGAGAACAGCGCTTACTCCTCATGACCCACGTCGATCTGCAAGACACCGATCCCGCCGAAGCCAGCGAACGGGCGGTCACGCTCGTCGAGTCGCTGCCCTGGGTGCGCAAGTACCGCGACCAGGTCGTGGTGGTGAAGTACGGCGGCAACGCCATGGTCAGTGATGAGCTGCAGGACGCCTTCGCGGCCGACATCGCATACCTGCGGTACGTGGGCGTGAAGCCCGTCGTCGTGCATGGCGGTGGTCCCCAGATCTCGTCGATGCTCGATCGTCTCGACATCCCCAGCGAATTCCGCGGCGGCTACCGCGTCACCTCGACCGAGGCGATCAGCGTGGTGCGCATGGTGCTGACGGGCCAGATCAACCCGCAGCTCGTGGCCAAGGTCAACGCGCACGGACCGCTGGCCACCGGTCTGAGCGGAGAGGACGCGGGCCTGTTCGGCGGTCGGCGTCGCGGCGTCGTCGTCGACGGCGTCGAGCACGACCTGGGCCGCGTCGGCGATGTCGTCACGGTGGACCCTCAGCCGGTTCTCGATCACCTCGCCGCGGGCCGTGTGCCGATCGTGTCGAGCATCGCGCCCGACCTCGACAACCCCGGGAACTCGTTGAACGTGAACGCGGATGCCGCGGCAGCGGCGCTCGCGACGGCGCTCAACGCCAAGAAGCTCGTCGTCCTGACCGACGTCCCCGGGCTCTACGCTGACTGGCCGAACCGCGACTCGCTCGTGTCGCACCTGACCTCGATCGAGCTGCGCGCGATGCTGCCGACGCTCGAGTCGGGGATGATCCCCAAGATGCAGGCGTGTCTCGACGCCGTCGACGGGGGAGTACCGACGGCGGCCATCATCGACGGACGCGTGCCCCACTCGGTGCTCGTCGAACTGTTCACCAGCAAGGGAATCGGAACGGAGGTGGTCGCATGACCGCGGACACGACTCAGGAAACCGGGGCGCAGCGCGCCGCCTGGCAGGACGACGCGGGACGCGACCTCGTGCGCAGCTTCGGCGACCGCATGGCGCTGTTCGTCCGCGGCGAGGGGGCGTACGTCTGGGACAGCGAGGGCACGAAGTACCTCGACTTCCTCGCGGGCATCGCCGTGAACGCCCTCGGCCACGCGCACCCCGTGTTCGTGAAGGCCGTCTCGGAGCAGGCGGCGACGCTCGCTCACGTGTCGAACTACTTCGCCACGCCCCCGCAGCTGGCGATGGCGGCGCGGCTGAAGCGCCTCGCCGGAACGGGCGAGTCGGGTCGCGTGTACTTCGGCAACTCCGGCGCCGAGGCCAACGAGGCTGCGCTCAAGCTCGCGCGCCTGCACGGTCGCGGCACCGACCGCACCCGGATCCTGACCCTCAAGGGCGGGTTCCACGGCCGCACGATGGGTGCCCTGGCTCTCACCGGCAAGCCCTCGCTGCAGGCCGACTTCCTTCCGATGGTTCCGGGCGTCGAGCACATCGACGCCACGATCGAGGCCCTCGAGGCCGCGATGGACGAGCGCGTCGCCGCCTTCCTCGTGGAGCCCATCCAGGGCGAGGCCGGAGTGGTCGAGCTGCCCGAGGGCTACCTGCGGGCGGCGCGCGAGATCACGGCGCGCCACGGTGCGCTGCTGATCATCGACGAGATCCAGACCGGCGCGGGTCGCACCGGCGTGTGGTTCGGCTTCCAGCACGCCGGGATCGTTCCGGATGCCATCACGGTGGCCAAGGGCATCGGCGGCGGCTTCCCGATCGGCGCTCTCATCACCTTCGGGGCGGCCAGCGACCTGTTCTTCCCCGGCACCCATGGCTCGACCTTCGGCGGCAACGCCCTGGGCACCGCCGTCGGCGGGGCCGTGCTCGAAGAGATCGAGTCCGCCGGCCTCGTCGAGAATGCCGCGCGGCGCGAGACGCAGCTGCGCGAGGGGATCGCCGCCCTCGGCTCGCCCCTCGTGGCGGGCGTGCGCGGTCGCGGTCTGCTCCTCGGCATCGGACTCACGAGCCCGGTCGCCAAGGCCGTGGTCGCCGCCGCCCAGCAGCACGGTCTGGTCGTCAACGCCGCGAACGACGACACGATCCGCATCGCGCCGCCCCTGACGATCCAGGATGCCGAGATCTCGGACTTCCTCCACCTCTTCGGTGCCGCGCTCGCCACGGTGTCCGACGCCCTCATCCTCGAAGGAGCCCCCGCGTGACCCGCCACCTGCTGCGTGACGACGACCTGACCCCGGCCGAGCAGGCTGAGATCCTCGACCTCGCGATAGAGCTGAAGAAGGACCGCTGGGCGCAGAAGCCGCTCGAAGGCCCCCAGACGGTCGCCGTCATCTTCGACAAGTCGTCGACGCGCACGCGTGTCTCGTTCGCCGTCGGCATCGCCGACCTCGGCGGCTCGCCGCTGATCATCTCGACCGCAAACAGCCAGCTCGGCGGCAAGGAGACCCCCTCCGACACCGCGCGCGTGCTCGAGCGTCAGGTCGCCGCGATCGTGTGGCGTACCTACGCCCAGGCGGGTCTCGAAGAGATGGCGCGCGGGACGCGCGTGCCGGTCATCAACGCCCTCAGCGACGACTTCCACCCGTGCCAGCTGCTGGCCGACCTGCTCACGATCCGCGAGCACAAGGGTGAGCTGAAGGGACTGACCCTGTCGTTCTTCGGCGACGGCCGCAGCAACATGGCGCACTCCTACGTCCTCGCTGGCGTCACCGCGGGCATGCACGTGCGCGTTGCCGCGCCCGACGACTACGCGCCCCGCGCCGATGTGATCGCCGATGCCGAGCGCATCGCCGCCGAGACCGGTGGGTCGATCTCGCTGGTCAGCGACCCCGAGGCTGCGGCATCCGGAGCCGACGTCATCGTGACCGACACCTGGGTGTCGATGGGCAAAGAAGAGGAGAAGATCGCGCGCATCCGCGACCTGGGCGGGTTCAAGGTCACGACCGAGCTCATGACCCGCGCCGCCGACGACGCGATCTTTATCCACTGTCTTCCCGCCGACCGCGGCTACGAGGTCGACGCCGAGGTCATCGACGGCCCGCAGAGCGTGGTGTGGGACGAGGCCGAGAACCGGTTGCACGCCCAGAAGGCCCTTCTGGTGTGGCTTCTGCGCCAGCAATGACCTCGTCGCCGATCGGCCGTGCCTGGTCCCGTTTCGACGGGGCGGGCCGGCTGGTCGGCGTGGACCTCGCGCGGGGTCTGGCGGTGCTGGGCATGCTCGCCGCGCACCTGCTCGACACCGAGCGCACCCTCACCCCCGATCCGAGCACGTGGATCACCCTCGTGAACGGTCGCTCGTCGATCCTCTTCGCCGTGCTCGCAGGGGTCTCGATCGCCCTCGTCACCGGCGGTCCCCGCCCGCTCGAGCCGCAGCGGCGACCGCGTGCGGCGGCGCGGTTGGCGCTGCGCGGAGCTCTACTCTGGGTGATCGGCCTGCTGCTGGTGATGACGGGGGTGCCGGTCTACGTCATCCTCCCCGCCTACGCGCTGCTGTTCGTGCTCGCGCTGCCGTTCCTCGGGATGCGCGCGCGCAGCCTCTTCGTCGCCGCGGGCGTGCTCGCGCTGGTCATGCC
Source organism: Microbacterium sp. 16-032 (assembly GCF_041079455.1). Taxonomy (NCBI): domain Bacteria; kingdom Bacillati; phylum Actinomycetota; class Actinomycetes; order Micrococcales; family Microbacteriaceae; genus Microbacterium; species Microbacterium sp. 16-032. Next base: position 202,134 of record NZ_JBFYGQ010000002.1, on the reverse strand, counting down.
GTGGATCCAGCCGATCCTCGACGCCGCACCCGTCTGGGCCGGTCTCGGGGGCGCGGAGCTCGAAGCGGCGGTCGGGTGGGCCTATCCGTTCACGGTGTGGATCGCGTTCCTCCTCGCGGGGATGGGGGTGGGCCGACTCGATCTGCGGAGCCTCGCGGATCAAGGGCTCCTCGCGATGGCGGGGCTCTCGCTCGCGCTCGCCGGGTACGGCTTCGCGATCGCCACGCGCCCGGTCGCGGCGGGCGACCCCTACCTCGCCGCCGTGCTGACCGCCGAGGATCACTCCTCGGGGCTGTGGGAGGTCATCGGCTCGGGCGGCTTCGCCCTGCTGACGATCGGGGTGTGCCTGCTGCTGTGCCGTACCCCGCTGCGCTGGGTGGCGGTGCCGCTGCGCGCGGTCGGCTCGATGCCACTCACCGCGTACGTGCTGCAGCTGGTGGTCTGGGCCGTCGTGGCGCTGGTGCTGTTGGGTGACACCTCCGACCTCGGGGGCATCCGCGAGGCGGGATTGTTCGTGCCCCTCGCCCTGGGGCTCCTCGTGGGCTGCACGGTCTGGGCGCTCACGATCGGCCGCGGCCCGCTCGAGATGTTCATCGACGCCGTCGTGCGCCGGATCGTGGGGCGGGATGCCGCGCCGGGGGCGCGGACGCGGGGTCCGGCGCCCGTCATCGGCTCCGGCGGTGTCGGCGGCCCTCGGTAGGCTGGACGACATGAGCAGCGAGACCGGTCAGTCGACGAACGAGGGCGCCCTGTGGGGGGCCCGTTTCTCGGGCGGACCGTCTCCCGAGCTGGCGGCCCTGAGCCGCTCGACCCACTTCGACTGGGATCTCGCTCTGTACGACATCCAGGGCTCGCACGCCCACGCCGCCGCCCTCGCAGCCGCGGGCTACCTCACGGCCGACGAGGCGCAGGCCATGCACGACGGTCTCGACGAGCTCGCGGCCCGCGTGCAGGACGGCTCGCTCGTCGCGGCTCCCGGTGACGAAGACGTGCACGGAGCGCTCGAGCGTGTGCTCATCGAGACGGTGGGTCCGGCCCTCGGCGGCAAGCTCCGCGCCGGTCGCAGCCGCAACGACCAGATCGCCACCCTCGTCCGGCTGTATCTGCTGGATCACTCGCGCACCCTGACCCGCGAACTGCTGCGTCTTATCGACGCGCTGGTCGCGCAGGCCGAGGCGCACGAGGGCGCGATCATGCCGGGTCGCACCCACCTGCAGCACGCGCAGCCGGTGCTGCTCGCCCACCATCTCCAGGCCTACGGGTGGGCCTTCGTCCGCGGCCTCGAGCGCCTGCGCGACTGGTCGGTGCGCGCCTCGGTCTCGCCCTACGGCGGCGGTGCCCTCGCCGGAGCGACCCTCGGCCTCGATCCGCAGCTCGTGGCCGACCGCCTGGGGCTCGCCCGCCCCGCCGAGAACTCCCTCGACGGCACGGCCTCGCGCGACGTGGTCGCCGAGTTCGCGTTCATCACCGCGATGATCGGCGTCGACCTCTCGCGCCTCGCCGAAGACGTCATCCTCTGGAACACCCGCGAGTTCGGCTTCGTCACTCTCGACGACTCGTACTCCACCGGCTCGAGCATCATGCCGCAGAAGAAGAACCCCGACATCGCCGAGCTCGCTCGCGGTAAGGCCGGTCGCCTCATCGGCAACCTGTCGGGGCTGCTCGCGACACTGAAGGGGCTTCCGCTCGCCTACAACCGCGATCTGCAAGAAGACAAAGAACCCGTCTTCGATTCGGTGCGCACCCTCGAGCTGGTGCTTCCGGCGTTCTCGGGCATGATCGCGACGCTCCGCTTCCACACCGACCGCATGGCCGAACTCGCTCCGCAGGGCTTCTCGCTCGCGACCGATGTCGCCGAGTGGCTGGTGCGCCAGGGTGTGGCCTTCCGCGACGCCCACGAGATCTCGGGCGCGCTCGTGCGGGCGTGCGAGGAGCGCGAGATCGGTCTCGAAGACGCCGACGACGCCCTGCTGGCTTCGGTGTCGCCCGCTCTCACCCCTCAGGTGCGCGAGGTGCTGACGATCGAGGGCTCGGTGTCGAGTCGAACGGGCGTGGGAGGCACGGCGCCGGCGCGGGTGGGGGAACAGCGCGAAGAGCTCGTGGCGCGCGCGCAGGCGGCATCCCGCACACTCATCGCCTGAGTATCAGTTATTCGCTTATCATTTGACGAAAATAAGCGTTAAACTTATCTCATGACCGTTGCCGTGATTGCCGACATCGTCGCGTCGCGGCGACTCGATGACCGTGCCGGGGCGCAACGCGCCATCGAAGACGCCGTCGCCACCGTCCAGAACGATCTGCCCCTCGCCACCGCCCCCCTCACGGCCGTGGTCGGCGACGAGCTGCAGGGCGAATACGACGACCTCTCGAGCGCTCTCGCGTCCCTGCTCCTGCTGCGCCTGGCGCTGCCCGATGACGTCGACTGCCGATTCGGCATCGGTGTCGGCGACGTGCGCCCCATCGAACTGGCCGACCGCACCGTCCCCGAGGGGCCGGCCTGGTGGGCCGCTCGAGAGGCCATCAACCACATCGAGCGCCTGCAGCAGCGCGCCGCGCCGCTCGCCCGCACGTGGATCGTCCTCGGCGAGGGGGAGGATGCCACCATGACCGAGACCATCGCGCTCGCCCGCGCCTACGCCCTGAGTCGCGACCAGCTCGTGTCGGCCATGAGCGAGAGGTCGCGCAGACTCACGTACGGTCGCTGCCTCGGCCGCTCCCAGCGCGACCTCGCCGACGCCGAGGGTGTCAGCCAATCCGCCGTGTCGCAGGCGCTCGCGACGGCGGGGGCGGCGTCGCTCGTCGAGGGTTTCGCGGCGCTGACCGCGGGGGCTCGATCGTGATCGCGGCCGGGCTTCTGCTCCTCGCGGTCGGCGCGGTCGATCTGCTGCGCCAGATGATCCGCACGCGTCGGTGGCTCGCCTTCGCGGTGGCATCCGTGCTCCTCGTGCTGTTCTCGGCCGGACTCGACGCCGTGATCGCCGGGCTCCTCGCCGTCGCGGTCGCCGCCATCTGGACGTGGGTCGTGCCCGAGGACGGTCCCGCCCGCGCGGGCCTGTGGCCTGTCGCCCTGCTCGCGCTCGCCGCGGCGGCGTGCGTGGTCATCGCCCCGGGGCGGGAGCGGCCGGGGATGCTCGGCGAGGCGTGGGCGGCGTATCGCCCGGGAGCGTCGGTGTCGATCGACGTGGCCGTCCTCGTCATCGGCTGTCTGGTCTTCCTGCTGGAGTCGGGAAACGCGGTGGTGCGCATCGCGCTGCGTTCCGAGATGGGCGGGCGCGCGGCCGACCCCGAGGGCGCCACCGTGCCGACCCTCAAGGGCGGACGGCTGATCGGGCCGCTCGAGCGCATCCTCGTCTTCGTGCTGACGCTGACCGGTGCGTACACGCTTCTTGCCGCGGTCCTGGCGGCGAAGGGGATCGTGCGCTTCCCCGAGATCTCGAGAGACCGTGACGACGGCGACCGCGCGGAGTACTTCCTCATCGGCAGTCTGGTCAGCTGGGTCACCTCGCTCGCCGCGGCGTTCCTCGTGTGGTGGGTCGTGCACGCGGGCTGACGCCTCACGACCCGCGCGGAGCGGCTACGGTCGAAGCACATCACAGGGGGAGATGGACGCATGAACGCTGCACCGGGCTGGTACGACGCGGGGACGCCGGGGCGCGTCCGCTGGTGGAACGGAACGCAGTGGACGGTGCACGAGGCGCCGGTCGCCGCCGCGGCCCCGGTCGCTGCGCCGCCGCAGCCGGTCGCGGTGCCCGCCCAGTCCGGGCCGCAGCCGGGCTGGTACCCCACGACAGCGGGCGAGCTGCGCTGGTGGGACGGCACCATCTGGACGGGCTCCCGCGTGCGCGACGGCAGAGCGGGGATCGACTGGGCAACGCTGGAGCGGCCGGTCTTCGGATGGGTCGCGGGAGGGATGTTCCTGTTCGCGGGTCTGTGCTTCGTGCTGTCCGGCGTTCTCACGCGGAACCTCACGATCCTGCCCTTGTTCTTCCTGGCGTTGTCGGCGTTGTGGTTGGCGATGGCCGCGCAGAGCACGCGTGTACGACGGATCCCGACACCGGTCGGAGACCCCGTCGCTCCTGAGCAGGTGCGCCCGCTGCCCGGAGAGGTCGACGGACCCGGCGCGGGGTGGTACCCGATCAGCCGCGTCGCTCATCGGTGGTGGACGGGTCAGCGGTGGGGGGCCTACCTCTCGTCGACCTTCGGGGTGCGTCCCACCTTCCACGCCGAGCAGTCGATGCGGACGCTCCGCATCGCGTTGACGGTGATCGCGGCGTTGACGGGGATCGCGATCGTCGTCGGCATCGTCCTCATCTCGATCGCGGCCGGGCCCGTGCAGCTGGCCATCGGCGTGCTCGTGACGGTGTGCGCGGTCCTGTTTGGGGTCGCCATCGCGGTCATCTGGGTGGTCGCGCGCTCGCAGACCCGCGTTCTGCTCCTCCCGACCGATCCGCCCGCGACCGCCGCCGGTCATCCGCCCCAGCCACCCTGGTGAGTGCCCGGGCCGTGGCATCCGGAGTCGGACACCCTCGCTGCTACCCTGAACCGGTGTCTGCCTCCACCGACGCGGCGCCCGTGAGCGCCCTCGCCCCCGCCATCGATCCGACCTTCGACAACGTCTGGGACGAGCTCGTCTGGCGCGGTCTGGTGCATGTCTCGACCGACGAGGGCGAGCTGCGCGAACTGCTCGGCGGAGACCCGATCACGTTCTACTGCGGCTTCGACCCGACCGCGCCGAGCCTGCACCTCGGCAACCTCGTGCAGCTGCTCACGATGCGTCGCCTGCAGCTGGCCGGTCACCACCCGCTCGGACTGGTCGGCGGGTCGACCGGTCTCGTCGGCGACCCGCGTCCCACGGCCGAGCGCACGCTCAACGCGCGCGAGACCGTCGAGGAGTGGGTGGGTCTGCTGCGCGGTCAGGTCGAGCGTTTCCTGAGCTTCGAGGGCGACAACGCCGCGCGGATCGTCAATAACCTCGACTGGACCGCACCTCTCAGCGCGATCGACTTCCTCCGAGACATCGGCAAGTACTTCCGTGTCGGCACGATGCTGAAGAAGGACGCGGTCAGCGCGCGCCTGAACTCCGAAGCGGGCATCAGCTACACCGAGTTCAGCTACCAGATCCTGCAGGGCCTCGACTACCTCGAGCTGTACCGCCAGTACGGCTGCGTGCTGCAGACCGGCGGCAGCGACCAGTGGGGCAATCTCACCAGCGGCACCGACCTGGTGCGCCGCGCCGAGGGCGTCTCGGTGCACGCGATCGGCACCCCGCTGATCACGAACAGCGACGGCACGAAGTTCGGCAAGAGCGAGGGCAACGCGATCTGGCTGGATGCCGAGATGTGCAGCCCCTGGGTCATGTACCAGTTCTGGTTGAACACCGACGACCGCGACGTGGTCGAGCGCCTGAAGGTGTTCACCTTCCTCACGCGCGCCGAGATCGCCGAGTACGAGGCCCTGGTCGAGGCGGAGCCCTTCCGTCGCGCGGCGCAGAAGCGTCTCGCCCGCGAGGTGCTCACGACCGTGCACGGTGTGGAGGCCACCGAGGCCGTCATCGCGGCCACCGAGGCGTTGTTCGGGCAGGGCGATGTGACGGTCCTCGACGCCGCGGTGCTCCGCAGCGCGCTCGAAGAGCTGCCGCATGCGACCGTCGCCGCCGGCTCCACCGTGGTCGAGGCGCTCACGGCCACGGGCCTGTGCGCGAGCCTGAGTGAGGCCCGTCGCGCGATCTCGCAGGGCGGTGTCTCGCTCGACGGCGAGAAGATCACGAGCGACGAAGCGGTCGTCGAGGGGACGCTCCCCGGCGGCGTCTCCGTGCTGCGCCGCGGAAAGAAGACCCTCGCGGGGCTTTTCCTGAGCTGACATGCCGTTCACACCGAGCCACGCCGTTGTCGCGCTGCCTTTCCTGCGCACGCGGCTGGTTCCGGCGGCGATCGCGATCGGGGCGATGACCCCCGACCTGCCGCTTTTCGTGCGCGGGATGTGGCCCGGCTACGGCGTGACGCACGATGTCGCGTGGCTGCCGGTCACCGTCGTCGTCGCCTTCGTGCTGCTGCTGGTTTGGCGGTGCGTGCTGCGTCCGGCCACCCGAGAGCTGCTGCCGCGACCGGTGGCGGAGCGGTTGCCGGCGCAGTGGGATGCCGGCGCCCCCACGGCGCTGCGCGAGAGCGTCGGCGGGGGAGTCATCGGCATCCTGTGGCTCGTCCTCTCGCTCGCGCTCGGCGTCGCCTCGCACATCGCCTGGGACCTGTTCACGCATGAGGGTCGGGTGGGCGAGCAGCTGCTGCCCGCCCTCGCGGGTCAGTGGGGGCCGTTCACGGGGGCCAAGTGGTTGCAGCACGCCTCGAGCGCGTTCGGGCTGGCCGTGCTGGCCGTCTTCGCGCTGGTGTGGCTGTCGCGGCACGCGCCCGAGCCCGTGCGGAGGCAGATGCCGGATGCCGCCCGCTGGGCGTGGTGGCTCTCGCTCCCGGTCGCGTTGGTCGTGGCATCCGTCATCGCGCTCGCGGTGAACGGCGGGTTCGACGAGGAGTACACGACCACGCACCTCATCTACGGCGTGCTGACGAAGGTCGCCGCGGCGTGGGCAGCGCTGACGTTGGCCCTGGCGCTGTTCGTGCAGGCGCGGCGCGCGCGGGTCGCGGTGCGCGCGGGTTAGCGGCGTCCGGTCCCGCGACAGTCTCGGAGACCTTGGTTGTCGCGCGGTGCGACCTCGGCCCGGCCCGCGGGTCACACGGGCGCGTGGACGGGCGGCGGCTAGACTCGGGGACGTTATGACGAAGGCAGGAGACTCGGTGTCGGCGAGCACAAAGGGCCAGAAGACGGGCGCAGACGAGGTCATCCTCGGACCCACCGGTCGCCCCTATCAGGGGTTCCCCACCCCGAAGCCGCTCGACAGCCACGGTCCTGCCCGCATCATCGCGCTCTGCAACCAGAAGGGCGGCGTCGGAAAGACGACGACCACCATCAACCTGGCGGCCTCTCTCGCCGGGTACGGGCGACGTGTGCTCGCGATCGACTTCGACCCGCAGGGTGCGCTGTCGGCGGGTCTCGGCATCCAGACGCACGACGTGCCGACCATCTACGACCTGCTGCTCGACACCAAGCGCGACCCGCGCGAGGTCATCGTGTCGACGCGGGTCGAGGGTCTCGACATCCTGCCCGCGAACATCGATCTGTCGGCGGCCGAGGTGCACCTTGTCAACGAGGTCGCCCGCGAGACGATCCTCGCCCGGGTCCTGCGCAAGGTCGCGGCCGACTACGACGTGATCCTCATCGACTGCCAGCCCTCGCTGGGTCTGCTGACCGTCAACGCCCTGACGGCGGCCCACGGCGTGCTGATCCCGCTCGAGTGCGAGTTCTTCGCCCTCCGCGGTGTCGCGTTGCTCGTCGAAACGATCGACAAGGTGCGCGACCGCCTCAACCCGGCGATCGAGCTCGACGGCGTGCTCGCCACGATGTACGACCCCCGCACCCTGCACTCGCGCGAGGTGCTCGAGCGGGTGGTCGAGGCGTTCGGCGACGACGTGCTCGAGACGGTCATCGGTCGCACGGTGAAGTTCCCGGATGCCTCGGTCTCGGGCATGCCGATCACGGAGTTCGCGCCCGAGCACGCCGCCGCCCAGGCCTACCTGCGGTTGGCGCGGGAGCTGGTCGCCCGTGGCGCCGTCGCCTGACGACACCCCCGACGCCGTCGCCCTCGCGACGGCCCCCGAGCCCGCGTCGGACGCCGAGCTCGCTTCGGCCGCCGATCCGACGTCTATCCCCGAGCCTGTCGAAGGGGCCGGATCCGACGCACCCGGCTTCCGCGTCACCCTCCCCGTCTTCGACGGCCCGTTCGACCTGCTGCTGACCCTGATCTCGCGCGCCGAGCTCGACATCACCGAGGTCGCCCTCAGTCGTGTCACCGACGAGTTCATCGCCTATCTGCGGGCGATGGGGCCCGAGAGCGATCTCGACGAGGCGTCGGAGTTCCTCGTGGTGGCCGCGACCCTGCTCGACATGAAAATCGCCGGGCTCCTCCCGCAGGGTGAGCTGGTGGATGCCGAGTCGGTGGCCCTCCTCGAGGCCCGCGACCTGCTGTTCGCCCGCCTGCTGCAGTACCGCGCGTTCAAGGAGGTCTCGGCGTGGTTCGCGCGGTGCCTGCAGCGCGAGGACAAGCGGCACACGCGCAACGTCCGGCTCGACGAGAAGTACCGCAGCGCCGTGCCGGAGCTGAAGTGGACGCTCAGCGCCGACGATTTCGCCGCGCTCGCGGTGGTGGCCTTCGCGCCGAAGCAGATCCCCACGGTGGGACTCGACCACCTGCACGCGCCCCTGGTCAGCATCCGCGAGCAGGCCGCGATCGTGGTGACCCTGCTGCGTTCCGCGGGGACCCTGAACTTCCGCGACCTCGTCGCCGGGGTCACCGAGACGGGGGTCGTCGTCGCACGATTCCTGTCGATCCTCGAGCTGTACCGCCACGCCGCGCTGTCGTTCGAGCAGCTCGAGCCGCTCGGCGAACTCACCCTGCGCTGGACCGCCGAGCGCTGGTCGGAAGAGAACCTCGCCGCCCTGGGAGCCGACTATGACCGATGACTCCGTGATCGACACCGCGTCCGCGCAGGCCCCGATCCCCGCGCAGCGCCCGAGTGACGCGGCATCCGTCGCCCGTCGCCTCGAGGCGATCCTGCTGGTCCTCGACGAGCCGCAGAGCCTCGTAAGCCTCGCCGCCGCCGTCGGCGCGCCCGTGCCGGCCGTCCGACAGGCCGTCGAGGCGCTCGTGGCCGACTACGACGGCCGGACCGGGGGACCGGTGCGGGGTTTCGAGCTGCGCGAGGTCGGCGGCGGGTGGCGGCTCTACGTGCGCGAGGAGTACGACGACGTCGTCGGCGAGTTCGTCAACACGCAGGCGCCCTCGCGCCTGTCGCAGGCGGCGCTCGAGACCCTGGCCGTCATCGCCTACAAGCAGCCCGTGACCCGGGGGCAGGTGGCATCCATCCGCGCGGTGAACGTCGACTCGGTGGTGCGCACGCTGCTGTCGCGCGGTCTCATCACGGAGGTCTTCACCGACTCCGACACGGGCGCGATCCACTACGGAACGACCGACCAGCTGCTGGTCAACCTCGGCATCAACTCGCTCGACGAGCTGCCGCACATCTCGCCGTTGCTCGACGACGGCTCGGACGGATTCGACGGAGAGGTACTGAAATGAGCGACGCTTCAGACGCAGCGACAGAGGGCGCGGGCTCGGCGAGCGAGGATGGCGTCCGCCTGCAGAAGGTGCTGGCGAACAGGGGAGTGGCCTCGCGCCGCGTCGCCGAGCAGATGATCGTCGAAGGACGCGTGCGCGTGAACGGTCTCGTCGTCACCGAGCTCGGTCGCCGCATCCACCCCGAGACCGACCTGGTCGACGTCGACGGCACGGCCATCCAGCTCGACGAGTCCAAGCGTTACGTCATCCTCAACAAGCCCACCGGGGTCGTGAGCTCGATGAGCGACGACCGCGGTCGCCCCGACCTCCGTCAGTACACGAAGGACTGGGACGAGCGGCTCTACAACGTCGGACGACTGGATGCCGACACGAGCGGCCTGCTGGTGCTGACCAACGACGGCGACCTCGCCCACGTGCTCGCGCACCCCTCGTTCGGGGTGACGAAGGTCTACATCGCCAAGGTCGAGGGGCAGGTGCTGCCGCAGACGATCCAGCGCCTCATCAGGGGCGTCGACCTCGAGGACGGGCGCATCGTCGCCGACAAGGCGCGGCTGCTCGACTCCTCGCGGGGCGAGAGCCTGGTCGAGCTGACCCTGCACTCGGGCAAGAACCGGATCGTCCGACGGATGATGGCCGAGGTCGGTCATCCGGTCGTCGAGCTGGTCCGTCGGCAGTTCGGGCCGCTCCACCTGGGAACTCTCCCGGTGGGGAAGGCCCGCGAGTTGACTACAGTAGAACGAGGTGCCCTGCTGACGCTGTCCCGTCAGGACGACAGCGCTCCGGCCGATCCGGCGGAGTGAGCCTCTCGGGCGCTTCGCGGTGCGAGCGGCGCCGCCCAGGGCAGGAGACCCGATGAGCGAACCGAACGGAACGTCCGCGCGCGCGGCCGGGCCTTTGGCGACCCGCACGAGCGGCACCGTCCGCGTCGTCGGCTCGGGCCTGCTCGGCGCGAGCATCGGTCACGCGCTGACCGCCCGCGGCGTCGACGTCGTGCTCGTCGACGCGTCTCCCTCGCAGCTGCGCCTGGCCATCGACTACGGCGCCGGTCGCGCCGAGCGCCCCGACGACCGTCCCTCGCTGATCGTCGTGGCCGTGCCGCCCGACGTGACGGCCGACGTCGTGCAGCGCGAGCTCGAGACGTTCCCGGATGCCGTCGTCACCGACGTCGCGAGCGTCAAGCTCGAACCGCTGCGTACCCTCCGCGAACGAGGGGTCGATCTCACGCACTACATCGGCTCGCACCCCATGGCCGGGCGCGAGCGCGGGGGAGCGATCTCGGCCCGCGCCGACATCTTCGTCGGCCGCCCCTGGGTCGTCTGCCGCGACGGCGAGACCTCGGCCTACGACCTGTCCCTCGTCGAGGGCCTCGCCCTCGACCTCGGCGCCACGCTCATCGAGATGACGCCCGAAGAGCACGACGAGTCCGTCGCTCTCATGTCGCACGTGCCGCAGCTGGTCGCGAGCCTCCTCGCCGGGCGCTTCGTCGAGGCGCCGGACGGGTCCCTGCGTCTTGCGGGCCAGGGCGTGCGCGACACGACCCGCATCGCAGCATCCGCTCCCGAACTCTGGGTGCAGATCCTGGGCGCGAACGCGGCGCCCGTCGTCGCGGTCCTCGACCAGCTCGCGGCCGACCTCACGGATGTCGCCGAAGCCCTGCGCGATCCCGAGGTGCCCGGTGCCCGCCGCGCGGTGGCCGACACCATCCGCCGCGGCAACGAGGGCGTGGAACGCCTGCCCGGCAAGCACGGCCAGAACCGCCGCTTCGATACCTTCGTCGTCATGGTCGACGACACCTCCGGCCAGCTGGGGCGCCTGTTCGGCGAGCTCGGCGACCTCGACGTCAACGTCGAAGACCTACGCCTCGAGCACTCGCCCGGAGCCCCGTTCGGCCTGGCCGAGATCAGCGTCGTCCCCGACGCGGTCCGCCGCGCCGTCGACGGCCTCCAGCAGCGCGGTTGGCGGATTGCGAGCACCACCCATGACTGATCCCACCCTCGCCCTGTTCCGGCCCGGCCTCGCCACGCCCGGCTTCGCGGCCCCCGCCGAGGGGTCGTCCGCGCCCGTCATCGTGGCGATCGACGGCCCCGCCGGCAGCGGCAAGTCGAGCGTGTCGAAGGCCTCCGCCGCCCGTCTCGGGTACGGCTTCCTCGACACGGGTGCCGCCTACCGCGCCCTCGCGTGGCACGCTCTCGCCCACGGTGCCGACACCTCCGACGCCACCGCGGTGCTCGAGGTGTTCGGCGACTTCGACTACGCGATCTCGCTCGACACGACCGACCGCTGGGTGCGTGTCGGGGGCGTCGACGTGACCACCGCGATCCGCGAGCCCCGCGTGACCGACGCCGTCAGCGGCGTCGCCCGCGTGGCCCCCGTGCGCCAGGCGGTGAACCAGTTGTTCCGTCGGCTCGTGGCATCCGCCGGTCTTCCCGGTGTCGTCGTCGAGGGGCGGGACATCACCACGGTGGTCTTCCCCGACGCGCCCGTGCGCATCCTGTTGACCGCCGCTCCCGAGGTGCGTGCGGCGCGCCGCAGCGCGGAGATGACGGATCAGGATGCCGCCAAAGTCGCCGCAGCCCTCCACCAGCGCGACGCCGCTGATTCCACGGTCGTCGACTTCCTCACCGCCGCCCCCGGCGTCGAGGTCGTCGATTCGACCCACCTTGATTTCGAACAGACCGTCGACGCCGTGCTGAGCGTCGTCGACTCCACGATGGGAGCCCGCGATGGGCGTTGAAGACGAGTACGAAGGCGGGCCCGACCAGCTCGCCGAGAAGATGGAGCAGCTCGACGAGGTGCTCGCCGAACAGCGGGCCGAAGCGCTGCGCGCGGGCCTCGAGGACTTCGACCTCGACGAGGAAGACGCCGCCCTCCTCGCGGGTCTCGCCTCGGGTGAGGGAGCGATCGAGTTCCTGCCGGCGCTGCCGGTGGTCGCGATCGTCGGTCGCCCCAACGTCGGCAAGTCGGCGCTGGTGAACCGCATCCTCGGTCGCCGCGAGGCCGTGGTCGAGGACACCCCCGGTGTCACCCGCGACCGCGTGACCTACAAGGCCGAGTGGCTCGACCGGCGCTTCTCGCTGGTGGACACCGGCGGCTGGGAGCCCGACGCGAAGGGCATCGACCGCTCGGTCGCCGCGCAAGCCGAGGTCGCGATCGACCTGGCCGACATCGTCCTCTTCGTGGTGGATGCCACGGTGGGAGCGACCTCGACCGACGAGCACGTCGTGAAGCTGCTGCGCAAGAGCGGCAAGCCGGTCTTCCTCATCGCCAACAAGGTCGATGACGCCCGCCACGAGCCCGAGGCCGCCGCGCTGTGGAACCTCGGACTCGGCGAGCCGCACCCCGTCTCGGCGATCCACGGCCGCGGTGTGGCCGACCTGCTCGACGAGATCATGAAGGTGCTGCCCGACGTGTCGGCGGTCGCCAAGTACGAGATCGGCGGACCCCGCCGCGTGGCGATCCTCGGCCGCCCGAACGTCGGCAAGTCGTCGCTGCTCAACAAGGCCGCCGGCGAAGAGCGCGTCGTCGTCAACGAGCTCGCCGGCACCACCCGCGACCCGGTGGACGAGGTCGTGGAGCTCGGTGGCAAGCTGTGGACGCTCGTCGACACCGCCGGCATCCGTCGCCGCGTGCACCTCTCGCAGGGCGCCGACTTCTACGCGTCGCTGCGCACCTCGACCGCTCTGGAGAAGTCCGAGGTCGCGGTCGTCGTGATCGACGTCTCGCAGCCCATCAGCGTGCAGGACCTCAACATCATCGACCTCGTGCTCGAGTCGGGTCGCGCGCTCGTGCTGGCGTTCAACAAGTGGGACCGCCTCAACGACGACGACATGGAGAACCAGGACCGTCGCCGCTACCTCGAGCGCGAGATCGAGCAGGACCTCGCGCACGTCGCGTGGGCCCCGCGCGTGAACATCTCGGCCCGCACCGGTCGACACCTCGACAAGCTCGTGCCGGCCCTCGAGCAGGCGCTCGAGTCGTGGGACACCCGCATTCCGACCGGAAAGTTCAACGCCTTCCTCTCGGAGCTCGTCGCCGAGCACCCCCACCCGCTGCGCGGCGGAAAGCAGCCGCGCATCCTGTTCGGCACCCAGGCGGCCACGCGTCCGCCGACATTCGTGCTGTTCACGACCGGGTTCCTCGACCCGGGCTACCGCCGGTTCATCCAGCGGCGCCTGCGCGAGATCTACGGCTTCGAGGGCACCCCGATCGTGCTCAACATGCGCATCCGCGAGAAGCGCCAGCGCTGATCCGCGTCGCGAGCGCCCCGTCCCCGTCGTGGGGCGGGGCGCTTTCGCGTGCGCGGCGGTCTGCGGGCGCGTATTTCTCGCGAGACTGCACCTCGCTGACAACTCCGCCGCAGGCTGATACCGGTTCGTCAGCGAGATGCAGTCTCGAGCGCGCCGGAGCCGCGAGGCGCGACGCAACCGGGCCCACATCCGACCGGGAGGTCGATACAGTGCTCTCGCGACGGCGACGCCGTGGCATCCGCCCCCACTGACGCCGGGAGACCACATGACCACCGCCGCCCCGCCGCTCGACCAGCCCTACGACGGCGCGCCGCTGGGCGCGGCGGTCCGCCGCGTCTTCGCGAAGTACGCCACCTTCCACGGGCGCGCGAGTCGCAGCGAGTACTGGTGGTGGGTGCTGACCGCCGCCGTCGTGGGCACGGTGCTGAACGCTCTGCCCACGCTGACCGACGGCATCCGGATCGAAGCCGACGGCTCGACGACCATCACCGGACCGCACGGGGTGATCCTCGGGGCCATCTGGCTCGTGTGGGCTCTCGCGACGATCATCCCCACGTTCGCCGTGCTCGTGCGGCGCCTGCACGACACCGGTCGCAGCGGTTTCTGGGTGTTCATCGGGCTGGTCCCGCTGATCGGCGCCCTGGTGCTCTTCGTGTTCACGCTGCAGGGGCCGCGACCCGAGGGTGCGCGCTTCGACAGATGAAGGGCGAAACAATGTCGCCCCCCGCGTGGCGGAATCGATAAGGTGCATTCGCGCCGACGAGCGTGCCGGCGCATTCACTCGCCTATGTGTCAGGGGGACACTCATGTCGTACTCGCAGAACACCGCCGCGCTGGACCAGCCGTACTACGGCGCTCCGCTGGGAGCAGCCGTCCAGCGCTTCTTCAAGAAGTACGCCACCTTCACCGGTCGGGCCAGCCGGAGTGAATTCTGGTGGTGGATTCTCGCGAACGTCATCGTCGTGGCCGTGCTCGAGATCCTTGCGCTCGTCACGGGCGGAGCCGGCGGACTCGACCCCGCAGGCAACGCAGCTGCTCCGAGCGGGCTGGGCCTGGTGTTTCTCGTCGTGCTGATCGCCTGGGGGCTGGCGACGTTCGTGCCGCACCTCGCCCTGATCGTGCGCCGTCTGCACGACACGAACAAGAGCGGCTTCTGGATCTTCATCGCGTTCGTGCCCATCGTCGGACCGCTCGTCCTTCTCGTGTTCGAGCTGCTCCCCTCCGACCCGGCGGGCGCGCGCTTCGACGCCTGAGACCCGAGCGAACGCCCCGGCCCGAGTGGTCGGGGCGTTCGTCGTTTCCGGATGCCATCACCCGGTCGCTCCGCTCGCGCACCGGTCGCAGCCGGCCGACGGAGCCGGGCAGTGACCGACGTGTCAGCGGGATGCGGCGTCAGCGTGGGGAGCCGGCATCCGGTGCCTCAGAGGGGTGCGGCGGGGCGGACGAGAGCCGTCCGGTCGGGCTCGGCGAACCCGAACTGACGGTAGAGCCCGTGCGCGTCGCTCGTGAAGAGCGTCCACCGGAAGTGGGGACCCGGGCCCTCGTCGATCATCAGCGAGACCAGGCCCTTGCCGAGGCCGTGACCGCGGTGCGCGGCGACGACGAACACGTCGGCCAGGTAGGCGAAGCCGACACCGTCGGAGATCGCCCGCGCGAAGCCCACCAACGCACCCGTCTCACGGTGGTACGCCGCGACGACGCGCCACGCGCTGTCGAGCTGGGCCTCGACGTCGGCACGGGTGCGCCAGCGCCCCCAGTACGCCTCGGTGCTCAGCCACTGCCAGACCGCGTCGCGGTCGATCCGCGCGGGATCGTCGTCGAATTCGTGCTGCATCCAACCAGTGTTCCGCGTTTCGCGGCGCGATGTGACGCCCGGCGGCGCCCTCGCGCGAGGGGTGTGCCAGGCTGGAGACGATGACGATCGAGCCCCCTGCCCCCGGCGAGCCGCGGCGTCCGCACGGACCCCGCGACCCCGGCGACGCCTGGGTCGTCGCGCCCACGGGCGAGAAGTACTGGGGGCGTTTCGGAGCGGCAGGGCTCCTGGCCCTCGACCCCGAGCGCGGCGTTCTGCTGCAGCACCGGGTCTCGTGGAGTCACTTCGGCGACACCTGGGCTCTGCCGGGAGGCGCGCGACACGAGGGCGAGTCCGCTCGCGACGGTGCGCTACGCGAATCGGGCGAAGAGGCGGGAGTGCCGGCGGATGCCGTGCGGGCTCGCTTCGAGAGCGTGCTCGACCTCGGCATCTGGTCGTACTCGACCCTGGTGGCCGACGTCACGACACCGTTCGAGCCCGTGATCAGCGACCCCGAGAGCGTCGCCCTGGAATGGGTTGCCGTCGACGAGGTCGACTCGCTGCCCCTGCATCCCGGCTTCGCCGCATCATGGCCGGCCCTGCGCGAGGCCCTGACCGTGCGTCCGGCGATCGTCGTCGACGTGGCGAACGTCATGGGCTCGGTTCCCGACGGATGGTGGAAAGACCGCGCCGGCGCCGCGACCCGCCTGGTGACGAAGGTCTCGCGGCTGACGGAGCGGGGAGTGGATGCCGAGGCCCTCGGGCTTTCCGCGACGCGCTGGTTCCCCTCGGTCACCGCGGTGCTGGAGGGCCAGGCGCGGTCCGCCCAGCCCGCGGCGCCCGCGATCGAGGTGCGGCACGCGCCGGGGGAGGGTGACGACGAGATCGTCGCCGTCGTGCGCGAGGTCGCGGGGGCGTTTCGTCCGGTGGTCGTCGTGACGAGCGACCGCGAACTGGCGGCGCGCGTCGAGGAGCTCGGGGCTGTCGTGCAGGGCACACGCTGGTTGTTGGATCAGCTGGACTGACGGCTGCGTCAGCCGCCCCCGGCGGTCGTGCGTACGACGGCAGGTCGGCGATTTCGCCGGGTCGGTGGTTCGCGCAAGCTCAGTTTGTGGGCGGTGAATGCGGCTGACGTTGTGCGGATTGCGGAGATCGTGACGCGACGGTCAGTCGAGTTCGCGGCCGCGGAGCTTCTCGATGTCGCGGCGGTCGCGCTTGGTGGGGCGGCCGGCGCCGCGATCGCGCACCGGAACGAACGGCATGCTCTCTTTCGAGGGCGGCGGGGGAGTGCGGTCGTCCACCGACTCCGCAACGAGGGCCGCCCCGACACGCTTCGCGATCGTCTTCTTCACGACGAGGATCCGGTCGAAACCCTGGATCCGCACCCGCAACTCGTCGCCCGGGCGCACGGGTTGCGCCGCCTTGGCGCGTTCGCCGTTGACTCGGACGTGGCCCGCGCGGCACGCAGTCGTCGCCGCGGACCGGGTCTTGTAGACGCGCACTGCCCAGAGCCACGCGTCGACGCGTGCGGTGGTCGTGGCATCCGTCATGTCAGGTCTTTCGTCGGCGAACCTCCATCGTAAGACGGGCGCTCACTCGCGTAGGGTCAGCGAGACGAGGGCACGGTCGGGCTTGGGGCGATCGACGATGTCGAAGCCCGCCCGTTCGAACATCGACACGGTGCCGCGGTACAGCTGGTTGGCGGAGCGCCTCGTGACGGTGGGGTCGAGGGGGTACGCCTCGACGACGCGGGCGCCGGCGTCGCGGGCGGTCGAGACCGCGGCATCCAGGAGTTTCTTCATCAGGCCCTGACCGCGGTGAGCCGTGCGGACGACGAAGCACGAGATCGACCACACGTCGTCGGTGTCGAGGGGCTCGTCCGTCGCGGTCGTGACATCGCGGGTGCGCAGGAGGCGCGTCTGGTCGATGCGGGGACCGACGCGCACCCAGCCCGCGGGCTCGCCGTCGACGTAGGCGATGAGCCCGGGAGCGCGATCGCCGTGCATCTCGGCGTGAAAGCGCGTGGTGAGGTCGTCGCGCGAGGTTTTTTGGAACTCGGCGTTGGTGAGCAGCCACCATTGGCATTGGCATCCGGGACCGTCGCCGCTGTCGAGCGCCGTCTCGGCGTCGTCGAAGCGGTCACCGGTGGCGGGCAGGATCGCGATCGTCATGCCCGAGACCGTAGCGAGGGCCTCCGACATCGGACAAGGGCGTGCGCACACGCCCGGGGTGGGCGTTGGTTCGCGGGGGCGTCGGCGAGGGGCTAATATAGGGGAGTTGCCCGCTCGCGGGTAACGGGATGTGGCGCAGCTTGGTAGCGCACTTGACTGGGGGTCAAGGGGTCGCAGGTTCAAATCCTGTCATCCCGACGGAATGGGTCGGAACTCGCAAGAGTTTCCGGCCCTTCGTCGTTTCTCGGGGGTGTCCGAGAGGTCGTCACTATGTCGCCCATAGGGTGAGCCCCATGTTCGATTTCGACGAATTCATGATCGCCCTCCCGTCCACTGTGATCATCGGTGGGATCTCGGCCCTGGTGTCGTGGCTCGTCATTCGCGGAGCGGTTCTCTCCGCGTTGCGCAAGTACCGCCGGGAACA
Organism: Microbacterium sp. 16-032; assembly: GCF_041079455.1. Classification (NCBI taxonomy): domain Bacteria; kingdom Bacillati; phylum Actinomycetota; class Actinomycetes; order Micrococcales; family Microbacteriaceae; genus Microbacterium; species Microbacterium sp. 16-032. The sequence goes on along the minus strand of NZ_JBFYGQ010000002.1, from coordinate 184,313 downwards.
GATGGAGGGGCATTCGGAGCAGCTCTGAGGCAGCCCGCAGGGCCGACCCGTCTGAGCGTCAGCATTGGCGTTGCCACCTCGGGCTCCAGAACGGAAAGCACCCCTCACCCCACCACATCCCGCACCACCGCCGTCACCTCGCCCAGGAGGTCCCGCGCCAAGAACCCGACGCCGGCGCGCTCGGTCAGACGGTCGCCCGAACGCGCGTGCGTCCACCCGCCCCACACCGCCGCGCGTTCCGGCTCGAGCCCGCGCGAGGCGAACCCGGCGATGCAGCCCGACAGCACGTCGCCGCTGCCGGCCGTGCCGAGTCCTCCGCTGCCGGGTTCGGCCTGCCACACCCGCCCGTCGGGGGTGGCCACGGTCCCGAAGCAGTGCACCACGGCGCGGTAGCGGTCGGCGATCTCGGCGATGTCCGCGGCGCGGTCCTCGCCGAGGTCGCGCTCCAGCAGGAGCGCGGCCTCTTCCTCATTCGCGTTGATGAGCAGGTCCTCGGGCAGGAGCGAGCGATCGACATCGGACAGGATGCCGAGGGCGAACGCATCCAACACGAGCCGCGTCACGCCGACACGAGCGATCGCGAGCAGCGCCGCGCGCGTGACGTCGGGATCGTCGAAGCCCGGGCCGAACAGCACCGCGTCCGCCGACTCGAGCGCCGAACGGAGTCCCTCGTCGAGGGAGTCGGCATCCCCTCCCCAGGCGTATACCCCGGCCTCGGGCATGGCAGTGCCGAGGCCCACCGCGGTCTCGGGCGGAACCGCCAGGCCCACCCGCCCCGCGCCGACGCGGAGCGCCGCCTCGGCCGACAGCAGCACGGCGCCGGGCGACCGGGGTGAGCCGCCGACGACGACGACCTGCCCGCGGGCTTTCTTCGACCCGGGATCGGGCAGACCCCACTCGCGCAGCAGCGCCCGCGAGACCTTCTCAACGGTGGGGGGCATCGGTCTCTCCGGAGTGGACGGTGACATCGGCGCCTGCGCTTTCAAGATGAGTGGTGTCGGAGAAGGTGACGAGCTCCCACCCGTCATTCGTGCGGACGAGTTCGGTGACCGACGCGTTCCTGACGGTGTGCACGGCCGCGAAGGCGAGCAGCTCCGCCTCGTCCATCGGCAGCAGGATGTACAGCACGAGCATGATCACCGCGTCGTGTGCGACGATCACCGCCGAGTCGACCGGTCGTTCCAGGTGTTCCGCCAGGAACGACCGCAACCGCAGAGCGACGTCGACCCACGACTCGCCGCCGGGCGGCCGGTGGAAGAACTTGCCGAGGTGCCGACGCCGCGCCGCTTCCTCCGGATGGAGTTCGTGGACGCCGCGGGTCGTCAGAAGATCCAGGATGCCGAGTTCTCGGTCGCGCAACCGCTCGTCCACCCGCGGCCGGGAGCCGGTTGCGACATCGTCCGAAGCGAGAGCGAGCGTCTGACGCGCGCGACGGTACGGCGACACCCAGTATTCGTCGATGGAGGGGCCGTTGACCGCCAGCCAGGTGCCCAGCGCCCGGGCCTGCTCCTCGCCGACGGGGGACAGGGCGACGTCGGCATCGCGTGCGTCGAGGGCGATGACGGCTGAGCCCTCGCGTTCGGCCTTCGACGCGGCGACGTTTCCTTCGCTCTCGCCATGGCGGACCAGCCACAGCTTCTTCACCGTCACCGCGTCACCTCCGCGCGCGTCACTTCCGTCTCCCGAACAGTCCGCGCCGTCGCCTCTTCGGCTGTGGCGCGTCCGACTTCTCGGGCTCGCCCAGACGGATGCGACGGCCCTCGTCGATGTCCTCACGCTCCTTCTCGTCCTGCTTGTCGCTCTTGCGGGTGTCGCGAGCGGGCAGCTGGAGGTCGCGCTCGGCGGCGATGCCCGCCTGCAGCTGCCGCCCACGCTCGAGCTCGGCGTCGAACTCCGCGCCGAACAGCAGAGCGAGATTCGCGATCCACAACCACAGGAGGAACACGATGACGCCCGCGAGAGAGCCGTATGTGCGGTCGTAGTTCGAGAAGTTGGCGATGTAGAAAGCGAAGCCGGCCGTGGCCAGGGCCAGGACGACGATCGCCACGATCGCGCCGAGGCTGATCCACCGGAACTTCGGCTGCTTCGCATTCGGCGTGGCGTAATAGAGGACGGCGACCAGGAACACGATGACGAAGAGCATCACCGGCCACTTCGCGATGTCCCACGCGATCTGCACGCCCTCGCCGAGACCGAGGGCGCTGCCGATGGCGGAGGTGACGTCACCCGAGATGACGAGGCCGAGAGCCACGAGGGTCAGGGAGACGACGGCGATCACGGTGACGACGAGCTGCATGGGGCGCAGCTTCCAGAAGGGCCGGCCCTCTTCGATCTCGTAGATGCGGTTCATCGCGCGACTGAACGCCCCGACGTATCCCGACGCCGACCAGAGGGCCAGCACGATGCCCGAGACGAGCGCGAACCCGGCGCCGGGGGACGAGGCGATCTCTTCGAGCGGTCCGCTCAGCGCGTCCGCCGCCCCGGGTGCCACCTGCCGGACGACATCGGTGATCGCTCCCGCGGCTGCGTCCCCCTGGCCGACGACGCCCAGGACCGAGAAGATGGCCAGCAGGGCCGGGAACAGCGCCAGCACGGAGTAGTAGACCAGACCCGCTGCGGCATCCAGGCACTGGTCGGCGGAGAACTCCCGCAGCGTCTTCTTGAGGATGTACCCCCACGACCGTTTTTCGAGATCGGTGGGGGAGTCGGGCTTCTCGCCGTCCTCGGGGGGAGGTGCGGTGCGGGTGGTCTTCTGCCGTGCCATAGCGACCGGTGTACGTCGGATCGACCGGAAACCCCGACAGGGTTGTGCTGCCATCACGCTTGTGAGAACGGGGTCCGCTCGAGCCTGGCAATGTCCTGCACAGAATGCAGGCTCTCTCCCGGGAATACGCGGATTTCCGCCGGTCGCGGGATGAGCGTATACGCCTCCGCGCATACGGCCCCCGTAGCGTGGCCACCAAGTCGTCGGCATCTGCCCCCGGCTTCGAGACTTCGGTCACCCCCACCGAGGAGCACGCATTGGCTGCACCCGTCATCGAGTCCCGGATGGGACCGATCCGTCAGACCTACAAGGGAACGACGGAGTTCCCGCCCATGGCCAAGGCCTACACAGAGTTGTCGCAGGTCGTCCGTGAAACGGGCCTGCTCGTTCGCGCCCGCCGGTTCTACGCGATGGTCGGGGTCGTCCTCGCCCTCGGTTTCGCCGGCGCGATCACCGGGTTCGTCCTGCTCGGCGACAGCTGGTTCCAGTTGCTGATCGCCGCAGCTCTCGGAATCCTGTTCACCCAAGTGGCGTTCCTCGCCCACGAGGCCGCGCACAAGCAGATCTTCGCCTCGGGCAAGGCCAACGACCGCCTCGCCCTGTGGCTCGCGGCCGGCGTGGTCGGCATGAGCCTGTCGTGGTGGACATCGAAGCACACGCGCCACCACGCCAACCCGAACCGCGTCGGCAAGGACCCCGACATCGAGATCGACACGATCTCGTTCCTCGACGTCGACGCGGCCAAGGCCCGCGGCATCCAGCGCTGGATCACCCAGCGCCAGGGCTGGGCGTTCTTCCCCCTGCTGACCCTCGAGGGTGCGAACCTGCACGTCATCGGTCTGCGCCACCTGCTCTCGCGGGAGCCCGTCAAGGGCCGCTGGGCAGAGCTCGGCATCATCGCCCTGCGTTTCGCGGTCTTCGTGGCTCCGGTGTTCGTCTTCCTGCCGCTCGGGATGGCCTTCGCCTTCCTCGGCGTGCAGCTCGCCGTGTTCGGTGTCTACATGGGCGCCTCGTTCGCCCCGAACCACAAGGGCATGGCCGTCATCGCCCCCGACGCGAAGCTCGACTTCTTCAGCAAGCAGGTGCGCACCTCGCGCAACATCACCGGTGGCTGGTGGGCCACCTGGCTCATGGGTGGCCTGAACTACCAGATCGAGCACCACCTGTTCCCGAACATGCCGCGCCCGCACCTCAGCAAGGCCCGCGCGATCGTCAAGGAGCACAGCCAGACGCTCAACGTCCCCTACGTCGAGACCACGTTGTTCGAGTCGTACGGCATCGTGATCCGCTACCTGAACCGGGTGGGGCTCGCCGCGCGCGACCCGTTCGAGTGCCCCATGACCTCTGCGGCCGCCCGGGCCTGACGCCCTCACGACCGTTCACCCCAGAGGGCTCCGCATCGCGCGGGGCCCTCTGTCGTGGTTTCGGTGACAATTGTCACCGCGAGTGGTGACCGACGGCTCTCCCGCCCACGGCCGCCCGCTGGTCGACTGGAGGAACCTCGACCCGAAGGACCCTCCCGTGAAGAAATCCACCCGCCTCGCCCTCGTGCTCCCACCCGTCGCGATCGTCGGCGTCCTCGCGCTGACGCTGGCCGCGACCGCCACCGTCAATGCCGTTGCCACCCGCGCCGAGGCCGCGGAGATCGCCGCGTACGGCGAGCCGGTGCCCGTGGGGGACCGTTCGATGAACGTCGTCATCAGCGGTGACCACGCCGAGACCATCGTGCTGCTACCCGGTCTCGGCACCGCGGCGCCCGGCCTCGATTTCGCGCCGCTCATCGACCAGCTCGACGACACGTACCGGGTCATCGCCGTGGAGCCGTTCGGAACCGGGCTGAGCGATCAGACCGACGTTCCGCGCACGGCCGCGACCATCGCCAGCGAGGTGCACACGGCGCTGCAGTACCTCGGCGTCGACCGCTACGCGCTCATGGGGCACTCGATCTCGGGCATCTACGCCCTGACCTACGTCGAGGCGTATCGCGACGAGGTCACGGCCTTCGTCGGAATCGACAGCAGCGTGCCGGATCAACCCGGCGGCGACGAGCCCATCGCGACCGACTCCCTCGCGCTCCTGAACACCCTCGGCGTCACCCGCGCCCTGCGGGCGCTCGCCCCCGATCCGTACGAGGGGCTGCCCTACGGCGCGAACGACAGGGAGCAGATGCGTCTGCTCACGAACGCGAACTCCGCGGCGCCGACCATGCTCAACGAGATGACCCACGCGTCCTCGAACTTCGCCGACGCGAGCGGTCGGCGTTTCGCCGCTGATCTGCCGGTGCTGTTGTTCGTGCGCGAGGCCGACGACGACGTCGAGGGATGGGGCGACCTGCACCGCGCCCAGGCGGCCTCCGTCGACCGGGGCGAGGTGGTGCTGATGCAGGGCGAGCACTACCTGCACCACACGCTCTCGCGCGAGATCGCCGACGGCACGCGCCGCTTCCTCGCCGGTGAGCAAGGGACGGCGCCCGTCGGCTGAGCGTCACACCGCCCGCGCCAGCGCCTTCCCCACCGTCCGCCCGGTGAACAGGCACCCGCCGAGGAAGGTCCCCTCGAGGGCGTTGTACCCGTGGGCCCCGCCGCCGCCGAAGCCCGCGGCCTCGCCCGCCGCGTAGAGGCCGGGGATCGGCATCCCGGATTCGTCCAGGGCGCGACCGTCGAGGTCGGTCTGGATTCCGCCGAGGGTCTTCCGCGTGACGATCCAGAGCCGGACGGCGATGAGCGGTCCATGGCGGGGATCGAGGATCGCGTGGGCGGGAACCGTGCGGAACAGGCGGTCTCCGCGGAAGCGACGGCTGTTCTGGATGCCGATGGTCTGCGCGTCTTTCGAGTACGGGTTCACGACCTCGCGGTCACGGGCCTCGATCTGCCGACGGATCGCGTTCTCGTCGAGCAGGTCGTCTCCGGTGAGGGCGTTCATTCCGCGGACGAGCTCGGTGAGGGTGTCGGCCACGACGAAGTCGGCTCCCTCGCGTTTGAAGTCCTCGACCGGGCCGGGAGCGGCGCGTCCGAGTCGCGTGCGCAGCAGCAGGGCCAGGTCGCGGTTGGTGATGTCGGGGTTCTGCTCCGAGCCCGAGAGCGCGAACTCCTTCTTGATGATCGTCTGGTCGAGCACGAACCACGAGTAGTCGTGATCGACGAGGTCGGGGGTGGTGCGCAGCAGCTTCAGGGTGCCGAGGGTGTCGTATCCGGGCAGCCCGGGCGCGGGCAAGCGACGGCCGCGGGCATCGAGCCACATCGAGGAAGGACCGGGGAGGATCCGGATGCCGTGACCCGGCCACACGGGGTTCCAGTTCTGCAGCCCCTCGGTGTAGTGCCACATGCGATCGCGGTTCACCAGGCGCACGCCCTGATCCGCGGCGATGTCGAGCATGCGTCCGTCGACGTGGGCGGGGACGCCGGTCACCATGGTGCGCGGGGGAGTGCCGAGCCGCTCGGGCCACCACCGGCGCACGCGCTCGTGGTCGCCGCCGATCCCGCCCGAGGCGATGACGACGGCCTGCGCCGACAGCTCGAACTCCCCGACCACCTCGCGTGACGACGACACTCCGCGGGGTGCATCGTCGGGGGCGAGGATCGCGCCGCGCACCCCGGTGACGGCGCCGTCGCTGAAGAGCAGTCCGTCGACGCGGTGACGGAAGCGGAGGTCCACGGCATCCGCTGCTCTCGCCCGCTCGGCGAAGGGTTCCGAGATGCCCGTGCCCGTTCCCCACGGCACGTGGAAGCGGGGGACGGAGTTGCCGTGGCCCCCGGCGGTGAGCGACCCGCGCTCCGCCCACCCGACCACGGGGGTGAACTTCACGCCCTGCTGCTGCAGCCACGAGCGCTTCTCACCGGCGGCGAACTCGACGTACGCGCGGCCCCACTTTTGCGCCCACTCGTCCTCGGGGTGCGGGCCGTCGAGACGGTCCCACCCGGCGGAGCCCTGCCAGTCCTGCCAGGCGAGGTCGAGGGAGTCCTTCACCCCGAGCCGCCGCTGCATGGGGGAGTCGACGAGGAAGATCCCCCCGAACGACCAGAACGCCTGTCCACCGAGGTTGGCGGCGTTCTCCTGCTCGACGATGATCACGCTCTTGCCCGCGCGGGCGAGTTCGGCGCTCGCGACGAGACCCGCGAGTCCCGCTCCGATGATGATGACGTCGGCGTCCATGTTCTCCCTCGGCGTCGAGTGGCGGAACCCACGCTACGCCGGTCGACGCGTCGAAGGCCGGTGCACCGGGGGTGTCCCCGTGCACCGGCCCTCGTCTCACTCGTACCGCAGCGACTCGACCGGATCGGCGCGGGCGGCGCGGGCCGCCGGCAGGGTTCCGGCGAGGAACGCGATGCCCATCACCGCGAGCGTGGTCACGACGATCGACACCGGATCGAAGGCGATGAGCTGCAGCCCCGGCAGGTCGCTGAACAGGCTCGTCGCGAGTTGGGCGCTGACCGCCGTCCCCACCCCGATCGCCACGACCGCGCCGAGCGCACTGCCCAGCAGGCCGATGAAGATCGCCTCGAGGCTGAACAGCGAGAACACGCGCCCGCTCCCCATGCCCATCGCCTTCATCAGTCCGATCTCACGCGTGCGTTCCTGCACCGACATCAACAGGGTGTTGACGATGCCGAAGCTCGCCGCCAGCAGGGCGATGATCGCGAAGGCGTTCAAGACCAGCACGATCCCGTTGATCACCGCTTCGAACGTGCCCAGCTGATCGGCGACCGTCGTCCCCGTGTAGCCGGCGTCGGTGAGCGCGGCCTTCACGTCGGTCACGTTCGCGGCCGCTGCCATCGTCGCGCTCGCCGAGGCGTACCGGTCGAGTTGGTCGGCGGGGACGCCGGTGTTCTGCGCGGCCGACAGGGCGTCTTCAAGGGCTGCGTTCGTCGTCAGCGTCGTGGTGCTGCCGAAGGCCTCCTCGGTCACCCCGGTCACGGTCGCCTCGACCGTGTGCTGGGTGCGGACCGGATCGGTGACCGCGATGGTCACGGTGGCGCCCACGGCCGCGTCGGCGTCGGCGAAGCCCATCGGCTCGACCAACGCGTCGGGGAGGGCGACCTGCAGCGCCTGCGAACCGTCGTCGGGCGCCACCCCCGCGCCCATCTGCGGCGTCTGCCCCGCCACGAGGCTCCCGGCCCGGGCGACGTACGGGTCGCCGCCCGGCGCCTGCACGTAGTCAATCGTCACGGATGTGACCGGCGCGACCTTCGCGATCCCCGGCACCGCCGCGAGCGCGGTGATGTCCTGGTCGGTCAGCGCGGTCACCTCGCTCGTCGTTCCGGGAGGGCCCGCCTGACGCCCCGACGAGATGGCATCCGGATCGTACTTCTGAGGAGCGGTGGATGTCGTGGCATCGGTGCTCGTCTTGGTCACGGTCAGCGCATCGGAGGCGCCCATCGCGCTGACGGTGCTGTCGATGAAGGCGTTGATACCGGTGCCGAGCCCGTTGGTGATGGTCAGGGTGAAGGCGCCGACGAAGATCGCCAGGACCGTGAGGATCGTTCGCGTCTTCGAGCGGAACGTGTTGGCGACGGCGGTACTCACCAGATCGAGGGTCTTCATGCCGCGCTCCGTTCCTCGGCGACGATGAGTCCGTCGCGGATCTGCACGCGCCGGTCGCACCGGGCCGCGAGGTCTTCGTCGTGCGTGACGATGATGAGGGTGATGCCGTGCTCGCGGTTGAGGCGGAAGAGGATGTCCTCGACCACCGCTCCGGTCGCCGAATCCAGGTTTCCGGTCGGCTCGTCGGCGAAGATCACCTGCGGGTCGTTCACCAGGGCGCGGGCGATGACGGCGCGCTGCTTCTGCCCACCCGAGAGGGCCGTGGCCTTGTTGCGGGCCTTGTCGCCCATGTCGAGCTCGGCCAGGGCGGCGAGCCCCCGGCGCTTGCGCTCGCCGCGGCCCACCCCCGCGATCTTGAGCGGCAGCACGACGTTGTCGAACACCGACGCGCTCGGCGTCAGGAAGAACTGCTGGAACACGAAGCCGAACGTCTTGTTGCGCGTACGGTTGAGCCGGCGTCCGCGCAGGGTCGTGGCATCCACTCCGTCGAGGAGCACGGCGCCGCGCGTGGGCGCGTCCATCAGAGCCAGCAGGTGCATGAGCGTCGACTTGCCCGAGCCGCTCTTGCCGAGGATGGCGATGCTCTCGCCGCGGTGGATGTCGAGGGTCACCCCGCGCAGGGCGTCGAAGCGGGCGGAGCCGCGACCATACGACTTGTGCAGGTCGGTGACCGAGAGGAGTGGGGGAGCGGGATCGGATGCCATGACCCCACCCTCGCGCTCGGACCCCGGATGCCGCGTCCCACCGCCGGGGAGGACGACTCCCCCCACGGGGGTATTCGCGAATGACCCGCCGGGGCGATCGCCCGGGGCCGCAGGAGGCGACAGACTGGACCGGTGAGCGCTCCCGAGACCACGATGTCCGCGCCACGGGCGTTCCGGACCGCGCGTCCGTGGCTGGCCGACCTGGGCCTCGCCGTTCTCGTGGTCGGGCCCGCTTTCGCCCCGCTCCCGCTCGCCGAGCTGCGCCCCTCTCACCCCGTCGCCCTCGTGCTCGTCCTGCTGCCGGCGCTCGTCCTGCCGATGCGTCGCGCGAGACCGCGGCTCGCGCTCGCCGCCTGCGTCGCGCTGTACCTGGGGGCGCTCCTGCTGGGCACGCAGTCGCCGGGAGCGACCCTCGCGATGATCGTCGCGGCGTACACCGTCGCGCAGTGCACCGCACGCCGACGGTCGGTGCCCGCGATCCTCGCGGCGGTCATCGCCACGACGGCCACGAGCATCACCGTCTCGCTCGTCAGCGGGGTCGACACGCGCTTCCTGCAGGTCGGGCTGGCCCTGGCCCTCGCCGGAGCGATCGGCGACGCCGCGCGCTCGCGTCGCGCCTACGTCGAGGCGGTGGAGGAGCGGGCGCGACGAGCCGAAGAGACCCGCGAGGCCGAGGCCCGGCGGCGCGTCACCGAGGAGCGCCTGCGCATCGCTCGCGATCTGCACGACGCGGTCGCCCACCGGATCTCGGTGATCAGCCTGAACGCGGGGGTGGCGTCGTCGGCACTCGAGACGCGGCCCGAGAAAGCACGCGATGCGCTCGCCACCATCCGCACCACCTCGCGCGACGTGCTCGGCGAGATCGGGGCGATGCTCAGCGTGCTCCGCGCTCCCGACGAGGCCGCGGCGCGGGAGCAGCCAGGCCTGGCGCGTGTTCCCGAGGTGGTCGAGTCGGTGCGGGTGGCGGGGTGGGACGTCGTGGTGCGCGACGAGATCGGGACGGATGCCGAGGGCAGCGGCATCCCGATCGGAATCGGCATCGTGGCCTACCGCGTCGTGCAGGAGGGACTCACGAACGCGGTGAAGCACGGCACCACCCGCCGCGCGCACGTGCTGATGCGTCGGGATGGAGACGTGCTCGAAGTCGTGGTGACGAACCCCCTGGATCGCATGCCCGAGCCCGCCGAGGCGCCGCCGACGTCGGGATTCGGGCTCATCGGCCTGCGCGAGCGGGTCGACGCCGTGCGCGGCGAGCTCGACGCCGGCCTCGCCCCCGGGGGCTTCCGGTTGGCGGCGCGTCTTCCCCTCCCCGCCCCCGTCCGATCGGAGACCGCCCCGTGACCACCGTGATCGTCGTCGACGACCAGTCGCTCATCCGTTCCGCCGTCCGCGACCTGCTGGACGCGGCCGAGGGGATCACGGTCGTGGGCGAGGCCGCCGACGGCGAGGCTGCGGTCGAGCTCGCCCGGCGCCTCCACCCCGATGTGGTGGTGTGCGACATCCGAATGCCGCGGATGGACGGCATCGACGCCACCGCGGTGATCTGCGCCGACCCCGCCCTCGCCGACACCCGGGTGCTCATTCTGACGACGTTCGAGGAGGACGAGTACGTCGTCTCGGCGCTGCGTGCCGGGGCCAGTGGCTTCATCGGCAAGGGCGCCGAGCCGGACGACATCGTCCGCGCCGTGCTCGCGGTCCACGAGGGCGGAGCGCTTCTGTCACCGACGGCGACGCGCGCGCTCATCGAGACCTGGGTGCGCGCGGCGCCCGCGCAGGTGGGCGCGCCCCCGTCGCTCCAGGCGTTGACCGATCGCGAACGCGAGGTGCTGTTGCTCGTCGCCCGCGGACGCTCGAACGACGAGATCGCCGGCGAGCTGTTCATCTCGCCGCACACGGCGAAATCGCACGTCAAGAACACGATGGTGAAGCTCGGCGCGCACGACCGCGCGCAGCTCGTGATCGCCGCGTACGAGAGCGGTCTGCTCCGCCCCGGCCGCTGACGACCCTCAGCGTGGGCGGACCGGCGCCTCCGCCCGCCGTGGCGGATAGTCGCGCAGTGAGATCTCGCGGCTGTCGAAGAGCCCTCGGCGCGCGCGAACCATGGTGACGCCGGAGCGGCGCAGGTTCTCGGCGACTTCCGCCGTCAAGGGTCCGTGGTGCGCTTTCTGCCAGCCGCCCGCCAGCGTGTAGGTGTGGGTCACCGTGCGGGGTCGAGTCATGGGTACCTCCTGAGGGAACCGTAGCGGCCGTAAAGCGCAGTCCTCTCAAATGTTTCGCACCCGTCATCTGCCGGTTTTCCGGCGTAACCCGGTCGGTCACGGTAGGGGCCGCTCGCGCGGCGCGGTCGATAATGGCGGAATGACCACCGCGCGCATCGTGATCCTGTTCGCCGTGGCCGCGATCGCCGAGATCGGCGGGGCATGGCTCGTGTGGCAGGCCGTCCGCGAGAACCGCGGGTGGTGGCTCGCGTTGCTCGGCATCCTGGCCCTGGGCGCCTACGGGTTCGTCGCGGCGCTGCAGCCCGAGGCGAACTTCGGGCGCGTGCTCGCGGCCTACGGCGGAGTCTTCATCGCGGGTTCGTTGGCGTGGGGGATCATCGTCGACGGTTTCCGGCCGACCGTGTGGGACTACGTCGGCTCCGCGGTGGCGCTCGTGGGCGCCGCGATCATCATGCTCGCACCGGTGCTGGCCGGGACGGATCAGGCGCCGAGCGCCTGAGCGCGCCTACGCTGGCGTCATGACGAATGCCGCCGATGGCTCGAACCCGCTGCGCACCGTGCTCGCGAAGATCGACGCGGACGTACCCCTCAACACCCCGTTGCACTACAACCAGGGCCATATCAGCCCGCGGCTCGACCGTCTCGAGGCGAAGCTCGCGTACATGGCCGACTACATCGCCTTCCTCGAACAGCGCATCCAGTCTCTAGAGGGAAGAGTAGTTAGCTAGGCGAGATATTAGGCGGTTGTCAACCACCCTCCGAGACGACGGCCGCTCGCGGACACTTGGTTCATGCAGAACGAGAACACGCCTCACGAGGGCCTTGCCGACGACTTCGCCGATCTCGACACCGCGCGCCCCTTCGGGTCGTACCTGTCGGTGATCAACGGCGGCAACTAGTCGTCCGGAACCTCCGAGCGAGGTCCACACGAACGGGCCGGATGCCGACAGGCGTCCGGCCCTTCGTCGTTCACTTCCACCACCCAGAAGAACGGATGCCATGACCCCGCGCACCCTTGAGATCGACGGGACGACGATCCACGGCATCCCATCGCTCTACGCCGAACTGAACCGCGTGTTCATGCCCGACGAGGAGTGGACGCTGGGCGAGAGCCTCGATGCCCTCGACGACCTGCTGTACGGCGGGTTCGGGGTGCTCGACGGGGCGGAGCCGGCGCTGGTGGTGTGGAAGCGGGCCGACATCGCGCGGGAAGCGCTGGGGATCGACGAGACGCGCGAGTACTACCGCGCGAAGCTCGCCCGGCCCGAGGTGTACTCCGCAGCGACCGCCCAGCGCGCTCTGGACGCGCTCGAGTCGGGCGTGGGGGAGACGTACTTCGAGCTGGTGGTGAGGGTGTTCCGGGATCACCGGAACATCGAGCTGGTGCTCGACTGACGGGGGAGGGGGACCCGGCGGGTATCGAAGAACGCCATCTCAGCCTGCGAAGGGAATCGGGCCCGACAACGCAACTGTCAGTGCGGTGCATATGCCAGAGTTCGACGACGGCGGGCTCGACGAGGGGTGAGAATTCCTCGAGGGACTCGGCGGGCATCGTGGAGAAATGGTTGAACCCTTCGAAGGGGGATATAGGCACTTCTCTCTCTCCTCTCGTTCTGAAATCAACGGAATCGAGCTGCTGCTCGACTGGCGAGGTCCGGCTCACCGCCCTGTCTTGCGGGTGACGACGGATCGGACTAGGGGCGCCGCGGCCACGGGGTAGAGGGGCTCGGACTATCTCCGAGCGTCGAGCGGTCGCCAGACGACGGCCACGACGGAACCGTCGGACTCGGTGAGGGTGCCGCCGTGCTCTGGGGACGCGTTCAGGGGCATGTCGTCAGCCTCTCGCGCGCGCCTGAGCAGGCAATCTTCGTGGCGGGTTCAGCCCATGAAGGGGATCGGGCCGGCGAGCTGAGTCGTGAGCGCGATGTGCTCGAAGATCCGCGAGCGAGTGAGGAACTCGACGCTTTCGGAGCCGCCCGCGGGAAGGGGAAGAGTGCGCGCGTAGATGTCATCGAAGTCTGCGGGCGCCGTCAGCGGTCCGTACGCCGCAGCCGCCTCGTCGTAAGGAGCGGAGTCGTAGATCTCTTCGCGCCACTCGGCACTGGTGATCTTGAGTCCGAGATGACGGATGCTCGAGCTCATTCCCGAGATGCGGGAGTACCGGTACTGCAGCACCCGGTAACCGCCTCCCGAGGCGACCACGATGTCCCCGAGGCTGGTTGCGAAGAGGGGAACCATATCCCGGTGAGGCAGATACTCTCCGATCATCTCCCCGTAGTAGTCGGGGTCGATGACCTTCAGGAATCCGTTGGCCGCTGATCCGAATCCGTGGATCTGCCACATTTCGAGCACGGCTTCTTCGAGGATTTCCGAGTACTTCTGCGCCGTCGCGGCCGAGGTCGGGGCGATCGGTGTGAAATCTTCGAATGGCCGGAATGCCATGGTCATCCATTCCTGTGACTATCTAGAAGGTTTCCGCGCACCGTTCCGTCGTCGGTGCCCGCCCGGGAAAGCTATACCGCGAACGGAATCGGGCCGGCAAGGTGTGCGGTGAGCCCGATGTGCTCGAAGATGCGGACACGTGCCAGGTGCTCGACCCCCTCGGGGCCTCCCGCCGGGAGGGGCAGCGGTGGGGCGTAGATCTCGTCGATGTCAGCGGGGGAGTCCAGGGCGCCATACCTCTCAGCGGCTTCGGCGTACGGGGCGTAGCCCATGAATCTGTTGAGCCAGCTTTCCTGAGCCGCGAACAGTCCGATCATGTCCAGGCTCGATCCGACGCCACCGGTCGCGCGGGCATATCTGAACTGCAGCACGCGGTACCTGTCGTCGAAGAAGACGACGACATCGCCCAGCGCCGTCGCGAGGACAGGGACCATGTCCGGGCGGGGGAGGAACTCGCCGATCAGAGAGGAGTATCGCTCGGGGTCTATGACCCGCAGGAAGCCGTTGGCCGCGAGTCCGAATCCGTGGGCCTCCCAGAGCTCGACGAGAGCAGGCTCAACCAGGTTGCGGTATCGAGCGACGGTGGCGGATGGAACGGCGGCGACGCGGACGAAATCGCGGAAGAGCTCGATGGGCACGTCAGATGTCGTCCTCGGCTCGTTCGTGCGCGCGCATGATGCTCTCGCTGTCAGCCGAGGTCGGACGCAGGTACTTCGCGTCCTGTCTCGTTGTCGAAGAAGCGGATCGCCCCTCGGTCTCGGATGATGGCCAGGTCTGTGCCCACCGGCATGTTGAACAACGGGATCACGGCCGGCTCGATAGCCGCGATCGTGTTGAAGGACGCCACCTCGAGGTTCGACGGGTCATCGAGATATGACTCGTCGTCGACCTCGGAGAAGAACCGCCACCCGTTGTCGGACGGGTTCGACGGTGCCTCGCGAACGGCCCACTTGAGGGGCGCGCTGCCGTCGAGGACGCGCCGGGACGCTATGGACGCTCCGGACTCTCGGACGAACTCAGGAGTTGTTGAGGACATAGTTCTCCATCCTGGACAGGATTTCACTTCGGAAGGGGAGCTTTCTCGCTGCACTGAGAGGAGATAGTCCAAATCGCGACTCCGATGTGAAGTCCGGGTTCGGCTGTTCGAACCACAGATCGTATATCGGTTGCAGATCCTCGTCACTGAACTTCATCGAGATCACGTCAACAAAAGGAAGGCGACCGTTATCGTCGGCGTGATTGATGTCTGCTCTGCCCGCAATGAGACGCCGAGCGAGCCTAACGTCTTGCTCGATGTCGTGAGAGACCTGCCCGAACAAAATATGCAGCGCGGAAGCGCCGCCGTTGCCAGTGGTGTCTGCAGGAGCTCCCTGGTCGAGCAAGAAGTTGCTGATCGCGTAACGGCTTGGCAGGTGTTTGTTCTGCAGGGACATGAGAAGGAGTCCGCGTCCATTCTCGTCCGTTTTGTTAGCGTCGCCCGGCTTGAACGACTCCAAAAATTCTTCTTCCGACTTCAGGTAAGCGGTGAGGAAGATATCCATTACTCGTACTTATGGCCTCTATTGGTCGCGGGGAGTTCTGGCACGTAATTTTCTGGAGAGTTGTACCAATCGCGAAATTCTGCCGGGGTCAACTCGCCATCTACATAACGTTGCCACATCGTATGGTAGTTCTGATCCGGAACGTGGCCCATATCCCAAACGCCCCGTCGCGGCTGGCCCGGCACCCAATCGATCGGTTCGAAGGTGTGTGGGTCTCGCACGATTCCATCTGGTCCCTTCGCGCGTTCCCACACCTCCTCCACCACACCCTTCCTGAACGAGGGGCGCGATCCAGGTTTCAGATAGGGGCGGGCGTCGGCAACCGTCTCAACGACACGCTCGACCGTTGAGGCTCCATCGCCGCCGCCGACCCACCTCGTCAAGAACTGCAGCGCCTTGCCCGCCATGCTGCTGAGCTCCTCGACGAGGCCGCGCAGCTTGGTGAAGGCGTTTACGACGGTGGTGATGGTCTTGCTGATGCGCGGCACGAGCGCCGAGACCCGCGAACCGACCTGCGCGGCGATCACCGGCGTTGCGAGGCCGACCGTCGCGACCGCGGTGATGGCGGCCGAGATCGCCATGCCGACGATCTGACTGATCGCGTCTCGTACCAGGTCGTGGGTCATCTGCACGAGCGACGACGCCATCGACAACCCGGTCGAGATCGCCCCCGCCCACTGGCCCGACGTCGTCAGGTGCTGCGACAGCCCCTGCACGTGCGCGGTGTACGCGGTGATGGTCTCTCCCGACAGTCCGTCGAGGTCGGCGAGGCGGTTCCGGGCGGTGACGCCCAGTTCGTTCATGCGTGCGCCGACGTTGTTCCACGTGGCGGCGAAGGCCTGCACTTCAGCCGCGTTGCCGGTGAGGTCGTTCAGCCAGCCCTTGAGCGGTTCGATGTGGTCGAGCAACCAGCCGAGACCATTGGCGATCAGCGTGCCGATGGGGTCCATCACGGCGGCGACGGTGTCCATCGCGGCCGAGAAGCCGGCGATCCCGCCTTCGACCCAGTTTCCGCTTCGGATGGCGTCTGCCAGGGCTTGTCCATCGGTGACGATGAAGGCACCCGAGAACGCCGAGGTCGTGTCGACGGGCGCTGCGACGAGAGAGGTGCTCATCCGAGACCTCCCTCGAGACTCCTGGTCGCCTGGACCACGGCCTCTTCGTAGGCGGCGAAGTCGGCGACGACACCCCGCAACTCCTGGCCGGTGCGCTCGAGGACGCCCTCGGCGCCGTTGATGTGTTGCGAGACCGCGCTCGAGACGAGACCGACGGGTGGGACGATCCAGGCGCACATCACACCGAACGCCCCGCCGCCCAGATTCACGCTCTTCAGGGCGGCTGCCGCTTCGGCGGCGTCCGAAGCGAGCTGCTGCACGCGCGACGCGTGCTGCAGCACGACGTCGGCATCCATCCGGATCTGCGGGGTCATCGCAGGCCTCCTCGGCGCGTCACTCCGTCGTCTTCCTGTTCGGGAATGAGCTCCGCGGCCACGACGCCGACGATGGGGTCCGATTCGCCCATGATCTGGGTGGTCACTTCGAGGGTGCGGATGCGGGCGTCCTTCGTGGCCTTCGCGATCAGGTCCATCACCTCGGCGCTGACGCGGCGGCCTCCGCGCTCGAGCGCGGCGTCGGCGATTTCGAGGTCGCGGATGACCCCCGCCGCGTCCACCTCGACGGAGATGTCGCGGGTACGCGCCACCGCCTTCGCTCGGACCTCTCCGATCGCGGCTTGCAGGACCGGCAGCTTCTCGCCGCGTTCCTGCGCGCGACGCGTGTCTTCTTCGATCCGCGCGAGCGTTTCCTCCGGTGATCCGTACACGCTGTGCCCCCACCCGGGCCTCGCGCAGTAGACGTTCCTCCACAGCGCGGGGCAATCGTCACTTATCCACAGACGAGGGTAGGTCGGAATACGGCTGAACAGGATGAGAATCGTCTCATCTCCGCTCCGGGGCCGGCTCAGTCGACGAGCGCCCCTCCCGCGCGCCAGTACCCCAGGAACGACACGCGCTCGCGTGGCATCCCGAGCTCTCGAACGAGCACGCGGCGCGACGCGGCCACGACGCCGGACTCCCCGGCGAGCCAGGCGTAATCGGCTTCGGCGGAACCCCAGGCGCGGACGGCCGCTTCCGTCTCGCCACGCGCGACCACGCGCACGTCGACGGCATCGCCGAGTCGGGCGACGGTGACGTCGTCTGCGGCGTCGCCGATCTCGACGATCGCGATGCCACGGGCCTGGGGCGGGAGGGCCGCCGCGATGTTGCGGACCGCGGGGATCGCGGTCTCGTCGGCGACGAGCAGGAACCTGCCGAGGGCGGGCGGATGCCAGTGGATGCCGTATCCCGTCGACCCGTTCCGCGCGTCGGGCCCGGTGATCACGACCGATTCGCCGACGCGCGCGGCACGCGCCCACCGCGAGGCAGGTCCTTCGGGGGAGTGCAGGTAGAAGTCCACGTCGATCTCACCGGCGTCCGGACGGATCGCCGCGGGGGTGTAGGTGCGCAGGACGTTGCGCTCCGCGACCGGCAGCGCCTTCCAGCGCATGTACCACTCGGACGGGTGCGGCGTCGGCTCGTCCAGCAGGCCGATGTCCGCGAGGCCTCCGCCCGGCAGGGGCAGCACGAGCTTGATGCGCTGATCCACGCCCCACGGGGCGAAGTGATGCAGCGCGTCGCCCGCGAACGTGAGGCGCAGGAAGTTCGGCGACAGCATCTCGCGCGCGCTGATCTCGACGGCGAAGGCGCTGTACTCCCACGGGCGAGTCAGGGGAACGGTGATGTCAGGCACGGCGGCGGATCTCCGAGACGATCATGACGATGAGGTACGCGCCGCCCACCGAGACGGTGACGACGCCGACGGGAAGGGCGACCGGCAGGACGTGCTGGGCGATGGCATCGGATACCAGCAGCACCAGCGCCCCGACCAGCCCCGAGAGGGTGAGCGACAACGATGGCGAGCGCGCGAGGCGCCGCGCGATCTGCGGAGCCGCGAGCGCCACGAAGGCGATGGGCCCGGCGATCGCGGTGGCCGCGGCGACGAGCACCACCCCGATCAGCAGGGCGAGGCTGCGCACGAGGTGCGGGCGCACACCGGTGGCGGTCGCGAGGTCGTCGCCGAGCTCGAGCTGACGCAGCGACGGGACGAGGGCGAACGCCGCGAGAGCGACGGGCATCGCGCACAGCAGCACCCCGCCGAGCGCGTCGCCGGTCACGCCGTTGAGTGAACCGTGCCCCCACGCCGAGGCGAACATGGCGGTCTCGAGCTCGACCTGTAGCAGCATCCAGGTGTTGAGTGAGGCGAGCATGGCCGAGACGCCGATGCCGACCACGATGAGCCGGAAGCCCTGGATGCCCCCGCGATACGCGAGCAGCCAGATGAGGAGGGATGCCGCGAGGCACCCGACCAACGCCCCCGCCGCCCGCGCGGGCCAGGACGACGACACGAGCACCAGCGTGATCAGCATGCCCGTGAAGGCGCCGTTCGACAGCCCCAGGATGTCGGGGCTCGCGAGGGGATTGCGGGTGACCGTCTGGAACAGTGCCCCCGCGATCGCGAGGAGCGCCCCGAGGGTCACGGCCGCGAACACGCGGGGCAGCCGCCACCCGACGACGACGGTGGTGTCGAGGGCCGTGCCGCTTCCGAGGAGCGCGCGGATCACGGCATCCGGGGCCACCGGGTAGGTGCCCCACCCGAGCGAGAGCACCGCGAGGGTCAAGATGGCGGCGACGGTGGCGGCTCCCACCACGACGTTTCGGGGACGCAGACGGACACCCGCGAGACGCGGCGGGCTCAGGACGGCGGTCACAGTGCGCGGGCCCTTCGTCGGCGCGCGAGCGCGATGAGGACGGGAGCGCCGACGAACGCGGTCACGATCCCGGCCGGCACCTCGGCCGGGGCGATGATCACGCGGCCGAGCACGTCGGCCAGCAGGACGACGATCGGTGCGGTGAGGGCGCTGAGGGACAGGATGAGGCGCTGATCGGGTCCGACGATCCACCGCACGACGTGCGGCACCATCAGCCCGACGAACGAGAGGGGACCGACGAGGGCGGTCGCGGCCCCCGCGAGCACGGTCACCGAGGCGATGGATGCCACCCGCACGGCCCAGACGCGCGTGCCCTGTGCCCGGGCGAGATCGTCGCCCAACGCCAGCGCGTTGAGGGGACGGCCGAGGGCGAATGCCACGAGGAGTCCGACCACGACGAACGGCACCACCGGCACGATGACCTCGAGCCCGCGGCCGAGCAGCGACCCGGCGTTCCACCCGCGCATGGTGTCGAACGCGTCGGGATCGCTGAGCATCATGCCCGAGGTGACACCCGAGAGCACGGCTCCCACGGCGACTCCCGCGAGCACGAGGCGGATGGGGTCGGCTCGCCCGCGCCCCGCCGAGCCGACGGCCGCCACCGCGACGGTCACGACGAGCGCTCCCAGGAACGCGGGCCACACCAGAAGGAAAGAGTTCTGGATGCCGAAGACCGCGACCGTGAGAGCGACGGCGAACGCGGCCCCCGCGTTGACGCCCAGGATGCCCGGGTCGGCGAGCGGATTGCGCGAGAACGACTGCATGAGCGCGCCCGCCACCCCGAGCGCGGCGCCGGCGACGAGCCCGGCGATCGTGCGGGGGACGCGGAGTCCCTGCACGACGAAGTCGGTGTCGGGGGTGCCGGCTCCCGTGAGAGAGGCCCAGACCGCCGACCAGGGGAGGGGGTTCGCGCCCATCATGAGCGACAGCGCGACCGCGAGGGCGAGGACCGCCGCCAGGACGAGGGTTCCGGCGGCGGTCCTGCCGATGCGCGCGGGCCGGGCGGCGGGCGCCGCCTGCACGTGCGCAGACGTCATTTCGCGGAGGCGAGGAAGGTCTCGATGTCGTCGAGCACCGACTGCGCGCCCTTGGGGCCGACACCCGCGACCCACGTGCTCGTGTCGACGAGCGTCACGACGGGGAACGCCGCGGTGTTCTGCGCGATCGCGGCCGGGATCGTCGAGCGGTCGGCCACGTCGGCGGTGGTGACGAAGACGGCGTCGGCAGTGGCGCTGGCGATGTTCTCGGGCGAGATGTCGGCCTGCAGTCCGTCCTCCCACGCGTGGTCGGGGATCGTGTAGCCGACGCACTCGAGCAGGCTCCCGGCGAACGAGACCGGGCCGTAGAGGCTCAGCGTCGTCTCATCGCGCGGGCGGATCATCTCGGCGGTCTTGCCTGCGAGTTGATGCGCGGCCTTGATCTCGCCGCAGCGCGTGTCGACGGCATCCACCGCCTTCTTCACCTCGTCCTCGCGGCCGAGAGCCTCACCGATGAGGGCCGCGTTGTCGCGCCAGGGATCGGCCTGCGTGGCGATGAACACCGTCGGGGCGATCGCGCTGAGCTGGTCGTAGAGGGCCGAGTGGCGGGACTCGGTTCCGAGGATCAGGTCGGGCTTGAGCGACGCGATCGCCTCGAGGTCGGGCTCGCTGACGGTGCCGACCGGCGTGACACCCTCGACGCCGAGGTAGCTCGGCACGCCCTTGACCATGTTGGCGACGGCGGCGCCGACCGGGGTGATGCCGACCGCGACCGCGGCATCGAGCTCGAGCGGCTCGAGCGTGACCACGCGCTGGGGAGCCTCGGCCACCGT
The DNA here is from genome assembly GCF_041079455.1 of Microbacterium sp. 16-032. NCBI lineage: Bacteria > Bacillati > Actinomycetota > Actinomycetes > Micrococcales > Microbacteriaceae > Microbacterium > Microbacterium sp. 16-032. Next base: position 163,488 of record NZ_JBFYGQ010000002.1, on the reverse strand, counting down.
GGTGGTCCCGCGGGCGTGCGTGACCTCGTGCGTCGCGGTGTCGGTCGAATCGGAGGTGGATGCCGCGCCACTGGCGCACCCGGACAGCACGAGGACGAGTCCGGCGAAGGCGGCGAGGGCGAGGCGGGAGGAGGGGCGCGAGGGCAAGGCGAGATGTCCTTTCGAAAGGGGATGCCGCGGCTCTGGGTTAGGCAAGGGTTACCTTACTAGAAGACTGAGTGGGTCTCAGGGTGGGGTGACCGGTCTTCCGTGTCCGTGGGTCCTGATACGGTGATCGCCACACACGAATGGGGGCGTTCGGATGGTTCAGTTCGAAGATGGCGTGAAGCGGATCGGGCGGCGCGGCCTGCCGGCGTACACGGCTTAGGGGAACCCAGAATGGGCCTCGTCACAACGCGCCCACGTCTTGAAGATCCGGGAGTTTAGCCCGTTTCGCTCTTACGAGACGGTCGTCCTCCTGGGCGGTTCGCGCCGATCATCCTCCTGTTCGCGGTCCCTCCGGCGGTGATCACCGCTGCCGACGACCGGCTCGGACTGCGCCTCGTGATGGCGTCGCTCGTGATCGTGGTCTGCGCAGCTGCGGTCGTCGCTATCGTGCGTTCCCGAACGATGACGACGGGCGTGGTGCGGTTTCACGACTCATCTCACTCGTTGTGGCTGCGGCCGCCTGCATCGCCTTCCGTCGCGGTCGTGGTTCTTCTCCTCGTCCTCTTTCTTCCCGCTGTGGCCCAGGGCGCCACCGACATCCTGGGGCTCGAGACAATGCCGTCCGTTTTGGTGCGGCGTGGCCCTTACCTCCTCGCCGCGCTGGCCGCAGGCGGTCTCGTCGTGATGCTGTGGCGCCTGCGGCGTGCACCGGGGATCGAAATGACCCCGTCTGGTATCCACGGCATCCGTGGCGTGGGTCCCGTGCACTGGCGATGGGACGAGGTCGGCGAGATCACCGTTGAACCGGGGCGCGTCGCCCGCCTGGGTCTGGCGCACGCCGAGGGATCTCCCGTTTTCGCCGTACCTTTTCTCATGCTCGGATCGGACCCACAGCGCGCGGCCGCCCTCCTGCGGTTCTACAAGGACAATCCGACCGAACGACCTCTTCTCGCCGAGGGCGGCGCGGAGGCCGTCCGCCGCGCCAACGATGTCCTCCGCGCGCGGCAGGACGCAAAAGGCTGAGCCCGACGCGGGCTCTTCCTATCCAGACGGGAATCGCCACACCTATGCCGCTCACTGCCACCACGTTGAAACTTCCTGCCGACGTGCGAACGCGCGTATCTCTGAACGTGCGACAGGGAAAGGCGAGTTCTGCATTCTCGGGCGCCTACATCGCTGCCGCCGTCTGCGCTTTCTTCGCGGCGGTGTTGGGGATACCGGGTGTGCAGCTCGTCATAGCCGCGATCAGCCTGATGATCGTCGTTGCCGTGACCGGGGTCGCCATGCAACTGAGATACCTCAAGGAACGTCGTCTCCTGATCGACACCTCCTCGCCGTCGCTCTGGTTCGAACCGCGCGCTTCGCGCGGCGGCTGGATGGTGGCGGCTGCCGCGTCCACCCTCGCTCCGGCCGCGGCGATGGTCTACGGGCTCATCAACGGTCTGGCCGGAAGCGCGTCATGGTCGATCGTCGTCGGCACGAGCGTCATCGCAGTGATCGGCCTGGTGACGCTCGGACGCATGCTCTGGTCGGCTCGGCTGCCCGCGGGGCTCGAACTGACGGAACTGGGCATCCACGGCATCCGCGGTGCGGGAGACGCCCACCTGATGTGGGAGGACATCGCAGACATCGCTGTCGTCGCCGCGCCTTCCGCGAAGCTGTCGATCACGGACGCGAACGGCTCGCCCCCGGTCCTCGCCTCGATTCTGTACCTCGGAGCGGACCCGAACGATGTCGCCGTGGTGCTGCGCTTCTTCCGAGACCACCCCGAGGAGCGGAACCTTCTGACGCAGGGAGGCAAGGTGGCGCTTCGACGCGTGGAAGAAGCGCTGAACGAGCCTGTCGCCTGACCGACCCGGGGGAGTTTTCAGCCCGTTCTGCGAGGTCGCCTGCGGTGTGACCCGCGCTCAGGACACGATCACCGGCTTCACCGTCGTGCCGGCGTGCATGTCGGCGACCGCGCTTTCGATGTCGTCCAACGCGTAACGCTTCTCGAGCTTCTCGAGCGGCAGGCGCCCTGCGGCGTGCAGAGCGACGAGTTGCGGAACGAGGTCGCGCGGGTCCGCGTCGCCCATCGTGACGCCGCGGAGGATCTTGCCGGTCAAGATGCCCTGGATGTCGACGCCGATCTCGGTTCCGGGCGGTGGCGCCCCGCACACGAGGACCGTGCCGCGCACGGCCGCGGCATCGAGCGCCGTCCGGGCGACGCCCGGGTGTCCGGTGGTGTCGAAACCCAGCGACACGCCACGGCCCCCGGTCAGCTCGGCGAGGCGCGCGACCACGTCTTCGCTCGAGGCGTCGACGACGGCTGTCGCTCCGAGTTCGAGCGCCAGGTCGAGACGGCTCGCGACGCGATCCACGGCGATCAACTGGACCGGTTCGCGCAGCGAGGCCGCGATCACGGCCGAGAGCCCCACCGCCCCGGCGCCGTAGACCGCGACGATGTCGGTCGGCCCCGGATCGAGCACGTTCCACATCGAACCGAAGCCGGTCAGCACCCCGCAGCCGAGAGGAGCGAGCACGGTGAGATCGGCGTCGCCGGCCACGCGCACGACGGAGCGCTCGTCGGCGATCGCGTGCGTGCCGAACGACGACTGCCCGAAGAAGTGCCCGGCCACGGGCTCCCCGTCGCGGCTGATCCCGCCCGAGCCGTCGGCTCTCAGCCCCCCGAGCAGATTTCGGGGCAACCAGGTCTCGCAGTACGCGGGATGTACGGACACACAGGCCGCGCACGCGCCGCACGAGGTGAAGCTCAGGAGTACGGTATCCCCGGGGCTGATCCCGCGGACGTTCGCGCCGACCTTCTCGACCCGCCCGGCACCCTCGTGACCGATGATCCCCGGAGTGGGAAACGGGATGCCGCCGGCCAGCACCCCGAGATCGGTGTGGCACAGACCGGTCGCGGTCAGTCGCACGAGCACCTCGCCCGGGCCCGGATCGGCGTACTCGACGTCGGAGACGACGATCCGGCCGTCGGCCTCGACGACAGCCGCGCGCCCCGCGGTCATGCGGCACCGCCCAGGTCGAAGACGATCGAGTGGGCCTTCTGGTACGACTGCAGCGCCTCGGGCCCGCCCTCTCGTCCCCAGCCCGACGCCTTGACCCCGCCGAACGGCACCGAGGGATCGAGCACCGCCCACCCGTTGATCCACGTGATGCCCGCCCTCAGTCGCGCGGCCACGCGGTGCGCCCGCGCGAGATCGGCGGTCTGGATGCCGCTGGCCAGGCTGTAGGGAGTGCCGTTGGCGAGGGCGACGGCCTCGTCTTCGGTGTCGAACGGCTGCACGGTGAGCACGGGACCGAAGACCTCGTCGACGACGACCTCGGCGTCGGGGGCCACGTCGGCGATCACGGTGGGAGCGTAGAAGAAGCCCCCGTCGCGCTCGACCGCGTGGCCTCCGGTCACGACCCGCGCCCCGGCGGCCCGAGCCCGCTCGACCAACGCCGAGACCTTGTCGAGCTGCGTTCGGCTCGCGAGCGGGCCGATCACCGTCGCAGGATCCGCGATGTCACCGAACGGCACTCGAGGGACGACGTCTTTCAGGATGCCGAGTACCACGCCGTACAGGGGACGCTCGACGAGCAGGCGGGGACCGGCCATGCAGAACTGGCCGGCGTTGAAGACGAACGCGGAGATCACCGTGTGGATGGCGCGATCCAGGTCGGCATCCGCGAAGAGGATGTTGGCCGCGTTGCCGCCGAGCTCCGCGGTGAAGGGGGTGAGGCTGCGGCCGGCGAGCCCCGCCGCGTGGGCTCCGATCTCGGTCGACCCGGTGAAGGCGACCTTGTCGACGTCGGGGTGAGCCACGAGGTGATCGCCGAGGGTCGATCCCGGGCCCGTGACGACATTGAAGACGCCTTCGGGCACTCCGGCGTCGCGCAGGATCTCGGCCATCAGCAGAGCGCTCAACGGGGTGTCGCTCGCGGGCTTGTGCACCACGGTGTTGCCCGCCGCGAGGGCCGGGGCGATCTTCGTGCTCGACAGGATGAGGGGGAAGTTGAACGGCGTGATCGCCGCGACCACCCCCAGCGGCTCGGGGCGCACGTACGCGTGGGCCGCGGCCGTGATCTCGCGGACCTCGCCGTCGAGGCGGTGGCCGAGGGCCGCGTAGTACTCGTAGAGCTCAGCGGCGTTGTTCACATCCACCACCCGCGCGAAGGTGATGGGCTTGCCGACGTCGAGGCTCTCGAGCTGCGCGAGTTCTTCGGCGCGCTCGCGCATCAGCGCGTAGGCGCGTTGCAGCACGCGGGCACGCTCGCGGCTCGACAAACGCGGCCACGGGCCCTCATCGAACGCCCGGCGGGCCGCGGCCACCGCGGCGTCGACGTCGGCGACACCCGCGCGAGCCACGTCGGCGATCTTCTCGCCGGTGGACGGGGCGATGACGTCCATGCGGCCGCCGTCCGCGGCATCCGTCCACTCCCCGCCGATGAACAGTCGACCGACGGTCAGCGTCGTGACGCTCACTTCGCCACCTCCGTCGGGGCGAGGGCGTCGGCGAGGACCCCGGCGAACCACGCCGGGTCGTCCTCGAACGGGGTGTGCCCGGTGTCGACGCGCACCACGTCGGCACCGGAACGCGAGACGAGGTGCTCCTGGAACGCGGGAGGCACCAGCTCGTCGCGCTGAGTGAGCACATAGGTCGTCGGCTTCGCCTTCCACGCGACGCGGGTCACGGGCGAGGTGAACGCGCCGAGCGACTGCGGGTGGAACGTGTCGGCGATCTCTTCCGCGAGCTCAGGGGGCACCCCGGCCGGCAGGTCGGCGGTGATCATCGCGATGCGCTCCTCGCGGGAGCGCCCCATCGAGACCTTGCCGTCGGCGATCCCCCAGAACTCCGGGATGCCGCCGCCCACCGCCTGCTGGAGCGTCTCGCCCTCGTCGAGAGCGAACGCGGCGATGTACACGAGACGCTCGACCGCCGGGTGGTCACCGGCCTGGGTCGCGGGGATCCCGCCGTAGGAGTGGGCGATCAACGTCACGGGGCCGTCTGCGGCGTCGAGCTTCTCGGTGATCGCCGCGGCATCGGCGTACATGTCGACCGTGCTGCCGATCGTCGGCAGGGCCACGGTGTCGACAGAGAAGCCCCGCGCGCGCAGCTCGGCGCCCAGCCGGTCGAACACCCACGGGCCGGCCCAGGCGCCGTGGACGAGAAGCAGACGGGGAGGGGAAGGGGTCATGCGGACTCTCCTCGGACGGGGGCGACCTCGGTGTCGCCGCGATCAGTGTCGAACGCCGGACGGAGCAGCGGTATCCGTAGGACTACCGAACGCTCGCGAGCGTCGACTGGAACCAGGCCGCGATCTGCGCGCGCGAGGTGAACCCGAGCTTGGCGAGGATCCGCTGCACGTGCGTGTCGATCGTGCGCACCGACAGCACGAGGCGCTCGGCGATCTCGCGGTTGCTGAGCCCCTCGTGGATGCCGGCGGCCACCTCGCTCTCTCGAGCGCTGAGCCCCGCCGCGGGGCGCCCGGGTGCGCCCGCGAACATCGCCGCCTCGGTCGGTGTGAGGCGTTCACCCACGGCCGACAGGCGCCGGAACGCCTCGTCGCCGAGCCGCTGACGGACGGTCGCCACGCAGCGATCGTGCTCGGCGAGCATGTGCGGACCGTGCACGTCGATCCCGGAGTCGATCCGGCGCCACCAGCTTCGTGCGGCTCCCAGCAGCACGGCCGTGCGCTCGCTCGGTGCGCGCGCGGCGTCGATCCAGCTCAACAGTTCGAGCACGAGGCAGTCGCCCACGGGATCGTCGATGCCCTGCTCCATCTCGAGCGCCGCACGGGCGTGCGCCTCGGCGTCGTCGAGATCCCCGGCGGCGTAGAGCGCCAGGGCGATCGCCCACACCGACAGAGATCTCAGCCATCTCTCGCCGATGGCCTCGGCGTGCCGCAGTCCCTCGCGCGCCGGGGTCTCGGCATCCGGTCTCTGCAGCTGCAGAAGGGCCACCGTGAGTTGGAACTGCGCGAGGAGCGCCTCTTCGGGATGCCCCAGATCGTGCGCGAGTCGGATCGAGTGCGTGAATCCGGCGACCGCCCGCTCGCCTTCGCCGGCGAACAGCGCGCGGCTTCCGCTGCACCGCCGCCACTCCACCTCGTGCAGACCCCTCTCGGCGGCCGGGAGCTCGTCGCGCAACGCCCAGGCGTCGTCGAGCAACGCCTGCGTTTCGGCCAGGGCGCCCTGCAACACGCTCAACCACGCGGCCACGAGCAGCGCCGGCGCCCGAGCGGCGGGGGAGGCGTCGGGCAGGGCCAGCACGCGCCGGGCCCACCGTCGTCCCTCGGGGAGGAAACCGCCGACGCCCCAGTGGTAACGGAGGTCGGTGAAGAGCCCGAGCGCCGTATCGGCGTCGAGGGTCACGGCCGTGCGCAGAGCGGCATCCATCTCCGCCCGGTCGGCGCGCTGCCCCGCGAGGATCAGCCGCTGCGCCGGGCCGTACCAGTGCGTGCGCGCCAGCCGCGCGAGGCCGCGGTAGTGGTCGAGGTGTCGACGGACGTGGAGCACCTGCTCACCCGATTCTTCGGCTCGATCGCGCCCGTACCCGCGAATCGTCTCGAGCAGCCGGTAGCGGCCCGATTCGCGGTCCGCTTCGACGAGGGACTGGTCGATGAGCGCGTCGAGGGTGTCCACGGTCGTCGCCTCGTCTCCGCCCGCGACCGCGACCGCGGCCGGCAGGTCGAAGGAACCCGAGAAGACGCTCAGGGCGGCCCACAGCGCTCGCTCGGCGGGTGTGCACAGCTCGTGGCTCCAGTCGACCATCGCGCGCAGCGTCCGTTGGCGCGACACAGGGGCGCGGCCGCCGGTGCGCAGCAGCGTGAAGCGCTGCGAGAGCCGCCGGGCCAACTCGGCGATCGAGAGGGTGCGCAGACGCCCCGCGGCCAGTTCGATCGCGAGCGGAAGACCGTCGAGCGCGCGGCACAGGTGCGCGGCCACGGCCCGGTCCTCGCTCGAGGGCGAGAATCCGGCGTCCGCGGCACGCGCGCGAGCAAGGAGCAGGGCGACCGCCTCGGCGGGTTCGCCGTCCGTGTCGTCGGTGGCCAAGGGCGGCACGGGGAACACCTGCTCGCCGTCGACATCGAGGCGCCGCCGACTGGTCGCCACGATCGTCACCTGCGGAAGGGCGTCGAGCAGCTCATCCACGAGCGAGGCGACGGCGTCGATGAGGTGCTCGCAGTTGTCGAGCAGCAGAAGAGTGCGATCGTCGGCGAGCACATCGACGATGAACTCCACCGGCTCGCGCGTCGACAGCTCTCCGTACGGCAGCGCCTGAGCGATCGCGTCGGCCACGCGCCGCGGGTCGCTCACCCGGTCGAGGGCGACGAACACCACGCTCATCGACATTCGAGAGGCGTGCGCGTTGACGGCGCGCGCCGCCAGTCGCGTCTTGCCGACCCCGCCGACTCCGGTCAGGGTCACGAGGCGATTGCGCGAGAGCGCGCCGGAGAGATCGTCGAGCTCGCGGCGGCGGCCCACGAACTCGCTGCGGGGCTCTTTGATCACGGGGGAGCGTCCTTGCGTCCGGGAACCCTCATTATCCGTCGCCGATCGATTCAGCGGAATGCTTCCGCTGGCGATTGCGGGGTTTCGCGCAGAGCCGGGACGCGCGGCGCCCCGAACGACAGCCGCGGACCCCGCGTGCCCGGTCCGCCTGGCGCACTGCGATCGAGAGTCGTCGCCGTCGGCCCGCCCGTCTCGCGCGGATCCGGCGAAGCCTCAGCTCAGCCGCTGCAGCATCCGCGCGGCGAGGAACCGGGCACGCCCACGGGGGCTCAGCGGGTCGTACCCGAGCTGACGCGTCCACGTCTCTTGGCGCGACTGCAGGCTGCTGTGGTGCATCGACAGACGTGTCGCCGCCGCTCGGATGCTCTCGCTGTCGATGACCACGTCGAGGGCTTCGACAGCACGGGCGTCGAGAGCGTCGAGAGCCTCGACATCGGGATGCCGCGGGGCCGACGCCTCGAACGATCGCGCCAGCAGGATCAGCACGCCGAGGTCGGCGGCATCCATCACCCGGTGTCGGTCGTCGGCGAGGCGCAGCGCGAGACGGGCGTCGGCGCAGGCGCGGGGGAGATCGTCGAGGTCGCTCGCGACGCTCGTTCCGACGGGTCCGTCCGCGGGCACGACGTCGCCGAGGCCGATCCACACCGCTCCCTCGTTCGTCGCCAGGACGGTGGATGCCGTGAGTGCGTGGGGGGAGGTGGGCGGGGCCGCCACCACGCGCACCGCTCCGCTCAGGCGCAGGCGATGGGCGGCGGCCTCGCGATCCACCCGTGAGGTCGTCGCGTCGATCACGCGTTCGACCGCGCTCATCGTCGGGTCGGCGCGCGCGACGATGATCGAGAGGGCGACCTGCGCGCGGTCGACGATCATGGCGTCGTTCAGGCCTGCGCCGTCGGGGCGTTCGAGCCACACGCGCGGCGCGTCGGCGGCATCCGCTCCCTCGGGCTCTCGAGGTGCCGTGCGCGCACCGTCGGCGTCGACGCCGATGAGCCGCCCGCGCACCCGCGCGCCGGCGGGGACCCCGCTCAGGATCGCCGCGGCTCGCACGACCGACTCGACTCCCGCGCCCCCGGCCACGAGCGAGTCGAAGTATCCGATGATCTTCACCGACTCGCTCGCGGCGGGGTCGAGCACCTTCAGTCGTCCCGCGAGCTCTTGCATGGGTCACTCCCTCGTCGCGCCCAGCCTAGAACCGCCCGTCACCCGAGGATCCGTCGGATCCACCGGTCGCGCGCCTCGACGGCGTCGTGCGAGAGGGCGGCCTGCGGCGCGAATCCCTCGAAGGCGTGGAACGCTCCGGGCCAGACGTGCAGCTCGGCCTGTCCACCGGCCGCCCAGATGGCCGAGGCGTACGCGACGTCCTCGTCGCGGAACACCTCCGCGCTCCCGCAGTCGATGAACGCCGGGGGCAGGTTCGACAGGTCGGTGGCCCGCGCGGGCGCGGCGTAGATCGAGACGTCGTCGGTGCCGCGGCGTTCACCGAGGAGCGCGTTCCAGCCCAGCAGGTTGCTGCCGCGGTCCCACACGCCGACGCCGTCGATCTGGTGCGTCGACACGGTCGCATCGCGGTCGTCGAGCATCGGGTACATCAGCATCTGCCCGAGGAGGTGGGGTCCCCGCCGGTCGCGGGCGAGCAGGGCGACACCCGCGGCGAGACCGCCGCCGGCGCTGCCGCCGGCGATGAGGAGACGCTCGTGCTCGATCCCGAGCTGTTCGGCGTTCTCGGCCGTCCACACGAGCCCCGCGTAGCAGTCCTCGACGGGGTACGGGTCGGGGAACTCGGGAGCGAGGCGGTACTCGACGGTGACGACCACGGCGTTGTACCGGTGGATCCACTCCGCGAACGCTTCGACGGCCGTGAACCTGTCGCCCATGATCATTCCGCCGCCGTGGGTGTGGAAGATGCCGGGTCCGGTGCCGGTGCGCCCCTTCGCCTCGATGACCGAGACGACGATCTCGGCGCCCTCGTAGCCCGCGATCGTGACGTCGCGGGACTGCAGCTGCGCGGACTCGAGGATCTCGGCGGGCGTGGGCAGGCCGGGCAACGTTCCGCCGCGCAGCGCGGGGAGCATCTCGGCGGTCAGGGTGGGCGGAACCATCTGGCCGATCACCTCGAGCATGGGGCCGAGCTCGGGGTCGAAGGGCGGGCGGGGCAGGATGCCGGAAACGGTCACGGTGACTCCTTCGTCGGGGACGCCGCGTCGCGTCCGCTTCGATCATGGGGCGCGGCTCCCGGTGCGCGTCCCCGCCGGGCGGCGGGAGAAAGCCGGGAGGAGGCCGCCGGGTGGCGGGAGTGGGGCTCGGACCGCCCCGCCGCGGCTAGTCGCTCGCCTTCTCGATACCGCGCGCGCGGATTTCTTCGAGGTCGAGGCCCGCGAGGATCTTCCGCGCGATGAGGTCGTCGATCGTGCCCTCGCGGCGCAGGCGGAGCAAGACCTCGCGTTTGCGTTCGAGGACGGCGAGACGCAGTCGCTGCGCCTCTTTGTGTCGCAGCAGCGGAGAACGCTGCGTGACGTCGATGTCGTCACTGACCGCGATCATCTGGAGGGGGCCGGTGAAGGCGGTGCCGTCGTCGTCCGTGCCCTGTGGCGCGCGTTCGGTGCGGCGCTGATCGAGGTCGGGTCCGTCCGGAGGGACGGGACCGGTCGACGAGGCGTCGTCGAACGAGGCGTCGAGCTCGGCGAGGTCGCGCTCCTCGATCGCGCGCTGCCGTGCCACCGCCCGGGCGTTGGCGAGTTCGAGCCGTTCGTAGCCCTCGCGGCGCGCGCGGTCGCGCACCCGGTCGCTGATGCCGTGCTCGGCCGCGAGATCGTCGAGGGCCGCCAGGGCGGCGCCCGAGATCGCGCGCTCCGCCAACTCGTACTCTTCGATCGCGGCGTCGTCGGTGGGGAGTTTCGCCCACTTGATGACCGCCGGCAGCAGCGGCCCCTGCACGAGCAGGGTGAGCACGATGACACCCGCCGTGACGAAGACGATGGCGTCGCGTCCGGCCACCGGGTCGCCCGCAGCCGTGGTGACCGGCACCGACAGGGCGATGGCGAGCGACACGGCTCCGCGGAAACCGGCGACGGTGCTGACGATGCGCGATCGATGCCGCAGCGACCGCGACGATCCCGCGGCGGGCCGCGAGAACGGCGAGAACATCCACTGGAACAGGTACCGGACGACGAACAGGGCGATCCACGCGGCCACGGTGACGAGCAGCAGGATGCCGATCTCCGACCCCGAGATCTCGTGCAGCACGAGCTGCACCTCGAGCCCGATCAGCACGAAGAGGGCGCCGTTGAGGAGGTAGACGCCGAAGGGCCACGTGGCATCCGCCGCCCTTCTCGACATCGCCGTCGTGATGCGCGGCGACACCCACGCCATGATGAGGCCCGCGAACACGACGGCGAGCACGCCCGAGGCGTCGATGAGCTCGGCGATCAGGAACGACACGAACGGCACCAGAACCATCGTCAGGTTGATCGTCAGGGTGGACTGCATGCGCCGCAGGGCGAAGAACGCGGCGGCCGCCACGGCGATGCCCGCGGCGGCTCCACCGAGGTACGACAGCAGCACCATGCCGGTGATCTGCAGCGGGGTGATCTGGTCGCCGAGCAGCAGAGCCACGGCGATCGCGTAGAGCACGAGGGCGGTGCCGTCGTTCGTCAGGCTCTCGGCCTTGAGCTTCATGAAGGTCTTGGCGGGCAGCAGGCGGCCGAGGGCGGCGACGGCCGTGGCGTCGGGCGGGGCGACCGCGGCGCCCAGCACGAGAGCGGCCTCCCACGGCACGCCCATCAGCGTCGCGACGCCCGCGACGGCGAAGGCGGATGCCACCACGAGCAGCGTGCTCATCGGGATGATGTAGCGCAGCGAGCGGCGCACCGACCGCAGCGACGTCGTCCACGCCTCGCGGAACAGCATGACGGGGAGGAACAGCAGCAGTACCGTCTCGGGCGGCAGTTCGATCTGGCGCAGCTCGGGGATGAAGCCGAGCGCGAGGCCGATGACGAGCAGCACCAGCGGTGTGGCGACGCGCAGCCGCGGAGCCAGGACGGTGCCCACGAGCATCGCCACTCCCAGCAGAACCGTGATCTCGAGTCCTTGCATGCCTGCCGCCTTCCGCCGTGCCCCTGAGCACAGCGTAGAGAGGGTCGCGGACATTCCCGATCTCTTGCCCGCACTAAACTGTCCGGACGGTTCGGAGATGGGGGATCTTTGATGTCGCTCGGCGGAAACAGGGGAGCCACGATGCGGCGGGAGGTCATCGTGCCGCCCGCCCTTTACCTGCCCCTGGTGAGTGATCCCGAGGGGCGCGGCCAACTGGCTGTCGTTCAGAAGCTCGTCGACGGTCGGCGCGGGTTGCTCGCGTACACGGCGCTGGACAGGCTCGCAGACGCATGCGGGCGCGAACAACCGTGGATGCTGCTGATGACCTCGGAGCTCGATCGCATTCGGCAGATGCAGCCCTTCGACGTCGTCGCATTCGACCTCGACATACCCCCTCAGTCACGTCGGGGAGGGCGACTCGGATGAGTGACGCGATCTACGTCGACCGCGACAACATGGTGCGGCGGATGGGTCTCGTCGTCGACGAAGTCGACCGTCTCGACGCGGCGCTGGCCTCCCTTCCGCCCGCGGCCGACGGCGGGGCCGCTTCCGCGCTCATCGGCTTTATCGCCGGCGCTGCGGCGGAGGCGGCAAATGAGTACGCCGGGGCGGTGCGCCTCGTCGGTGCGGTGACGGAGAGCGTGCTCGACGACGTGCAGGCGACGGAGGATCAAATGCAGAGCGAGATCTCTCGACTCGAAGAGGGGCTCGCGGACTGATGCCGATCGACGCGAGGATTCCCGGCGACCCGGCGAGCGTGCGCGCCGTCGCGGAGTGGCTCGAGCGCGTGAAAGAGGCGTACACGGGCGCCGACCTCGAGCTGACCTACCTCTGGGGTGACTCGAACAACTACTGGACGGGCGAAGCGGGAACCGCGTGGAGGTCGGTGGTCGGCGACATCCGCAACCGAGCGGATGGGGTGTCAAGCTACCTCAGCGATGCGGCAGAGGTGTTCCGCGCATACTCCGCTCGACTAGAGCGCGCGCAAGAAGACGTCGCCACGCTCCGCATTCAAGCGGATGCCGTCGGCCTCGACGTCGTTGGAACGACCGTGCTGCCGCCGACGACGTCCCTGTCGTACTGCCCGGGTCCCGGCGCGCCGGACGCCGACCTCGAGGCGTATGACCAGTACGTCTCGCTGATCGCGAGCTACAACGACCTCGGCGCGCAGATCGGCACGATGACCGGCGAACTCGACGCGTGGGTCGGGGAACACATGGCTCCGCTCATCGCTCGTGTCGAGGGCTTGCAGAAGCTCTCCGGCACGGTGTCGGCCATCGCGGCCAAGGGCAACGAATCCCTCGCGACATCCGTGCTCGACGGGTACGAGAGCTTCTACGATCAGACGCTGAGCACCTGGCGCAAAGACCACGATTCTCTCCAGTCCGCGGCGGAAACCTTCCGCGACCAGCTCCGGTCCGGTAACCCGGCACTGCGGGCGGCGGCCGAGGCGGCGGACCCTCACGGAATGCGAGCGGGGGTGGAGGAGCTGGCGGAGCAGATCGGCCGTGTGTCGCGCGTGACCCGCGTGCTCCCCATCGCCGGCAACGTGATCGACGTAGTCTCCCTCGCCGCGGATGTCGCAGAGGGCGGTTCGCTCAGCTCCGGCGTCGCGGAGATCGCGGGAGGCATGGCCGGCGGTGCGGGAGGTGCGGCGGCCGGTGGGGCTGCGGCAGCCGCCCTCGGAAGTAATCCGGTCGGGTGGGTCATCGGCGGGACGGTCATCGGCGGCCTAGCCATCGGAGCCGGAGCAAGGTGGCTGTGGGAGGCCGCGGTCCCCCTCGACTCACGCGAAACCGTCGACGACTTCTTCACCGGGCGTCAGCCGCGGTTGGAAGGATATGTTCCTCCGTCCCCCCGATCGCAGCCGAATCAAGGAGTGAACTGACTGTGGCCATCAGCACGACGTCTCCCCGACTTCCGTCCCCCGACCCGCGGATTCCCGTCTTCCCGAACGGCCGGCGCCCCACCTGGCTCGTCGCCGTCATAGTTCTGTTCGCCGTGCTGCCCGTGCTCATGGCCGTGGCCGATGACCGACTCGGGCTGCGCTTGGTGATGGGAGCGCTGACCCTCACCATCCTCGGGGCCGCGGCCTGCCTGCACGTGCTTTTCGGCACGATCCAGGAACGCCTCCTACGCGTCGACCAGTCGGCATCCGGGATCTGGTTCCGTCCGGCGCCGGCCGCGACCGCGGTGCCGTTCGTGCTCGGCGGCCTGCTGCTGCTACCCGCGGTCGCGCAGATCGTGGTCGACATCGCGGACCTGCCGACGATGCCGTCGTTCCTGCTCACGCGCGCGCCGTATGCCCTCGGACTGCTCGGCGTCGGCGTGATCGTGATGAATGCGGTGCGTCTGCGTGAGCCGGCGGGCTTGCACGTGACGGCCGAGGGGCTCAGGGGTATCCGCGGTCGCGGTCGGGTCGACTGGGCATGGCACGAACTCGCCGAGGTGGGGGTCGGGGCCGGCCCTGTCGCGAAACTGCATCTCATCGCCGACGGTTCCGGTCCGCGAGTCGAGGCGCCTATGCTCGCGCTCGGATCCGATCCGAATCAGGTCGCCACCGTGGTGCGATATTTCCGCGAGGTGCCCTCAGCTCGCGCGACCCTCCAGGGTCCCGGAACCGTCGCTTTGCGCGGCGTCGACGACGCGCTCCGCGCTCGTGAGGGCTGAGCACGCCTCATAACCGCCGTGATCCGCATATCCTCAGCCGGGGACACCCCCGTGACGACGGAGGTTGCGTAATCCGTTGAGGGTGCGCGACGGATCAGCCCGGAACGCCCACCTTCGCCTTCGCCCACGAGCGCCCGCGGGTGTCCTTGAGGATGTCGTACTCGACGTCGACGTGCGGCTCGATCGCGCTGTACTTGTCGTTCGGTGCACCGATGACGAGCTGGAAGCCGAGGCCGCGCCAGGCGCCGATCGCGCGCTTGGTGAAGTGCGCGTCGGCCTTGATGAGCGCCTCGTCGAGGAAGACGGGGGCGTAGCGCGGGCGCTCCGATCCGGCGTCCCCGAGCTGGTAGCGCAGGGCCGCACCCACGATGAAGGCGATGAGCTCCTGCGATTCGCCGCCCGACTTCTCGCCGATGTGGTCGTAGAGCGCCACGTGCTCGCCCGTGTCGGCGCGGAAGCGCTCGGCGCTGACCCGCACGTGGTTGCGCACGTCGACGAGGTCGGCGAAGTCGGGGGCGGTGGGGCGGATGCGGTTGATCAACCGCGCCATGCGCCCGTACACGCCCTCGCGCTCCTCGTCTGTCGAGGCCGCGTCGATCGCCGCGCGAACGTCGCGCAGCTCGCGGCGGAAGCGCTTGCGCACCTCCGACTGGCTCTCGCGCGGAACGATCTGGAGGCGGTGGTCGTCGTCGTAGAACGGCAGGTCCTGCATGATGTCGTTGATCGGGGCGATGCGCTCGCGGATCTCGCGCAGGGCGCGCGTGAGCGCCGAGTCGAGGCTCGTGAGGTCGTTGCCCGACAGGCGCAGCAGCGAGTCGCGCCATTCCGCTTCGAGTTCGTGCAGGCCGCTGGCCTCGAGCTCGCTGAGGATCCGCTCGAAGTCGCCGAGCGCCTCATCGGGGTCGGCGAGCAGGTTGGGGCTCGGCCACCGGTCGGTGAACGCGGTCATCGTGCGGCGCAGGCTCTCGCGCTGGTCGCTCCACGTCTCCTGGGTCGCACGCTGTTCCTCGAGCAGACGCTTCGACGCCGACTCGAGGGCGGCGTCGAACCGCGCGAGCCGCTGCGAGGGCGAGACGTCATCGCCGGAGGGCGCCACGAACAGCCCGTCGAGGTACGCGACCTCGTCGGGGGTGAGCGTCATATCGCGGTCCTCGGCCCGTTCGAGCAGGATCTGCGCGGCATCCACGTCGTCGGTGGTCTCGGCCCAGCGTGCGGCGAGGGTCTGCTGCTCGGTCTTGGCTCCGCCGATCTCCTCGCGCAGGCGCGCGACGCGGGCCTTCGCGCCCGAGATCTGCTCCTGCAGCTCGGCGATGCGGGGGTTTCCCGCGGTGACCTCGACGACGGTTTCGTTCCAGCGGTCGAGATCGCGTTCGACGGATGCCACGTCGACCTGGTCCCACGACAGGTCCGCGATCTTCTCGAGGGCGCCGCGCCGGTCGTCGAAGGCGTCGAGGGCGGCGGCGGCCTCGTCGACCGCGGCCTTGGCGGCGGTGAGGTCGCGCCGGACGGTGACGATCTGCTCGCCGAGCTCGGTGAGGCGCACGCGGGACGAGAAACCGAGGATGCTCTGCCGCGCCGAGCCGCCGTGGGCGCCGCGGGCGCCCTGGCTCGTCTGGCCCGAGATCGTGAGCGCCATGCGGTGCTGTGAGAGCTCCGACGCGGCATCCACGCAGACGAACGCGAACTGCTGCTCGAGGCGGTCCTGCAGCCAGCCGGTGAAGGGCGAGGAGCGGAACTCCAGGCGCCCGGGCAGGGTCGCCGGGTCCAGCGCCCCGCGCTCGGGGAGGTCGGTAGGAACACCCTCGAACCGGAGGCGCTCCGAGAGTCGCACGCTGTCGATCGCGGCGCGGAACGCAGAGAGGTGCGCGGCGTCGACGAGCAGCGTCGTCGCGAACCCGCCCAGCGCGAGGGTGAACGCCCCGCGCCACGGTTCGAACTCGGTGCGCACGTCGACGAGCTCGGCGACGAAGGGCAGCTCGGCGGCGGTGAGCCCCGCGGCCTCGGCCAGCGCCTCGCGCGCCTCGTGCAGACGCGGGGGGATGTTGTCGTCGCGGGTCTGCGTGCGCCGGTGCTCGGTCTCGAGGGCGGCGAGCTGCTGGCGCAGGTCGGTGTGCCGGCTGCTGGCGGCGACGAAGGCGTCGCGCACCGCGCTCTTGGCATCCGTGTCGGCGAGGGTGCGCCGCGCTTCGGCGACGAGCGCGGTGAACTGCTTCTCGGTGGCGACCTCGACCGAGAGCACGGCGAGGGCCGCTTCGAACCGTTCGCGGTCGCGCTGCATGCCCGCGAGGCGCCGCTCGAGGGTCCGCAGTTCGCGCTGCGCCGCGTCGAGCCGGTCGCCGCCCGCCGCGCGCAGCACGTCGCCCAGTGCCTCGCGTTCGGCCTCTGCCGCGTCGGCGAGGGCCTGGCGTTCGCGCACGAGCGCGTCGGTGGCGTGCGTGCGGTCGCGCAGCTCGGCCTCGACCGCTTCGAGCAGGTCGACCCGTCGCTGCGCGCGCCAGAGCGAGGCGCGCGACTCGGGGTCGCCGAAGCGCCCGAGCGCGTCGATCAGGCGCAGGCGCTCGGCGGCGTCGTCGATGCGCGTCTTCATGCCGCGGATCGGTTGCAGGGCCCGCACCTGCTGGCGGGCCTCGAGCATGCGCGTGCGCGTCGACTCGAGCCCGTCGAAGTGCGTGACGACCGCGTCGGCCACGGCGAGCGTCTCGGGCTCTTCGAGCACCATGCGCTTGTAGAGGTCGTCGACGGTGGTGATCTGCTGACCGGCCTGGATGCGCGCGAGCAGGCTCATCGCCTTCGAGCCCGCTCCCGCCGCGCCGATGCCGAGCACGGCGTGCAGCCGCGCCGAGAACTCGCGGTCGGTCGCGAGGGTGTCGAGGCCCGCCGCCCGCACGGCCGAGTCGGAGAGGTGGCTCTGCGCCGCGCGCTCGAGCTGGCGCAGGTCGAACGCCCCGTGCACGGTCGCGCGCACCTTGACGGCGTCGTCGAGCGTGCGGGCGGCGGCGGGGAAGTACCAGGCCCGCACCGCCGTGAAGCGCGCGCCGTCGTGGTCGGCCCAGGTCATGCCGATCGCGGTCCACGTGTCGACCCCGTCGCCGCGCAGCACCCGCACTTTGGTGCCCTCGTCGGTGCGCGACTCGTCGAGCTTGCCGCGGCCGTAGGAGAGGATGTTGCGCTGCTCCTGGCCGCGCGGGCGACCCACGACCGCGCCGTTCGAGGCGCCGTTGAAGGGGGTCGTGTGCGGCATCATCAGTGCGACGTACGCGTCCATGAGCGTGGACTTGCCCGAGCCCGATCCGCCGCACAGGAGCGTCGCGGTCGGCGCGAAGCGCACGCGGTGCGTGCCGTCGTATCCGCCCCAGTTGATCAGCTGCAGGTCTTCGGCGACCCACTGCTGCCCGCGGGAGGCCGCGGGGATGAGCCCGAACAGCGTCTCGAGCATGGTCATGCGCGCTCCTCCTCGAGGATTCCGGATGCCACGGCCTCGGCGTCATCGATCAGGGGCGCCGGGGTGTCGGCATCCCGTGTCTGCTCCTCCAACCACCGCTGCAGATCGCGCAGCACCTCGGCGCTGAGCACGATCTCGATGAGCGGCCCGATGCGGTAGCGCCCCTCGGACTCCTCTTCGATGATGCCCTCGCGGTCGAGGCGCGCGATCGCGGTGCGGACGGCCCGCTGCTGGCTCGCGCGGGTGCCGTCGGTCTCGCTGAAGTAAGTGAGCACGGTCTGCTCGACCTCTTCGACGTCGACGCGGGCGGATGCCGTGCCGGCGGTCGTCTCGCGCTGGAACACCGTGCGCAGGTAGACGAGCACGAGCGTCTCGGCGCGCGAGTACGCCTCGTCCTTCAACAGGATCGGCACGTCGACGTCGTCGCTGCGCACCTGCTCCTTGTAGGCGACGCCGCGGGCGTGGTCGACGACGAGGCGCACGAACAGGTCGTTCAGGCGCGACTCGATCATCTGCTGGTGCTCGAGCAGCAGCTTCCACTCGGCGGGCGAGTTGTCGGCCACGAGGAAGCGCCGCTGCAGGATGCGCACGAGCACGCGCCGCACGTCGGCGTCGAGCGTGCCGCGGTCGCCCGCGAACAGCGCGTCGGGGTCGTTCTCCATGGCTACCGGGGCGATGAAGGCGGGGGTGTCCGTGTCAGGGGCGGACGGGTCGATGTCAGTCATCGGCATCCGTTTCTGTGGCAGTCGGGGGTTCCGCGTCCGAGACGCGAGAGGGCGCGGCGATGACCGCGCCGAAGGCGAAGCGCCGGGTGGTGCCGTCGGGACGGACGGCCTCGACGATCGAGACGTCGTCTGTCTCGACCAGGCCCTCGCGGTGGACGATCTCGAGCAGGCCGACGAGGTCGACCGGGCGCCGGGTCTCGGCATCCGCTCCGGCGAAGGCCGTCGCGAGGTCGAAGCCCCCGGGAAGCGTGGCCACGTACGCCTCGAGTTCGGCGTAGTGCGGGCCGCCCCACGCGCGCGTGTCGGCGTCGACGAACTCGACGTCGGAGTCTCCGGATGCCAACGGCGCCGGCGCCCCGGGAGGACGCACGTCGCCGAGCGAGCGGCGCAGGTGCCCGATGTCGGCGAGGGGTAGGGTGCGCACCGGTTCGACGCGCCCGGGGGAGCGGGTCTGGCTCCAGCGGTGCAGACCCGCCATGACCGAGCGCAGCAGATCGTCGACCTGCCGGTCGCGGATCGGGTCGTGCGTGCGCACCTGCGCGGTGATGACGTGCGATGCGCGTCGCTGGGCGGTGAGCACCTCCTGCACGCCGGCCTCGACGCGCCTGGCGATCGCGTCGAGCTCTCCGCGCTGCTCGGGGGTCATCAGGCGCGAGAACGGCTGGGTGAGCACGGCGTGCAGCTGGTCGGTGAGGTCGTCAATGTTCTCGGGGTCGCCGATCAGGCGCAGCGCTCCCTGGAACGCCCGGCCCTCGGGGGTCGCCTGCATCACCTGGCGACCGCGCTCGAGGTACTCGCGCAGCACATCGCCGGTGGGGCGCACATCACGACGGAGTTCGGCCACGACGTCGCGCTGCATCGCGGCGATGGATTCGGCCACGCGCGAGAAATCGGCCGGCAGTTCGCGCGCGAGGTGGATGACGTTCTCGGCCTCTTCGAGCAGGTGGTCGTCGTCGAGCGGTTCGACGACGCCCCCGTCGAGCGCCGCGATCTCGGCATCCAGAGCCGCCCGTTCCTCGAGCAGGGCCTCTCGGCGCCGCGCGGGATCGCTCTCGGCGTCGCGCGCGAGGCGGTCGACGGCGTCGAGCAGCGTCCGCACGCGCGAGCGCGAGACCCGCGCCCGGCCGCCGCCCGCACGACCGGCGATCTCGAGGGCACCGACGGCGTGCGCCGACAGGCGGTAGACCTCGACGTCGTCTTCGATCTGCAGGCCGAGCCAGCCCACGCGCACCCACCCGCGGCAGATCTCACGCGCGGTACCGGCGGGGATGCGGCGGTCGTCGTCGGTGTCGATGCCGGCGGCGCGCAGTTCGTCGATCGCCTCGGCGACTTCGACGTGGGCGTCGGCGACCGCGACGGCGGGGCGATCGGGGGTGAACACGATCGACAGCACCGCGACGACGAACGGGGCGAAGCGCCCGTGCAGCAGATCGAGCGTCGGGTTCTTGAACGCCGTCACCGAGCGCAGGTACGCGGCTTCGGTTCGGGTGCTGCTCACTGGCTGAAGTCTACCGGCGGCGCGGCGCGCGCCGTGGCGGCCGTCACCCCGATGTGCACGCGTAAAGGGTCGCACCGGTCACCTTGTCGACCTCGCCGCCCTCCTTCGCCTGGCTGAAGTTCCAGTCATCGACCTCGTGGCATCCGGGCCCCGTCGCCACCCGTCGCACCGGATCGCCCTCGGGAGCCCCGGATGCCACGACGAAGAGCCGCGCGCGGCCGCTGCGGACCATCTGGTCGAGCTCCTCGGTGGTGAAGACCGGGACGTGCCCGCTGTAGCCGCCGTCGGTGAGGACGCTCGCCCCGGTGGCGTCGATCACCTGGGACGACAGCGCCCAGGAGTCGGTCACGAAGAGGGGCAGGCCGTTCGCGCCACCGCCGTGCTCGCGGGCCGCCTGCACGATCTGCGCGACGGCGGGACTCATCTGCGGACTACCGCCCCAGGGCGCCGGCGCCGACACCGTGAAGGTCTCGTCGGGGTGGCCGCCGCGGGCGGTGACGCCGACGTAGGCATCGCCCCCGCTGCCGTCACGGGCGTCGTCGATGACCTGCAGACTCGTCGCGATGGGCAGGCAGAGCAGAGCGACGGCGAGAGCGGCGGGGGCGACGCAGCGGACGCGGGGGAGTGCGGCCGGCGGCGACAGGGCGGCGACGGCGCCGATCGCGAGTCCCACCGCGCCCACCGCCACCGCGGGGATGAGCAACACCTCGGGGAGGCGGGCTTCGGCGATGAGGACGGCCCACCAGATCGACTGGACGACGACGACCGCCGGAAGCACGAGCCGCACGCTCGTTCGCGCGGAACGAAGCAGCCGCACCCCCTCGACCCACGCGACGACGACGAGCAGCACCATCGGAACGCCGAGAGCCGCCACGTAGGCGGTGTGCGGAACGTGGGCGAGGGTGAGCACGGCCGCGGCCGTCGCGAACCACACGGCGGCGACCACCACGAGGGGGGAGCGCGTCGCGGAGGCCCGCGCGAGAGGACGCCCCCGCCGGGGCCGGTGACGCCAGATGCCGAGGGCGATCCCCGCGAGCGCCGCCGGGTACAGCCACCCGATCTGGGTGACCAGGGGCAACTCGAGCAGCTTCGTGAGCGTCGGCGAACCCCCCGAGCTCGCGGGGGCGTGCGTGGTCAGGGCGTGTCCGATCGCGGCGAGGGTCGCGCCGAGCCCGCCTACCGACGTCGGGGCGCCGACCGAGCCGGGAACGGCCCCCGGCACGAAGCGATCCAGGCCGTTGTACCCGAACACCATCGCGAAGACGTCGTCGTTCGTCGAACCGTCCACGTAGGGACGGGAGCCCGCGGGAACCAGCGCGACGATCGTGATCCACGCGACGGATGCCACGACGGCGGCGCCCGTGAGCGCCCCGGCGCGCACCAGGCCGCGACGCCATCCCTCGGTCGCCGCCAGCGTGCCGGCGATGAGGGCGGGTAGCAGGAACCACGCGGCCATCATCTTGGCCTGGAATCCCACACCGATGAAGAGAGCGCACAGGACGAGCGGCCACCAGGTCGAGGTGAGGATCGCGCGCTGCCACCACACCAGGGCGACCGCGAGGGCCATCGTCAGCAGTCCGTCCTCCATCGGATGGGCGAACATCGATACGAAGATGGGGGTCGATGCGGCGGCGGCCGCCGCGACGAGGCCCGCGCCCCGTCCGCCCCACCGCCGCGCGAGCACAGCGCACGCCACGACGGTCACCGCGCCCTCGACGACCTGCGGCAGGGCGATCGCCGAGATCGACATGCCGAACAGGCGGATGCTCAGCGCCTGGGGCACAGCGAAGCCGCTGAGCTTGTCGAGGGTGACGGTGGCATCCGGATCGAAGGCGCCGAAGAAGAGGGCGTGCCATGACTGCGACATCGACCGCGCGGACGCCTCGTAGAACGAGAAGTCTCCGCCGCGCGCGAGATTCCAGCAGGTGAGCACGACGAATGCCGCGACGATCAGCGTCAGCGAGATCCGGGCCCACCAGGGTTCACGCCACCAGCGCGCGAGAGGGACGGGAGAGGTCACGACGCACAGAATCCCCCGGCGATAACGGGAGCGGATATCAATCGCCTATGTCGCGGGTGTGGGTGGATGACGCACCCACAGCGGCGACCGGTCAGACCTCGGAGCGCGGCCCGGCGACGGTCTTGGAGACGCCCGTGACCGGCTGGTTCTCGTCGAACGAGGCGATGGGTCGGCGGAACCCGCGCGTCAGGACGACGAGGTACACCACCCCGATGCCCGTCCAGATCAGACCGCCCACGAGGGCGTGCATGTCGAGGTTGATCCACAGCAGACCGGTGAGCAGCATGCCGATCGCGGGCATGACGATGTAACGCGCGATGTCGGCCGGGGTCTTGCGGAGTCCCTTGCGGACGGCGAACCAGGCGATCACCGAGATGTTGACGAAGGTGAACGCCACCAGGGCGCCGTAGTTGATGTACGCCGCGATCTGCTCGAGGGTGAACGAGATCGCGAAGAGGCTCACGAGGCCGACGATGACGATCGACAGCGTCGGGGTGTGGGTGCGGGGGTTGATGTAGCCGAAGACCTTGCGGGGGAGCACGTTGTTGCGTCCCATCACCATGAGCATGCGCGACACCGAGGCGTGCGACGCCAACCACGACGCGAGGGTCGCGGCGAACCCGGCGGCGGTCAGCACCGCCTGCAGGACCGGTCCGCCGACCTGCACGCCGATCTCGGGCAGGGTGCTGTCCTCGATCGCCTCCTGCGGGAAGGCGGTCGAGTCGGGGAAGCGCAGCTGCGTCACGTACGAGGCGATCAGGAAGATCAGGCCGCCGACCACCAGGGTGAGGAGGATCGCGCGCGGCATGATCTTGGGCGTCTTCGCCTCTTCGGAGTACATCGACACCGCATCGAACCCGATGAACGAGAAGCACACGACCGTGGCTCCGGCCAGAACCGCGCCGAACTGCACGTCGCTGTGGGCGAAGGGGGCGATCGACACCGGAGTCCCGGCCCCCGCCCCGCCGACCAGCTGCACCACGACCATGACGACGAACACGGTCATCACGAGGATCGAGAACACGAGGAGGATCATGTTCACGTTCGAGGTGCCGCGCATGGTCAGGTAGATGACTCCGGTCACACCCGCGGTGAAGACGACGACCCAGATCCAGCCCGGGACGTCGGGGAACAACGCCTCCATGTAGCTGCGGAGGATGAGGGCGTTCACCATCGGCAGCAGCATGTAGTCGATGAGGGCCGTCCAGCCCACCACGAAGCCGACGCCGGGGTGGATGGACTCGCGCGCGTAGGTGTACGCGGAGCCGGCGCTCGGGATGACGCGGACCATCTTGCCGTAGCTGACGGCGGTGAAGACGAGGACGACGAGGGCCACGGCGTAGGCGGCCGGGACGACGTTGTTCGTCTTGTCGGCGACGAGACCGAAGGTGTCGAAGACGACGGTCGGGGTCATGTACCCCAGACCCAGACCGACGATCGACCAAAGGCCGAGGGTGCGGGCGAGCGTGGCGCCGGAGTTCGCCGTGGGGGCGGCGGCGCGGGTGTTCTCGTTCGTGGCTCCTCCTGGAGGGTGCGGATCGCGCTCGGGTGCGCGATCGGGATGGTGTCGGGTACAGCATCGTGAGCACCGCTCAGGGGTGGGAGCGGGATGAAGACCGCCCGGCGAGCGCGGCTCGCGGGCGGGGGAGGGATGCCGGCATCGGTCGCGCCGGCACCCCGCGAGGTCAGAGTCGGGTCCAGGCCTCCTGCAGCACCGAGCGCAGGATCTGCTCGATCTCGTCGAACTCGGTCGGTCCCAGGGTGAGGGGAGGGGCGAGCTGGATGACCGGGTCGCCGCGGTCGTCCGCTCGGCAGTACAGGCCGGCGTCGAAGAGGGCCTTGGACAAGAAGCCCCGCAGCAGCCGCTCGGACTCGTCGTCGTCGAAGGTCTCTTTCGTGGTCTTGTCCTTCACCAGCTCGATGCCGAAGAAGTAGCCGTCGCCGCGGACGTCCCCGACGATCGGCAGGTCGAGGAGGCGCTCGAGGGTCGAGCGGAAGACCGGGGAGTTGCGGCGGACGTTCTCGAGCAGGCCCTCTTCTTCGAAGACGTCGAGGTTCTCCAGCGCCACGGCCGCCGAGACGGGGTGACCGCCGAAGGTGTAGCCGTGGGGGAACGACACGTCGCCGTGGGCGAAGGGTTCGTAGAGGCGGTCGCTCACGATGGTGCCGCCGAGGGGAGAGTATCCGCTCGTCACCGCCTTGGCGAAGGTGATCATGTCGGGCTGGTAGTCGTAGGCCGAGGCGCCGAAGTAGTGACCGAGACGGCCGAAGGCGCAGATGACCTCGTCGGAGACGAGCAGCACGTCGTAGGTGTCGCAGATCTCTCGCACGCGCTGGAAGTAGCCGGCCGGGGCGGGGAAGCACCCACCGGCGTTCTGCACGGGCTCGAGGAAGACCGCGGCGACGGTCTCGGGTCCCTCGAACTGGATCATCTGCTCGATGCGATCCGCGGCCCACAGGCCGAACTCCTCGGGGGTGCCCCCGCCGAAGCCGGACTCGGCGGCCCGGTAGTAGTTGGTGTTGGGCACGCGGAACCCGCCCGGGGTGACCGGCTCGAACATGTGCTTCATGACGGGAAGACCGGTGATCGCCAGGGCCCCCTGCGTGGTGCCGTGGTATGCGATCGCCCGCGAGATGACCTTGTGCTTCGAGGGCTTGCCCTGGATCTTCCAGTACTGCTTCGCGAGCTTGAACGCCGTCTCGACCGCCTCTCCTCCGCCGGTGGAGAAGAAAACGTGGTTCAGGTCGCCCGGGGCGAGGTCGGCCAGTCGCTCGGCCAGTTCGATCGCGGCCGGGTGGGCGTAGGACCACAGCGGGAAGAACGCCAGCTGCTCGGCCTGCTTCGCGGCCGCCTGGGCGATGCGGCGACGCCCGTGACCGGCGTTGACCACGAACAGGCCCGCGAGTCCGTCGATGTACTTCTTGCCCGCGGCATCCCAGATGTGATGGCCCTCGCCCTTGACGATGATCGGGACGCCGGGGCCCTCGGTCATCGTGGACTGGCGCGAGAAGTGCATCCAGAGGTGATCGCGGGCCTTGGCCTGGAGGTCGGTGTTGAGGTCGGTTTCGAAAAGCGTCATCGCGTTCCCCAGTTGTAGAGCTGACGGTGGAGCTTGAGATAGACGAAGGTCTCGGTCGAGACGACGTCGGGGAGCGACCGGATGCGGTCGTTCAGCAGGTCGATCAGGTCGTCGTCGCTCTCGCAGACGACCTCGACGAGCAGATCGAAGGAGCCAGCGGTCGACACCACGTAGGTGACCCCGGGCAGCGCCGTCATCTGCCCCGCCACGACGCGGGTGTCGCCCGAGACCCGTACGCCGATCATGGCCTGGCGCGCGAAGCCGAGCTGGAGGGGATCGGTGACGGCGACGATCTGCAGGATGCCGGCGTCCTGCAGCTTCTGCACCCGCTGGCGCGTGGCGGTCTCGCTCAAGCCGACGGCCTTGCCGATCTCGGCGTAGGAACGGCGCCCGTCTTCCTGCAGCTGCTCGACGATGGCCTTCGAGACGGCGTCGAGAGCGGGGCTGCGTTCGGTCACGGGAGTCATGATGGGCGACGGTATCAGCGCGATATCGCCAAGATCAATGATGATCTCGACATTTACGACACCGTAACGACGCGGAAACCGTCGCCCTCGCGCCGGGGTCGCGGCAGGGGCGTCTGCCCCCAGTACGATGACCGCGGGGGTGCCGATGTCCGCGAAACGCACGAACTGGTCGTCCACGTGTCGCGTGCTGCACCGCGCGGCGGCGCTCGTCGCGGGCGCGACCCTGGTCGCCGCGGGCGCGATCGCCGCTCCGGCCGCCTCGGCTGCGACCTCGCTGCCCGGGTGGCTGTCGACCCAGGGGTCGACGATCGTGACGGCATCCGGGGCCCCCTTCACCATCAAGGCCACGGCCTGGTTCGGGATGGAGACCTCGAACTGCGCCCCGCACGGACTGTGGTCGATCGCGCTCGACGACGGCCTCTCCGCGATCGCGGGGATGGGGTTCAACACCATCCGGTTGCCCTTCTCGAACGAGTGCCTCGCGGCGAAGGCCTCGAACTCGATCAACGGCGCGGTCAACCCCGGACTGGTGTCGCTCACACCGCTGCAGCTGATGGACACGGTCATCGCGCGCGCGAAGGCGCACGGGTTGTCGGTCATCCTCGATCGCCACCGCCCCGACTCGGCGGCGCAGAGCGAGCTCTGGTACACGGGTCAGTACAGCGAACAACGCTGGATCGACGACTGGAAGATGCTCGCCGCTCGCTACAAGAACGAGTCCGCGGTGATCGGCGTCGACCTGCATAACGAGCCCCACGGCGGCGCGTGCTGGAACTGCGGCGACCCCGCCCGCGATTGGCGCGCGGCGGCCACGCGCGCCGGCAATGCCGTGCTCGGGGTCAACCCTCGCCTGCTGATCATCATCGAGGGCGTGGAGCGACAGAACGACGGCTCGAACACCTGGTGGGGCGGCGGTCTGAAAGACGCCGGGGCCGCGCCCGTGACCCTCGCCGTGAAGAACCGCGTGGTCTACTCGCCGCACGACTACCCCGCCAGCGTCTTCGCGCAGCCCTGGTTCTCGGCATCCGGGTATCCCGCCAATCTCGAGGCGGTGTGGGATGCCAACTGGGGTTACCTCGTGCGCAAGAACATCGCGCCCGTGCTGCTCGGCGAATTCGGCACGAAGCTCGAGACCGCGAGCGACCGGGCCTGGCTCGACGCGCTCGTGGCGTACGTGGCCAAGACGAAGATCAGCTACGCGTACTGGTCGTTCAACCCGAACAGCGGCGACACCGGCGGGCTGGTCGCCGACGACTGGCGCACTCCGCAGAAGGCCAAGCTGGCCGCGCTCGCACCGATCCTGACGCCGGTCGCGGCGCCCGCTCCGCAGCCGGCTCCGATTCCCTCGACCCCGGCCCCGAAGACCACGCCCCGGCCGAGCCTCACGCCGACACCGACACCCACACCGACGGCGACGCCCAAGCCGCCCACCCCGTCCCCGAAGCCCTCGGTATCGGTGCCGCCGAGCCACGCACCCACCCCGAAGCCGGGCGCCGGGACGGCCCCGGGAGCTTCGGCCGGCATCACCGCGACCTGGGTCCCGCAGAGCACCTGGGGCGAGGGGTACGTCGCCGAGCTCACCGTCACGGCGACAGGTCCCGTCACGAAGTGGTCGGTCTCGTTCGACGCCGCCGGAACCACCGCGGTGTCGAACGCGTGGGGCATGAAATGCTCGGTCGCGGCCGGGCGCGTGACGTGCACGGGAGCCGACTGGGCGGCGACCCTCGCTCCCGGCCAGACGGTGAGGGTCGGGCTGCAGGCCGCCGCCACGCGGGCACCGTCGCCTGCGAAGCTCACCCTGTCGGCATCCTGATCCACGCCCGGCGAGAGCATCCATCGCTGGCGCATAGGTTCCGTAAGGCTGCGGTGAGGGAAGCGCTGTCTACGATTCGGCGGTGACCGCTGCTTCTCCTCCCGTCCCCACGCCGACCCTTCCGCTGATCGCGGGCCTGCGACGACCCCGCGGATGGACCGTCGGTCTCGTCCTCATCGGGCTCGGCGCGCTGGTCCTCACCGGCTGGCAGGTGTGGGCGGGGGCGCCGAGCGAGTACTACGCCTCGATCGCGCTGTCGATGAGCCGCTCGTGGTCGAACTTCTTCTTCGGCGCCGTGGACCCTGCGGGCACCGTCACCCTCGACAAGATCCCGGGCTCATTCTGGATCCCGGCCCTCTTCGTCCGGGCATTCGGATACTCCGCCTGGGCGGTGATCCTGCCCAACTCCCTCGCCGCCGTCGCCGCCGCCCTCGTCACCGCCGTCACCGCCCGACGCCTGGCGGGGGAGCGTGCCGGACTCATCGCCGGGAGCATCGCTGTTGTCACGCCGATCCTCGTCGCGGTGGCCCGCTCGAACCAGCCCGAGACCTTCTTCGTCCTCGGCCTCTCCCTCACCGCGTGGGCGGCGGTGCGCGCCGTGCAGGCGCGGAGCCTGGGGTGGCTGATCGCTGCGGGAGCGCTGATCGGCCTGTCGTTCCAGTTCTACGAGCTCGAGGCGTGGGCGGTGTGGCCGGCCCTAGCGCTGGCGTACCTCTTCACCCGGCAGTCCTGGGCCCGACGACTCGGTCACCTCGCCCTGGCCGGAGCGGTGAGCCTCGTGGCATCCCTGTGGTGGGTCGCGATCGTCTCGATGATCCCCGCCGGGAGTCGGCCCTACATCGGCAGCACCCTGTCGAACAACCCGTGGGAGATGGTGTTCGGGTACAACGGGCTCGGTCGCTTCTCGGCCACGGCCGACAGCGCGGCCTACGAGTCGTTCACCCCGCCCTTCTCGGGCGAGCCCGGCGTGCTGCGCCTCTTCAACGCCCAGCTCGCGGGCCAGGTGGCGTGGCTCATCCCCGCGGCGATCGTCGGGATCATCGTCCTGTGGGTGCTGCGGTTCTCGCGCCCGCTCACGGTGCTGCTGACCGTGTGGCTCGCGACCTTCGCCGCGATGTTCTCCACCGTCGCCGGAATGCACCAGTTCTACACCGCGGCCCTCGCGGTCCCGCTGGCACTCGTCGTGGGGACGGCGCTCGCCGCGGCGCATCGGGCGGGCAGGGTCTGGCCGCAGATCGCGATCGTCGCTGTCGCCGGGTCGACCGCCCTGGGGATCGGCCTGGCCACGGGCGGGTACAGCGTGCCGGTCTCGATCGCGCAGGGCGTCGCGGCGGTCGTCGCGATCGTGCTGCTCTCGACGCGGCACCGCCGGCGCGCGGTCACGACGGTCGCGGTGATGACCGGGTTGCTCCTCACCCCGGCCGTGTGGTCGGCCGTGACCATCGCCCACCCCAGTTCGATCAACCCGGTCGCGGGCGGGGCCGCCGAGTCCGCGGGCTTCGGCGGTCGCGGTTTCGGGGGAGCGGAGTTCGCCGGCGGGATGCCGACCGGGGGGCGCGGCAGCCAGGGATTCGGCGCGGCGCCCGGCGGGGGAGCGGCGCCCGGATCGGGGCAGAGCGCCGGGCAGGGCGCGGGTCGCGGTACCGGTGCCGCGCCGGGCGGATCGTCGTCGGCACGCACGCGCGGGGCGGCGGGCGGGGCACCCACCGGCTTCGGCGGCGGCGGCTTCGGCGCGGGCGGGGCGGACGACAGCGCCCTCGTCTCGTGGCTGCAGGCCCGCAGCACGGGGTCGACGTACCTGGCGGCGACCTTTGGGGCGCAATCTGCGGCGCAGCTGATCCTCGCCTCGGACGGAGGCTCGTTCCTGCCCATCGGCGGCTTCAACGGCACCGACGGCGTGCCGACGCTGGACGCCTTCACCGCGCTGGTCGACTCCGGCCAGGTGCGCTACGTCATCGGCGGGGACCAACGGGGAGGGGGCACGTCCCTGGGGGCCGCGTCGACGACCACCGCCTCATCGCAGATCCGCACCTGGGTCACCCAGCACTGCGCGACCGACAGCTCGGCTCCCACGACCGTCTACGACTGCGGCTGACCGGTTCGCTCGGGCGGAGCATCCGGCCCGCGTGACTCAGCGGCCGAGGAACTCCATGCCCGCCTCGCGGAACGCCCGTGCACCGGGGGCGTTGACGTGGTGCCGCCCCGGGATGTCTGCGAACTCGCCGCGGGGGAGGAGCCCTGCCAGGTGCTGCGACTGGTCGTGGATGGGGTCGTCCGTGCCCGTCGCGATCAGCACGGGCTGCTGCGGCGGCGTCGAGGGGTCGGGATCGGTCTCGCCGAGGCGCATGCCCTCGGCGATCGCGACGAGGGCGCGCAGGTCGTTGCCCGGCACGCGTTCGGCGAGCGAGACGTAGCGCTGGGTCGTGGCATCCTGAACGGGCTCACCGTGGTCGAGGAAGGCGCGGGCCTGATCGACCTGCAACCGGGCGAGAGGGCGTCCATCCGGGATGCCGCCGAGCACGGCCCGCTCGACGTGTTCGGGGGCGTCGACGGCGAGCTGCCAGCCGACCCGCCCGCCGAGCGAGTAGCCGAGATAACGGACCTGATCGAGCAGGTACGTGTCGAGCACGGCGACGAGGTCGGACACGAGGGTGGGCATCGTGTAGGACGCGGCGTCGTGCGGCTTCTCGCTCGCTCCGTGACCGCGCTGGTCGACGGCGATCACGCGGTAGCCGGCGCGCAGCAGGTCGCGCACCCAGCCGGTGTTGACCCAGTTGTCGCGCGTGCTCGAACCGAAGCCGTGCACGCACAGCACGGGGTCGGCCTCGACGTCGCCCCACGAGTAGGTGGCCAGGCGCACGTTGTCGCCGACGATGACGAATTGCGCGGGGGGAACCTCGGTCAGAGCGGGAACGGCATCCATTCCTCCGATCCTGGCAGAGCGGGCCCGCTCGCCGGGGGTAGTGGTCATAGTGGTCTCATGGGATACACGCGCGCCGAACTCGAGTCGTTCCGGGATGCCACGCGGCCCGACCTCGTGGAGCCGGGCGTACGTCTGCTCTTCGTCGGCATCAACCCGGGGCTGTGGACCGCCGCGACCGGAACGCCGTTCGCGCGACCGGGAAACCGGTTCTGGCCCGCGCTGGTGAAGGCGGGGATACTCCCCCGACTACCCGTGTACTCCGAGCCCCTCGGCGACGAGGACCGCCGGATGATCTTCGACGCCGGGGTGGGGGTGTCGAACCTCGTCGCCCGGGCGACGGCGCGCGCCGACGAACTCTCGCGTGACGAGCTGCGCTCGGGAGCCGCGGCTCTGGTCGAGCGGGTCGCCGCGTGGCGGCCCCGGGCCGTCGCAGTTGTCGGCCTCACCGCCTACCGCCAGGGGTTCCAGCGGCCCCGCGCGACCGCGGGACGGCAGGAGCAGGCGATCGCCGACGTGCCCACCTGGGTGCTGCCCAACCCCAGCGGCCTCAACGCGCACGACACCGTGGATTCGCTCGCTCGGGCCTACGCGGACCCGGCGCGCGCGGCGGGAGTGATCCGCTGAGGGCGGCCGGCCCCGGCGCGCGGGCATGCCACGATGACAGGATGCCGCCCACCCGCCGTCGCCTGATCGCCCTCCTCGCCCTGGCGGTGGTCGTGGCGGCGGGGCTCGTCGTGCACCTCGTGCTCCCGTCCAGCGACGCGGCGGACATCGCGGGCGATGCGCTGTACACGGTCGCGGTCTACGCCGGGCTCGTGGTCGGGTTCCCCCGTCTGCGGCCGCTGGTCGTCGCCCTCGTCGCCGGGGGATGGAGCGTGGCCGTCGAGCTCTTCCAGGCGACCGGGGTCCCCGCCGACCTCGCGGAGCGGTTCCGGCCCGTCGCACTCGTGCTCGGCACGGGGTTCGACGCGCGCGACCTCGTCGTCTACGCGTGCGCGGCCGTCGTCGCCGGCTTGACGGATGCCGCGACGGGGCGCGCCCTCCGTCGCGAGACGCGACGCCCCGGGGCTCCTCCCCAGGGGAGAAGCGCCTGAGCCGGTCGCCGACCGGCGGTATCGTGACCTGCTCGGGCGAGGGAGGGCAGGGGCGATGAGAGTGCGGTTCGAGGGCGACGTCTACCGGTGGGAGGCACGCAGCGACAGCGACTGGTACTTCGTCGCCCTGCCGCCCGATCTCAGCGCCGAGATCCGCGAGACGCAGACCTTCCGCCGCGGATTCGGCGGCGTACGCGTGGACGCCACGATCGGCGGCTCCACCTTCCGCACCTCGATCTTCCCGCAGACGGGAGGCGTCTACGTCCTGCCTCTCAAACGCGCGGTGCGCGACGCTGAGGGGATCGATCCCGGGGCGATCGTGCGCGTCGACCTCTTCGTGCTCGACGCCTGAGCACGTGCCGGTGCTGCTCGGTCTCGCCGCCGGAGTGTTCGCCGCCGCGAGCCTCACCCTCGTCGTGACAGACCTGCGCTCTCACCGTCTTCCCGATGCCGTCGTCCTCCCGGCCGCGGCGCTGGTGGGAGCGCTGCTGACGGCCGAGGCGGCGCGGATCGGCGACCCGGGGCGTGCGCTCGGCGTGATCGGGGGCGCCGCGGCCGCCTTTGCCGTCGCCCTGACCCTGCATCTCGCCCGCCCCGCGGCGTTCGGCGGGGGAGACGTCAAGCTCGCCGCCCTCGTCGGGACGCCGCTCGGATGGTTTGGGCCCGAGGCCGTGGCATCCGGTCTGCTCCTCTCGCTCGTGCTCGGCGGTGTCGCCGCGGGGGGAGTGCTGCTCGCAGGCGACCGGCGCGCAGAGATCGCGTACGGGCCCTGGCTGCTGCTGGGCACGTGGCTGCGGATGGCGGTCGGGTACGGCGAGGCGAGAGGGATGCCGCCGGGCTGAGCTGTCGTTGCGCACCCGCGCGGTCAACCCCGCACGACGCATTCGCGCGCGCCGCTAGCCTGGCGCCATGGCCGACCTCATCCGTCGCGTCACGGCGTGGGCCCTGCGGCTCCGTCTCGTGCGCGCCTTCCTCGTCTATTCGGGGGCGCGCGGCCCCATGCTGGCCGACAGCGTGACCTACCGCACGCTGTTCAGTCTGTTCGCCGCGGTGCTGCTGGGCTTCTCGTTCGCGACCGTCTGGCTCGCGGGCAATCCGGAGGGGATCGCCGCCCTCGAGCGTTCCGTGAACAGCGTGGTCCCGGGCCTGGTCGGGCCCGACGGGCTGCTGAAGGTCAGCGACATCAAGGCCCCGCCGGAGTTCACGGTCGCGGGGATCATCGCAATCCTCGGTCTGGTCGGCGCCGCCATCGGCGCGATCGGGTCGCTGCGCTCCGCTCTGCGACAGATCGCCGGCGTCGCCACCGACGACACGCTTCCGATCCTGGTGATCCTGCGCAATCTCGCCGTCGCCGTCGGCATCGGCGTCGCCCTCGTCGGGGCGGCCGTCGTCACCTTCCTCGCCACGGCGGGGCTCACGTTCGTGCGCGAGCTGCTGGGCATCTCCGCCGACTCGTGGGTCACGGCGGTGCTGACCTGGCTGCTCTCGACCGTCGTCGTCCTCGTGCTCGATACCGCGGCCGTCGCCGTGGCGTTTGCGGCACTGTCGGGCGTCAAGACCCGTCGCCGCACCCTGTTGCGCGGTGCCCTGCTCGGCG
This sequence comes from Microbacterium sp. 16-032, assembly GCF_041079455.1. NCBI lineage: Bacteria > Bacillati > Actinomycetota > Actinomycetes > Micrococcales > Microbacteriaceae > Microbacterium > Microbacterium sp. 16-032. The sequence continues at coordinate 130,422 of NZ_JBFYGQ010000002.1, read as the reverse complement.
GTGTCGGGCTGGTCGTCCTGCAGCAGCTGTCGGGGCTGTTCGTCGGCGGAGCGGGCAACAACCCCCTGCTGGCGACGTTCGCCTCGCTCATCGCCCTGCTGCTGTGGCTGAACCTCTCGAGCCAGGTGATCCTCATCGCGGGGGCGTACATCACCGTCGCGACCGAGGAGGACCAGGACCGCGTGCGTGCGAAGTACGGTGCGTCGACGATGATCCAGTTCCGCGTCCGTCGCGCCGAGAAGGCCGTGCGTGCAGCTACCGGCGAGCTCGAGGCCGCCCGCGCCGCCGAGGCGAAGGAACGCGAGACGCTCGCGAAGAACGACCCCGCCGCCGCCGACCGCGAGGACCGCGCCGAGGTGCGCGCGGGCTCCCGCGATGAGTGAGAGCGCGGGCGGAGTGCTGGCCGCGGGCGAGCGCATCTCGGCGTACAGCGCCGACGCGGTCCGCGCGGCCGAGAAGCCGCTCCTCGCCGAGGGGCGACCGCTCATGCGGCGGGCCGCCGCGGCCCTGGCCGACATCGTCGCGCGCCGTCTCGCCGATCGGCCGGGGGCGGTCCTTGTCCTCGCCGGGGCGGGCGACAACGGGGGAGACGCCCTCTACGCCGCGGCCGACCTGTGCGCCGTCGCCGATCGCGTCGACATCGTGCTCGTGCGCGACCGCGTGCACCGGGCGGCCCTTGATGCGGCCGTGGCCGCGGGAGCGCGCGTGCGGTCCGCCTCGGACGTCTGCGAGGCGATGGGCGGATACGTGCTCGTGCTCGACGGCATCCTGGGCATCGGACGTTTGGCGGACCGCCGCCTGCGCGGGGGAGCACGCGCCCTCGTCGAGTGCGTGCGAGCCCAGGAGCAGCGACCGCTGGTGGTCGCGGTCGATCTGCCGAGCGGTCTGGACCCCGACGACGGCACGGCGGATGCCGCGGTGCTCGCCGCCGATCTGACGGTGACGTTCGGAGCGCTCAAGGCGGGCCTCGTGCGGGGTCGCGGCCCCGAGCTCGCCGGGCGCGTGCACTTGGTCGATCTCGGGCTGGAGCCCTACCTGAGGCTCGCGCATCCCGCGGTCACCGCCCCGGTCGACGTGGTGCGGGTCACCCCGCGCGATGGCGCGTGAACGGGCCGCTCAGCGCGCGTAGCGTTCGACGAAGGTGCGCAGCAGGCGCGACGGGGCGGTCACGGGCGCGCGGCGCACGGCCTCCAGGGTGAGGTCGAGCTCGTGGGCGGCGAAGTACCCGTACGACGCGTAGGCGTGGATGCGCGTGACGATGCCGTCCAGATCGAGCTCGGGGTGGAACTGCGTCGCGTAGACGTTCTGCTTCAGCCGGAACATCTGCACCGGGCAGGTGGGCGACGACGCGAGCAGGGTCGCGGCGGGCGGCAGCGCGCTGATCGCTTCTTTGTGTCCCACGAACGCGGCGAAGGTCGCGGTCAGCCCCTCGGCGAGGGGGTCCTCGCGTCCGGCGGCGGTGAGAGACACGTCGACCACGCTGATGGGCTCGGCGAAGGTGCCGTCGATGGGCGCACCGAGGTGCGTGCCCAGGGTTCCGACGCCGTAACAGGCCCCGAGGAACGGATGATCGCGTGCCACGACCTCGTCGACGAGCGCCGCCATCTCGTCCTCGACGCGTCGTTGCACGGGCGACTTGCGCTCGACCGGGTCGGAGGCGTTGAAGGGGCTCCCGCCCACCAGGATCCCCGAGACCTCGTCGAGGTCGATCTCGGGCATCGGCTCGCGCTCGAGTCGGACGCGGCGCAGTCGCTCGGGGGGCAGCCCCGTGAATCGCAGGAAGAGCGCGTATTCCTCGTCGGCCGGGAGGTCTTCGGCGCGCGTGGCCAGCAGCACGAAGGGGCGGTCACCGGGGAGGTCGGTCGAGGTCACTCCAGCGATTGTAGGTGAGCCCTGTCAAGGTACCGGGCGGTGTCGGCGCCGCGGTCTACGCTGACGTCATGGCTATTGCACGACTGACCGGAGGCCCGCTCGACGGGCAGGTTCTCCCGCTCGAGAACGAGTCCGACGACACGCTGATCATGCCCTACAGCGAGGGCCAGCTCGTCTACCGCCGCGACGGCGGCCTCGAGAACACGGGCGATTCCGACGGCCCCACCCAGGCCGTCTTCGTCTTCTCCGAAGAGACCGAAGACATCAACCCCGACGCCGACGGACGCGACGATTGAGCGGAGACCCGAAGGGGTCGTCGAACGTCGAGGTCGAGTCGAAGTACGACGTCGACGATGAAACGCCCCTGCCCGACTGGTCGGCCCTGCCCGGGGTGACGCGGGTCGGGGACCCCGAACCCCGCGACCTCGACGCGCGCTACCTCGACACCGCCTCGGCCGACCTGGCGCGGGCGGGCGTCGCGGTGCGCCGCCGCACGGGCGGCCCCGACGAGGGGTGGCACGTGAAGGGCCCTCTCGAGGCCGGAGGCCGACGCGAGACCCAATGGCCGCTCGAGGCCGACGGCGATTCCGACACCGAACCGGTGGTCCCTCCGGCGGTTCAGGATGCCGTCGCCTCGATCGCCGCGCCCCCGTTCACCCCTCTCGCTCGGCTGCGCAACCACCGCACGGCCTACGCGCTGCTCGATGCCGACGGGAACGAGGTCGCCGAGTTCGTCGACGACCGCGTCCGGGCGCGCGACGAACGACGCGGCGTCGAGTCGGCGTGGCGGGAGTGGGAGGTCGAGCTCGGCCCCGCCGGTCCGTCCGACGACGCCGGGCGCGCGGAGTTCTTCGCCGCGGTCGACGCGGCCGTGTTCGCCGCGGGAGGCCGCCACGCGGCATCCGGTTCCAAGCTCGCTCGCGCTCTGGGGCACTGAGCCCCCACGAACGAGAAGGCCCGCCCGGGGAACCGGGCGGGCCTTCGTCGATCAGTCGATCAGAGGTTGATCATGTGCCCCGTGAGGCCGTGGAAGGCCTCCTGCAGGCCCTCCGACAGCGTCGGGTGGGTGTGCACGTTGCGCGCGGCCTCGAGAGCGGTGAGGTCCCACTTCTGCGCGAGGGTCAGCTCGGGCAGCAGCTCCGACACGTCGGGGCCGATGAGGTGGCCACCGATGAGCTCGAGCGTCTCGGCGTCGGCGACGAGCTTGACGAAGCCGACGGGCTCGCCGAGGCCGTTCGCCTTGCCGTTGGCCGAGAAGGGGAACTTCGCGACCTTGATGTCGTGACCGGCGTCGCGCGCCTGCTGCTCGGTGAGGCCGAACGAGGCGACCTGCGGGTTGCAGAAGGTGGCGCGGGGCATGTTGCGGTAGTCGCCCAGCGTCTGCGTCTCGGCTCCGGCGATGGTCTCGGCGGCCACGACGCCCTGCGCCTCGGCCACGTGGGCCAGCTGCAGCTTGGCGGTGACGTCGCCGATCGAGTAGATGTGCGGCACGTTGGTGCGCATGTGGTCGTCGATCTCGATGGCGCCGCGCTCGGTGAGCTTTACGCCGGTGTTCTCGAGACCGAAGCCGTCGACCTTGGGAGCGAACCCGATCGACATGAGCACGCGGTCGGCGTCGATCGAGCTCTGCGAGCCGTCCTTCGCCGTGTAGGCGACGGTGACCTTGTCGCCGTGGTCGGTGACCGACTCGACCTTGGTCGAGGTGAGGATGTCGACGCCGTAGCCCTTGTACTGCTTCTGGATCTCTTTCGAGACCTCGGCGTCTTCGTTCGGCAGCGCACGGTCGAGGAACTCGATGATCGTGACCTTCACGCCGTAGTTCGTCATGACGTAGGCGAACTCCATGCCGATGGCGCCGGCGCCGACGATGACGATCGACTCGGGGAGCTCGCGGGTGAGGATCTGCTCCTCGTAGGTGACGACGTTCTCGGACAGGGTGACGCCGGGGAGGAGGCGCACGGTCGAGCCCGTGGCGATGATGACGTTGTCGAAGGTGACCTGCTCCTTGGAGCCGTCGGTCTTGGTCACGTCGATCGTGTGGTCGTCGGCGAAGGAGCCGCGGCCCTCGTACTCGGTGACCTTGTTCTTCTTCATCAGGTAGTGGATGCCCTTGACGTGGCCGGCGGCGACGCTGCGCGAGCGGTCGAACGCCTTGCCGAAGTCGAAGGTGACGTCACCCGAGATGCCGAACAGGTCGGCCTTCGCGTGGAACGTGTGCGCGAGGTCGGCGTTGCGCAGGAGGGCCTTGGAGGGGATGCAGCCCACGTTGAGGCACACACCGCCCCAGTACTTCTCTTCGACGATCGCGACCGACAGTCCGAGCTGTGCGCCGCGGACGGCGGCGACGTACCCGCCGGGACCCGCACCAAGAATGACCAGATCGTAATGAGGCATGGTTCCAGCCTATCGCCCGGCGGTGCCGCCACCGGCGGTCTTGCGACCGCTGCGGGCGGCGAAGACGTAGACCAGGACCCCGGCCACGATCACGAGGAGGACGGCGAGCAGGATCCAGGGCAGGGGAGAGGGCGCCGAGGTGTTCTCGGTCGGCAGGGGAGTGGCGTTCGGGGTCTGCGCCGGGGTCGCGCTCTCGGCGGGCGCGGGACCGGCCGACGCCGTGGGGGTCGCGGTCGCGGAGGGGGTCGCGGCTGCGGCGGGCACCGAGAAGGCGAAGTCGCCGTCGATGGGGTGGCCGTCGCTCGACACGACGCGCCACTTCACGGTGACGGTTCCGGATGCCGATCCCTGCAGCGCCTGCGTCACCTCGGCGCCCGAGACGGTCGGGGCGCCCTCCGCCAGTGAGGCGCCCGACGAATCGGTGACCTCGATCACGGTCGCGCCGGCGTCGGTGAGGACGTCGGCGCTGTACGAGAACGTGATCTGCGCCGGGAGGGCCTCGAGCGTCGCCCCGGCCGCGGGATCGGTCGAGACGAGCTCGTCGTGGGCGGCGGCGGGGGAGGCCGGCACGAAGAGCGCGGCGGCGGCCAGCAGGCCGGCGGCGAGGACGGCGGGAAGAAGGCGTCGGCGGGGCGTCACGGAGGAAGTCACCCTTCGACCCTAACGACGGACCGAGCGGTCGGACTGGGAGCGTGCACAGGGGTCGAGCGCGCCTCGACGGCGGTGAGGAACGCGACGGCGCGCCGACAGAGGGTGAAGCGGACTCGACAGGGCCCCGTTCGGGTCGATAGGTTCGAGTGTCTCGTCGGCCGCCTCCGCATCCCCCAAACCGCGGCGTCCCGGTTTCGGCGAATACAGACACATCACGCATCACCGTGACCTGCTCGAAGTCGGTCGACCCCGCCGTTGGCGACCGATCGGTTATGGTGAATATGAAGGAGAAGCCGTGGACGAGACCAGCCGATTCGAGCGAGACGAGATCCGGCGCGCGGCCGACGCCGCCGCAGCCGGGGCGTCGCACGACACGACCCAGACCCACGACGCCGACCTGTCGTTCGTCCCCTTCGGGGCCGACCTCAACGAGGCGGAGCTCGAGGCCATCGACGCCCTCCCCTCGGGAGCGGCTCTGCTGATCGTCCGCTCGGGACCGACGACCGGGGCCCGCTACCTCCTCGACACCGACGTGACCACCGTCGGCCGTCACCCCGAGGCCGACCTCTTCTTCGACGACGTCACCGTCTCGCGTCGTCACGCCGAGATCCTCCGCTCGGGCAGCTCGTTCGAGATCGTCGACCAGCGCTCGCTCAACGGCAGCTACGTCAACGGCGAGCGGGTCGACCGCTCGGCCCTCGTCAACGGCTCCGAGGTGCGCATCGGCAAGTTCCGTCTCAACTTCTTCGGTTCGCCGGCCGACCTGCCCGCGGCTGAGCACTGATGGCGGCAGCCCCCTCCCGTAGTCGACAGACGGCTGCGGGGCTGCTCAGCATCGGGCAGGTGCTCGCGCGCCTGACCCCCGATTTCCCGGCACTCACCTCGAGCAAGCTGCGCTTCCTCGAGGTGCAGGGGATTGTCTCGCCGACGCGCACCGACTCCGGCTACCGCAAGTTCTCGCCGGCCGACCTCGAGCGACTGCGTCTCGCGCTCACGCTGCAGCGCGACCACTACCTTCCGCTCGTCGTCATCCGCGACTACCTCGCCGACCTCGACGCGGGCCGCAACCCGGCTCCGCCGACCGCGATCCCGTCGATGACGAGCGCGCCGCGCCGCTACCGACGCGAAGAGCTCTTGACGGCCGCGGGCGCGCGCCCCCAGTTGTTGAACGACGCGGTCAGCACCGGGGTGATCAGCGCCGCCGACAGTTATTCCGAGCAGACGGTCACTCTGCTCCGCGCCCTCGTCGCGCTGGACCGGCACGGCATCGAGCCGCGCCACATCCGCTCGCTGCGGCAGAGCGCCGAGCGCGAGGTCTCGCTCGTGGAGTCGGCGCTGTCGGCCCTGCTGCGGCGCCCCGATGCGCCCTCGCGGGCCCGGGCGAGCGAGCTCGCTCCCGAGCTCGCGGCCCGCCTCGACGAGGTGCGGGCGATGTTCGTGCGCGATGCGCTCGAGCGAATCCTGTCCTGATCGCGACACGCCGCGACCCTCGGAGCGGATGTCATTGCCGGGGGACCTCCGCTCATCTAGCGTGGAGGAAACGAACCGATGAGGAGGACGCGAGCATGAACGCTGGCGACGCGCTCGGTGAACCTCGGTTCGCCGCTGATCTCCTCTTCACCGACGGTCTGCCCGAGATGGACGACGACACCGGTTATCGCGGGGCTGTCGCGGCACGCGCTGCCGGCATCACGTACCGCCAGCTCGACTACTGGGCTCGTACCGAGCTCGTCGTCCCGACGGTCCGCGGGGCGAGCGGTTCGGGTTCGCAGCGTCTCTACGGCTTCCGCGACATCCTCGTCCTGAAGCTCGTGAAGCGTCTTCTCGACACCGGAATCTCGCTGCAGCAGATCCGCACGGCCGTCGATCAGCTCCGCGCCGCGGGCATCCGCGACCTCGCGGGCACCACCCTCATGAGCGACGGGGCCTCCGTGTACCTGTGCACCTCGAACGACGAGGTCATCGACCTCGTCAGCCGTGGCCAGGGCGTCTTCGGTATCGCGGTGGGCAAAGTCCTCCGCGAGGTCGAGTCCACGCTCGTCGACTTCGAGAAGGCCACCCCCGACGCCGTCGACGAGCTCGCCGCGCGCCGCGCCGCCCGCACCGCCTGAGCTCGCCTCACTCTTTCCGGATCCCGGATGCCATGGCATCCGGGGTTCTTCTGCTTTCGCGTGAGGGGTCGCTTTCTGTCGCTTACGGGCGCCCTCGGCGACGGAAAATGACCCCTCACGCGGGTGGGACGGGGAACGAGGACGCCGCCCGGCTGCGCGGCAGCGGGACGGCGTCTGACGAAATCGCGGGTCAGGCCTGCGGGGCCTCGGACTCGACGGGGATCCGGCCGGTGCGCACGATCCGGTCGAGCAGCGCGTCGAAGTCGGCCGCGAGTTCCTGAGCGGAGTCGCCGGGCCACACGTGCAGCGGCTTGGCGGCACCCTGCGCCTGCTGGAGCGAGGTGCGCTCGGGCAGCTGCGGGTTGAGCACGAGCGGACCGAACATGTCGCGCAGCTCTTTGATGCGGAACTGGTGCTCGATCGACTGCGGGCGCACGCGGTTGACCACGACGCCGAGGGGCTGCAGTCGCGGCGACAGACCGCGGCGGATCTCTTCGATCGCGCGCAGGGCGCGGTCGGCCGCGGCGACCGAGAACAGTCCGGGCTCGGTGACGACTACGACGCGGTCGCTCGCGGCCCACGCGGTGCGCGTGAGGGCGTTGAGCGAGGGGGCGCAGTCGATGAGCACGAGGTCGTAGTCGGCCTCGATCGTCGCCAGCGCCTCTTCGAGCTTCCAGACGTCGCGGACGCTCGGGTGCGGTCCGTCGAAGTTGATGGCCGACGGGCTGCCGATGAGCACGTCGATGGTGCCGGGGTGGACCTTGGCCCACCCGCTCGAGGTGATCGCCTGTCGGACGACCTTCTCTTTGGGGTTGGCCAGGACATCGGCGATGTTGAGCCGACCGGCGACCTGGATGTCCATCCCGGTCGACACGTCGGACTGAGGGTCGAGGTCGACGACGAGAGTGCGAACGCCACGTGCGAAGGCTGCGGAAGCCAGCCCGAGTGTCACGGTCGTCTTGCCGACCCCGCCTTTGAGAGAGCTGACGGAGAGTACGTGCACGAGAGTCCACGTTACCGTCCCCTAGGCTGTGAGCACATTCAGCTCCGCCAGCTTGACGTGAGGTGCGCATGTTCTCGAAAATCCTGGTCGCCAATCGCGGCGAGATCGCGATCCGCGCGTTCCGCGCCGCTTACGAGGTCGGAGCCCGCACCGTCGCGGTGTATCCGTACGAGGATCGCGCCTCCCTCCACCGTCTGAAGGCCGATGAGGCGTACCAGATCGGCGAGCGCGGCCACCCCGTGCGCGCCTACCTCGACGTCGACGAGATCATCCGCGTCGCCCGTGAGTGCGGGGCGGATGCCATCTACCCGGGCTACGGCTTCCTCTCCGAGAACCCTGAGCTCGCCCAGAAGGCCGCCGCCCACGGGATCACCTTCATCGGGCCTCCCGCCGACGTGCTCGCCATGGCGGGCAACAAGGTGACGGCGAAGGAGCACGCGATCTCAGCCGGCGTGCCGGTGCTGCGCTCGACGCCCGCGTCCGACGACATCGACGATCTCCTCGCCCAGGCCGACGAGATCGGCTTCCCGGTCTTCGCCAAGGCCGTCGCCGGTGGCGGGGGGCGCGGTATGCGCCGCGTGGAGTCGAAGGGCGAGCTCGCCCCGGCCCTCGCCGAGGCCATGCGCGAGGCGCAGAGCGCGTTCGGCGATCCCCGCATGTTCCTCGAGCAGGCCGTGCAGCGCCCGCGTCACGTCGAGGTGCAGATCCTCGCGGATGCCACGAGCGAGACCGTTCACCTGTTCGAGCGCGACTGCTCGGTGCAGCGCCGCCACCAGAAGGTCATCGAGATCGCGCCGGCGCCGAACCTCGACGATGCCGTACGGCAGGACCTGCACCGCTACGCCGTCGCGTTCGCCCGCTCGATCGGCTACCAGAACGCCGGAACCGTCGAGTTCCTGCTCGAGACCGCGGGGCCGCGAGCGGGCGAGGTCGTCTTCATCGAGATGAACCCGCGCATCCAGGTCGAGCACACCGTGACCGAGGAGGTCACCGACGTCGACCTCGTGCAGTCGCAGATGCGCATCGCCGCGGGGGCGACCCTCGCCGAGCTGCACCTGCAGCAGGACGACATCCACCTGCGGGGCGCGGCGTTGCAGTGCCGTATCACGACCGAGGACCCCACGCAGGGCTTCCGCCCCGACACCGGCAAGATCACCACGTACCGCTCGCCCGGTGGCGCCGGCATCCGCCTCGACGGCGGCACGACCGCCGCGGGCTCGCAGGTGAGCCCGCACTTCGACTCGATGCTGTCGAAGCTGTCGTGCCGTGGCCGTGACTTCGAGGCCGCCGTGTCCCGCGCCCGCCGCGCCCTCGCAGAGTTCCGCATCCGCGGGGTCTCGACGAACATCCCGTTCCTGCAGGCCGTGCTCGACGACCCCGCCTTCGTCGCGGGCGACCTCAGCACCTCGTTCATCGACGAGCGCCCCGAGCTGCTGAAGGGCCGCGAGTCCAAGGACCGCGGCACGAAGATCCTCTCGTGGCTCGTGGACACCACGGTCAACCGCCCGAACGGCGAGAACCCGCTGTCGATCGACCCGTCGGCCAAGCTCCCGACCCTCGACCTGGCGGCCCCGGCCCCCGCGGGCTCGCGCCAGCGTCTGCAGCAGCTCGGTCCCGCCGGCTTCGCGAAGGCCCTGCGCGAGCAGACCGCCCTCGCCGTCACCGAGACCACGTTCCGCGACGCGCACCAGTCGCTGCTCGCCACGCGCGTGCGCACCCGCGACCTCGCGCGCGTGGCCCCCTACGTGGCCCGGCTGACGCCCGGGTTGCTGTCGGTCGAAGCCTGGGGCGGGGCGACCTACGACGTCGCGCTGCGCTTCCTCGGCGAAGACCCGTGGGAGCGTCTCGACGCCCTCCGCGAGGCGCTGCCGAACGTCGCGATCCAGATGCTGCTGCGCGGCCGCAACACCGTCGGCTACACCCCGTACCCCACCGAGGTCACCGATGCGTTCGTGGCCGAGGCCGCGGCATCCGGTGTCGACATCTTCCGCATCTTCGACGCCCTCAACGACGTCTCGCAGATGCGGCCGGCGATCGACGCGGTTTTGGCGACCGGCACCGCGGTGGCCGAAGTCGCCCTCTGCTACACGGGGGATCTGCTGGATCCCGCCGAAGACCTGTACACGCTCGACTACTACCTGGGTCTGGCCGAGCAGATCGTCGACGCGGGAGCCCACATCCTCGCGATCAAGGATATGGCGGGTCTGCTGCGCCCGACCGCCGCGGCGAAGCTCGTGACGGCGCTGCGCGAGCGCTTCGACCTGCCGGTGCACGTCCACACCCACGACACCGCGGGCGGGCAGCTCGCGACGCTGCTGGCCGCCTCGGCGACGGGGGCGGATGCCGTGGACGCGGCCTCGGCGCCGATGGCCGGCACCACGAGCCAGCCGTCGCTGTCGGCGCTCGTCGCCGCGCTCGCGCACACCGAACGCGACACGGGCCTCGACCTCGGGGCCGTCAGCGACCTGGAGCCCTACTGGGAGGCCGTGCGTCAGCTGTACCGGCCGTTCGAGTCGGGTCTCGCCGGACCCACCGGGCGCGTCTACCGTCACGAGATCCCCGGCGGACAGCTGTCGAACCTGCGGCAGCAGGCGATCGCGCTGGGCCTGGCCGACGACTTCGAGCTCATCGAGGACATGTACGCCGCCGCCGACCGCATCCTCGGCCGGGTGCCCAAGGTCACGCCCTCGTCGAAGGTGGTGGGCGACCTCGCCCTGCACCTCGCCGCGGTCAAGGCCGATCCGGCCGACTTCGAGCAGAACCCCGAGAAGTACGACGTGCCGGACTCGGTGGTGTCGTTCATGGCGGGGGAGCTGGGTGATCTTCCGGGCGGTTGGCCGGAGCCCTTCCGCTCGAAGGTCCTCGCCGGCCGGGATGCCAAGACGGGCACGACCCCGCTCACCGACGACGACACGGCGGCACTGGCGGGGGAGTCCGCCGAGCGGCGCTCCCGCTTGAACCGTCTGCTGTTCCCGGGGCCGACGCGCACTTTCGAGCAGACCCGCGAGACGTACGGCGACCTGAGCGTGCTCTCCACGGCCGACTACCTCTACGGGCTGCGGTCCGGCGGCGAACACACCGTCGAGATCGAGCGCGGCGTGCAGCTGTTCGTCGGCCTCGAGGCGGTCGGTGAGGCGGACGACAAGGGCATGCGCACGGTCATGACGACCTTGAACGGACAGTTGCGCCCGGTGTTCGTCCGCGACCGCTCCATCGACGTCGAGGCGCGTCAGGCCGAGAAGGCCGACACCTCGAAGCCGGGCCAGATGGCGGCGCCGTTCTCGGGCGTCGTGACGCTGAAGGCGTCGCCGGGCGACCGCGTCTCCGCCGGTCAGGCGGTCGCCTCGATCGAGGCGATGAAGATGGAGGCGGCGATCACCGCACCCGTCGACGGAGTGGTCGAGCGTGTCGCGATCGGTACCACACAACAGGTCGAAGCAGGAGACCTTTTGCTGGTAATCCGCCAAGCGCAGTAACCTGGGAGGGGGCGCTTTCGCGCCCTCTTCCCGTTTGGAGACTGCAGTGACCCCCGACCGCACCGACGCGAACCCCGACGAGAACGCCGAGCACGGCGTGCTCGACGAGATCGGGAATCTCGACACGGCCAGCATCACGATCCTCGGTGGACACATCGCGCAGGTCAACGTCGACCTTCCCGTGGCCACCGACGACGACGACCTCGACGACGACGTGATCGAAGACGAGATCCCCCTCGACGAGGCCGACCTCGCCGCTCTCGACGCCCCGCGCGTCCCCTCCGCCGCGTTTGCCGACGACCGCCGCGACGAGATCGTCCACGACCCGCACGTCGAGCAGCTCGAGACGGGCGAGATCATCCTCGAGCCGCACGACGCGGCCGACGAGACGGACTCGTCCGCGGACGACGAGGTGCACGACGCCGAGATCGTCGTCGAGCCGTCGCACGATCTCGACGAGCAGGAGACTTCGGATGCCGAGCACCCGACCGCCGGAGAAGGCTTCGGCGATGACGGCTTCGGCGACGACGACCCGGTCGACGGCGAGGGCTCGAACGCGGGGGAGGAGGCCGAGGAGATCCCGGCCGACGACGCCGCCCTCTCTGAGGGCGATGGTCCCGTCGAGCACGATGCCGAGGAGACCGACGGAGCCGCCGCCTCGAACGAAGACGACGTCGACGCCGACGATGTGCTGGCGGATGCCGACCCGGCTGAGGCCGACCCTGTCGAGGTCGATTCCGCGGCGGATGACGACGCTGACGCCGATCACCCCGATGCTGACGCGACGCAGGCCGCTCAGCGGGCCGACGATCTCGCCGACGCCGAGGTCGTCGACGACGTCGAGCTGTTCGAGGCCGATGCCGCCGAGCCCACCGACGCCGACCTCGCCGATTCGTCGCTCGATGACGATGAATCGCTGGTGGATGACCACGCCGTCGACGCCGCGTCCGTACCGCTGACGCACGCGCCGTGGGTTCCCGCCGCCGTTGAAGAGCCCGAGCACGGCGACGAGGCGGCACAGGCAACGGACGACGTCGAGGCGGACGACGCCTCGCCCGACGATGCCGTTTCCGCTCCCGCTGATCGAGAAGACACCGACGTCGCGGGCTCCGACGACGCCGACGCCCCGGCGTCGAACACGGACGACGAACAGCGTGAAGAGGTCGAGGCCATGGCAGAGGCGCCCGAGTCCCCCCGACCGCCGGTGGACGCCCCCGGCGCACCGGAGTCCGCCGCCCCGCGGCCGACCGCATCGACTGCCCCCGAGGCCGAGGTCGACGCCCCTGCCCCGGCGTCGCCCGTCAGCGCCGACACCGCGTCGGTGCCGACCACGCGCGCCGAGCGCGCCGCGACGGGCGTCATCGGGACGATCCCGCTCACGCGCCGCAGCGCCCACCAGGCCGACGACGCCGCCCGAGCCGCCGACGAAGCCGCGCGCGTCGACCGCGCGCACGCGCTCGAGCGCGTGCGCACCCCCGCCCCCGAGGTCACGCTCACCTCGAAGCGCATCGGCCAGATCGACGACGCGCGCGAGAGCTCCGACCTGCTCACGGCCGACCGTCTGCTCGACCCCCGCCAGATCGCCCGCCCCGAGCCCGAGGGCCTCTGGCAGCAGCTGGTCTACTCGGTCTCGCGCCACCGCATCAACCTCGGCGACGGTCGGCGCGCACGACAGCGCAAGGACCTCGACCGGCGCATCTCCGCCCCCCTCTCAGGTGGGGCCCGCTTCGTGCCGGTGCTGTCCCGCAAGGGCGGGGTGGGAAAGACGACGGTCACCTCGTTGCTGGGCATGGCTCTGGCCGACGCCCGTGACGACCGCGTCATCGCCGTCGACGCCAACCCCGACCGCGGAACGCTCGCCGATCGCGTGGGTCGTCCCAACGGGCGCACCGTCCGCGACCTCGTCCGCTCCCACGACGAGATGTCCGGGTACAACGACGTCTCGTCGATCGTGGCCCGGGATGCCACCCGCCTCGACGTCCTGGCATCCGATTCCGACCCGCGGGTGTCCGAGGCCTTCAGCGACGACGACTACCGTCAGGTCGCCGACGTCGCGGCGCACTACTACTCCATCGTCCTCACCGACACGGGCACGGGCATCGTGCACTCGGTCATGGGGGCGACACTCGAGCTCGCCGACACCCTGGTCATCGTCGCGGGACTGTCGGTCGACGAGGCGCGCCTCGCGTCCGAGACGCTGACGTGGCTCGAGACGAACGGCTACTCCGCCCGTGTGCGCGACGCGGTCGTGGTGCTGAACAGCTCGCGGCCGGGCACGCCCCTCGTGCGCGAGAGCGAGCTCGAGGCGCACTTCCGCTCGCGGGTGCGCACCGTGATCCGCATGCCCTACGACGCGCGTATCGCCGCGGGCAGCGCGATCACCTTCCGTGAGCTCCAGCCTTCGACCCGGCAGGCGGCTCGCGAACTCGCCGCCGCGGTCGTCGAAGGCCTTCGCACCCCGGCGGCCGCCGCGTGACCGTCCGCCCGATCCGTTTGTTCGGAGACCCCGTCCTGCGCGCGACGAGCGCCCCCATCGAGCAGATCGACGACGGCATCCGCGCTCTCGTGCAGGATCTGATCGACACGGTCGAGCTGCCCGGCCGCGCTGGGGTCGCCGCTCCCCAGATCGGCGTGGGCCTGCGTGCCTTCAGCTACAACATCGACGGCGACATCGGGTACGTCCTCAACCCCGTGCTGGTCGAGACGCGCGGCGAGCCCGAAGCAGTGGGCGAGGGCTGCCTGTCGGTGCCCGGCCTCTGGCACGACGCGATCCGCTACCCCTGGGCCAAGGTCGTCGGCATCGACCTCGACGGTGAAGAGGTCGTGCTCGAGGGCGAGGGGCTGCTCGCCCAGGCGCTCCAGCACGAGACCGACCACCTCGACGGCATGCTGTACCTCTCGCGCCTGCCCGCCGAGACGCGTCGCGAGGCGATGCGCCAGGTGCGCGAGAGCGACTGGTTCTGACCTGATCTCTGCAGAGGGGCCCGGATGCCGGCATCCGGGCCCTTCGTCTGTCCGCGCTGGTCAAGAGAACAGGCCGGGGCGACGAGGACAGGTCGATTCGAGGCGGATCGTCCTGTCCCCGTGACGTCTCCTGTTCTCGCGACGCGAAACGGCCCGGCCCCGCGAGGGGACCGGGCCGTCATCGTCGCCCGCCTCAGGGAAGCGACACGTTGGTCGTGTTGACGGGCATCGCGTAGATGTCCTCGATCGCGTCGGCGAAGTCCGCCACGATCACATTGCGCTTGATGCTCATCTTCGGGGTGAGGTGGCCGCTGGCCTCGGTCCACTCGGTCGGCAGGATCGTGAACTTGCGGATGGACTCCGCGCGCGAGACCCGCGTGTTCGCACGGTCGATCGCGCCCTGCACCTCGGCCCGCACCTTCTCGTTCTCGGCCGCCTCGGCGAGCGACATGTCGGCGGGCAGTCCGTTGTTGGCCAGCCACGTCGGCAGCATCTCGGAGTCGAGGGTGACGAGAGCCGCGATGAACGGCTTGTGGTCGCCCACCACGACGACCTGACCGACGATCGGGTTGGCGCGAATCGGGTCCTCGAGGGCCGCGGGGGCGACGTTCTTGCCGCCCGCGGTCACGATGATCTCCTTCTTGCGGCCGGTGATCGCGAGGAAGCCGTCGCTGTCGAAAGCGCCGATGTCGCCGGTCTTGAACCACTCGCCGTCGAACGCCTCGGCGGTGGCCTCGGGGTTCTGCCAGTACTCGCGGAACACGTTGATGCCGCGCACCTGGATCTCGCCGTCATCCGCGAGACGGATGCCGACACCCGGCAGAACCGGACCGACGGTGCCGATCTTCGACTTCGTGGCGAGGTTGACCGTGGCCGGGGCTGTGGTCTCGGTGAGGCCGTAGCCCTCGAGGATCACGACGCCGAGGCTACGGAAGAAGTGACCCAGGCGGGGGCCGAGAGGGGCCGATCCCGACACCGCGTAGACGATGTTCCCGCCCATGGCATCCCGGAGTTTGGAGTACACCAGCTTCTCGAACAGGGCGAACTTGATCTTCAGCAGCAGCGGGATCGACTTTCCGTCCTGGAGGCGCTGCGAGTGCTCGATCGCGGCGTCGGCGGCGGCGCGGAAGATCTTGCCCTTGCCGCCGGCCTCGGCCTTCTGCTCGGCCGAGTTGTAGACCTTCTCGAAGACGCGGGGAACCGCGAGGAGGAAGGTGGGGCGGAAGCTCCCGAGCGCGGGAAGGAGCTGCTTCGTGTCGGGCTGGTGGCCCGTCTTCACGCCCGCGTGGATGTTGAGCAGCGAGATGAAGCGCGCGAACACGTGCGCCGTGGTGATGAAGAGCAGGGTGGAGGCGCCCGGGGTCTCGACCACCTCGTGCAGCGACTTGGCGGAGTTGCGGGCCAGCTCGACGAAGTTGCTGTGGACGAGGACGCAGCCCTTCGGGCGACCCGTCGAGCCCGAGGTGTAGATGAGCGTCGCGATGTCCGAGGCCTTGGCGAGGTGACGACGGCGCTCGATCTCTTCGTCGGTGATGTGCGTGCCGTTGGCGACGAGGGTGTCGAGGGCGCCGGAGTGCATCGCCCAGACCTCGCGGACGAGGGGGAGGTCGCTGCGGACCTCGTCGAGACGCTCGCCGTGCTCCGGCGATTCCACGACCACGGCGATTGCGCCGGAGTCCGAGAGGATCCACGAGATCTGCGAGGCCGAGCTCGTCTCGTACACCGGGACCATGACCGCGCCGGCGTAGAAGAGGGCGAAGTCCACCAGGGTCCAGTCGTAGGTGGTGCGGGCGATGAACCCGACCTTCTCGCCGGGCTGGATGCCGGCCGCGACGAAGCCCTTCGCGAGGGCGATGACCTGCTTCTCGAACTCGGCGGCGGTGATGTCGCGCCACCCGTCGCGGTCGGGCACCGCGAACAGCGGACGGTCGGGGGTGGCGCGGACGCGGTCGGCGAGCAGGTCCGACGCGTTCGCGTCGGGGTCTGCGGGGACGAGGGCGGGTTGATCGAACTGGATCACGGCAACTCCTTTGGCACCGGAAGAACGTCGAGCGGGTCTGTCGAGTCTATAAGCATGGATGCCGGGCCCCCGGGGATCACCGCTCTCCCGCGCCGGTCGCGCGGCATGGCTAGACTTCTCCGGGCCGAGCCGCACGGTCGGCCCGGAAGGGAGCGCGGTGCGCAACGTCGGCATCGACATCGGGGGCACGAAGATCGCGGGGGGCGTCGTCGACGACGACGGCACCATCATCGAGAAGCTCCGCGTCGACACCCCCATCGACCCCGCAGCCCTGGTCGACGCCGTGGTCGACATGGCCGATCACCTGCGCCGCGCGCACGAGATCCACGCGATCGGGGTGGCCGCGGCCGGCTTCATCAGCCGCGACCGCAGCACCGTCATCTACGCCCCCAACATCGACTGGCGCGACGAGCCCCTGCGCGCCCGCCTGGAGCAGCGCTTGAACGCCCCGGTCACGATCGAGAACGACGCGAACGCCGCCGGGTGGGGCGAGTACCGCTTCGGTGCGGGCCAGGGCGTGCGCGACATGGTCATGCTGACGATGGGCACGGGCGTCGGCGGCGCGGTCGTCACCGACGGCGAGCTCTTCCGCGGGGGTCACGGCATCGGCGCCGAACTGGGACACATGCGCTTCGTACGCGGCGGGCACCCGTGCGGGTGCGGACAGAACGGATGCCTTGAGCAGTACGCCTCGGGTCGTGCCCTGCAGCGCGAGGCGAACGCCATCGCCGACGAGGGCGGCATCGGCGCGGCCCTGGCCGCGGTGCGCGAGGAGCGCGGTGCGATCCCCGGCCCCGCGGTGTCGCGGCTCGTGCTCGCGGGCGACCCGGGTGCCGTCGAGGCGCTGCGTCGCGTGGCCACGGCCCTCGGCGAGGCGTGCGGCGGGTTCCAGGCCGTGCTCGACCCCGAGGTCTTCGTGATCGGCGGGGGAGTGGCGCAGCTCGGCGCCGACCTGCTGGAGCCGGTGAAGCTCGCGTACGAGACCTCGCTCCCGGGGTACGGTGAACGTCCGGTCGCCGAATTCGCGATCGCACGTCTGGGCAACGACGCCGGTCTCATCGGGGTCGCTGACCTCGCCGGGAAGGAGCGCTGACGTTGTTCTACTGGCTCATGAAGTACGTGGTCATCGGACCGGTCATCAAGGCCGTGTTCCGTCCGTGGATGGTGGGCCGGCGCAACATCCCCGTCGAGGGGGCGGCGATCCTGGCGAGCAACCACCTGTCGTTCTCGGACTCGATCTTCCTTCCGCTCATGATCGACCGCCGCATGGCGTTCCTCGCCAAGAGCGACTACTTCACCGGCAAGGGCCTCAAAGGCTGGGCCACTCGCATGTTCTTCACGGCGACGGGTCAGCTGCCCATCGACCGCTCAGGCGGAAAGGCTTCCGAGGCCT
Organism: Microbacterium sp. 16-032; assembly: GCF_041079455.1. NCBI lineage: Bacteria > Bacillati > Actinomycetota > Actinomycetes > Micrococcales > Microbacteriaceae > Microbacterium > Microbacterium sp. 16-032. The sequence continues at coordinate 112,538 of NZ_JBFYGQ010000002.1, read as the reverse complement.
CGCTGAACACCGGCCTCGGCGTACTCGGCCGCGGAGAGCTGCTCGGCATCTACCCCGAGGGGACCCGCAGCCCCGACGGCACCCTCTACCGGGGCCGCACGGGTATCGCGCGCATGGCGCTCGAGGCGCGCGTTCCTGTCGTGCCGGTGGTCATGGTCGACACGGGCGCCGTCATGCCGATCGGCCAGCGTCTGCCCCGCGTGGGGCGCGTGGGCATCGTCATCGGCGAGCCCCTCGACTTCTCGCGGTTCGAGGGCATGGAGGGCGACCGCTACGTGCTCCGCTCGGTGACCGACGAGATCATGGTGGCCCTCCAGCGTCTCGGTGAGCAGCGCTACGAAGACGTCTACGCCTCGACCGTGAAGGACCGCCTCGCCACGTCACAGGCGGCGAAGGCGCCGGTGTCCCGCCACTAGACTTCAGGGGTGAATCAGCAGCTCCACGACCTCGACCACTGGCGAACCCTGCCCATCAAGCAGCAGCCCCAGTGGTATGACGAGGCCGCTGTGGCCGCGGCATCCGCAGAATTGGCGACCCTTCCTCCGCTGGTGTTCGCCGGCGAGGTCGACATCCTCCGCGACCGCCTCGCGCGGGCCGCCGCCGGCCAGGCGTTCCTCCTGCAGGGCGGTGACTGCGCCGAGACGTTCGCCGGCGCGACCGCCGAGCAGATCCGTAACCGCATCAAGACGGTCCTGCAGATGGCCGTCGTCCTCACCTACGGCGCCTCGATGCCGGTGGTCAAGATGGGCCGTATGGCGGGCCAGTTCGCCAAGCCCCGCTCGAGCGACGTCGAGACGCGCGGCGACGTGACGCTCCCGGCGTACCGCGGCGACATCGTCAACGGCTACGACTTCACCGAGGAGTCGCGCAAGGCCGACCCCGCGCGTCTGCTCAAGGGCTACCACACGGCCGCGTCGACCCTGAACCTCATCCGCGCCTTCACGCAGGGGGGCTTCGCCGACCTGCGCGAGGTGCACAGCTGGAACAAGGGCTTCGCGAGCACGCCCGCGAACCAGGCGTACGAGTCGATGGCGACCGAGATCGACCGCGCCATCAAGTTCATGGAGGCCGCCGGCGCCGACTTCGACGAGCTGACGCGCGTCGAGTTCTACACGGGCCACGAGGGTCTGCTCATGGACTACGAGCGCCCCATGACGCGGATCGACTCGCGCACGGGACAGCCGTACAACACGTCCTCGCACTTCCAGTGGATCGGTGAGCGCACGCGCGAGCTCGACGGCGCGCACGTCGACTACTTCTCGAAGATCCGCAACCCCATCGGCGTGAAGCTCGGTCCTACCACGACGGCCGAGACGGCGCTGGCGCTCATCGACAAGCTCGACCCCGAGCGCGAGCCGGGTCGACTGACCTTCATCACGCGCATGGGGGCGGGCAAGATCCGCGACGCGCTGCCCCCCCTGCTCGAGGCCGTCCGCGACTCGGGTGCCACGCCGCTCTGGGTCACCGACCCGATGCACGGCAACGGCATCACCACGCCCACCGGCTACAAGACCCGTCGCTTCGACGACGTGGTCGACGAGGTGCGCGGCTTCTTCGAGGCGCACCGCTCGGTGGGCACGCACCCCGGCGGCATCCACGTCGAACTCACCGGCGACGACGTCACCGAGTGCCTGGGCGGCTCCGAGATGATCGACGAGGCCACCCTCGCGACCCGCTACGAGAGCCTGTGCGACCCGCGTCTGAACCACCGTCAGAGCCTCGAGCTGGCGTTCCTCGTGGCCGAGGAGCTCGAGAACCGCTGACCCCTCTCGACAGATCGACGCCCCCGACCGCTGCGGTCGGGGGCGTCGTCGTTTCAGGATGCCGTCGGCGCGGTCGGGGAAGCTCTCTCTGCTCCGCGATCTCGCGCTACAGCGTCGGCGTCAGTGTGATGGTCGAGCCCTGCGGGGCCGTCGTGCCGGCCTTGGGGTTCGTGGCGCGCACCTTGTAGATGTCCCAGTACTTGAACCCGAGGGGCAGGGTGCCGTCGTCGATGCCCGCGTTCACCTCGAAGCCGAGCGCTTCGAGAGTCTTCACGGCATCCCGGATCGACATCCCCACGACGTTGCCGGGGATCTCGACGGGCTTCGGGCCGATCGACACGCGCAGGGGCACGGTGTCGCCGGGGCGCCAGTTGCCGCCCCCGTCGCGCTGGCCCATGGCGATCACGTTGCCGGATGCCACGGAGCTGCTGTACTCCTCGGTCACCGCGGTCTTGAGTCCGACGCCGTCGAGGGCGCGCTCGGCCTGCGAACGCGAGTCGCCGGTGACGTCGGGGATGGGTCCGAGCGAGACGACGAGCGACGCGGCGTCGCCCTCGTACACCGTGCAGCCCTGGGTGCAGTCGATGGCGTTGCCGCCGGAGCGGGGGATCACCGAGGCGCCCAGCACAGTCCCGTCGGCCGGGTCGGCGAACTGCCGCTCGGGGTCGCCCGCGACCCCGACGAAGGCCTGCTCGAGGACCGCGCGCACCTCGTCGGCGCTCTTGCCCGCGAGGGCGGGGATCTGGTGGGTGGCCGGCCCGATCGAGACGAAGACGGTCACGACCGTCTCTTTGTCGAGACGTTCGCCGGGTGCGGGGTCGGAGCCCACGGTCGTGCCGGAGGGGATCTCGCGGTCGTTGACCTCTTGCGCCTGAGCCTGCAGCTGCTGCTGCGTGAGCAGGGCCTCGGCGTCGGCGAAGCTGCGGCCCGACACGTCGGGGACAGCGACGAGCGAACCCGGACCGGAGCCGAAGTACCAGCCCGTGAACCCGGCTCCGCCGGCGAGCAGCAGCACGAGCACGAGGAGCCACGCGCCCCTGGTCGTCCGTCGCCGCGTGCGGGTGCGCAGTCGCGCCGCATTGTCGGGCTCATCGATGGTGGCGGAGGGGAGGGATGCCGTCTGCGGCAGCACCTTCGTCAGCTCGCGCGACTCGGCGGCCGTCGCGGGACTCGTGGTGCCCACGGCCACGGCGCGCGCCACCTGGGGGGCGAGACCGAGTTCTTTCTCGATCGCGCGAAGGCGCTCGAGCATCGCGGCCGCGTCGAGCGGGCGGTCGCCCGGCTCCCGTTCGGTCGACCAGAGCACGAGCTCGTCGAGCTGCTCGGGGACGCCGGGGTTCTTCGCGCTCGGGCGGGGCACCGAGTCGGTGGCGTGCTGATAGGCGATCTGCATCGGCTGCTCGCCCTTGTAGGGCTGCTCGCCGACGAGCATCTCGTAGAGCATGATCCCGAGCGAATAGATGTCGCTGCGCGCGTCGGCGGTGCCGCGCGTGACCAGCTCGGGGGCGAGGTAGGCGATCGTGCCCATGAGCTGCGCCCCGCTCGCGGTGTTCGCCGTCGTCGCGCGGGCGAGGCCGAAGTCGCCGATCTTGATGCGGCCGTCCTCGGCGAGGAGGACGTTCTCGGGCTTCACGTCGCGGTGGACGATGCCGGCCCGGTGCGCGGCGGCGAGCCCCGAGAGGATGGCATCCATGATCGTGAGGGTCTGATCGACCGTGAGGCGCCGGTGCTCGCGCAGCAGCTCGCGCAGCGTGATGCCCGGGAGGTACTCCATGACCAGGTAGGCCATCTCGCCGTCCTGGCCCTGGTCGAACACGTTCACCACGTGCGGATCGCTCAGGCGCGCAGCCGAACGGGCCTCTTGGATGAACCGACTCTGGAACACGGTGTCGTCGCTGAGGTGGCCGTGCATGACCTTCAGCGCCACCCGGCGTTCGAGGCGCAGGTCGGTCGCCACGTACACGGTCGCCATGCCGCCACGCGCGATGCGCGCGCGAACCCGGTACCGGCCGTCGACGAGACGGCCGATCAGCGGGTCTGCCTGCTGACTCGTGCTCACAGGTCGAGTCTACGGAGCGCCCCCTGTGAGCCCGGGGAGCGGCTCACCCTCACCTCACCCCAGAACGGCGAGCCACGTGGTGGCCGGCTGCTCCCACTGGGCGTATCGGTCGGGGTAGGCCGAGATCTGCACGGCCTGGGCGGCATCGGCGTAGGGGAGCTGGTCCCAGCCGGGGATGTCGAGGAGTCCGCGGGTGGCGGTGCCGTTGGGATCGGCCGCGCCGCCGTAGAACACGCGCGTCGAGCGTTCGCGGTCGAGGATCTGCGCCGGAGTGCCCCACCCGGTGCTGGGCCGCTGCTGGAAGAGGCCCAGCGAATCGCGGTCGCCCCAGTCGAGGTTGCGCAGCCACGACTCCTGCATCGCGGTGCCGAGGGCGATCAGGATGCCGCGATCCGAGACGCCCAGTTCGCGTCCGACGCGGATGATCAGGCGCGCGTTGTCGGACTGCTCGGCGTCGAGGCCCGGAGCCGTCGCCGGGGCGACGGCGGCGGGAGCGGGGGAGTCCGCCGGGATGCGCAGGACGTCGCCGGGGTAGATGATCGAGGCGCGCGTGAGCCCGTTCGCGCTCAGCACGGCGTCGAGCGAGACGCCGTTGGCGCGGGCGATCGCCGAGACGGTGTCGCCGGGACGCACCTCGTGCGTGCGGGGCGCGGCCTCGGGGGCCGCGGGAGCCGGGGGAGCGGGCGCGGCCGCGGGCGTGAGGGCGAGCACGTGACCGGGGCGGATGACGGCGTCGGATGCCAAGCCGTTGGCCGCGAGGACCGCGGCGGTATCGAGACCGTGCGCGCGGGCGATGTCCCACACCGTGTCGCCGGGCTTGACCGTGTAGGTGGTGGGCGGGGTGACGGCGGTGAGCACCGGCATCCCGAGACTGCGGGGAGCGGGCGGGAGAGAGGTGAGCGCAGGTTCCGGGGGTGCGGCGTGCGCGGCGTGCTCGGCGGTGAGGGTCAGGGCGATCGTGCCGGCCACGGCGGCGGGCCAGATGACGGCGGTGCGACGTCGCGAGGGCAGGGGGGACAGCGTGAGTCGTCTCATGGTGGGGGGATTCCGTTCTTCCGACTGCCCGACACGGTGGCATGCCTCGGGGCGGATGTCAACGAAAGTGACCCCTGTGACGGGTGTGACTCAAGTGAAGAAGACGACCGAGGACGGGCCGAGGCGACGGCAGTGAGAGGATGAAGGGGTGAGTGAGACTTCCCGTTACGAGACCGCGTGGCTGACCATTCCCGACCTGGTCGAGATGCTCGACGAGTCGCTCGGGCGCGTGCGCCGCCTCTTCGACGAGCACTACCTCGTCGGCTCGCGCCGCGACGGCGTCTTCAAGGTGCCGGCGGTCTTCCTCGTCGACGGGCGCCCGCTGCCGTCGCTGCGCGGCACGATCATCGTCCTGCACGACGCGGGGTTCGACCCCGACGAGACCATCGACTGGCTGCTCACGCCCGAGGAGACCATCGGTCTCGCGCCCATCGAGGCGCTCCTCGCCGGGCGCAAGAGCGAAGTCCGACGGGTCGCTGCGACCCTCGCCTGAGGCCGTCCGGCCTCAGGCCGTGCGCTCGGTGGCCGCGCGTGCGAGAGCGCGCAGATCGGTGAGCGCTCCGGTGTCGACGCGCGCGTCGGCGAGAGCCGCATCGGCGCGCTCGGCGTACTCGGCGATCAGGGTCTCGGTGCGCTCGAGGGCGCGGGTGTCGACGATCGTCTGCTGCAGGGCCGCGATCTGCGCCGCGTCGAGAGCGGGGTCGCCCAGGAGGGCGTCGAAGCGGTCGCGCTCCGCGGACTCGAGCATCTCGCGGGCGTAGGCCACCAGGACGGTGCGCTTGCCCTCGCGCAGGTCGTCGCCGACGGGCTTGCCCGTGACGGCGCTGTCGCCGAAGACGCCCAGCACGTCGTCGCGCAGTTGGAAGGCCATGCCGACGTCGTGACCGAACCGTCCGAGGGCATCGAGCTGCTCATCGTCGGCCCCGGCCAGCGCCGCGCCGATCTGCAGGGGCTGCTGAATGCTGTAGCGCGCCGACTTGTACGAGGCGATCCGCAGCGCCCGCTCGGCGTGGGTGTCATCCGGGTAGACGGTGTACGCGGACTCCTCCGCGACGTCGAGGAACTGACCGATCGTCACGTCGCGGCGCATGCGGGAGTAGGCCCGGCGCGTGGCGGCGGCGGAGGGGTGGTCCTCGAGGCCTTCTTCGAGGAGGTCGTCGCTCCACGCCACGAGGAGGTCGCCGAGCAGGATCGCGCCCGAGCGACCGAACGCGTCGGAGTCACCCGCCCACTCGGCATCCTGATGGGCCTTCTGCAGGGCGCGGTGCGCGGCGGGCTGACCCCGGCGCGTGTCGCTGTTGTCGACGAGGTCGTCGTGGACGAGGGCCGCCGCGTGGAAGACCTCGAGCGAGGTGGCCACGGCCAGGGCGGGTTCGTCGAACACCGCGGCGGACGGCGCGTCGAGGGCGCCCACGGCGCGCCACCCCGCAAGGCAGAAGCGCGCCCGCAGGCGCTTGCCGCCGCGGAGGGCGGAGGCCCCCGCGCGGGTGAGGGACTCGGCCTCGGGGCCGAGCGCGGAGGCGCACGATAGCTGTTCGGAGAGGAACTTGTCGAGTCGCTGGGAAACAGCTTCGATCGGTTCCGGGGAGGTCGGCACGGGCCTAGCCTAGTGATCCACGCCGCGCGTAGAATCGTCCGCAACGAACAACAGAGGGGGATGCATGCCACTGTCAGAGCAGGAGCAGCGTCTACTGGATGAGATGGAGCGCCATCTCATGAGCAACGACACCGATGTGGTGTCCGCCCCCAGTCGTGCCCTCAGCTACCGCAACATCGTCCTCGGCTCGATCCTGGTGCTCGCCGGTCTCGGCGCCCTCGTCGCGGGCGTGTCGATCGGCTTCAACACCGGTTTCGTCGGCATCGCCGTCGGCGTGCTGGGCTTCCTCCTCATGGTCGGCGGCGTGATCTTTGCCGTCACCCCCACGCGGGGTGCCGCTCCGACCGCGCCCGCCGCCGCTAAGCCGCGACCGGCCCGCGCCTCCGGCTCCTCGTTCATGGACCGCATGAACGAGCGCTGGGACCGCCGCCACGACGGCCCTTAAGCTCCGTCCTCGCACCACCTCAGCACCGGCTCTTCGGAGCCGGTGCTTTTTCGTGCGCCCGGCGCCCTCGTCGGCGAGGTGAGTAACGGAGTGGAGAGGGTGAGGAGTCGGCATCCGGGCTCGAATCCCTCCCTTTTGCTCCACCGGGACGCCCGCGGGGAGTGCGAGGCGCCGTTGCGCCGCGGAAAGACGCGGAAACTGCGGTGCTGCGCCGGGGTGGTCGACCACTGTACACGGCCGCGGTTCTCCGCAGAAGAGTCCTGTTTTCGATAGCGAAGTGGAGGGCGGTGGAGTAAAGTGGGGAAAACTTCGCAGGCCGGACGAAGGGGGTGGACGCCCGAATGCTGCTCGGAACGCACACACCCAAGCTCGACGACAAGGGTCGGGTCATCCTGCCGGCGAAGTTCCGTGACGATCTCGGCGCCGGAGTGGTGATCACGCGCGGGCAGGACCGCTGCCTCTACGTGTTCAGCACCGAGGAGTTCGAGCGCGTTCACGAGCGGATCCGCGAGGCCCCGCTCAGCAACAAGCAGGCCCGCGACTTCCTGCGCATGTTCCTCTCGGGGGCAAGCGCCGAGAAGCCCGACAGCCAGAACCGCATCACCGTGCCGCCCGCCCTGCGCACCTACGCCGGGCTCGGGCGCGAACTCGTCGTCACCGGCGTCGGCGCGCACGCCGAGATCTGGGACGCCGAGGCCTGGAACTCCTACGCGGAGAGCAACGAAGAGACGTACGCCGAGATGGAGCAGGAGGTGATCCCGGGACTCTTCTGACCCTTCGGCTGTGATGCCCAGCCGCTCGCCCTGACGCACTTCCCCGGCGCCAGGTCGAAGCGGATGGGGATCAGAGTCCGAAGGTTCGGCCCGACACATCATGGACATCCGCGACATCCACACCCCGGTCCTGCTCGAGCGCTGCGTCGAGCTGCTCGGCCCCGCCCTGCAGAAGCCGGGCTCCGTCTTCGTCGACGGCACGCTCGGCATGGGCGGGCACTCCGAGGCGTTCCTCGAGCGGTTCCCGCAGGCCCGGCTCATCGGCCTCGACCGCGACACCGACGCTCTGCGCATCGCGGGGGAGCGACTGAAGCGCTTCGGCGACCGCGTCACCCTCGTCCACACCGTCTACGACGGCATCGCCGAGGCCGTGGCATCCGCCGGTGTCGACAAGGTCGACGGCATCCTGTTCGACCTGGGTGTCTCGTCTCTGCAGCTCGACGAGGCCGCCCGCGGCTTCGCCTACGCGCAAGACGCCCCTCTCGACATGCGCATGGACCAGACCACCGGCGTCACCGCAGCCGAGGTGCTCGCCACCTACGGCGAGGGCGACCTGCGACGCATCTTCGAGCGCTACGGCGAAGAGAAGCTCGCCGGCCGCTACGCCCGCGCCATCATCGCCGCCCGCGCCCAGGCTCCGCTCGAGCGCTCGGGCCAGCTCGTCGACGTGCTGCAGGCCGCGACCCCGGCCGCGGTGCTGCGCGAGCGCCACCCCGCCAAGCGCGTCTTCCAGGCCCTGCGCATCGAGGTCAACGCCGAGCTGTCGGTGCTCGAGCGCACGATCCCCGCCGCCCTCGAGGTGCTGGGAGTCGGCGGCCGCATCGTCGTGCTGTCGTACCAGTCGCTGGAGGACCGACTGGTCAAGCGCGTGTTCGCCGACGCTTCCACCTCGACCGCACCCCGCGGCCTGCCCGTCGAGCTGCCCGAGCACGCGCCGACGTTCAAGCTACTCGTCCGGGGGGCCGAACTCGCGAGCGACGAAGAGCGCGCGATCAACCCCCGCGCCACCCCCGTGCGACTGCGCGCGGCCGAGAGAATCCGGGAGGACGCATGAGCGCGCCCCAGGCCATCGATGCAGCCTTCCTTCCCGACTTCCCCACGCCGGTCCGCGAGCGTCGACTCACCGTCGTCCCCGCGACCGCGCGTCGTCGGGCACCGCGACGCCTCTTCGGCGTCGTCGCCGTGCTCGGGGCGCTGACCATCGTCGTGGCCCAGATGAGCCTCGGCATCCTCACGACGCAGAGCTCGTTCGAGATCTCGTCGCTGACCCAGCAGCAGCGCGACCTGACCTACCAGAAGCAGATCCTCTCCGACGAGAGCGCGGGACTCAGCTCGCCCCAGTACCTCGCGGCGAACGCCGCAGCCCTGGGCATGGTGATCGACGAGTCGCCCACCTACCTCCGCCTCAGCGACGGTGCCGTCATCGGCTCCGACAAGCCCGCCGACGCGGCCTCGTCCGTCGACGCGAAAGGCCGCGGCTCGGTCGGCAACGCGCTGATCTCGGGCGTGCCGCTGGTCACCGACCCGGCGGCATCCACCACCGAGAACGGCGCGGCGACCCCCGCACCCGCGGCGCCCGGAGCGGCCGCACCGACCGAGGCCGCCGCCCCCACTACCCAATCGGCGACACCCCCGCCGATCAGCGACGGTCTGCCGACTCCCGCGACACGATGAGAGCCATGACGACGACAACCTCCCGGTCCCCGCGGCGTCGCACCGTCGTCGCCCTCGCGGTCGTCCTGATCGTGATCCTCGCCTTCGTCGTCCGACTGGTCGACATCCAGGTCGTCAACGCCCGCGATCACGTGGACGACTCGCTCTCGATGGGCCTGCAGAACTCCCGCGTCGAGTACGCCTCCCGCGGCTCCATCGTCGACGACAACGGCGTCCCCCTCGCCACGAGCGTCAACCGCTACGACGTGCAGATCGACCCGATGCTCGCGGCCAAGGGCGTGACCATACGCGACGACGACGGCAACGAGACCACGACCGCGTGGCCCGAGCTCGCCGCCCGGATCGCCGCCGTCACCGGCCAGAGCGCCGCGGACGTGCAGAAGATCGTCCAGGATGCCGTGGCCGACAACCCCGACTCGCGCTACGCCATGATCGCGAAGAGCGTCTCGACCGAGCAGTACCGGTCCCTCGTGGCCCTGGGGCTGCCGTTCCTCAGCTTCCCGCCGCAAGCGGGCCGGATGTATCCCGACGGCGCGGTGGCGGGAAACCTGCTCGGTTTCGTCGGCAGCGACGGGCAGGCCCTCGCGGGCCTCGAGTCGGCCGACAACGACTGCCTCGCCTCGACCAACGGCAAGGTCGTCTTCCAGCAGAGCCGCGACGGCGTGGTGCTCCCCGGCACCGAGGTCGTGACGCAGCCGGCGGTCGACGGCGGCACCCTCAAGCTCACGATCGACCGCGACCTGCAGTGGTACCTCCAGCAGCTCATCGCGGAACAGGTGCAGAACACCGGTTCGCTCCGCGGCACGATCACGGTCGTCGAGGCGAAGACGGGCAAGATCCGCGCCCTCGCCGAGTACCCCACGGTCGACCCCAACGACCCGACCGCCACCTCGCCCGACGACCGCGGCAGCCGCGCGTTCTCGAGCCCCTTCGAGCCCGGGTCGACGTTCAAGGCGCTCACGACGGCGATCGGCCTCGACAGCGGCTCGTACACGCCGCAGACCACCGTGACCGCCTCGGGGCGAGAGGTCCTCGGCGGTGACGCCCGGGTCTCGGACGCGTTCTCGCACGGCCCGAACGTGTACACGCCCACCGGCGTGCTCATCGACTCCTCGAACGTGGGCATCTCGAAGTTCGCCGAGATGATCCCCGCCCAGACGCGCTTCGACTATCTGCAGAAGTTCGGCATGGGCTCGGTCAGCTCGATCGGGTTCCCCGGCGAGTCCGGCGGCATCCTGCACCCGGTCCAGGACTGGGACAAGCAGACCTTCTACAACACCGCCTTCGGCCAGGGCTTGTCGGTCACCGTGCCGCAGCTCGTGGGCGCATACCAGACCATCGCCAACGGGGGACTCAAGAAGCCGCTGTCGATCGTCGAGGGCTGCACCGCGGCCGACGGCACGGTCACCGACGTCCCGCCCACCGACGGCACGCAGGTCGTCTCGCCCGACACGGCGAAGGAGGTCTCGCTCATGCTCGAGAACGTCGCCACGCAGGGCGAGCTGGCCTCGAAGATTGCCATCCCGGGTTACCGCATCGCGATCAAGACCGGTACCGGTGAGAAGGTCGACGAGAACACGGGCGCCTACAAGCCCGACGCGTACTTCACGACGATGATCGGTTTCGCCCCCGCCGACGACCCGCAGTACGTGGTCGCGGTCAACCTGGACGAGCCGCGGACGGTAAAATCGTCGGCGGCCACCGCCCCCGCGTTCCAGAAGGCCCTCACCCAGGTTCTCAAGTCCTACCGGGTGATCCCCTCCGGAACCACGACCCCCGAACTGCCCAAGTTCGGCTGAGAAAGAGCCCGTCTCGGTCTCGTCTCGGTAACGAATGCGACCGGAAAGGGCGTCCCACAGCAATGATCTCCCGCAGCCTCTCCCACCTTGCCGACGTGCTCGGCGGGCGCCTCGTCGTCCGCGGCGACGACACCCCCGACACTCGGGTCTCGGGCCTCGTCGACACCGACTCGCGCCTGATCGAACCCGGCGGGATCTTCGTCGCCAAGCCCGGTGAGACCACCGACGGTCATTTCTTCGTCGGCACCGCCGTCGAGCGGGGAGCCGCCCTCGCGATCGTCGAACGCGAGCTCGACGACGCCGTGAGTCAGATCGTCGTTCCGGATGCCGTGGCCGCCCTCAGCGACCTGGCCCGCGACGTGGTGGCTCGGGTTCGCGAGACCGGCGAGCTCAAGATCGTCGGCATCACCGGATCCAACGGCAAGACGACCACCAAGAACCTCCTCGCCCGCATCCTCGAGGACGAGGGCGAGACGGTGGCGCCGCGCGCCTCGTTCAACAATGAGGTGGGCGCCCCCCTCACGATGCTGCGCGTCACCGAGGGCACCCGCTTCCTGGTGAGCGAGTTCGGCGCGAGCGCCCCCGGGGCCATCGCCCACCTCGCCGGGCTCGTCACCCCCGACATCGGCGTCGTGCTCATGGTGGGCATGGCCCACGCCGGCGGCTTCGGCGGCATCGAGTCGACGTTCCACGCCAAGAGCGAGCTGGTGAAGGCGACCCGCGAGGGCGGCCTCGCGGTGCTCAACGCCGACGACCCCCGCGTCTCGGCGATGGAGCCGATCGCGCGCGAGCGCGGGCAGGACGTGCGGTGGTTCGGTCGGGGCGAGCGGGCCGAGGTCCGGGCCGTCGACGTCGAGGTGTCGGCATCCGGCACCCGCGCCGATCTGCTGGTCGACGGAGAACCCTTCACCCTCACCCTGCGGGTGCTCGGCGAGCACCACGTGATGAACGCCCTCGCGGCCCTGGCCGCCGCCACCGCCCTCGGCGTGCCCGCGGCCGACGCGATCGCGCGCCTCGAGACCGTCGAGATCGCCGAGCGCTGGCGCATGCAGCCCCTCGGCTCCGATCGCGTGCGCATCATCAACGACGCGTACAACGCCAGCCCCGACTCGATGGCCGCAGCTCTGCGCACCCTCGCGCAGATCACCGGCCCCGACGAGCGCACCGTCGCCGTGCTGGGTGCGATGAGCGAGCTGGGGGAGTACGCCGACGAGGAGCACGACCGGGTCGGTCTTCTGGCCGTGCGCCTGCGCATCCAGCGCATCGTCGTGATCGGCCCCGAGGCGCGCCGCATGTACCTCGAGGCGATCTCCCAGGGCTCGTGGGACGGCGAGGCGGTCTTCTTCGCCGACGCCGACGCGGCCTACGACTACCTTTCGACCGAACTGCGCGACGGTGATCGCGTGCTGGTGAAGTCGTCCAACTCGGCGGGGCTCCGGCACCTCGGCGACCGTCTGGGAGACTTGTTCGCGTGAGATCACTTCTGACTTCGGCTGCGATCTCGCTCGCCTTCACCCTTTTCCTCACCCCGGTCTTCCTCCGCTGGTTCCGCAAGTGGGGCTGGGGGCAGGTCATCCGCACCCCCGAGAACGTGCACAACCCCTCGCACGGTGCGAAGCGCGGCACGCCCACCATGGGCGGAACGATCTTCATCCTCGGCACGATGGTCGGATACTTCATCGGCTCGTACGCCGGGAACAACCCCCCGACCGTCTCGGGACTCCTCGTTCTCTGGCTCATGCTCGGTTTCGGTGTCGTCGGCTTCATCGACGACTACATGAAGATCCGCCAGCAGCGCAGCCTGGGGCTCTCGGGATGGCGCAAGATCGCCGGTCAGGTGATCGTCGCGGTGCCGTTCGCCATCGTCGCCCTGAACTTCCCCAACACCGTCGGGCAGACCGCCGCCTCGGGGTACGTCTCGGTGTTCCGTGACATCCAGCTGCTGTCGTTCTTCGCGCTCGGCCCGATCCTCGGGTGGCTGCTGTACCTAGCGTGGATCTCGCTGATCGGAACGGCCACCTCGAACTCCGTCAACGTGGCCGACGGCCTCGACGGCCTCGCCGCGGGCTCGGGCATCTTCGTCGTCGGCGCCTACAGCCTGATGGCGTTCTGGCAGAACAAGCAGGTCTGCGCCGATGTCCTCGACCCGACCGTGCAAGCCGGCTGCTACGCCGTGCGCGACCCGTTCGACCTGGCGATCGTGGGGGCGTCGTTCGTCGGCGCCCTGGTCGGATTCCTCTGGTGGAACGCCCCCAAGGCGAAGGTCTTCATGGGCGACTGCGGGTCGATGGCGATCGGTGGGGTGATCGCCGCCCTCGCGATCTTCACCCGCACCGAGCTCCTCCTCATCCTCATCGCCGGTGTCTACGTGATCGCCTCGGGATCGGTCATCCTTCAGCGGGCCTACTTCAAGGTGACCCGGGGCAAGCGCCTGTTCCTCATGAGCCCCCTGCACCACCACCTCGAGATGCGCGGGTGGCCCGAGGTCACCATCGTCGTGCGCATGTGGATCATCGCCGGTCTCCTCGCCGTCTCGGGCATCGGATTCTTCTACGTCGAATGGCTGTCCCGCGTATGACCGACCTCTCCACCCTGACCAGCTGGCACGCCGACTGGAAGGGCCTGCGCGTCGTCGTCCTCGGCCTGTCGGTCACCGGCTTCTCGGTCGCCGACACCCTCGCCGAGCTCGGCGCCGAGGTGCTCGTGGTGACGGAGAGAGCGGATGCCGAGTACTCGCGCCTGCTCCCGGTTCTGGGCGTGCGCCTGCACGAGGGTCCGCTCGACACCGTGCCCGCAGAGATGGCGGACTTCGCGCCCGAGGTGGTCGTGACATCCCCCGGCTTCCCCCCGCACCACCCCGTGATCGCGTGGACGCAGGAGCGGGGCATCGCGCTGTGGGGCGACGTCGAGCTCGCCTGGCGCGTCCGTGACAAGGTGGTCCGTCCGGACGGGCGCCCCGCCGACTGGGTGCTCATCACCGGGACGAACGGCAAGACCACCACCACGCGTCTGACCGCCGAGATGCTCATGACGGCGGGTCAGCGGGCCGTTCCCGTCGGCAACATCGGCACTCCCGTGCTCGACGCCGTGCGCGACCCGGGTGGGTTCGACGTGTTCGTCGTCGAGCTCTCGAGCCACCAGCTCTGGTACCTGAACCAGCAGTCCGGACCCGACGCCCTCTCGCCGCACGCGGCCGTCTGCCTCAACCTCGCCGACGACCACCTCGAGTGGCACGGCGGCGCGGACGCGTACCGCGCGGCGAAGGCCGGCGTCTACGCCCGCACGCGCGTGGCCTGCGTCTACAACAAGGCCGACGTCGCGACCCGCGAGATGGTCGAAGACGCCGAGGTCGTCGAGGGCGCGCGCGCCATCGGTTTCGACCTGGGGGTTCCCGGTCCGAGCGATCTCGGTGTGGTCGACGGCATCCTCGTCGATCGGGCCTTCCTCGAAGAGCGCGCCACCTCGGCCCTCGAATTGACGACGGTGGCGGACCTCGCCCGGCGCGGCCTCGCGGCTCCCCACATGGTCGCGAACATCCTCGCTGCCTCGGCCCTCGCACGCTCCCTCGGGGCCACGCCCGCGCACATCCACGACACGCTCGAACGCTTCCGGCTCGACCCGCACCGCATCCAGGTCGTCGGGGCGCACCTCGGAGTCACCTGGGTCGACGACTCGAAGGCGACGAACCCGCACGCGGCGGCCTCGTCGCTCGCGGCGTACCCCGGCGCGGTGTGGGTGGTCGGCGGTCTGCTCAAGGGCGTCGACCTGAGCGACCTCGTGCGCGCTCGGGGCGCTTCGGTGCGGGCCGCGATCGTGATCGGCACCGAGCGTGACGAGATCGTGGCGGCGTTCGGGCGACACGCCCCGGCGGTGCCGCTGTTCGAGGTCGACCACGCTGAGACTGAAGACGTCATGGCCCAGGTCGTCGAACTGGCGGCGGGTGTGGCCCGGGAGGGAGACACCGTTCTCCTCGCTCCCGCGGCGGCGTCCTTCGATCAGTTCTCGTCCTACTCCGACCGCGGCGACCGCTTCGCCGAGGCGGTGCGGGCGTGGATCGCGGGCCGAGACGGAGAATCTCAACCGCACGACTGAGGGGACTCGCGTGACCACGACGGCACCTCGGCCGCGGCAGAGCCCCGATGAGCCCGCTCGCGTCGGCCTCGCCGCCCGCGTGTCTCTGGGCAGGGCATTCCGGCCCGTGCCCAGCGAGTTCCTGCTCATCACCTCGGCGGCGCTCCTGCTCACCGGGTTCGGCCTGGTCATGGTGCTGTCGGCCACCTCGGCGCTCGACGGCGCGCAGAGCCCCTTCGACCATGTCCTCAAGCAGGCCGTCTTCGCCGTCATCGGCATCCCCCTGATGTTCGTGCTCAGCCGTGCTCCGCTGCGCTTCTGGAAGCGCATGGCGTGGCCGGCGCTGATCCTGGCGACCCTCTTCCAGTTGCTCGTGTTCACGCCGCTGGGCATCTCGGCGAACGGTAACCGCAACTGGATCAGCATCGCGGGCATCCAGGCGCAGCCGGCCGAGTTCCTCAAGCTCGCTCTCGCGCTGTGGCTGGGCTACGTCCTGTACCGCAAGCAGACGCTGCTGGGCGACTGGCGACACGTGTTCATCCCGATCGTTCCGGTCTTCGCCCTCGTGGTCGCCACCGTCATGGGCGGAAAAGACCTGGGTACGACGATGATCCTCGTTCTCGTCCTGCTCGGGGCGCTGTTCTTCTCGGGGGTGAAGCTGCGCATCTTCGTGCTGCCGGCCCTCGCGGCCCTCGGCGCGATCGCGTTGTTCGCCATCACGAGCGCCGACCGCATGCGCCGCATCATGAGCTTCCTCGACCAGGACTGCATCGCCAACTACCTCGGCGACTGCTACCAGCCGCTGCACGGCATCTGGGGGCTCGCCGCGGGCGGGATCTTCGGTGTGGGCCTGGGCAACTCGGCCGAGAAGTACGACTGGCTCCCCGCCGCGGCGAACGACTACATCTTCGCGATCGTGGGGGAGGAGATGGGGCTGATCGGCTGCATCGTCGTCCTCGCCCTCTTCGGTCTGTTCGCGGTCGGCGCCTTCCACATCATCCGCCGCACCGACGACCCCTTCGTCCGGATCGTCGCGGGCGGCGTGACCATCTGGATCGTCGGTCAGGCCATGATCAACGTCGCGGTCGTTCTCCGCGTGTTCCCAGTTCTCGGTGTGCCGCTGCCGTTCATGTCGCAGGGCGGAACCTCGCTGCTGTCGGTGCTGATCGGGTGCGGTGTGCTGCTGTCGTGCGCGCGGACGCTTCCCGACCGTCGCGCGGCGGGCGAGACGCCTCCGCGGGCGGCGCGGCGGGCCGCGGCATCCGCCCGTCGACCGCGCGGCTGACGCTCGGGGGCGGCGACGGAGCACCGCCCGACCTGGTTAGGGTCGAACGGTGACGACTTACCTCCTCGCCGGCGGCGGCACCGCCGGGCATGTGAACCCCCTGCTCGCGGTCGCCGACGGACTGCGCGCCCGCGACGCCTCGGCCGACGTGCTCGTGCTCGGCACGCGAGAGGGCCTCGAGTCGCGTCTCGTCCCGCTGCGTGGGTACGAACTGCTCACCGTCGCGAAGGTCCCCTTCCCACGACGCCCCAACGGGGCCGCCGCGGCGTTCCCGGTGCGCTTCCTGCGCGCCGTCGCGCACGTGCGCCGACTCATCCGCTCGCGCGGGGTCGACGTCGTCGTCGGTTTCGGGGGGTACGCGGCGGCGCCCGCCTACGTCGCGGCCCGCCGCGAGCACGTCCCCTTCGTGGTGCACGAGGCCAATGCCAAGCCGGGACTCGCGAACGTGCTGGGGGCGCGGGGCGCCGCGGGCGTCGGCGTCGCCTTCGAAGGCACCCCGCTGCGCGGTGCGAGAGAGGTCGGGATGCCGCTTCGCCGCGAGATCGTCGAGCTCGACGCCCCCGCTCTGCGTGCGGAGGCCGCCGCGCACTTCGGGCTCGACGCGCAGAAGCCGACGCTGCTGGTGTTCGGGGGGTCGCTCGGTGCGCTGCGGTTGAACACCGCGTTCGGCGGGGCCTGGCGCGACGTCCTCGACGCCGGTTGGCAGCTGCTGCACGTGACGGGACAGAACTCCGACCTGCCCGATCCGGGCGTCGAGGGCTATGCCGTCGTCCGGTACGTGGACCGCATGGACCTCGCCTTCGCTCTCGCCGACTTCGTGGTGTCGCGCTCGGGTGCCGCGACCGTCAGTGAGATCAACGCCCTCGGCATCCCCGCCGTGTACGTGCCTTACGCGGTCGGCAACGGCGAGCAGAGCCTGAACGCCGCCGCGGCCGTCCGTGCCGGGGCCGCGCTGCTCATCGCCGACGCCGATCTCACGCCCGACCGGGTCCGCGCCGAGATCGTCCCGCTGCTCGCCGACGAGGACCGGCGGACCGCGATGCGCGATGCGGCGGCGCGCACCGGCATCCGGACCGGGACCGAGAACGTGATCGCCCTCGTCGACCGGGCTCTCGACCGCTGAGCCGCGCACGGTCCCGTCGCGGCGCGTCCGCTCGCCGAGGCTCCGTCGGCCGCGCCCCCAGCGCGCCGGGGCCGACGCGCAGGATCGGCGACGTAAACTCGCAGACGCCATGATCAGACCCGACCTGAGCCTCCCCATCCCCGAGACCATCACCTCCGCGCACTTCATCGGCGTGGGGGGATCGGGCATGTCCGGACTCGCCCGCATGTTCCTCGACCGCGGTATCCGGGTCTCCGGCTCCGACCGTTCCGACAGTGCCGCCCTGCGCGACCTCGCCGCCCGCGGCGCGACCGTGCACGTCGGGCACGACGCCGCCCACCTGGGCGACGCCGACACCGTCGTCCACACGGGTGCGATCTGGCCCGAGAACCCCGAGTTCGTCACCGCCAAAGAGCGCGTGCTGCACGTGATCCACCGCTCGCAGGCGCTGCACTGGCTCATCGGCGGTCGTCGCCTCGTCTCGGTCGCGGGTGCCCACGGCAAGACCACCTCGACCGGCATGATCGTGACCGCCCTGCGCGCCCTCGAGGTCGACCCGACCTTCGTCAACGGCGGTGTCATCGCCGACCTCGGCGCGTCCAGCGGAACCGGCTCCGACGACCTCGTCGTGATCGAGGCCGACGAGTCCGACGGCACGTTCGAGCTCTACGACACCTCGGTCGCGCTCATCACCAACGTCGACCCCGACCACCTCGACCACTACGGCTCGCGCGACGCCTTCGACGCGGCCTTCGCCCGCTTCGCGAACGCCGCCCGTGAGGCCGTCGTGATCTCGGCCGACGATCCCGGCGCGCGTTCCGTGCGCGAGCGCATCACCCACGCGAACGTCGTCACGTTCGGCGAGGACGCCGCAGCCGACCTCCGCCTCAGCGGCATCCGCACCGACGGACCCGTCGCCTTCACCCTCTCCGCCGACGGCGAGAGCGTCGACGTGCACCTGCGGGTGCCGGGCGCCCACAACGCGGTCAACGCCGCCGGCGCGGTCGCCGTGCTGCGCGTGCTCGGGCACTCGCTGTCCGATGCGGCACGCGCGGTCGAGGGCTTCGGCGGCACGGTCCGCCGTTTCGAGCTGCACGGCGTGCAGCAGGGCGTCAGCGTGTACGACGACTACGCGCACCACCCGACCGAGGTCGCTGCGGCGCTGTCCGCGGCGCGAACGGTCGTCGGCGAGGGGCGCATCATCGCGATCCAGCAGCCCCACACGTACTCGCGCACGCAGGAGATGTACCGCGAGTTCGCCGAGGTGCTCGAGTCGCACGCCGACCACACCGTCATGCTCGACGTGTACGGGGCCCGTGAAGACCCGGTGCCCGGGGTCACCGGAGAGCTCGTCAGCGGCGCGTTCGCCGATCCGTCCCACGTGCACTACGTCCCCGACTGGCAGGCGGCGGCCGATTACACGGCTCGGATCGCCCGACCGGGTGACTACGTCATCACCCTCGGATGCGGCAACGTCTACCAGATCATCCCCCAGGTGCTCGAGGCGCTGTCCCGCACCGAGGCCGCGGCGGTCTGACCGTGGAGCGGCCGTCGCCCCTGCCGTCCTCGCCGGAGTCCGCTCGCCGTGCGAAGGCTGCTCGGGCCTCGATGCCCCGGCAGACGGCATCCGTCGACGACACCTCCGCGGTCGACACCCGCGCGCGTCCGCTCGACGGCGGCTTCGCCGCGGAGGATCCGGATGCCGGGGGAGCGGGGCTGCGCGATGTGTGGCGGGCCTCGCGGGCCCGGCGGCGGGCGCTCTCCGCGGAGGTGCGCCGCTTCACGGTGCGCCAGCGGCGTCGTCGGAACATCTGGATCGGTGTGATCTCGGCGTTCCTCGTCATGGGCCTCGGTACGGCGGGCGTGGCGTACAGCCCGCTCTTCGCCGTCGAGAAGATCGACGTGGTCGGCACCTCGCAGCTCGACCCGGCGGCGGTGTCCGCCGCCCTGGGCGACCAGGTCGGCGTCCCGCTCGCGATGGTCGACGACAGCGCCGTGAAGGCGGCGCTCGTGCGCTTCCCGCTCGTGGAGTCGTACACCCTCGAGGCGCGCCCGCCCCACGACCTCGTGGTGCGCATCGTCGAGCGGACCCCTATCGGCGCCATGCAGTCCGCGGCGGGTTTCACGGTGGTGGATGCCGCCGGGGTGGCGCTGTCGACGACGCCCGACGCCCCAGCCGGTCAGCCCGTGCTCGACATCGCCGGCGGAACGGATTCGGCGGCCTTCCGCGCCGCGGGTCGCGTGGTGCGCTCCCTGCCGGATGCCGTGCGGGCGCAGGTGACGGCCGTATCGGCCTCGACGCCCGACGACGTGACGCTGACGCTCGGCGCGTCGGGGTCGAAGGTCGTGTGGGGGAGCGCCGACCGCTCGGCCGAGAAGGCGGTGGTGCTCGACCGCCTGATGCAGAAGAGCCCGCCGGACAAGGCCAAGGAGTACGACGTGACGTCGCCCGAGGCGGGCGTCGTCCGCTGATCTTCGAGGCGATGTTCCAACACGCCGCGTGTCGGGCGGGCGGGGTCGGATCCGCCGCCTACCTTCGAGCTAAGGAATTGCATACCGGGCAATTCTTTAACCCTCAACATGAGGTTTAAAGTTTCGGGTTCGGGGACAAACGGAGGCCGGCATGAGCCACAACCAGAACTACCTCGCCGTGATCAAGGTCGTCGGTGTGGGCGGGGGCGGCGTCAACGCTGTCAACCGCATGATCGAGCTCGGCCTTCGCGGCGTGGAGTTCATCGCGATCAACACCGACGCGCAGGCGCTGCTGATGAGCGACGCCGACGTCAAGCTCGACGTCGGTCGTGAGCTCACCCGCGGCCTCGGCGCCGGCGCCGATCCCGAGGTCGGCCGACGCGCCGCCGAGGATCACGCCGAAGAGATCGAAGAGGCGCTCCGCGGCGCCGACATGGTCTTCGTCACCGCGGGTGAGGGCGGCGGAACCGGCACCGGCGGCGCCCCCGTCGTCGCCAAGATCGCCAAGTCGATCGGCGCCCTGACCATCGGTGTCGTGACCAAGCCCTTCTCGTTCGAGGGCCGTCGTCGCCAGAGCCAGGCCGAGGGCGGGGTCCAGCGCCTGAAAGAAGAGGTCGACACCCTCATCGTCGTCCCGAACGACCGCCTGCTCGAGATCAGCGACCGCGGCATCTCGATGATCGAGGCGTTCGCGACGGCCGACCAGGTGCTGCTCGCCGGTGTCCAGGGCATCACCGACCTCATCACGACCCCCGGTCTCATCAACCTCGACTTCGCCGACGTCAAGTCGGTCATGCAGGGGGCCGGCTCCGCACTCATGGGCATCGGCTCGTCCCGCGGCGCCGACCGTGCGATCAAGGCCGCCGAGCTCGCCGTCGAGTCCCCGCTCCTCGAGGCCTCGATCGAGGGTGCGCACGGCGTGCTGCTGTCGATCCAGGGTGGCTCGAACCTCGGCATCTTCGAGATCAACGACGCCGCCCAGCTGGTGAAGGAGGCCGCGCACCCCGAGGCCAACATCATCTTCGGTACGGTCATCGACGACACGCTCGGCGACGAGGTGCGGGTCACCGTCATCGCCGCCGGTTTCGATGGGGGAGAGCCCTCGCTTCGGATCGACGCGGTCGGCGCCCAGCGCCCGGTCTCGGCGCCCGTCGTGCCCGTCATCCCCGCCGACGACGTCGCCCGCGACCTCGACGCGGCCGAGGAGCAGAAGGCGGCGACCGAGCGCGCTCCCGAGCGTCGCCCCGAGCCGGCACCCGTCACGGCCCGCGTGCCCGAGACCTCGTACGACGGCGGCTACGCCGACGACGACCTCGACGTGCCCGACTTCCTGAAGTAAGAACCAACGGTACGACGAGCGGGTCCGGTGTCCACCGGGCCCGCTCTCGTCGTCGAAGGAGCAGCATGGACACCGCCCTTGCCGAGCGACTCGCCGCCGTCGACGAGCGCATCCGAGACGCCGCCCGCGCCGCGCACCGCGACCCCGGCGAGATCACCCGCATCGTGGTCACGAAATTCCACCCGGCATCACTCGTCACCGAACTGCACGCGCTGGGAGTCCGGCACGTGGGCGAGAACCGGCAACAGGAACTCACGGCCAAACGCGCGGAGCTCGACGGGCTCGCGGATCTCACCTGGCACTTCATCGGCCAGGCCCAGACCAACAAGGCGCGCGCGGTGCGGGCGGGAGCGGATGCCGTTCACTCGATCGACCGATCCCGCATCGCCGACGCGCTGCACACCGCCGGCGCCGAGGGCGACCTCCTCGACGTCCTCGTGCAGGTGAACCTCACCGACGATCCCGGTCGCGGGGGAGTCGTCCCCGACGCCGTCGAAGAACTGGCCGCCCACGTGGCGGGGCTGTCGACCCTGCGGCTGCGCGGGGTGATGGCCGTCGCTCCACTCGACGAAGAACCCGCTCGCGCGTTCGAGCGACTGCACCGTTGCGCCGACGCGGTGCGCTCCGTCGTCCCCGACGCGCGGTGGATCTCGGCGGGCATGACCGGCGATTTCCCCGAGGCGATCGCAATGGGCGCGACACACCTGCGGATCGGCTCCGCAATCACGGGCCCGAGGCCCCCGCGCGACTAGCCTCGGACCAGACGAGCGAACGGAGGATGCGATGTCGAACCCCCTCAAGAAGACGATGGTGTACCTGGGCCTCGCCGACGAGGAAGATACCTATGAGGAGACGGCGCCGCAGCCCATCGCGCGCAAGCAGCCCACAGCTGCTGCTCCCCTCGAGAAGGCCGCGCCGGTGACCCCCCTGCACCGTCCCGCCGTGGTGCGCCAGCCCGCGGCCGGACCCGTGAGTGAGATCCTCACGGTGCACCCCAAGCAGTATCGCGACGCGCAGACGATCGCCGAGAACTTCCGCGAGGGAATCCCGGTCATCATCAACCTGTCGCAGATGAGCGACGCCGACGCGCGTCGCCTGATCGACTTCGCGAGCGGACTCTCGCTCGGGCTGTACGGACGCATCGAGCGGGTGACGAGCAAGGTGTTCCTGCTCTCGCCCGAGAACATCGCCGTCTCCGGCGACGGTGCGATCGCGCAGGCCGATCCCGAGGCTGCGCCCTTCGCGTCCCAGTAACAGTGGCCGTTCTGAGCCTCGTCGGCTCCATCCTCAGTGCGGTCCTGTTCATCTTCATCGTGCTGCTTCTCGCGCGCCTCGTGCTCGAGTACATCCCGATGTTCAACCGGGAGTGGCGCCCTCGCGGCGTCACCCTCGTGTTGGCAGAGATCGTCTACACCGTGACGGACCCGCCCATCAAGCTGATCCGTCGTTTCATCCCCCCCCTGCGCATCGGGGGGATCGCGATCGATTTCGGTTTCGCGATCGTGATGTTCGTCTGCTTCATGCTGTTGAGCGTGACGCGGTCCCTCGCGGCCGTGTGACGCCCCGCCGCCGCTTCTTCACCCGTGATCTTCGACACCGGCGGAGGGCGGCGGCTATGCTGTTCCGAAGCGGTACGCCCCGGTGCGACACCCCCACAGTTCCGACATCAGAGCTCTCGAAAGAGGAAACACCATGGCACTGACCCCCGATGACGTCGTCACCAAGCAGTTCCAGCACGTGCGCTTCAAGGAGGGTTTCGACCCCGACGAGGTCGACGACTTCCTCGACGAGATCGTCGTCGAGTGGCGCAAGACGATCGCCGAGAACGAAGAGCTGAAGACCAAGCTCGCGGCGTACGAGTCCGGCGAGGCCGCTCCGGCCGCCGCCGAAGCCCCCGCCGAGGCCCCCAAGGTCGAAGAGCCGGTCGTCGCCGAGACGCCCGCTCCGGCACCCGTCGCCTCCACCCCGTCGCACGACGCCGAGCCCGCCGCCCAGAGCGCCGGCATCATCGAGCTCGCGCAGCGTCTGCACGACGAGCACGTCGCCGAGGGTAAGGCCCAGCGCGACCAGCTCATCGGCGAGGCGCAGGCCCAGGCGGCATCCATTGTCGCCGAGGCCGAGCAGAAGGGCCGCGAAGAGCGCGCCCGTCTCGAGAAGGAGCGCACCACGCTCGAGGGTCGCATCACCGAGCTGCGCAACTTCGAGCGCGACTACCGCTCGCAGCTGCGTTCGTACATCGAGGGTCAGCTCCGCGACCTCGACACCACCGCGACGTCCTCGGGCTCGACGCCGGTGTCGGCGATCGGTCTGTAGGCCGACTCTTTGCGCAGTCGACCTCCTCTGCGTACGGCGGCGGCCGGCGTCACCATCGCGATTCTCGCGGTGCTGGTGCTGGCCGCCGACCAGTTTGCGAAGAACGCCGCGATCGCCGCTCTCCCCTCGGAGCGCGTGGTCCCGATCATCGGCGACTTCCTGCAGTTCTATCTCGTCCGTAACCCCGGTGCGGCGTTCTCGCTCGGCGAGGGCGTCACGTGGGTGTTCACGATCGCCCTCGCGGTCGTCGCGTGCGTGATCGTCTACCTCGGCGTCCGTCGCGTGCGTTCGCGTCTGTGGGCAGTCGTTCTGGGGCTGCTCCTCGGCGGTGTGCTGGGCAACCTCACCGACCGCCTCATCCGCGAACCCGGCTTCCCCGTGGGGCACGTCGTGGACTTCATCTCGACACCCTGGATGATGCCCGCGATCTACAACGTCGCCGACATGTTCATCGTCACGATGATGATCTCGGTGGCGGTCCTCGTGCTGTTCGGGCTGAAGCTCGACGGCTCGCGCGAGACCAAGGCGTCCCGAGCCGCGGCGGAGTCCGCCGACGGCGCGGTCGATGCTCCGGCCGACCCGGGCGCCCGCTGACATGGAGTCGCGGAGCCTGCCCGTCCCCGACGGGCTCGACGGGACGCGTATCGACCAGGGTCTGGCCAAGATGCTCGGGTTCTCCCGCACGTTCGCGGCCGAGGTCGCCGACGCGGGCGGGGTGAGCGTCGACGGTCGGGTGGCCGGGCGCTCCGATCGTCTGCGCGCCGGCACCTGGCTGAACGTCGAGTGGGAGCCCAAGCGCGAACCCGAGATCGTGCCGGTCGCGGTCCCCGACCTCGGGATCGTGCACGACGACGACGACATCGTCGTGGTCGACAAGCCCGCGGGCGTCGCCGCGCACCCCTCCGTGGGGTGGGACGGTCCGACCGTGCTCGGGGCCCTCGCCGCGGCCGGATTTCGCATCGCCACGAGCGGCCCCGCCGAGCGGCGCGGCGTCGCGCACCGCCTCGACGCGGGGACGAGCGGGCTCATGGTGGTCGCCAAGACCGAGCGCGCGTACACGCTGCTCAAGAGCGCCTTCAAAGAGCGCGAGGTCGACAAGATCTACCACGCTGTCGTGCAGGGGCACCCGGACCCGCTCGCCGGCACCATCGACGCGCCGATCGGGCGGCATCCGCACCACTCGTGGAAGTTCGCCGTGACCCCGGACGGCAAGGACTCGCTGACCCACTACGAGACGCTCGAGGCCTTCCCTCGCGCCTCTCTGCTCGAGATCCACCTCGAGACCGGCCGCACTCATCAGATCCGCGTGCACATGGCGGCGCACCGGCACCCCTGCGCCGGAGACCCGCTGTACGGCGCGGACCCGACCCTGTCCGCACGCCTCGGGCTGACGCGGCAGTGGCTGCACGCGCATCGCCTGGCGTTCACGCACCCCGGCACGGGGGAATGGGTCGAGTTCGAATCGCCCTACCCGGCGGATCTGGCGCACGCCCTCGAGCTGCTCGGCGACGGGGCCTGAGGGCGCCCCTCCGCGACGATCGGCGGAGGGGATGCCACGACCCGGCGACGCGCCCGGGTCGGCGCGTCGAACTGGGCGCGGGCTGCGAACTTCAGCGGTCGATGTCGGAGGCCGAACGTAGACTCGACCCGTGGCAGCTGACTCCTTCGTTCACCTTCACGTGCACAGCGAGTATTCGATGCTCGATGGCGCGGCCCGCATCGGTCCGATGGTCCAAGAGGCCGTCAAACAGGGCATGCCGGCCATCGCCGTGACCGACCACGGAAACACGTTCGCGGCCTACGAGTTCTACAAGACAGCGAAAGACGCCGGCATCAAGCCGATCATCGGCATCGAGGCGTACGTCACCCCCGGAACCCACCGTTCCGACAAGACCCGTGTCCGCTGGGGTACTCCCGAGCAGCAGAGCGACGACGTCTCGGGTTCGGGCGCGTACACACACATGACCCTGCTGTCCGAGACCACGCAGGGCATGCACAACCTCTTCCGCCTGTCGTCCAAGGCGAGCATGGAGGGCTACTACTTCAAGCCCCGCATGGACCGCGAACTGCTGCAGACCTACAGCAAGGGCCTGATCGCGACGACCGGGTGTCCCTCCGGCGAGGTGCAGACGCGCCTGCGCCTCGGGCAGTACGAGGCTGCCCGGGCCGCGGCCGCCGAGTTCCAGGACATCTTCGGCAAAGACAACTACTTCGCCGAGATCATGGACCACGGTCTCTCGATCGAGCGGCGCGTCATGGGCGACCTGTTGAAGCTGTCGAAGGACCTCGGCATCCCGTTGCTCGGCACGAACGACCTCCACTACACGCACCAGCACGACGCGACGAGTCACGCCGCCCTGTTGTGCGTGCAGTCGGGCTCGACGCTCGACGACCCGAAGCGCTTCAAGTTCGACGGCGACGGCTACTACGTCAAGTCGCCCGCCGAGATGCGCCAGGTGTTCCGCGACCACCCCGAGGCGTGCGACAACACGCTGCTGATCGCCGAGCGCTGCGACGTCGAGTTCGACACCTCCGCCAACTACATGCCGCGGTTCCCCGTCCCCGAGGGCGAGACCGAGGGCAGCTGGATGATCAAAGAGGTCGAGAACGGCCTCGACGACCGGTACCCCGGGGGCATCCCCGACGCCGTGCGCAAGCAGGCCGAGTACGAGACCGACGTCATTCTCCAGATGGGGTTCCCGGGCTACTTCCTCGTCGTCGCCGACTTCATCAACTGGGCCAAGGACAACGGGATCCGCGTGGGTCCTGGCCGAGGCTCGGGTGCCGGGTCGATGGTCGCCTATGCGATGAAGATCACCGACCTCGACCCGCTGCAGCACGGCCTGATCTTCGAGCGGTTCCTCAACCCCGACCGCGTCTCCATGCCCGACTTCGACGTCGACTTCGACGACCGTCGCCGCGGCGAGGTCATCCAGTACGTCACCGAGAAGTACGGCGACGAGCGCGTCGCGCAGATCGTGACGTACGGCACGATCAAGGCCAAGCAGGCCCTGAAGGACGCCGGTCGCGTGCTGGGCTTCCCCTTCAGCATGGGCGACCGCCTCACCAAGGCCATGCCCCCGGCCGTGATGGGCAAGGACATGCCGCTCGACGGCATGTTCAACCCCGAGCACCCGCGGTACAAAGAGGCGAGCGAGTTCCGCACCCTCATCGAGACCGACGCCGAGGCCAAGACGGTGTTCGACACCGCCCTCGGGCTCGAGAACCTGAAGCGCCAGTGGGGCGTACACGCGGCCGGCGTGATCATGTCGAGCGAGCCGCTGATCGACATCATCCCGATCATGCGCCGCGAGCAGGACGGCCAGATCGTCACGCAGTTCGACTACCCGGCGTGCGAGTCGCTCGGTCTGATCAAGATGGACTTCCTCGGGCTGCGCAACCTCACGATCATCAACGACGCGCTCGACAACATCGAGGCCAACCGCGGCCACCCCCTCGTGCTCGAAGACCTCGACCTTGACGACGCGGCGTCGTACGAGCTGCTCGCGCGTGGAGACACGCTCGGGGTGTTCCAGCTCGACGGCGGGCCCATGCGCTCGCTCCTGCGCCTCATGCGACCCGACAACTTCGAGGACATCTCGGCGGTGCTCGCGCTCTACCGCCCGGGCCCGATGGGCGTGAACTCGCACATCAACTACGCGCTGCGCAAGAACAAGCAGCAGGAGATCGAGCCGATCCACCCCGAGCTCGAAGAGCCGCTTGCCGACATCCTCGACACCACCTACGGCCTGATCGTTTACCAGGAGCAGGTGATGGCGGTCGCCCAGCGCGTCGCCGGGTACACCCTCGGTCAGGCCGACCTCTTGCGTCGCGCGATGGGTAAGAAGAAGAAGAGCGAGCTCGACAAGCAGAAAGAGATCTTCTTCGGCGGTATGACCGAGCGCGGGTTCGGCGACGTCGCGCAGCAGACGCTCTGGAAGGTGCTCGAGTCGTTCGCCGACTACGCCTTCAACAAGGCGCACACCGCGGCCTACGGGCTCGTGTCGTACTGGACGGCCTACCTCAAGGCGCACTACCCGGCCGAGTACATGGCCGCCCTGCTCACGAGCGTCGGGGACTCGAAGGACAAGATGGCGGTCTACCTCAACGAGTGCCGCCGCATGGGCATCAAGGTGCTCCCGCCCGACGTCAACGAGTCGATCCGGTACTTCGCGGCCGTCGGCGAAGACATCCGCTTCGGCCTCGGCGCCGTCCGCAACGTGGGCACCAACGTCGTCGACGGGATCGTGGCGTCACGGCAAGAGGCCAAGTACACGTCGTTCCACGACTTCCTCGCGAAGGTCCCCGCGCACGCGGCGAACAAGCGCACCGTCGAGTCGCTCATCAAGGCCGGGGCGTTCGATTCGCTCGGGTCCACGCGCCGTGCGCTCATCGAGGTGCACGAAGACGCCTGCGAGGGCGCCGTGATCGACAAGAAGCGCGAGGCGAACGGCGAGGTCGGCTTCGACTTCGACTCGCTGTGGGACGAACCCCAACAGGTCGTCAAGGTGCCCGAACGGCCCGAGTGGACCAAGAAGGACAAATTGGCGTTCGAGCGAGAGATGCTCGGCCTGTACGTGTCCGACCACCCGTTGGCCGGTCTCGAGGTGCCCCTCGCGAAGCACGCGTCCACCTCGATCCACGACCTGCTCGCTTCCGAAGACGTGCAGGACGGCGACCAGGTGACGGTCGCCGGTCTGCTGACGAGCGTGCAGCACCGCGTCGCGAAGCAGAGCGGAAACCCCTACGGCATGGTCACCGTCGAGGACTTCAACGGCGAGGTGACCGTGATGTTCATGGGCAAGACCTACGCGGAATTCGCTCCGATCCTGCAGGGCGATTCGATCCTCGTGGTCCGCGGACGCGTCTCGCGTCGCGACGACGGACTCAACCTGCACGCCCAGAGCGCCTTCGCCCCCGACCTCGAAGGCCTCGACGACGCGGGCGGACTCACCCTCGTCGTTCCGGAGCAGCGCGCGAACGAGGCGCTCGTCGGCGAGCTCGCGCAGATGCTGCAACGTCACTCCGGATCGACCGAGGTCGTCCTCAAGTTGCACAAAGGCGGCACCGCCAAGGTGTTCGAGGTGCCGATGCCCGTTCGCGTGACCGCCGACCTGTTCGGCGAGCTCAAGGGCCTCCTCGGCCCGAACTGCCTCGGTTGACCCGCGCGCCCCCGCGGCGCGTTTCAACCCCAGCTCGTTCTGGACACCCCCTGGTTAGGATGACCGGGCGCTTGCCGCCCTCCGAAAGGACCACCGTGACCGATTCGACCCCCCACGACGGCTTCACGCCCACCGACCCCGATCGCCTCGACGGCCCCCGTGCCGACGAGAGCGCGCCCTCCGAACCCACCGGTGCCCGCCGACAGGGCACGGGCGATCGCGCCGCCGACGCGGACGACACCTTCACCCACGACACCGGCGCCGTCGATGCCGGGTCCCGCGGTGCCTCTCTTCCGGCCGCGGCGCACGCCAACGCCCACACGGGTAGCCGTCCCGTCGTCGACGGCCGTGACGCCCGCCCGAACTACGGTGTCGGTCCGTTCTCGGTCCGGGAGGTCGCCCTGCTCGGCATCTGGGTCGTCGCGTTCCTCGTCTCGTTCTTCCGCACTAACATCCTCGAGTCCGGTTCGAGCGTCCTGATCGGCGGGGCGAACGTCTGGCTCTCGGGCCTGTGGTGGATCCCCGCGATCGCCCTGCCGACCGTCGCCGTGGGACTGGTGGTGCTCCGTCGCCTCTCCCCGCAGGGCATCCGCCGCGTCGGCTCGCTCGGCATCGACCAGTTCGCCTCGGTCGCGTTCACGATCTCCGCCCTCGTGTGGGTCTCGTGGGTGTGGGACGCCGTCGCCGTGTACGCCTCGAACACCGTCTGGACGCGTTCCTGGGTCATCTGGGTCGAGGCCGTCCTGCTGCTGGCGGGTGTGGTCCTCACGGTCCTCGCGCCTTTCATCCCGCCATTCTCCGCCGACTTCCGCGACCGTGAAGAAATCCCCGCTCATCGCAACGCGCGACCCATCCGCCCGGTCGTCGCGCGCCCGCGCACGCCCCGCACGCCCTCGACCCCGGGCTCCGCGCGTGCCGCCGCCGCCCACTCGAGCGCCCACGTCGACGCGGATGCCCCTACGCCCGGCACCTACACCGGCTCGACCGACCTGGCGCACGACCCCGCGCCCGCGACGAGCGTGCTCCCCGCTCACTCCGACGCCAACGACACCGACGTCTTCGCGCCGCTGCGCGCCGATGACGATCGTGACGACGCGGACGCTCATGACGACCACTCGCGCTGGGCTGCCCCGGCCGGCGACGAGCCCACGGCCGAGCAGCGTGCCGCGCACGACGACCACCCGCACGCGCAGGCGTTCTGGGCGCTGGCTCCCGAGGAGCGCGAGATCGTCGACGACTACGGCACGCCGATCTTCCGGATGGGGCCGACGGCGTGGGCGCTCGTGATCGAGGATCGCGGTGAGACGTTCGTCGTCCGTCACGACGACGGCCGCATCGGCTACCTGCACGACGTCTCCGGCGTCACGCGCGGCTGAGCAGAGCCTGCGAGCCGCCCGCCCCGCGCGAGGCGGCTCGCAGGCGCCGGTAGCCTTGAAGACATGCTTCGCACGATCGATCTCCGCGGCCGCGTGCTCTCGCCGGCCGAGCTCCTGGCCGTCGTCCCGCGGGCGGACGCCGCGCGCGACGAGGCCCTTGCCACCGCGGCGCGTCTCGTCGACGACGTCGCGCGCCGGGGCGAAGAAGCACTTCGCGAGCAGGCCGCCCGTTTCGACCGGGTGAGCGACCACGCCCTCCGCGTGCCCGCGGACCACCTCGATGAGGCACTGCGCGATCTCGATCCCGGCATCCGTGCCGCTCTGGACGAGGCGATCGTGCGCGTGCGCAAAGCATCCGCCGCCCAGGTCCCCGCCCCGGTCGTCACCGAACTCGGCGACGGTGCGCGCGTGACGCAGCGGTGGCAGCCGGTGCGACGCGTCGGGCTCTACGTCCCGGGTGGCAAGGCCGTGTACCCCTCGAGCGTGGTGATGAACACCGTGCCCGCGCAGGTCGCGGGTGTGCGCGAGGTCGCCCTCGCATCCCCGCCGCAGGCGGCGTTCGGCGGCCGCGTGCACCCCGTCATCCTCGCCGCCGCCAAGCTCCTGGGTGTCACCGAGGTCTACGCGATGGGGGGAGCGGGAGCCATCGGCGCCTTCGCCTACGGGGTGGCCGAGATCGGGCTCGACCCGGTCGACGTCGTGACCGGGCCCGGCAACAACTTCGTCGCCTCCGCCAAGCGCGCCGTCGCCGGCCGCGTCGGCACCGACTCCGAGGCCGGCGCGACCGAGATCCTCGTCGTCGCCGACGACAGCGCGGTGCCCGCTCTCGTCGCGGCCGATCTCGTCAGCCAGGCCGAGCACGACGAGCAGGCCTCGGCCGTGCTGGTCACCGACTCCGTCGAGCTGGCCGAGGCCGTCCGGGTCGCATTGCCCGAGCGCGTCGCCGCGACCCGCCACACCGAGCGCGTGACGGCGGCGTTCCACGGGCCGCAGTCGGCGGTCGTCCTGGTCGACGACCTCGCCCAGGCGACCGCGTTCAGCAACGCCTACGCCCCCGAGCACCTCGAGCTGCACCTCGCCGACCCGCGTCCCGAGGATTTCGTGAACGCCGGGGCCGTGTTCGTCGGCCCGTACACGCCGGTCAGCCTCGGCGACTACCTCGCCGGCAGCAACCACGTGCTCCCGACCGGGGGACAGGCGCGGTACGGAGCGGGGTTGTCGGCGGCGACCTTCCTGCGCCCGCAGCAGGTCGTCGAGTACGACCGAGAGGCCCTCGCCCGGGTGCGCGACGCCATCGTCACCCTGGCCCACGCCGAAGCCCTCCCCGCGCACGGCGAGGCCGTGACCGCGCGCTTCGACGCGTAGTCTGGCGGCGTCATGCACTGTCCCTTCTGCCGCAACCCGGACTCCCGCGTCATCGATTCGCGCACCAGCGACGACGGCCTCAGCATCCGTCGCCGTCGCCAGTGCCCGAAGTGCGGGGGGCGCTTCTCGACCGTCGAGACCGCGAGTCTCAACGTGATCAAGCGCTCCGGGGTCGTCGAGCCGTTCAGTCGCGAGAAGGTGATGTCGGGCGTCCGCAAGGCGTGCCAGGGGCGACCGGTGACCGACGGCGACCTGGCAGTGCTCGCCCAGCAGGTCGAAGAGAACATCCGCCAGACCGGCTCGTCGCAGATCGAGGCGAACGAGATCGGCCTGTCGATCCTCGGCCCGCTGCGAGAGCTCGACGAGGTCGCTTACCTGCGCTTCGCCAGCGTCTACCAGGCGTTCGATTCGCTCGACGACTTCGACACCGCGATCGCGCAGCTGCGCGCCGACCACGCGGAGCGTTCCTCCGGGCGGGCCGGCGAGTCCGACCCGGTCCAGTAATCTGGCGGGGATGTATCCCCTTCTCTTCCGTACGGTCCTGACCCGCTTCGATCCGGAGTTCGCGCACCATCTCGGCGCCCTCGTCATCCGTGTCGCGGACGTGGAGCCGGTGGCATCCCTCGTCCGTCGCTTCACGGCCCCCGCGCCCGCGCAGCGCGTGCACGCTCTGGGACTGACGTTCGATTCGCCGTTCGGCGTTGCCGCGGGCTTCGACAAGAACGTCACGATGGTCGGCGGCCTCGGCGCCCTCGGCTTCGGTCACGTCGAGGTGGGGACGATCACCGCCCTCGCGCAGCCCGGCAACCCGCGGCCCCGCCTGTTCCGGCTCGTCGCCGACCGCGCGGTGATCAACCGCATGGGTTTCAACAACGACGGAGCGGTCGCCGCCGCCGCGAAGCTGCGCCGCCTGCGACGAGCCCGTCGGCGCCCGGTCATCGGGGTGAACATCGGCAAGAGTCGTGTGGTCGCCGTCGACGACGCCACGACCGACTACGTCCGCAGTGCCCGTCTGCTGGCTCCGCTCGCCGACTACCTCGTCGTCAACGTGTCCTCGCCGAACACGCCCGGTCTGCGCGGCCTGCAGGCGGTCGAGACGCTGCGTCCGTTGCTGACGGAGGTTCGGGATGCCGCGGGCGACACGCCCCTGCTCGTGAAGATCGCTCCCGACCTCGATGACGCCGAGGTGCAGGACATCGCGCGTCTCGCCGTCGATGCCGGACTCTCGGGGATCATCGCGACCAACACGACGATCGCGCGCACGGGACTTTCGACCGATGCCGCGAAGGTCGAGGCGATGGGCGCCGGTGGACTGTCGGGGGCGCCGCTCAAGGCCCGCGCCGCCGAGGTGCTGCGGCTGGTGCGCGCCGCGGTGCCGGAGGAGTTCGTCGTCATCTCGGCCGGGGGAGTGGAGACCGCCGACGACGTCCGCGAGCGTCTCGCGGCCGGGGCGACGCTCGTGCAGGGGTACACCGGGTTCTTGTACCGCGGTCCGCTGTGGGCCCGGCAGATCAACCGCGGTCTCGCTCGCGCCCGCTGAGGCTCCGCCGCGCGTTCACGCCCACGCAGAAGCGGCGCGCCCGAAGGCGCGCCGCTTCGTCGAAGAGGGACCGGGTCAGACCGGGTACTGTCCGCGCTTGACCTGGGCCTTGGGCAGGCGCATGAAGCGCATCTGGACGGTGCGCATCGCGGCGTACCAGCCGAGGCCCTTCTCGAGTCGGCCTTCGCCGAACTTCTCTTTGGCGGCCCGCTTGATGCGGATCGAGGTGATGATCATGTCGCCGACGACGAAGAGGATGAAGATCCACAGCGCGACGAACGACCAGTACTGGAAGAACGACACGGGGATCAGGGTCGCCACGATGACGAGGATCATGAACGGCATCACGCCCTCGCCGAGGTGCCAGCCGGCGTCGACGAAGTCGCGGGCGAAGCGGCGCTGCGGGCCGCGGTCGCGGACGGGCAGGTACTTCTCTTCACCGGCGGCCATGCCGATGCGGGCCTTCTCGCGTTGAGCGGCGAGCTCTGCGCGTGCGCGGGCCTTGGCCTCTTTGGTGTCGGGCACGAGGGGGCGCTTGCGGGCGGCCTCCTGCTCGGCGCGCGACGGGGTCGCGCGGCCCTTGCCCGAACCGAGCTCCGTCGGCTCGACGGGGGTGTCGTTGGGTGCGGGTGCGGGGGACTTGGCCACGGGAAACCTCGGTGCTTCGCTGATCGGGAGATTTAAGATTACCCGCATGACCCTCGACCTGTCCCGGCAGGACGCTGTGCAAAAAGCAGCGGACGCCGGCATCCCCTCCGCCCTCTCCGACCTCGGCTCCCTCGTTCGCATCCCCTCGATCGCGTGGCCGGCCTTCGACCAGTCCGCGCTCGTGAAGAGCGCCGACGCCGTGGCCGCCCTCCTCGAGGGCACCGGCGTCTTCGACGCGGTCGAGGTCAAGCGCGCGGCGATCCCCGGAACCGACGAGTTCGGCCAGCCCGCCGTGCTCGCAACCCGTGCGGCCCGCAACGGGCGCCCGACCGTGCTGCTGTACGCGCACCACGACGTGCAGCCTCCCGGAGACGAGGCGCTCTGGGACTCGCCGCCGTTCGAGCCGACCGTCCGCGACGGGCGTCTCTACGGCCGGGGGGCCGCCGACGACAAGGCCGGCATCATGGCCCACGTGGGCGCCATCCGCGCCGTGTCCGAGGTCCTCGGCGACGACCTCGACCTCGGCCTCGCCGTCTTCATCGAGGGGGAGGAGGAGTACGGTTCGCGCTCCTTCGGCCAGTTCCTCGCCGACAACGCCGAGGTGCTGCGCTCGGACGTCATCGTCGTGGCCGACTCGGGCAACTGGGACGAGCGCACCCCCGGCCTCACCGTCTCTCTCCGCGGAAACGCGCGCTTCACCCTGACCGTCCGCACCCTCGAGCACGCGTCCCACTCCGGGATGATGGGCGGAGCGGTCCCGGATGCCATGCTCGCCACCGTCAAGCTCCTCGCGACCCTGTGGGACGACGACGGCGCCGTCGCGGTCGAGGGCCTCGCGGTGCGAGACGCTGAGACCCCGGACTACGACGAGGCGACGCTGCGCGCGGAGTCCGGCCTCCTCCAGGGCGTGCGCCCGATCGGGCGCGACTCGATCCTCAGCCGCATCTGGAACAAGCCGTCCATCACGATCACCGGATGGGATGCCGCCCCGGTCGAGGCGGCATCCAACACCCTCTCCCCACAGACGAGCGTCGTCATCAGCGCGCGGGTCGCTCCCGGGCAGGACGCGCAGGAGGCTTTCGCCGCGGTCGAGGCGCACCTGCGCGCGCACGCCCCCTTCGGTGCGCAGCTCGAGTTCACCGACGTCGACTGTGGCGACTCCTTCCTGGTCGACACCAGCGGATGGGCCGTCGAAGAGGCTCGTGCCTCCTTCGCGGACGGATACGGCGTCGACTCGGTCGACGTCGGCATCGGGGGATCGATCCCGTTCATTTCGGACCTCGTCCGCGAGTTCCCCGAGGCGCAGATCCTCGTGACCGGGGTCGAGGACCCGCACGCGCGGGCGCACAGCCCGAACGAGTCGCTGCACCTCGAGACCTTCCGCAACGCGCTCGTCTCGGAGGCGCTGCTGCTGGCCCGCCTCAACGCGCGGACGCACTGATCGAGGCCGCGGGGGCGGGACGGGCGTAGACTCGACTCGTCCCCGCGACCGAACAACCCGAAGGGCATCGCCATGACCGACACCACACTGTCGTCCTCCGCCGAGACCCGCGAGCACGGCGTCGGCCTGACCGCGGCCGCCTCCGACAAGGTGAAGAGCCTGCTGTCGCAGGAGGGTCGCGACGACCTGCGCCTGCGCGTCGCCGTCCAGCCCGGCGGCTGCTCCGGCCTCATCTACCAGCTGTACTTCGACGAGCGTTACCTCGACGGTGACAAGGTCGTCGACTTCGACGGCGTCGAGGTGATCGTCGACGACATGAGCGTCCCGTACCTCGACGGCGCGAACATCGACTTCAAGGACACGATCTCGGAGCAGGGCTTCACGATCGACAACCCGAACGCCCAGGGTTCCTGCGCGTGCGGAGACAGCTTCCACTGACCCCCTGACGCCGTTCTCCGGCGCCACGTCGAGAGCCCCCGGAATCCCGGATCACACCGCGGAATCCGGGGGTTCTCGATGTCTCGGCACTGGACGAATGGCCTGAGAACGGTGAGAGGTTGCTCTAGACTGTCAGAGCAACATCCACGACCCGGAAAGGTGCATTGTGCCCTCCAAACGTCGCCTTCGCTGGGCAGCGCTTCCCCTCGGCATCGCCTCCGTAGCGCTCCTCTCCGGCTGCACCACGACCCAGCTCCACGGCTTCCTGCCTGGCTTCGTCGATGACGGCCCGGCCGCCACGAACCACACCGACATGGTCGCAGGTCTCTGGGTCAACTCGTGGATCGTGCTCCTCGCGGTGGGTGTCATCACCTGGGGTCTCATGCTCTGGTCGGTCATCGCGTACCGCCGCCGCAAGGGCCAGTCCGGGCTCCCGGTCCAGCTGCGCTACAACATGCCGGTCGAGATCTTCTACACGGTCGTGCCGCTGATCCTCGTCGTGGGCTTCTTCGCCTTCACGGCGCGTGACCAGAACACGCTCGAGACGCAGTACGACAACCCCGACGTCTCCATCACCGCCTATGGCAAGCAGTGGGCATGGGACTTCCAGTACAACGGCACGAAGGAAGACAACTCCGACGCCGTGTACTCCATGGGTGTGCAGGCCAAGGCCACGTCCGACGGTTACGACCTCCAGGACGTCCCGACGCTGTACCTGCCGGTGAACAAGACGGTGAAGATCGACCTCCGCTCGCGCGACGTCATCCACTCCTTCTGGATCATCGACTTCCTCTACAAGAAAGACATGTACATCGGTCGCGACAACGAGTGGTCGTTCACGCCCACTCGTGAAGGCACGTACGAGGGCAAGTGCGCGGAGCTCTGCGGTGAGTACCACTCCGCCATGCTCTTCAACGTCAAGGTCGTCAGCGAAGACGAGTACAACAACTACCTCGACTCGCTGCGCCGTGCCGGCGACGTGGGTGACATCAGCGACCTGTCGCGTCTGCAGAACCTGACGACGGCCGGTACCGAAGGGAACGAGTGATCATGGCCACGACGCTTCCGCTCCAGGGGACGGGCCCTTCGCGCCCGACGACTCTCCCGCCGCGTCAAGCCGCGCTGCTGAGCACCACGCGTGTCGAGCAGAAGGGCAACCTGGTCGTCAAGTGGATCACCTCCACCGACCACAAAACCATCGGGTACATGTACCTGATCGCCTCCGTCATGTTCTTCATGCTCGGTGGTGTCATGGCGCTGATCATCCGCGCCGAGCTGTTCGAGCCGGGTATGCAGATCATCCCGACCAAAGAGCAGTACAACCAGCTGTTCACGATGCACGGCACGATCATGCTGCTCATGTTCGCGACGCCGCTGTTCGCCGGCTTCGCCAACGCGCTGCTGCCGCTGCAGATCGGCGCGCCCGACGTGGCGTTCCCGCGTCTGAACGCCTTCGCGTTCTGGCTGTTCCTCTTCGGCTCGACGATCGCCGTCTCGGGCTTCCTGACCCCGCAGGGTGCGGCCGGCTTCGGGTGGTTCGCGTATCAGCCGCTCGCCAACGCCAGCTTCTCGCCGGGCGTGGGCGGAAACCTCTGGATGCTCGGTCTCGGCATCAGCGGTTTCGGAACGATCCTCGGTGCGGTCAACTTCATCACCACGGTGCTCACGATGCGCGCCCCCGGTATGACGATGTGGCGCATGCCGATCTTCTCGTGGAACACGCTCATCACGAGCATCCTGATCCTGCTCGCGTTCCCCGTGCTGGCCGCCGCGATCTTCGCCGCCGCCGCCGACCGCGTGCTCGGCGCTCACATCTACAGCCCCGAGAACGGTGGAGTGCTCCTCTGGCAGCACCTCTTCTGGTTCTTCGGTCACCCCGAGGTGTACATCATCGCGCTGCCGTTCTTCGGCATCGTGTCCGAGATCTTCCCGGTGTTCAGCCGTAAGCCGATCTTCGGTTACAAGACGCTCGTGTACGCGACCATCGCCATCGCGGCCCTCTCGGTCGCGGTGTGGGCGCACCACATGTACGTCACCGGCGGTGTGCTGCTTCCGTTCTTCGCCCTCATGACGATGCTGATCGCCGTCCCGACGGGCGTGAAGATCTTCAACTGGATCGGAACGCTCTGGCGAGGTTCGGTCACGTTCGAGACGCCCATGGTCTTCGCCCTCGGCTTCCTCGTGTCGTTCGTCTTCGGTGGTCTGACCGGCGTCATCCTGGCGTCGCCCCCGCTCGACTTCCACCTGTCCGACTCGTACTTCGTCGTGGCGCACTTCCACTACGTCGTGTTCGGCACCGTGGTGTTCGCGATGTTCGCCGGCTTCTACTTCTGGTGGCCCAAGTGGACCGGAAAGATGCTCAACGAGCGTCTCGGCATGGTGCACTTCTGGATGCTGTTCATCGGCTTCCACATGACGTTCCTCATCCAGCACTGGCTGGGTGTCGACGGCATGGTCCGCCGGTACGCCGACTACGCCGCCGCGGACGGATGGACCTGGGAGAACCAGCTGTCCACCGTGGGCTCGATGATCCTCGGCGCCTCGATGATCCCGTTCCTCCTGAACGTCTGGATCACCGCTCGCAAGGCTCCGCGCGTCACGGTCGACGACCCGTGGGGCTATGGTGCCTCGCTGGAGTGGGCCACCTCGTGCCCGCCGCCGCGCCACAACTTCACCTCGATCCCGCGTATCCGCAGCGAGCGTCCCGCCTTCGACCTGAACCACCCCGAGGCCGGCATCCCGGTCGGTGTGGGGCCTGCGAAGGACGCCCCTGAGGCGCCCGTGGTCGACTCTGCGGCCGGAGAGGTCAAGTAAGAATGCGTACCAACGTTGGACTCTGGTGGCTGCTGGCCGTCTTCGGCTTCCTGATCGCCGCCGTCTACACCGTCTGGAGCCTCATCCAGCACGGTGGAGTCGAGTGGGTCGGCAGTGTCGCGCTCGTCTTCCTCGGCCTCATGTCGTCGATGATCGCGTTCTACATCTCGCGCGTCATGAAGGCGCAGCGCGGTGACCTGCCCGAAGACACCTTGACGGCTGACATCGATGACGGCGACCCCGAGATGGGCGAGTTCAGCCCGTGGTCATGGTGGCCCATCGTGCTCGCGGCCTCCGCCGCGATCGCGGTGATCGGCCTCGCGGTCGGCAGCTGGCTCGTCCCCGTCGGCTTTGCGGTGTTCGTCATCGCGATCGTCGGTTGGGTGTACGAGTACTACCGCGGGTACTTCGCGCGCTGACCCCGTGCCCATCCGGCTGAATGCGGCCGCCGTCTCCGACGCCGGCTCCCACCGTCCCACCAACCAGGACGCCGCTTTTGCGGCGTCCTGGGGTGCGGCGGTGGCCGATGGCGTCGGGGGAGGGCCCTCCGGGGACCTCGCCTCCGCCGCCCTGCTCCACCGTCTCGTGGCGACGCGAGGGGGCGGAATGGATGCCGACGGCCTTCTGGTCCGCATCCGCGAAGCGAACTGGGACATCCGTGCCCACGTCGAGCGCGATCCTGCACTGCAGGGCATGGCGACGACGTTCACCGGGATCTTCCTCAGCGTAAGCGGTGAGCTCTTGCTCGCCCACACCGGGGACTCACGGGCCTACCTGCTCCGCGACGGCGAGTTCACGCGCGAGACCCGTGACGACTCGTACGTGCAGGCGCTCGTCGACCACGGCATCATTCCCCCCGAGGCCGCTCAGGCACACCCGCGGCGCAACATCATCACAGCCTCGCTCGGCGGGGCCGAGGGCGACGTCGTCTCGGTCGCCGAACGACCTCCGGTAACCGGCGATCGATGGGTGCTCTGCAGCGACGGTCTGACCGACTACGTCCCCGAGGCTGATGTGGCCCGTCTCGTGGCCGAAGCGGTGGATCCTCGTTCGGCGGCAGCCGCTGCCGTGGCGCTGGCTCTCGAGGCCGGCACGCGCGACAACGTCACCGTCGTGGTCTGCGACGTCGTCGACGATGACGAGACCGCGGGAACGGACCCCGTGTTCTTCGGCTCGGCAGCCCGATGGTTCGCCGAGGACGTCGAAACAGCCTGACTCGTCGGACGTTCGGCGTCATCCGATCTCATCCGCCGACGCCGGCTCAGCGTCACCGAGCGGATCGGGCGAAGCCGTCCATGGCATCCTGAGCGATCTGCGCGCTACGCGGGCCGCCGTGGCCGTCCTCTTCGACGATCTCGAGACGGGATCCGGGCCAGGCGCGATGCAGTCGCCAGGGGATCAGCGACGGTCCGCTGATGTCGCGTCGACCGTGCACGAGCACGCCGGGGATGCCCTCGAGCTGGGACGCGCGGGACATGATCGACGCGGTACCGGGGAGGAAGCAATCGTTCGCCCAGTAGTGCGTCGCGAGGGTGGCGAAGTTGCGGCGGTGCCGGGGCTCGGTGTGCAGGGGGCCGGGCTTGGCGAGCGGGCCGAGCGAGACGTGCGCGACCTCCCAGACGTCCCAGTCGTCTCCGGCTCGCCGACGCACGGCGGGGGAGTCGTCGGTGAGCAGCCGGGCGTATCCCTCGATCGTGCGCTCGTCGTCGCGCAGGGGCGCGCGCAGGCGTGCGTGCGCCTCGGGAAACACCGGCGCGATGCCGTCGGTGATCCAGTCGATCTCCCAACGGGCACCCGTCGTGACGGCGAGATTGACGATCTCCGTGACACGGCCGGGATGCTCGAGCGCGTACGCGAGTGCCAGGGTCGATCCCCAGGAGACTCCGTGTAGAAGCCAGCGGTCGACGCCGAGGTGCGTCCGCACCGCCTCGATGTCGGCGAGCAGGTCGTCCATCGTCTGATGGCGCAGGCTCGACAGGTCGTCGGCGGCCCAGGGTTCGCTCCGCCCGCACCCGCGTTGGTCGATTCCGACGATGAGGTGAAGGTCGGGGTCGAAGCGCCGCCGATACCCGCCTGCGCCGAGGCCGCCGCCGGGGCCGCCGTGCAGATACAACGCGGGTCGCCCGCGGGGGTTGCCCGAGGTCTCCCAGTACACCCGGGCACCGTCCGGTCGCTCCACGAATCCGGAGGCGAACGGTTCGAGAGGGGGATGCTGCATGCCCGAAGCCTAACCGCAGGTGGGGGCGCTCTCGAGGCTCAAGAGCGGACCACCATGACGGTCGGGTCGAAGACCCGCTCGCGGAGCCCCTCGTCGTTCTCGGTGGGTTGGCCCTCGCGCACCCAGTACTCGTATCCGCCGATCATCTCTCGGACGTCGTATCCGAGCCACGCGAACGCGAGCGCGCCCTTCTGCCCGGCGTTGCAGCCCGGGCTCCAGCAGTAGACGACCACCGGCGTGCCGGCCGGGATCTCGCGGTGAGCTCGTTCGGCGATCTCCCGGTAGGGCATGTGGACGGCGCCCGAGACGCGTCCCTGCGCCCATGCGTCGTCTCCGCGCACGTCGACGAGCACCAGGTCGTCTCCGGCCTTCTGCGCGGCGTAGACATCGCTGGGGTCGGTCTCGAAGGCGAGACGGCGAGAGAAGTAGTCCACGGCATCGGTCATGCCTTTCACGCTAGAGACGCGTCCGGCACGCGGAAAGAGAGGGGATGCCATGCCCCCGCGCTTCTCTGCCAGCTGGCGTGGGCGGGGGAGCGGGTAACTCGCGCGGCGCTGGATCCGCGCGCACTCTTCGGAGCCGTCGTGACGGCTTGCCGGCCCGGGAAACGCGAAACCCCGGTGCCGAAGCACCGGGGTTTCGTCGACGGGCGATTACTCGCTCTTGTCGCCGTTCGGGCGGTTGCGCTCTTCGAGTCCCTTGGGAGCCGGGATCTCGACCTCGGCGCGCTCACCGACCGCGTTGCGGGGGCGACCGTCCTCATCGGCACGAGCGTTGGCGCCGGCGATCTCGTCGGCCTCCTCGTGGTCGATGTGGTCGAGCTCGTGGTGCTGGTGGGCGACCGCGGCGTCGAGCTCAGCCTGCGTGAGGGGAGCGAGCCGGTCCTCGAAGAACCAGCGGGACACCGCACCACGGACGTTCTCGTACCAGGGGATCTCACCGTTGGCGTTGGGACGGACGACGAGAGGCTCGTACGTCTCGTTGTCGACCAGCTTCCAGCGCTCGTACTCGTCGACCGGCTGGTGGACCTCGATGTACTCGCCGCCGGGCAGGCGGACGATACGGCCCGACTCGTAGCCGTGGAGCGCGATCTCGCGGTCCTTCTTCTGCAGCGCGATGCAGATGCGCTTCGTGACGAAGTAGGCGAGGATCGGGCCCAGGATCAGCAGGGCCTGCAGGACGTGGATGACGCCTTCCATCGTGAGGTGGAAGTGCGTCGCCACGATGTCCGAAGAGGCAGCGGCCCACATCACGGCGTAGAACGTCACACCGGCAGCACCGATCGCCGTGCGCGTCGCGGCGTTGCGCGGACGCTGGGCGATGTGGTGCTCGCGCTTGTCGCCGGTCACCCACGCCTCGATGAAGGGGTACACCAGCACGAGGACGATGAAGAGACCCAGGACACCGACGGGGATGATGATGTTCCACGAGAAGGTGTGGTCCCAGAGCACGAATTCGAGGTGCGGCGGGATCAGACGGAGCATGCCGTCGGCGAAGCCGATGTACCAGTCGGGCTGCGTACCGGCGGACACCGGGGACGGGTCGTACGGACCGTAGTTCCAGATGGGGTTGATCGTCACCAGCGCGGCGATCAGAACGATCACACCGAACGTGATGAAGAAGAAGCCACCCATCTTGGAGGCGTACACCGGGAGCATCGGGTAGCCCACGACGTTGCTGTTCGTGCGGGCGGGCC
The DNA here is from genome assembly GCF_041079455.1 of Microbacterium sp. 16-032. Classification (NCBI taxonomy): domain Bacteria; kingdom Bacillati; phylum Actinomycetota; class Actinomycetes; order Micrococcales; family Microbacteriaceae; genus Microbacterium; species Microbacterium sp. 16-032. The sequence continues at coordinate 70,113 of NZ_JBFYGQ010000002.1, read as the reverse complement.
CGGCGAACTGCGTGTGCTTGTTGATGATCATCAGCATGAGGTGCACGGCGAGCAGCGCCACGAGGATCGCGGGCAGCAGCAGGATGTGCAGCGTGTACAGGCGTCCGACGATCGCGGTACCGGGGAACTCGCCGCCGAAGAGCAGGAACGAGGTCCAGGTGCCGATGATCGGCAGACCCTTGATCATGCCGTCGATGATGCGCAGACCGTTGCCGGAGAGCAGGTCGTCAGGGAGCGAGTAGCCGGTGAAGCCCTCGGCCATCGCGAGGATGAAGAGGATGAAGCCGACGACCCAGTTGAGCTCGCGGGGCTTGCGGAACGCACCGGTGAAGAAGACGCGGAGCATGTGGACGCCGATACCGGCGACGAACACGAGGGCGGCCCAGTGGTGGATCTGTCGGACGAGCAGGCCGCCGCGCAGGTCGAACGAGATGTGCAGGGCCGACTCCATCGCGGCCGACATCGCGATGCCGCGCATGGGCTCGTAGGCGCCGTTGTAATGCGTCTCGACCATGGACGCCTGGAAGAAGAACGTCAGGAACGTGCCCGAGAGCAGCACGACCACGAAGCTCCACAGCGCGATCTCGCCGAGCATGAACGACCAGTGGTCGGGGAAGACCTTGCGTCCGAGCTCCTTGACGATGCCCGACATGCTCGTGCGCTCGTCCATGTAGTTCGCGACGGAGCCGACGAAGCGGCCGCCGAGCGGCTTTCCGTCACGCCCGCTCGTCGCCGGCGCGCCGGCGTGGACCGCGGGCTCGGTGGTGACGTTCTCGGTGGGGTGGGTACCGATGCTCATGAGCGCTCCCAGAAGCTGGGGCCGACGGGCTCGTGGAAGTCACTCTGCGCGACGAGGTAACCCTCGGCGTCGACGGTGATGGGGAGCTGCGGCAGGGGACGGGCGGCCGGGCCGAAGATGACGGCCGCACCGTTGGCGACGTCGAACTGCGACTGGTGGCAGGGGCACAGGAGGTGGTGGGTCTGCTGCTCGTAGAGCGCGACGGGGCAACCGACGTGGGTGCAGACCTTCGAGTACGCGATGATGCCGTCGTACGACCAGTCCAGGTTGTTGGTCTCGGGGTTGAGCTGCTCGGGCTGCATGCGCATGAGCAGGACGATCGCCTTGGCCTTCTCTTCGAGGTAGCCCTCGTCGTGGCCGAGTCCCGCGAGTTCTTCGGGGATCACGTGGAAGGCGGAGCCCAGCGTGACGTCAGCGGCGCGGATCGGGCGTCCCGAGGGGTCGTGCGTCAGGCGCATGCCCTCTTTCCACATGGTGTGGCTGAGGAGCTTCACCGGGTCCTGGTCCTGCGGCGCGAGGCCGCGGAACAGGGTGATGCCGGGGATGACCGAGGCGGCCAGCGCGGCGAACAGCGAGTTGCGGATGATCTCGCGACGTCCGAAGCCGGAATCCTTGTTCGCCTCTTCGAAGACGTTGATCGCGCCCTCGCGGACCTCGTCGCGACCACGGGTGGCGTGACGGTCCTCGATGTACTCCTTGTCGGACATGACCGACTTGCCCCAGTGAATGGTGCCGATGCCGATCGCGAGCAGCGCGAATGCGATGCCGAGCCCGATGAAGAGGTTGTTGTAGCGGATGTCGATCAGCGCGCCCGACTCGATCGGGAAGATCATGTAGGCGATGCTCGCCCAGATGCTCGCCGCGACCGAGAAGTAGAACAGCGTGTAGACCGTGCGGACCGCACGCTTCATCGCCTGCGGGTCCTGGTCGGTCATGCGCTGACGGTGGCCGGGAAGGCCGGGGTTCTGTACGGCGTCGGGAACCGCGACGGCGAGCCCCGAGGCGGGCTTCCAGGAAGCCCTCTCGTGCTCGAGTGCGTCGTCCTCGTGTGCCATGGTGCTCCTCGTGCGTTTACGTGATGTCGAAGACGACGGTCAGTTGGACTTCGCCGTGATCCATACGGTCAGGGCGATGAGCGCCCCGATACCGAAGATCCAGATGAACAGACCCTCGGAGACCGGACCGAGCGAGCCGAGGGCGTAGCCACCGGGCGAGTCGTTCTTCTGCAGGTACATGAGGTACGAGATGACGTCGCGCTTGTCTTCGGGGGTGAGGTTCAGGTCGTTGAACACCGGCATGTTCTGCGGGCCGGTGACCATGGCCGCGTAGATGTTGACCGGGGTGGTGGTGTGCAGGTCGGGGGCGTACTTGCCCTCGGTCAGCGCGCCGCCGGCACCAGCCACGTTGTGGCACATGGCGCAGTTGATGCGGAAGAGCTCGGCGCCGTGCGACAGGTCGCCCTGGCCGTCGACGAGGTCCTCGGTCGGGTAGGTCGGTCCCGGTGCCGCGGACTGCACGTACGCGGCGATGGCGTTGACCTGCTCTTCGGTGAACTGCGGGGGCTTGACCGGAGCCTGCGGGCCCTGGGCCTGCAGCGGCATGCGTCCGGTCGAGACCTGGAAGTGCACCGAGAGCTCGCCGACGCCGAAGAGCGACGGGCCCTGCTGGCTGCCCTGGAGGTCGAGACCGTGGCACGTCGCGCAGTTGGCCTGGAAGAGCTTCTGCCCTTCCTCGACCGCCGTCGCGGAGTTCGCCTCGCTCGTGGGGGTGCCGGAGGTGGCGGCCATCGCGGCCGATGCGCCGGCGTAGACGCCTCCGGTCAGGAGGAGTCCGATGCCGATGAGCGCCGCGGCGGCCAGGGGGCTACGACGCCCGGACGCCCGACGAGTCTTCTTCTCGCGTGCCATGTGGGTACTGCTCTCTTACTTGAGGAAGTAGATGACGAAGAACAGGGCGATCCAGACGACGTCGACGAAGTGCCAGTAGTACGACACGACGATCGAGGTGGTCATCTCTTTCCGACCGAAGTTCTTCACGGCGTAGGCACGACCGATCACGAGCAGGAAGGCGATGAGGCCACCCGTCACGTGCAGGGCGTGGAAGCCGGTGGTGATGTAGAAGGCCGAGGCGTAGGGGTTGGCGCTGATGGGCATGCCCTCGGCAACCAGCGTCGCGTACTCCCACACCTGACCCGACACGAAGACCGCGCCGAGGATGAAGGTGAGGTAGAACCACTCCACCATTCCCCACTTCAGGAAGCCGGTGCGTCCGCCGGTGCGGTACGGCTGGTACCGCTCCGCGGCGAAGACGCCCATCTGGCACGTGACCGAGGACAGCACGAGGATGATCGTGTTGACGGTCGCGAAGGGGACGTTGAGCAGCTGCGTCTCTTCGGCCCACAGAGAGGCCGACGTGCTGCGGAGGGTGAAGTAGATCGCGAACAGGCCGGCGAAGAACATGACCTCGCTGCCCAGCCACACGATGGTGCCCACGGCGACCGGGTCGGGCCGCTTCACGGCACGCACAGCCTGGGAATACGTCGCTGAGGTCGTCACCGTTCCATTATGCGCGATCCGGGAGCCCGATATTCCCATCCCCACCCTGGGATATTCCATCGTCGAGACTTAGGGATGCCTCAGAATCTGCACATAAGGCCCGGTACGGAGGCTGTTTCGGAGCCGCGTGCCCGGGCGCGGTCACGCGACACGCGTATGGGAGGATCGTGGCATGGCGGAACGTTTCTCGTGGCCCGATCTCCTCTCGTCGCTGCTGGCCGGCACCGACCTCAGCGTCTCGGAGTCCACGTGGGCGATGCGCAAGGTAATGGCGGGGGAGGCCACGCCCTCTCAGCTCGGTGGTTTCCTCATGGCGTTGCGCGCCAAGGGTGAGACGGTGGAGGAGATCGTCGGCTTCCGTGACGCGATCCTCGAGGCGGCCGTGCCGCTGCCGGTCCGTGCCGAGGTGCTCGACATCGTGGGCACGGGCGGAGACCGTTACGGCACCGTCAACATCTCGACGATGGCGGCCATCGTGGCCGCGGCATCCGGAGTTCCCGTCGTCAAGCACGGGAACCGGGCGGCCAGCTCGGCCTCGGGCTCGTCGGACGTACTGTCGTCGCTGGGCATCGGACTCACGCTGTCGCCCGAGAAGGTGGCCGAGATCCTCGATCTCACCGGCATCACGTTCGCGTTCGCCTCGGCCTTCCATCCGGGGTTCCGGCACGCGGCGGCCACGCGATCGGAGCTGGGGGTCCCCACGGTCTTCAACTTCCTCGGCCCGCTCTGCAACCCGGCTCGCGCCGAGGCCAACGCGGTCGGCGTCGCCCACCTCGACCGCGTCCCCCTCATCACGGGCGTGTTCCGCACGCGCGGCGCGACGGCGCTGGTGTTCCGCGGCGACGACGGCCTCGACGAACTGACCACGACCGGGCACAGCCGCGTGTGGGAGATCAGCCGCGGCGACGTCCACGAGCACGACCTGGATCCCCGGGATCTCGGCATCCCTCTCGCCGATATGGACGACCTGCTCGGGGGCTCTCCCGATCACAACGCCACCGTGGTGCGGCGGGTGCTCGGCGGTGACCACGGGGCGGTCCGCGACATCGTGCTGCTGAACGCCGCGGCGGGGCTCGTGTCGTTCCGGCTGTTCCAGGACGCCGCCCAGGTGCAGCGACCGATCCTCGAGCGACTGGCCGAGGCGATGACCGACGCGGCCGCCGCGATCGACGACGGACGCGCCTCGGCGAAGCTCGACGACTGGGTTGACGCCTCGAAGGCGCTGGCGGAATAGCCGTGGACCCGCTCGACGCGCTCACCGAGATCGCGTACCTGCTCGAGCGGGAGAGATCGTCGCGCTACAAATCGAAGGCGTTCCGCACCGCGGCCGCCGCGATCGAGGGCTTGAGCGACGCGCAGCTGCGGGATCCGGGCCTCCGTCGTCGCGCGGGGATCGGCGAGTCGACCTTCGCGGTGATCCAGCAGGCCCTCGCGGGCGAGGTGCCCGAGCGCCTGGCGAAGCTCCGGGCCGAGTCCGCCCCCGCGGGAGGGGAGGAGCTGCGGGCGCAACTCAAGGGCGACCTGCACAGTCACAGCGACTGGTCGGACGGGCTGACGCCGATCGAGGCCATGGTCGACGCGGCGCGCGGTCTCGGCCACGAGTACCTCGCCCTGACCGATCACTCGCCCCGGCTCACGGTCGCCAACGGGTTGTCGCCCGAGCGGTTGCGCGCGCAGATCGAGATCGTCCGCGGTCACCGCGGCGAGGGATTCACCCTGCTCACCGGGATCGAGGTCGACATCCTCGACGACGGCGCCCTCGACCAGGAGGACGAGCTGCTGCACGCACTCGATGTGGTCGTGGCATCCGCTCATTCCAAACTGCGGATGGAACGCGGGCCCATGACGAGACGGCTCGTCGCGGCGGCGAGCGATCCACGGGTCGACGTGCTCGGGCACGTGACCGGTCGGCTCGTCGAGGGCGCCCGCGGGATGCGGCCCCCGTCGGAGTTCGACGCGCGCGAGGTGTTCGCGGCGGCGGCCGCGTCGGGAGTGGCGGTCGAGATCAACTCGCGCCCCGAGCGACAGGATCCGCCCGACGATCTGCTCGCCCTCGCGATCGAGGCCGGCTGCCTCTTCTCGATCGATTCCGACGCGCACGCTCCGGGGCAGCTCTCGCTCCTCGACTACGGTGGGGCGCGTGCCGAGGCCGCGGGCGTCCCCGCCGACCGGATCGTCACGACGTGGCCGCTCGATCGTCTGCGCGCCTGGCTCGAGCGGAGTCGCTGAGAGCGATCAAGCGGGAAGCGCCGCCAGTGCCCTCGTCATCGACGAGCCGAGGTTCCAGCGTTCGGCGAGCTTCTCGGCGGCATCGCGGTCGACCGGACCGAGGCGGTCGTCGAACGGAGCGAGGTCCAGCTCGCGGGCGACGCGCACCACGGTCGGAGCGGCCTCGAGGTAGTCCGCGGCGGCCGCGATCTTCGCGCGCTGGGCGGGCGTCCCCGCGGTGCCGTCGAGAACCCCGGATCGGACGCCGTCGAGATCGCCGCACGCGCTCAGCAGCGCCGCCGCGGACTTCTCGCCGATGCCCGAGACGCCCGGCAGGCCGTCGGAGGGGTCGCCGCGCAACACCGCGAAGTCGGCGTACTGATCGGCGTGGACGCCGTACTTCGAGAAGACGGCGGCGTCGTCGACGAGCTCGAGGTTGCTCATGCCCCGAGCGGTGTAAACGATCCGGATGCCGCGCGCGTCGTCGACCAGCTGGAAGAGGTCGCGATCGCCGGTGACGATGTCGACGGGAATCTCGGCGCGCGTCGCGAGGGCGCCGATCACGTCGTCGGCCTCGTGCTCGGCGGCACCCACCACGGGGATGCCGAGCACCGCGAGCGCCTCGCGGATGAGCGGGATCTGCGCCTCGAGCGGATCGGGCACCTCTTCGACGTCCGGCCCCGCGGCGACCACCTCGACGACGCGGTGGGCCTTATAGCTCGGAAGCAGGTCGACGCGCCACTGGGGCCGCCAGTCGTCGTCCCAGCACGCGACGAGCCGCGTCGGCTCGTACGTCGTGACGAGCTTCGCGATCATGTCGAGCAGGCCGCGGACGGCGTTCACCGACGAGCCGTCGGCTGCCTTGACCTTGTCGGGCACACCGTAGAACGCGCGGAAGTACAGCGATGCGGTGTCTAGCAAAAGCAACTTTTCACGACGTGTCGTCGACATATGGCCATCGTAGCGACGGTAACCACGGCGAGGCGGCTCGCGAAGACCGAGCAACTAGCTCCCGGCGGCCTAGGCTATCGACGTGGCGGAACCGCAATATCGGCTCGTCTGGCCGAAAGAACTGTTCATCTGGGAAGCCAACCGCGTAAGGCTGCTTCCAGAAGACATCCTCTTCCAGGCGTCTACTCACCTACTCGGCGAGGCGTTCGACGATTCGGCCGTGGTGAGAGCTTTCTCGGCGGAGTTCGGGACACGTAACGTGTTCGAGCCGGACGTGCACGGTGGGTCGATGCGCGGGTGGTTACTCGACCTCACGAAAGATGATTCCCGACTCATGCCGTATGTCGCTCCGCGCTACTACGCCGAGCGCGAGGGCCACACGTCGGCACCGGGTAACCCATATGACGCCCTCGGCGTTCAGTACGCCGCGCTCCTGCTTGAGCTGCAAGACCGCGGGTATTTCCCGGCGGCGCTACCGCGGTGGTGCTCCGATGCTCCCGTCGACTTTGACGAGGTCGGTGAGCGAGTCCGCCGAGCCATCCACATGCCGTTCGGCTGGGATGGTACTCCAACGATGGGTGGGGACTGGGACGAGCCAGTCCTCTACTCGATCATGGAGTACTTTCACGACCAGGCGCAGAGGCCGCGGACGATCCTGTACCACCACGATTACGGCGACTGCGGACCGCACTACGACTCGCATAGCGCCGAATCCGGGGGAGCGGTCTACCGTTGGCGGGTCAATGATCTCCTTCGTCGACACCGTGCGGAACTAGTCCTCGGACGCTCGGGTGAGGAGCGCGGACGCCTGATCCACCGCTTCGGGAACCCTATCGACGACAGTGCGGACGCTCGAGTGGCGGAAGGCTCGGGCAACCCAGAAGACGAAGTCGCGCACGCGATCCGCGACTTCCGTGAACGGGGCGCATCGAGCACACAAAAGCGACAGGCGCTCGCTCTTCTTGCCGGTGCCCTGGAATCTCGTCGTGGCAGGGCCAAGGTGGTTCTGGGGAGGGACGAGGACGACCTCTTCAACATCGCGAATAACTTTGGAATCCGCCACCGGAACGATCGCCAGCGGACTGCTTACGGCGACGAGTTCCTCGATTACCTGTTCGGGACATTCCTGTCGTCAGTGACGTTGCTCGAGGCGCTGGAGCGGCGCGACGGGAGTCAGCCGCCCAGCGGCATGCCAGTCTCGCCGTAGGAGTGTCCCGACCGCGAGCGGACTCGACGGGCTGCGCAAACGACGAAACGCCCCCGGGCGCGCTAGCGAAAGCGGGGCCGGGGGCGTTGACTATGCGGCGCGGAGGCGATCGAACGGGCTAGACGGGCACGCAGGAAAGCTCTGCATTTCAATCGGCGTTGCGCACGCCTTGGTAGTGCAACTGAATCCTCTGTATCGCGTCGAGTATCAGTTGCCGCACGTGATGCGGGGGCAGCTGGGAGAAGCGGATAGCTGCGTCGAGGCTTGTTAGTGCTTCGTCGAGGTGCTCGAACTCAAGCTCGGGAAGTTCGGTGCGGTCACGCCAACGGTAGTAATGGCTGATTTCGTGCGCTGCCGCTGCCTGCATACCGAGGGCGCTATTCGGGTCGATAAGTCCCGTGCCGGGATAGATATCCCGACCGTAAACGACAATGCCCGTGCGTATGTCGAACTCGTCTAACTCGATGCGGAAGGAGGTGCGTCCGTCACTGTCGTACCGGATCGGCACGGTGTAATCGAGACCCGCGAATGTCTCGGCAACCGCTCTGACCTCACGTTCGCCAAGGGGTTGGCTTGATCGCCCTGCGAGCAGGGATGGTCGGCCGCGCTCGTCTTCGGTATCTGGGTTTGTGGAGGGCGAGGGCTCGATTACGGGGGCTCCATCGTTCCAGGCGTCGTGTGACTCTGATGCCACCTCATTCGCCTCCTCGCCGCTAGTCACCGGGTACCTCGCGGCGCACGTACTCACGCAGGGCCTGTCCGGCCCGCGCGCGGCTTCCTCCGTTGTTGGCGATAGTCCGGGCGCCGGTCGTTGGACGAATCTGGACGACTCCAACCTCTTGCCAGAGAGGATTATGGACCGACAGGAAATCGCCTGACCAGCCGCCGTCCACATAGGTTCGTGCTGGGTCGAGTGCTTCCAACCGTGCCGCCCACAACTTGCGCGCCCGCGAGCTGCCGAGCGTCGCGCGGTCGAGACTGTAGTCCTGCATGATCGCGGCGTATCCATGCATGAGCACCGCCTGGGAAGCTAGCGACTCGTCGCGCGCGGATTGCGGAGTCGTCGCTCTGAGTTCGGGTCGCACTCCAGCGAGCAGCTCGAAGAATTCTGCAGCTATCGCAGCAAGCCCCTCTAGCTGCGCGTCCTCAACCTCCGTGCCTCCGGCATAGGTCCGCATCACCTCGCGGAGGGTCGAGAGGGTGACGAAGTACGGGGCCTTCCGGCTGAGCCGATCCGTGACTCGATTCGTCCCGGCATCGAGGTTAGGGTTGAGTTCCAAGACTCTCTTCGCCAGCGTGGAGAGGTCGTCCTCGGTGGTCAGGTCATACGCCTTTGACAGCGCGGTGGGCTTGGTCCGCTGGTTCTTGTCGTAGAAGTAGTTGCCCTCGTCCTCACGGTCCAGGAAATAGAGCTCTACCTTGAACTGGCGGGCAAGGTCAAACTTCGGATAGCCAGCGGGATGCTGCTGATAACTGCGAACGGCCTTGAGGATCGCTTGGTGTCTGTGATGGGAGTCGGGCAGGTAGACCTTCCCGGAGTACACCAGAACGGATCTGTCCGAGTCGTCCCAGTAGGCAGTAAATGTGCCTGGTCGTAGGTTCCACACGAGCGGGTTGAGAAATAGTCGCTCCCCACGGAGGAGCTTCTCGGTCATGTCGTCGGCGTTGTCGCCATCGAAGACGTAAACCGTCTCGTCCGGGTACCCGTCCGAGAGCGGGAGTTCGTTGGCCGTATTCCGCGCGGCGGTCGGCAGAATTCCCCGCTGCACAGACTGATCTGTCCACAGAAGCCGGCTCTCCGCCGCGTCCGCGATCTGTTCCAAGGTCAGAGTCACCGTGGCGACCGCGTCGGCTCCAAGACCGGTCCATTGCGTCCCAGGCAAAGTAAGACGGCCCCGGTAGATGCTTTGGTCTGCGTTGAGACGTGGCTTCTCTACGAATCCGTTGATTTCGGGCTTCATCTGATCCTGTCCGTCCTGTGTGATCTGTGATCACGATAGCTAGGCGGAAGGGACGAAACACAGAGAAACGAAAAACAACCGCACGCTACGTACGCGTAGGCAGACGCTATGCCGCACCGGGAACGAATCTCAGGGGTTAGGGGGAGCGCCCTCCCAGCCCTCAAGCACGGAGGGCTGGGGCGCGTTCGGTGCTGAGCAGCGCTACGCTGACGACGGGCGCCCAGGGTCAGGGCGTTGGTTGCTCAGCGAAGAGTGCGTCCAGCGCCTGGACCTGTTCGGGCTGCGGGATGGACAGCGGGCGGCCAGGCGTCGTGACCACCTTCCCTCGGGCGATAATGGCGCGGGATTGCTTGGCCCAGTCGTACGCCGACCTGATTATGGCCTCCGTGGTGGTGATCCGGATCTCCGCGCTGCGATTGTTGCGTATAGTCCGGATCGCAATCTCACCCAACGGTTCGTCGGGAAGGTGCCGAATCTCGACGATCTGCCCGGATACCGACTCGTTCACTTCCCGGCGCGAAACCTTCATCTTCTTCTCAACCCGGGCCAGGACTGGAGCGGCTTCGTCGGGGATGACAACGCGTTCAGGGATACCGCCCGGTGCGCGCAGCCCGGGTGCCCATTGAAACTTGATGTCGAAAGTCTGAATGCCGGACTGAATTGCGATCGCCCGTACTGATGCGACAAGTTCGCTACTCGCTCCGGCCTGCACGAGGTGCACCACGTCATCGGTCGTAGGTTCCCGATCCGGCTGCACGGCGATGGTGTTGATCGCCGCGATTGCTGATGCCAGGGTGCGGGTGACACGTCGTTCGCCGGATTCAATCTCTGTGCGGTCTCCGAGGATTTCGGCGTCCGTCAGTTCAGGCGGCTCGACCGGCATCACCACCGGCAGCACGAACGACCCGCGGCGCGTATGGGAAAGGCGGACCAGTGCGGCTAGCTCGTCGCCAGGGGCGCTGTAGTTGGTGCCGATATGGGGACGAGACTTGCGGGCGGTGGTCGCGGCTGCGCGCACCATCCGCCGAGCTGACGCGAGGACCGTCGATGCGCTGTCGAGAAGGACGCTGTCGTCCATGACGAACGGATCGCCGATCCGGTAATTCTGAATGTCTTGAAACTCTCGTTCGATCGCGTCGGCGACGTCCCGGGCGGGAACATTATCGATGTGGCCGAGGCGTGCGGCGATGCCGTTGAACTCGGCTGAACCTTGTTCCAGTTCAAACGGGACTGCGAGGGCATGTGCGCCGGATTCCGAAGGGAGGCGCCACAGTTCGCCGATGGGCCCCGCTGGATCGGCTTTCCATCCCTTACGGCTCAGGAAGCTGGCGACGTCGCGGCGGGCAGCAGTGGGGTTGTTCATGCTGCCTCCTCCCCGGCGGTCGGGGTGTACAAGTTGACGAGGTCGGTGTGCCACGTCGGGATCGTTTCCAGGGTCACGCGCTGGGCGCGGGGGACCTTGATTGTCTTCGTCGTGTCGAACTGTTCCGGAGCGAGGCGGACCCAGTAGGCGGCCGTCTTGACCATCTGCGTCCCGTTGACGTCATGAGCTAACCACGAGTCACTGACACTCGGCACGACCACGATGACGAAGTAGAGGGGCACCTGGACCCGCGCCCACTTGGTGATCCACTTGTCTTCGGCGCTGAAAGACAGGTACTCGTCGTCGTCATCGATCGCCATCGTTGCCGTCGTCTTGACCTGGACTCGGACGGACCCCTCGGGGAAGTCGAGCACGTGGTCGACCGCGAGTGTGTCCTCGCCGGGGCTGGTCTCGTTGAATCCGCAACCGGCTTGGCCAGCAATAGCGCGCATGTACACGACGCCGAAGCGGCCCTTCCTGGCGTTCAGGTCGAGTTGCTGAAAGGGAAGCAGCGCTTCCGGTTCAGACGTCGTTGGCATGGCCTGACTCTAGCGGCACAGCGAACGACGTCGCGAAGCGGAGCAGCGGGTGTGCCGGGTCCGGATCGGCGGAGGGGGACGGCATGTGGGTGGCGGTTTGAGCCCGACCGGCGGAACTTCAGCCGGGCAGGCGCGGCGGTGGCCAGGACCGATCGCACGCGAACGGCCCCCGCTCGCACGCCAGGGGGGCGGGGCGGGGCGTTGGAGGCGGGCTAGTGCGGGACAGCAAGTTCGGCGATGGGGCGGTCGTCGAGGTCGTAGTCAGAACGCCTCGACTTTGGCGTCGGGGCGAGGTGCGCGCGAAGGGCGGTGAGCCGGGCGGCGCGGGTTGCGGGCGTTTCGCCGCGCGGGTGTTGCTTGCCAGCCCAGTCGCGGGAGCGTTGAGCCTCGAAGGTGCGTGCGACGCGGCCGGTGCGGTTTGCGCGGCGGCTCATCGGCGGCGGCCCTTGCCCTTGGCCGATGCGCGCGCCGGGGCGGCTCGGTAGCCGTTGGAGGCGAGCCAGGTTCGAAGCTCGGCGAGGGTGGCGTCGTTGGGGCGGGCGAGAATGATGGCGCCCATGGTGGGCAGGAGCGCCGTGAGCGCGGCGGCGGCGAGGAGCTCGACGACGTCGGCGGGGATGCCGAAGCGGGCAGCGGCGAGGTCGCGGGTGCCGTTCCATCGGCCCTCATAGGCCTCCAGTGCGAGCCCGAGGCCGATGGTGACGAGGGTGTCGTCGGCGACGCTGTCGAGGCTGTGCATGATGTCCTCGTCGCGAACGAGCGAGAGGAACGCCTTGCGGCGGGTGCCAGTGGGGTCGCTGAGCGGGAGCGCGGTGGAGGGCATGGTGCGGGTGTCCTGTCGTGTCTGGGGGCGAGCCCGCCCGCGGGATGTGCGGGCGGGCTCGCGGTGGCGCCGAAGCGCCGGGGTAAGCGTCGGTTAGACGCTCGTGATGCTGGCCTTGACGGTCGCGCCGCCCGGGATGGGCGTGAGGGTCACGGACCCGGCGACGAAGCCCTCGTCGCCTTGGACGGCGACGTCCTCGGTGCGGGTGGCCTTGTAGGCGGGGAGGATGCCCGCGCCGACGAAGGTCGACAGGACCGAGCGTTGCGCCGTGTAGGTCGCGTCGTAGTCCTGGATCGTGCGGAGCTCGAAGCCCTCGCGCGTGGACTTGTTGCCCGTCACGCCGCTCGGCACCTCGGGGGCGCGGTTGGCGAGGTAGAGCGAGCCGCGCTTGGTGAGAAACACGACCTCGTCGGGTGCACCGGACGCGGACTCGATGACCTCGAAGCCGCGCAGGTTGCCGACGGCGCCCTTGGTGAGCGCCGAGGCGTCACCGCCGAGCTTCTCGGCGTCGAGCGCGCCGGAGTCGAGGAGCGCGTCATAGACGGTCGAACCGACGAGCGCGACGAGAGGCTCGCCCGTGACGTTGATGCCCTTGGCGCGGAGTGCCGCCCGACCCTTGGTGAAGAGCGAGACCGGCTTGGCGGCGTCGAACTTGATGGCGGCGTCGGCGGTGATGCCCGCGATGACGTCGGCGAGCGCGCGCTCGACCTTGGCGGCCACGGCGTCGGCCTGGGGCAGGATCACTTGCTTGCCGAGGTCGACGAGGTTGAGGCTGAGGTCGGCCTCCGAGAGGGTCACAGCCGAGTAGTCGTGCGTCGCGAGCTTGATCGGCTCCCGGAGCTCGGAGAGTCGCTCGCTGATGATGGCGGTGGTGACGTCGTCGAGCGTGCGACCGTGGGCGGTCAGCGCACCGGGAACGGTCAGGTAGACCGTGTCGCCTCGACCGGCGACGAAGTCGGACGAGTCGAAGCGCTGTGCGACCTCGGCCAGGTGGAACGCGCCGAGCGCGAGGCGGATGGCGACGTCGGCGACGGCGACGGTGTCGGTTTGGAAGGTGTTTGCCATGGTGGCGGGTCTCCTATGGGAGCGGTGGGCGGATGGATGCCCGGGATGGATGAGTGGAGACCGCGTCTAGCGGTTGGTGACGGCGTCGCGCCTTGGCGTCGTCGTCGGGTATGACGGCGGCGTCCTCGTCACGGCGCCCGCTTGGGCCCGCGACGAGGACGTCAGGGGGAGCCGTGCCGGAGCGACCGGCATGGGCGTGCCCGCTGTCCCTCGTGCCGTCGCGAGCGGCGGTGAGGCGGGCGGGCGGGACGCGTCGCAGGGTAGCGACGCGGGAGCGTTGGGGGTGTCAGGCGGCGAGCTTGACGGCGAGGGGCTCGCGGGCCACGGCAGTGAGGTCGGTGATGAGCGCCGTGCGGCGCTCGGAGTACCGACGCATCCGGCACGCGTTGGAGCACGTTAGAGCGTGTCGGCGAGCGGCGGTGAACGTGCGACCACACGAGCGACAGGTGAGGGTGTGCGACATTGCGGGGGCACCATTCCGGGGGAGAAAGTGTTGTTTACGTTTGGATATACCGCCTGGGTGCCCAGGTCTGCCCGTCCGCTCGTCATGCCGACCCATCCGAAACCCTCGACGTTGTGCACCAAAGGTGAACGACCCGGCTCTCGCGGGCGCTGGCGTTGTTGCCGACCGTAAGACGATTGGTACGACGGCAGCGACCAGCGTCCCTATTCGCAACTTTTCCGCGGAATTCCGGGTTATTTTCAGGGACGGTGCCCAGGGACGATGCCAGGGACGATGCCCTCGAGGCATCGTCCCTGTAAGTGTCACTAGGTGCATACGGCGTCAGCAGAACACATCTTTAGATACGCGAAATCACTAGGTGCATAACGCTGACTGGGCCATATCTCGACTAGGTCGACGAGTTGGCCCGGGCCGCCTGACGTTCGCGGAGCCATGCCACGGCGTTCGGGTTCGAGTTGCCCCCGTCGGACCATGACGGCTCGATGAATCGATTGGCGAATTCGTCCAACCACGGCCAGGGTGCCGCAACGCGGTCGGCGTCGATACGCCTGTAGCCTCGCCCGATGGCTGTAACGGGGATGGGGCCGCGGAGTACGCCGGATAGCATCGCGCGGCGTTCGTCGTCGTCCGAGCGCTCCCATTGTTGGCCGTAGGTCTCCCCGGTCTCGACGACCTCGATGATTGGCTTCGTGGGCCGCGACGCGAGCTCGTCGCGCGACGACGTGAGCGCCGCGAGCCGGGCGACCAACGCGCCGATGTCGGCGCCAGGCTCCCGCATTGAGTCTGTGGTGTGGGCGATAGCCTCCTCAACCTCGGCCAAGCCCGCGACATCGCGGATCACTTGGCGGTGCTCAACGACGGCCATGCGGCCCGTGACGGAGAGAAACTCGTCGACGAGGAACGCCTCGACCTGATCGGCATTGATACTCGCCGGGCGGGAGCAGGCGCGCCCGTCGCCGTTTGCTCGGCATCCGTAGGACTCGATATGGCCGCCCTCGGAGCGTCGAGAGTTGACGCGGAGGCGGCTACCGCACGTTCCGCAGACGAGGAGGCCGGAGAGGAGCCGAGACGCCTTGCGGCGCGTCTGGGTGAGAGGGCGGGGGGCGAGGATGGCACGCAGGCGCTCTACATGCTCGACGGGGAGGATCGGCTCCCACGGAGTGGCGATGACGCCCTCCTCGTCGCGGAGAGGCACCCCGTGGCGCGACTGACGACCGAGTGCCGAGTCGCCGGTTAGCACAACGCGAAGGCTAGAGAGTGACCACGTCTCCGCACGACGGGGCTTGGAGCCGTCCGCGGTGAGCGCTTGCATGGCTTTGTAGAGCGTGCCGCCCCCGAGGACGATGTTGGCGGCCCGTCTGACGAACTCAGCCTCGACGGGTTCCACGGCCAGCGTCTTACCGTCCCCGGAGGGGTGGGGGACGGACTTGTAGCCGTACGGCGTCGGGCCGCCGCGCCAGCGGTCGCCCTGCCCGACGCGGTAGGCAATGGTCGACTTGAGGCGGTCGCCGATGGTACGCGATTCGAGCGCCGCGAACACTTGGAGCACCTCGGCCATCGCGCGACCCATAGCGGTCGTGGTGTCGAGCGGCTCGGTGCACGACACCACATTGAGGCCGTCGTCGAGGAGTGTGCCGAAGTCGACGACAGATCGAGCGAGACGGTCGAGACGCCACACGAGAACGGCCTCCGCCTTGCCCTCGGCGACAAGGGCGCGGACGCGAGTAAGGCCCGGGCGGTCGAGGCGTCGTTTGGATGCGCTGACGTCGATGTCCTCGACCGTTGTGACGAGCTCCCAGCCGCGACTACGTGCGTGAGCCTCGATGACCTGTCGCTGTCGAGCCACCGAAGTTGAATCGGCGGTCTCCCGAGAGAGCCGAACGTAGCCCACGACGCGTGTAGGTGACATAGGTGAAGTATACCGAGGCGGTGTAGAGGAGCATGAGGCGATCGGTCACGCCCCCGATCCTGGCACGCCGGCGGCTCGGCTGACCTAGAGTGGCCGGATGTCCTTCGGTTCCGCCTCCCGACGACCGGCACCGGATGCCGTGTGCCCGTGCGGCCGCGCCGCGTTCGGGGAGTGCTGCGGGCCGATCCTGGACGGCGAGGCCGCCCCGAACGCCGAGCGGTTGATGCGTTCGCGGTACACCGCGTTCTCGGTCGGCGACGCGGTCCACCTGGCGAGGTCGTGGCGTCCGCGGACGCGTCCCGACGACATCGTCGTCGATGACGGCACGCGATGGTCGGGCCTCGAGATCGAGGACGCGTCGGAAGACGGCGAGAACGCGACCGTGACCTTCCGCGCGTCGTGGCGGCACGGGCCCGACCGCGGCGTGCTGCGCGAGCGCAGCCGGTTCGCGCGGCGCGGCGGACGCTGGGTCTACGTCGACGGCGACGTCGACTGAATCGGAACCGCTCGAGGACCTCGTCAAGCCCGCGGGGGTGTCGCGGGTCGTGCGTAGGGTCGATCAAAGATCCCCGGCACCGCACTGGCGGTCGAGGTGGTCCCGATGCGGCAGTCCTGTGACAGCGCCGGCCGGAGGATTCGACAGAAGTCGATCGACAAGGAAGAGGACAGTGACATGGAACGCATCGTGATCGTCGGAGGGCACGGCAAGGTGGCCCTCCACCTCGCTCGACTGCTCGCCGACCGCGGCGACGACGCGACGTCGGTAATCCGCAAGGCGGAGCAGAAGGCCGACATCGAGCAGGCGGGCGGCACGCCCCTCGTCCTCGACGTCGAGAACGCGGACGTCGACGAGATGGCGAAGGCCTTCTCGGGTGCCGACGCGGTCGTGTGGTCCGCCGGTGCGGGTGGCGGCAGCGCCGAGCGCACCTACGCGGTCGACCGCGATGCCGCGCAGCGTGCGGTCGATGCGGCATCGAAGGCGGGCGTCCGCCGGTTCGTGATGGTGTCGTGGATCGGCTCGACGCCCGATCACGGCATCGACCCCGACGACTCGTTCTTCGCCTACGCCGACGCCAAGCTCGCGGCCGACGACCACCTGCGCGCCAGCGACCTTGATTGGACGATCCTCGGCCCCGGTACCCTCACGACGGACGAGCCCACCGGCCGCATCACGACGGCGCCGCAGGGCAAGGCCGAAGTCTCTCGTGCCGACGTGGCCGCCGTCGCGGCCGCTGTGCTCGTGCAGCCGGCCACGGTGGGCCGGTTCATCCGCTTCGGCGCGGGCGACACGTTGATCGCCGAGGCGATCGTCGCCGACCGCGCGGACGGGGGACAGGCATGAGCGCCCTGAGCGAGAAGGCGGCTTCGTTCGCCGCCCTGCACACCGCCCCCGAGATCCTCCGGGTCGTCAACATCTGGGACGTCGTGTCGGCGCAGGCGGTCGCCGCTCTGCCCGAGACGAAGGCCCTCGCCACCGCCGGCCACTCGATCGCTGCGACCTTCGGGTACGAGGACGGCGAGAACATCCCCCTCGACGTCATGCTCGACATGGTCGGACGCATCGTGGCGGCGGTCGACGTGCCGGTGACGGCCGACCTCGACGCGGGCTTCGGAAACCCCGGCGAGACGACCCGGCGCGCCATCGGCGTGGGTGTGGTCGGCGCGAACGTCGAGGACCGGGTCAAGCCGTTCGATGAGGCGGTGGCCGCCGTCGAGGCCGTGATCGCGGCGGGGGAGGCCGAGGGCGTCCCCTTCGTGCTGAACGCGCGCACCGATGTGTTCGTGAAGGGCGGCGACCGTCCGCTCGACGACAAGATCGCGGATGCCGTGAAGCGCGGCCGCGCCTTCCTCGACGCCGGGGCGACCTCGGTGTTCGTCCCGGGGCTTCTGGACGCCGACACGACGAGTCGACTAGTCGAGGGGCTCGGGGAACAGCGCCTGAGCGTCATCGGCTTCCCCGGGGCGCTGTCGGCCGCCGAGTACGAGAAGCTCGGTGTGGCGCGGATCTCGTACGGTCCGCTCACGCAGCGCGTCGCGTTGACGGCGCTGCAGGACCTCGCGATCGACCTTTACGGCACGGGCGTCATCCCCTCGTCGGTGCGCGAACTGAACTGACGATTCGCCCGGTGGGGCGTCGCGGCCTGCGGGCTGCGGCGCCCCTTCGGCGTCCGCGCCGAAAGCCGCTCCGCCGACACGCCATCGCGCGCTCGGACGGCGCGGGGTCAGCCGTCGTCTTCGGGTTCTCCGTCTTCGACCACGATCACTCCGTCGGGCACGGGATCGCCGAGCAGGGGCTCGGCGGCGAGCGTGAGGTCGATGGTCGCCCGCAACAAACCGCCGAGGGTCACCGAGCGCAGCAGCTCCATCTGGTCGAGTTCGCCGAGCGGAGCGATCGCCGCGACCTGCCACGCGCGAGGAAGCGGCTCCTCCGAGAGCTCCACCTCGGGGTCCCACCTCGTGCCGCCGTACTGCTGCGCGCGACCGAGCACGCGCCGCACGATCCGCTCCGCCTCTTCGAGCAACGGGAGAAGGGCGTCGTTCCACTCGAGGTCGGGAAGAGCCCGCACGTCCGCCCGCGGGTACGGGGCGTCGTCGAGCCACTCGACGATCTCGAATCTCTCCGTGCCCCGCGCGACGATCTGCATCTGGCCGGCCTGGGGCACGACGTGGCTGAGCTGCGCCATGGTGCCGAGGGGGAAGCGCTGATCGCCCCCGCCCGTCTCGCTGCCGCGTTCGATGAGGACGACGCCGAACGCGGGGTCCGTCTCGTCGAGGAGGCGCCCCAGCATGACGAGGTAGCGCTCCTCGAAGATCCGCAGCGCGAGAGGCGTGTGCGGGAAGAGGACGGCTCCGAGGGGGAACATCGCGGTACCCATGCCCTCAGTCAACCAGGGGCGACGGCCTGCGGGGTCGGGGGAGCGCGATCCGCGAGCGAGTTCCCAGGTCGAGCGGGCGGCGTCAGTCCTCGACGTCGCGCAGGGTCTCGTGCACGCGGTGCAGGTCCATCAGAAGCGATCCCACGAGCACCCAGTGCATCGTCGAGGGTGTGCGGATCTGCAGGGGACGGGTGAGGGCCGGCTCTTCGTCGACGACGCGCTCGGGGCCCGCGTCGAGGGCGAACGCCAATCGCACGTCGTGGGCGGCGCGATGGAGTTGTTCGGCGATCGCCCGGACGGCGGGTTCGTCGGCGATCGTCTGCTCGTAGCCGTCGTAGACCGCACGCGTCATGCCGATCGTCTGGGTGACGACGGGGCTGAACCGTTCGACGAGCGCGTCCATCTCGGCCAGGTCGGTGCGGTGACGACCGCTGCGGGGATTCAGGGCGAGCGAGTCGGCGCCGTCGCGGATCGCGTCGGCCGCGGCATCCCGAACCGGGCGGAGCAGGCGCGCCTCGAGGAGGAGCCCCTCGAGGGACGCCGAAGTCTGCGGGGTCTCGAGGGCGTCGGCCAGACGCTCGAGGGCGGCGGCGAGCTCGCGTCCGAGGACGTCGATCTTGGCCCGCGCGGCGGGGACGAGCACCGGGGGGACCAGCACCGCGTTGACGACGATCCCGATGGCCGCGCCGATGAGGGTCTCGAGTACGCGGTCGAGGGCGTAGTTGGGGGTCGCGGTGCCGAGCGCGAGGACGAGCAGGGCGCTGATCGCGATCTGGTTGGTGGCTCCGGCCGAGATCCGCGCCGCCCACGCCACGACGAGCGCCACGCCCGCCGAGAGCAGGGCGACCCAGGGTTGCGAGCCGAACACGAGCCCGAGAAGAGCCGCGATGAGCACTCCGACGATCACGCCGACACTGCGTTCGACGGCGCGGGTGAACGACTGGTTGATGCTCGGCTGGACCACCAGCAGGGCGGCGATGGCGGCGAAGATCGGGGGCGGACCCTGCACGAGCCACCCGGCCAGCAGCCACGCGGTGACGATCGCGATGGCCGACTTGGCGACCTGCAGCAGCGGCACGCGCCGCGGGGCGCGGAAGGTGAGGCTGTCGCGCACGGCGCGAGCGGAGGGGACGCGCACGATTACTCCCGTGGTCCGACGATGGCGATGGCGTTCTCGGCGACCCATCCCATGAGGGGGATGACGTGCGTCATGAGGTCGCGCCCCCGATCGGTGAGGGCGTACTCGACGCGAGGGGGAACCTCGGGGTAGGCGGTGCGCACGACGAGGCCGTCGGCCTCGAGCGTCTTGAGCGTGCTCGCGAGCATCTTCTCGCTGATCCCGTCGATGTTGCGTCGAAGGGCGCCCCAGCGCTGCGTTCCGTCCGAGAGGGCGAGCAGCACGAGGATGCCCCACTTGCCCATGACGTGATCGAGGACCGTGCGGGTGGGGCACCCGTCGGCGAAAAGTCCGGGGTGTTCGGCGCGGATCGACGCAAGACTGACGCTCATGTGAGTACCTAACCAGAAAGTGGGTACCGGCATTCCGGAATGCGATGGACGGCGGGGCGTTGAGCCCGACGAACCCACCGAAAGGATTCCATCATGACCTTCCTCGTCACCGCCGCCTCCGGCCACCTCGGCCGCCTCGTCGTCGACGCTCTCCTCGAGCGCGGCGTGCCGGCATCTGGCATCGTCGCGGGTGCGCGCACGCCCGCCAAGGTCGACGACCTCGCCGCCCGCGGGGTCCGCGTCGCCCAGCTCGACTACGCGCGTCCCGAGACGATCTCCGCCGCCCTCGACGGTGTGACGCGCGTCGTGCTGATCTCGGGCAACGGTCCCGACCGCGTCGCCGAGCACCGCGCGGCGATCGACGCGATCCGCGCCGCCGGAGTGGAGCGTCTCGTCTACACGAGCGCCCCGCGCAACGACGTCATCGACTACAGCCTCGGCGCCGACCACAAGGCCACCGAGCAGGCCATCGCCGCGTCGGGGGTGAGCGCCACCATCCTCCGCAACAACTGGTACACCGAGAACTACCTCGACACCGTCGCCCGCGCGGCCGACACCGGAGAGATCGTGGCGGCGACCGGTGACGCGCGCGTCGCCAGCGCGAGCCGCCGCGACTACGCGGAGGCGGCCGCGGTCGCCCTCACCACCGACGAGCTGGCCGGCCGGACCGTCGAGATCGGCGGCGACGTCGCGTGGACCTACGACGAGCTCGCCGCCGCGGCGAGCGAGGTGCTCGGTCGTCCGGTGACCTACACCCGCGTGTCGGTGGAGCAGCTGACCGAGGGGCTGCAGGCGGCGGGACTGGATGCCGGCACGGCGGCGTTCGTGGCCGGAATCGACGACGCGATCGCCCGCGGCGCGCTCGAGCAGACCGACGGGTCGTTGTCTCGCCTCATCGGCCGTCCCACCACGCCGCTCGTCGAAGGACTGCGTCAGGGCCTGGCCGCGCGCTGACCTCTTTCCTCTCGGCGTGAGTCGCCATGCCCCGTCGCTTCGGACGCCCGCGAAGCGACGCATCGTGGCGACTCACGCGGGGCTGTCGGGGGAGGACCGGCGTGCGGTCAGCCGCCGCTGGCGCATCGCCAGGAACAGCGGGAACGTGAAGGCGAAGGCGGTCACCCCCGACAGCACGATGTACAGCCACGCGAAGCGCATGCCGAGGCGTCGCCCCTCGACGATGATGAAGATGCTGCCCGCGATCGCGACGACCATCAGATCCACGGTGATCGACGACACCGCCGGTCCCCCCGAGACGAGATCGCCGATGAAGTCCCGCATCTGCACGATCGCGAACACGTTGAAGGTCCAGGTGCCCACGAGGCCGGCGACGGCCAGCACGAGAAAGGCCACGGCGGTGGGGGTCCAGTGTCGTCGGAGTTCGCTCATGAGCCGATCATCCCGCAGCCCTCGTGTCGGTGGCGGGGGATAGCGTCGAAGGATGGATGCCGACACCGCGATGCGCATGCTCGATGACCGCGAACGCGAGGTCGCGCACCGTTTGACGCGCCTGCTCGACGACGAAGCGAGCCTGCGGCACGACCGCGCCGACGCCACCGCCGACGACGAACACGACCCCGAGGGGTCGACGCTGTCGGGGGAGTGGGCGCAGGTCGACGCGCTGCGACGGGGAGCCGAGGCCGAGAGCGCCGAGATCTCCGCGGCGCGCGAGCGGGTGGCATCCGGCACCTTCGGCACGTGCGAGAACTGCGGCCGGCCGATCGCCGACGCCCGTCTCGAGGTCCTGCCCTTCGCGCGGCGGTGCATCTCGTGCGCCGCGTGAGCCGCGGCGCTTAGGCTCGAGGCATGGAACCCGTCCTCATCGCGCTGCTGTTCGCCAACGCCGTCTTCAACGTCGTCGTCTGGCCGCGCTTCTTTGTGCGGGTCGCGAAGGACCAGCGGGCGAGGACCGCCGAGGGCAAGCCCACGCCGTTCCTCATCGTCCACACCGTGCTCATCGCCCTCGCTCTGGTGCTCGCGCTCGCGTCGGCCATCGCCGCGATCGCCGCCCTGGTGGGCTGATCCTGCGCACCCAGGCGCTCGTGAGGTGCCCGCGGTAGACTGCGGGTGCGGGATTTCCCGCCGCACTCTGTGCAACTACCTACCGGTCCGGCAAGGCGGCACGTTCCATCGCCCCCTCTCTGGAGACCCGCTTCATGACTGCGCCCGCCGTCGACCATCGGCCCCTCGTCCATCACACCGGCTTCTGGTACTTCCCCATCGCCTTCGTGGCGCGGTTGCCCTTCGCGATGATGACCGTGGGGGTCCTCGCGATCGTCGTCGCCCTGCGCGGCTCGGTCGCCCTCGGCGGTCTGACCTCGGCGGCCGTGGGGCTCGGCGTCGTCGTCGCGGGTCCGGTGCTGGGCGATCTCGCCGACCGCTACGGGCAACGGCGCGTGCTCGTGCCGGTGGGGGTGGCCAACGGCATCCTGTTGGCGATCTTCCCCCTCGTGGTGGGCTTCGCGACGTCGGATGCCCTGCTGCTCGGGGCGGCCGTGGCGATCGGTGTGACCGGACCGCAGACCGCGGCGATGTCGCGCAGCCGCGTGATGGCGCTGATCGGCGCGCGCGTGCACCCCGAGCGGCGCGACCGCACCTTCTCGCGGGCGATGGCCTACGAGTCCGCGGCCGACGAGACGGCGTTCGTGATCGGCCCGTTCGTCGTCGGCATCCTGGCGGCGTTGATCGCCCCGTGGGCGCCGATCATCGGTGCGGCCCTCCTCAGCTTCGTCTTCGTCACCGCCTTCGCTTTGCATCCCACCGGTCGAGCCGTGCCCGAGCGGTCCGAACGCACCGCGATGGCGCCGTTCCGCGAGCTGCTGCACCCGCGCATGCTCGTGCTCGTGGCGGCCGTGTTGGGCGTCGGGCTGTTCTTCGGCTCCACTCTCACCTCGCTGACCGCCTTCATGGAGGCGCAGGGGGCGCCCGAGGCGGGAGCCTTGCTCTACGGCGTGATGGGGGTGGGCTCGGCGGTGCTGGCCCTCGCCGTGGCCCTGGTCCCCGAGCGCTTCGCGCTGCGGTGGCGGCTCGTGCTCTTCGCGAGCGTGCTCACGGCCTCGGCCGGTGCCTACTCGGTCGGCGGATCCGTCTCGACGGTGACCCTGGTCCTGTGCCTCATGGGCATCGGGGTGGGGCCCGCCCTCGTCACGCTGTTCAGCCTCGCCGGCCACCGCGCGCCGCGCGGGCGCACGGCGTCGACCATGACGATCCTCGCCTCGGCCCTCACCCTGGCGCAGGCGCTGTCGTCGGCGGTGACCGGCGCCGTGGCCGAGAACGTCTCAGTCGCCACGGCGATGCTCTTCCCCGCGGGCGCGGCGCTGCTCGTCCTCGCCATGGCGGCGGTGAACGCCGCGGCCGCCCCGCGGTGGGACCGGGCGTCCGCCGGGGCCGGACTCAGCGCGGCAGGGGGTAGCGCCGCCGCAGCAGCAGGCGCTGGCCCAGCGTCCACGCGGTCGTGATGGTGAGATAGAGCCCCGCCGCGAGCGGGACGAACAGCGCGACCACCGCCGTCGTGAACTGCAGGACGCCGAGCATCCCCGTCGTCCACGCGGGAGCCGACGGGCCGACCGCGGGTCGCAGGAGTCGACGCGTGAGTTCGGCCACCCCGGCGATCACGACGACGAGCGTGCCGAAGACGGCGAGGGTGGCGGCATCCATCGTTCCGGTCGTGAGGGCGCCGATGAGACTCCGCCCGAGCGGGACGCCGAACACGTCGTGCGTGAGCAGGGTGTTGGCGTGTCCGCCGACCTGGGCGTGCAGGAAGACGGCGTACAGCAGACCGACCACGGGCGCCTGGGCGAGCACGGGCAGCATCCCCGCGAAGGGAGACGATCCCTCGTCGCGGTACAGCTGCAGGGTCTCGCGTTGCAGGCGTTCGGGGTTCTTGCGCCACCTCTCCTGCAGGGCCCGGAGGCGCGGGGCCAGGCGGGCGCGCGTCTGCTCGGCCCGCGCCTGCGACACCCCCACGGGAATGAGGAGCACCCGCACGGCGAGCGTCACGACGACGACGGCGAGGGCGGCGGCGAGACCGCCGGCGAGCGGTTCGAGAAGCGAGGTCAGGGCGAGCAGGGCTCGCGTGGCGAGGTCGAGCAGCAGAGCGAGGGGCGGAAAGGCGAAGAGGTCCACGGGGCATCCCATCAGAGCGAGTGATCACGGGCTGATCGGTCGCGGGGCGTGCCGAGAGCACGCGGGCGACCGGCGTCGCTGCGCGCTCGAGCCGTCGCCGGGGCGACGGGGAGGGCTACGCGACGCGGATCGCGAACCCCGGGGCTCGCGGGCGCGGGTGCCCCGCGGCGTCGGGATCGCTCTGGGAGAGGGATGCCGAGGGGTCGATCGGACGCGCCGACGGCGGAGGCGTGGCTGCGACGAGAGCGGGGACCACGACGAGCACGATCACCGCGGTCAACACGACGGCTGCGGCGAGCACCACGGCCAGAAGAGGGGCGCTCCCCCCGGGCGTGAGCGCCAGCTCGGCGGTGGCCAGGAGCAGGTTGAGCGCCGCGATCAGCGATGCGATCACGCTCTCACCCCCTCCGGTCGAGTCCCCACGCTAGCAAAGCTCCGGTGGGTACGCTGTCGGCATGACCACCCTCGTCCTCACCGTCGTCGGCGATGACCGCGCGGGCCTCGTGTCCGCGGTCGCCGACATCGTCGATGCCCACGGCGGCAACTGGGAGAACAGCGAACTCGCCGAGCTGGCGGGTGCCTTCGCCGGGATCATCGAGGTGTCGGTGACGCCCGCGCATGCCGACGACCTGCGCGCGGCGCTCGACGGCCTCGCCGGAACCCTCACCGTCACCGTCCATGCCGGAGCGGGCTCGGCGGACGCCGAGGGCCGCACGGTGACCTTCGACGTCGTCGGCAACGATCGCCCCGGCATCGTCCGCGAGGTGTCCGCGGCTCTCGGCGCGCACGGCGCGAGCATCGAACGGATGTCGACGCAGACGACGGATGCCGCGATGGCGGGCGGTCGTCTGTTCGAGGCCTCCATCACCGCGACGGTGGCGGCCGACGTCGCCGTCGACGATCTCGTCGCGCGTCTGGAGCGTCTCGCCACCGAGATCCAGGTCGACGTCACGCTCGCGGACTGACCCGGGCGGCGCGCGGCCGCGGCTCGATCGGCGCAGGGCCGATCTCGACCGGGTTCAGGCCCGGCGCGACCGGGTCGCGACGCGTGCGATCCCGCGCCATCCCAGCAGCAGCAGGGCGAGGGTGAGGGTCGCGACGATGACGAACGCCACCGCGATGCCCTGACCGCTGAGCGCGCGCAGCACCATCCCGAGCACGACGGTGATCGTCCACACCGGGAGCCCCGTCGCGACGACGGCGGTCGGTCGACGCCACGCACGCGCGACGAGCCAGCCGACGAGGAGCGCGACGACGAAGGGCCACGCGGTCGTCGCCAGCCCCGAGCCGAACGGACCCAGGACGTCGCCGTCGTGGGTAGCGCGTCCGATCGTGGCGAAGACGACGACGAGCACGACGTCGACGATCAGGGCGGGGAGGGAGGAGCGCAGCGAGGGGGACACGACCTCATTCTCTCGCGGCGACGCGAGGGTATCGTCCGCGTATCGCGGTTCCGAGACACCGCGGCAACCGTCCGAGCGATGGGATGGTCTCTTCCGACCCCGGAGGTTGCCGTGTCCGCTCGTCCCGTCCTCACCCCCGCGCGTCTCGTCACCGCGGGCGCGGTGCTCGCCGCCGTCGTCGCCTTGACGCTCGCGCCGCGGGCGATCGCGTGGCCGGCCCGCACCCTCGTCCTCGACGCGCTCGACCACCTTCCCCCGTCGTGGAGCGCCCTCGTCTTCGGCGCGGGCGCCGACGTGGCTCTCAACGTCGCCTTCTTCGTGCCCCTCGGCGCCGCGGTCGCCCTGCTCCTCCCGCTGCGGTGGGCGCCGGCATCCGTCGCGTTGTGCGCCCTCGTGTCGTTCGCGGTCGAGGTGCTCCAGGCCGGGATCCCCGGTCGGGTTCCGGATGCCGATGACGTGCTGTCCAACACGATCGGCGCCGCGATCGGAACGGTCGTCGTCATCGCGATGCGCGTGGCCGCCCGCGGAGGGCGCGCGGCCCGGCGCTGAGCCGCGCGTCAGCGGGGCAGGCGGAGGCGCGCGTGCAGACCGCCGCCCTCTCGGGGCCACAGTTCGAGCCGGCCGCGGTGCGCGCGGGCGATCGACGCGACGATGGCGAGCCCCAGACCGGTGCCGTCCGCGCGTCCGCGCGTGCGGCCGACACCGCGGACGAAAGGCTCGGGGAGCGTCGAGACGAGCTCGCGCGACAGGTCGTCTCCGCTGTTGACGACGTCGATGATCACCTCGTCGACCTCGCCGCTCACGGCGAGGCGCACCCAGCCGCCCTCGATGTTGTGGACGAGGGCGTTGCGGACGAGGTTCGCCACCGCCTGACGGACGAGGGTCTCGTCGAGGCGCGCCACCCCACCCGAGGCGTCCATCAGATCCAGATCGAGTCCCGCGGCGTCGCCCCGCGCCTCGGACACCACGGTGGCGACGAGCTCGTCCACCGCGGTGGGTTCGGGTGACAGCGCTCCCTCGCGCGTCGAGCGGGCGAGGGCCAGCAGGGACTCGGTGAGACGGATCGCGCGCTCGTTCGTGAGATCGAGCCGGTGCAGCAGCCGCTCGAGATCGACGCCCCCGGGGTCGGCCCGGGCCACCTCGAGGAGGGTGCGCATCGTCGCGTGCGGGGTGCGCAACTCGTGGGAGGCGTTCGCGGCGAAGCGCTTCTGTGCCTCCAGGGTCTCCTCGATCCGCACGAGCATCGCGTCGAAGGTGTCGGCGAGGTCGGTGAGCTCGTCGCGGGGTCCCGGCAGATCGACGCGGTGCGCCAGATCGCCGTCGCGCACCGCGCGGGCGGCATCCGTGATCCGGTGAAGGGGGCGCAGCATGAGTCCCGACACGACCCAACCGCCCCCGAGGCCCACGATCGCCAACGCGAGGACGGCGTACCACGCGTACCGGACGAACACGTCGACGAGGTCGCCGCGCCCGGGCGTGAACGACCCGCTCTCGGAGTACAGGTTGCCCTCGGGGAGGAACCGCAGCACGAGGAACCCCACGACGAACACCGCGATCCCCACGATCACGACGAACGCCGCGTAGCTCAGGGTGAGCTTGAGGCGGACCGAGAGTCCCGGGGCGCGCTCACGCATCGGCCGGACCCATGCGATAGCCCACTCCCGCGACGGTCTGAATGAGCCACGGCTCGCCCAGACGCTTGCGCAGCGTCGAGATCGTGATGCGCACCGCGTTCGTGAACGGGTCGGCGTTCTCGTCCCACGCCCGCTCGAGCAGGTCTTCGGCGCTGACCACCCCGCCGGCCGCGCCCATGAGCACCTGCAGCACCGCGAACTGCTTGCGGGTCAGCGACACGTACCGTCCGTCACGGAACACCTCGCGGCGGAAAGGATCGAGGCGGATGCCGTGCTGCTCGAGCACCGGCGGGGTCGCGGCCGCGGGGCGGCGGGCCAGGGCGTGCAGGCGCATCACGAGCTCGCGCAGCACGAAGGGCTTGGTCAGGTAGTCGTCGGCGCCGCTCTCGAAACCGGCGGCCTTGTCGTCGAGACCGTCGGCGGCGGTCAGCATGAGCACGCGCGGGGCGGCGGGCTGCGCACTGAGGTGGCGGGCGATCTCGTCGCCGTCCGGGCCCGGAATGTCGCGGTCGAGCACGACCACGTCGTACGCGGTGTAACCGAGCACCTCGAGAGCGGTGTCGCCGTCGCCGGCGATGTCGGCCGCGATCGCCTCGAGCCGCAGCCCGTCGCGGATGGCCTCGGCGAGGAAGGGTTCGTCCTCGACGATCAACACGCGCATTCCGTCATCGTAGGCGGGGCCGGATATCGCGGACGTATGCGCGGTGCCCACCGCCACCGGCGTCGGTAGCGTGGGGGCATGGCGACCCGACTTCTCCTCGTGGCCGACACGCACGTGCCGAAGCGGGCGCGCGTCCTTCCCGCGGCGGTGCGCGAGGCGGCATCCGACGTCGATCTGATCGTCCACGCGGGCGATTGGGTGAGCGCGAGCGTGCTCGACGAACTCGAGCCCCTCGGCCCGGTGCTGGGCGTCTGGGGCAACAACGACGGCGACGACCTGCGCTCGCGCCTGCCCGAGGTCGCCCGCGCCGAGATCGACGGGGTGCGCGTCGCGGTCGTGCACGAGACGGGGCCCGCGACCGGACGCGAGAAGAGGATGGATGCCGCCTACCCCGACGTCGACCTGCTCGTGTTCGGGCACAGCCACATCCCGTGGGACACCGTGACCCCGAACGGCCTGCGCCTCCTCAACCCCGGCTCGCCCACCGACCGCCGCCGTCAGCCGGCGTGCACGCTGATGACCGCGACCCTCGACGACGGCGAGGTGCGCGACGTGCTGCTGCACGAGGTGTCACGCGACTGACGGCCGAGACGTCGCGGGGTGTATCGCCGGCGTATCGCGCGGGTGATACGCCGTGACAACGCAGCCCCGAGTCGACTGGGGCCATGGCTTCTCCCGCATCCCGTATCGATTCTCCTTCCCGCCGTCGGCTCGCGGTCCTCGCGATCGGGGCCGTCCTGGCCGTCGTCCTCACCGTGGTCGCCGTTCTGCTCGCGATGACCACCGCGGCGTCGTTCACGGCGGGGATGACCGCGCACGCGCCGTTCTCTCCGACGGAGGCCGACGGGATGATCCCGGCGGAGGCGCCCCTCACCGTGAGCGACGATCGGCACCCGGCGATGACAGGACTCGACGGAGACTTGCGCGAGGCCCTTCGCTCCGCCCAGGCGGCTGCCGCGCCGGACGGAGTCGTCTTCGACGTCACCAGCGGATGGCGCAGCGAGGAGTACCAGCGCTGGCTGCTCGGCGACGCCATTCGCACGTACGGCTCCGAGGCGCTCGCGCGGGAGTACGTCGCGTCGCCCGAAGACTCGAGTCACGTCACCGGTCGAGCGGTCGACATCGGCTCGCTCGACGCGCAGCTGTGGATCATCGAGCACGGGCGGGAATGGGGCCTGTGCCAGACCTACGCCAACGAGCGGTGGCACTTCGAGAAGGCGACGGATGCCGGAGGAGAGTGCCCGGAGCCGAAGCCCGATGCGCGGGGGTGAACGACGACGGCGCCGCCCCTTTCGGGTGCGGCGCCGTCGTGCGAGTGCCTACTCGACGTTCAGCTGACGGGTGGGAGAGGTCAGCGGGCAGTCGAAGGGGTCGCGGGCGGCGAGCCCGACCCGGTTGAGGTACGCGATGACGATGCCGTACGACTGGAAGAGGGTCGTCTCGACGTACGGGACGTTCAGCGTCTCGCAGTGCTCGCGGACGATCACGCGGGCCTTGCTGAGGTGCGGGCGCGGCATGTTCGGGAACAGGTGGTGCTCGATCTGGTAGTTCAGACCGCCCATGAGCCACGTGGCCCACCAGCCGCCCGAGACGTTGCGCGAGGTGCGCACCTGCTTGCTGAAGAAGTCGAGCTTCGCACCGGGCGCGATGATCGGCATGCCCTTGTGGTTGGGGGCGAAGGACGCTCCCATGTAGATCCCGAAGACCGCAACCGAGACGCCGAAGAACGCGAAGGCGAGACCGATCGGCAAGAAGATGAAGATCGGCGCGATGAAGAGCGCGTGGCGCAGCGTCAGCAGGGCGAGTTCTGCCCAGCGGCCCTTGACGGGCTCGCGCGAGAAGAGGTGGCGCAGGGCCAGCACGTAGAGGTTGATCCCCTCGAACGCCAGCAGCGGGAAGAACAGGTACCCCTGACGCTGGGTGATCCAGCGCTGGATGCCGCGGGCCTTGGCCGCGTCGACGTCGAGGAACGAGATCGTGTCGATCTCGATGTCGGGGTCCTTGTCGACGCGGTTGGGGTTGGCGTGGTGACGCGTGTGCTTCGACGCCCACCACGAGCGGCTCATGCCGACGATGCCGTTGCCGATGAGCAGGCCGAGGCGATCGTTGGCGGGGCCCGACGCGAAGATCTGGCGGTGCGCGGCCTCGTGGGCGAGGAAAGCGACCTGGGTGAACAGGATGCCGAGGACCGCGGCGATGATCAGCTGGAACCAGCTGTCGCCGAGGAGGATGAAGCCGGTGATGCACCCGGCGAAACCGAGCACGATCGCGGCGGCGACGACGGCGTAGAACACCGGCGTGCGGACGAGGAGTCCGCTCTCGCGGACGACCTGAGACAGCTCTGTGTAGGCCTTGGTGATCGGGGGGAATTCGGTCGTACCGGAGTACGTCTGACGGATGGGGCCGAGGCGGGACTCGACGACGGTGGAAGCGATTTTCTGCTCCTCGGATCGGGATGGACCGGGGCGGCTACCCGGGCTGTCGCCCACATTACGGGTCGCCGTATGGACAACCCGGCATACGACGCGATGTTCAGGAGCCTCTCGGGAAATGGAAATCCCGGCGTCGGAATCGTCTCGGAAACGACGAAAGCCGGGTCGTCGCGAGGCGACGTACCCGGCTTCCGAGGTAAGCGGAGCTTAGAGGGGGCGGATGTTCGCCGCCTGCATGCCCTTGGGGCCCTGCTCAGCGTCGAATTCGACCTTCTGCGCTTCCGTGAGCTCCTTGAAGCCGTTGCCCTGGATCGCGCTGAAGTGCGCGAACAGGTCGGCGGAGCCGTCGTCGGGAGCAATGAAGCCGTAGCCCTTTTCGGAGTTGAACCATTTCACGGTGCCAGTGGCCATCGTGTTCTTCCTTTATTCATGTTGGGCCGCAGATGCGGCCGTGGGCGCCGCTCCGACGCGTGCGGAGCGGACGGGGACGCCGCGTCACCGTGGTGGTGGCGCGTACGCGATGCCCGTCGACGGCGGCCTGAGCCGCTCCGACGGACGTGTGGACACCGAGATTCTCGCCGAGGGGACCCTGGGCTTCGAAGCCCGAGGTTCCCGCGCCGACGAAACCGGCGTAGTCGGATCCGGCCGTCGCGACGTACACGTCGAGATCGGCCTGGCGCCACGATAGCGGCGAAGGGTGAAGCAGAGACACAAGAACTTTCTGCGAGTGCGAGGCGAGGACCGAAGCCGTCGAGCGAGGCACACGATGATGAGGGGTGGGGTTGCTGTCGGAAACGGCTCGGCGCCGTGCGCCCGGCATCTCAGCGATGAGGCGGGCGTCGATGAAGCAAGTCCCAGAACGAATAACCTCACGCTAGCACGGATGTCTGCGAGACACCCGGGTGATTTCGGCGGGCCCGAGGGTGCGGTGCACTGGGGGCATGGCATCCGACCCTCCCTCCGATCGGGGCGCGACCGACGACGAGCGCTGGCTCGTGATCGACGGGCGCCGGTGGCGCCGCACCGATCCGGCGTTGCCGGACGACCTCGCCGACCGATTGCGGTCGCACCTCGGGAGGGCCCGATCGGCCGTGCGGACGGCGAAACGCGCGGGGGAAGACGACGCCGTGTCCGACGCGCGTCGCCGAGTGGGGCTCGCGAAACACGGACTGGGCGAGCGGGGGCCGCGCTGGTGGGACGACGAGGTCGCCGCGCGGGCGCACCGGGCCGAGGAGGCCCTCGCCGAGCTCGACGCCCTCGCCCCGCCGAGAGCAGACGATTCCCCCGACGTCAACACGTAGCGCGAGGCGTAGCCAGGGGATGGGCTGGGGGCTCACGAACCGAGGGGAGCCCCCATGTCATCCACCGCCACCGAGCTCGAGACGCTCAACGATCTGCTCAAGAAGTTCCGCTTCGCGATGGTCACCACCCGCGCCGAAGACGGGGCGCTGCACGCGCACCCGCTGACCGTGCAGGAGAAGGAGTCGGACGGCGACCTCTGGTTCATCGTCGGCACGCACGCATCCGCCGTCGAGCACGTGCGGCGCGACCCGAAGGTGGGCCTGTCGTTCAGCACCGACGGCACGTGGCTGTCGCTCGCGGGCGAGGCCGAGGTGGTCGACGACCTCGCGAAGCTCAAGGACCTGTGGTCGACGAGCGTCGAGGCGTGGTTCCCCGACGGCCCCGAGTCGCCCGGGGTGACCCTGCTGAAGGTCTCGACCCTCACCGGCGAGTACTGGGGGAGCGCCGGCGGGCGCCTCGCCACGGCCATCGCACTCGTCACCTCGAAGGTGACCGGCGACCGGCCCCGCGGCGGTGAGAAGCAGACCTTTGACCTGACCGACTGAGCGCGGCGCGGACCTCGCGGTCGCGCCGCGCCGCGAGGTCATCCGCCCGAGGGGTTGTCGACGGGCGTGTCGTCGTCGTCGGTGGTGTCGGGGATGACGGGCGCATCAGCGGTTTCGAGCTCGTCGGGCTCGTCGGCGGTGTTAATCGTGCGGTCGTGTGTCGTGTCCATGGCCCCACCCGACCACGCCCCGGTCGACCGCCGCGCGGGCCTTGCGCGAACCGGCGCAGCGTGCCAGCGCAAGCCCCCAGATGCCGAGTACGCGCTTTGCGACGATGACGGCATGTCACGACCCGAGGTCCGCTCCAAGCCCTGCGCCTACTGCGGTCGGCCCTTCACCGATCGCAAGCGCTGGAGCGGGCGCGACCAGTGGGACCAGGTGCTCTACTGCTCGCGCGGCTGCCGCGCCAACGCCGCGAAGCAGAGGCGCCACGCGTGAGGGCCGCACTGATCCTCGCGACGCAGCAGTTCGCCGAGCACCCCGCGTACTCCGACGACGGCATCGAGGAGTTCTTCTTCATCGAGTCGGCGCCCCGCTTCGCCAAGCTCCCGTATCACCGCCACAAGATCGTGCTGCTCGTCTCGGCGATGCGGCACACCGCCGCGCGTCTCGAGGCCGAGGGCAAGACCGTCCGCCGGATCACCCTCGACGACGACCTCACCTTCAAGGCCGGGCTCGAAAAGCTGCTGAAGGCCCATCGCGTCACCGAGTTGACGTGGATGAGCGACCCCAACCGCCCCGTCGACGAGCGCATCGCGCGCATCTGCCAGGCGCACGACGTCGAGACCGACGTGCTCTCGGACGCGCTGTTCCTGACCCCCGAAGACGACGTCGACGCCTGGTTCGCCGAGCACCCGACGCCGCTCATGGAGGACTTCTACCATTGGCAGCGGCGCCGCACCGGCATCCTGATGGACGGCGGGAAGCCGGCGGGGCGGCGCTGGAACTTCGACGCCGACAATCGCAAGGCGCTGCCGAAGAAGGGCGTCGACATCCCGCCGCTGCCGCAGCTCGAGCACGACGAGATCACCCGCGCCGTCATCGTCGAGGTCGACGAGCGCTACCCCGAGCATCCCGGCAAAGCGGCCGACTTCTGGCTGCCCGTCACGCCGGAGGACTCCCGCGACTGGCTCGACGTCTTCGTCGCGGAACGCCTCAACGACTTCGGCCGGTACGAAGACGCGATGAAGGCCGACGAGCCGTTCCTTTTCCACGCGATCATCTCGCCGATGCTGAACATCGGGCTGCTCACCGTCGAAGAAGTGGTCGCCGCCGCCACGCGGACCGACGCGCCCCTGGCATCCGTCGAGGGGTTCATCCGCCAGGTGATCGGGTGGCGCGAATACATGCGCGGCATGTACCGGGCGCACCCGAAGCTGGAGCACGTCAACGCGCTGCACCTCGAGAAGAGGATCGAGAAGTACTGGTACTCCGGGCAACGGATGCCGAGTGACCTGCCGATCCCGGTGCGTACGGTGCTGGAACGCGTGCACGAGTGGGGCTACGCGCACCACATCGAACGCCTCATGGTGCTCGGCAACTGGTTCCTGCTGCAGGGATACGCACCGCGGCAGGTCAACGACTGGTTCCTCGCGCTGTTCGTCGACGCGTACGACTGGGTCATGGTGCCCAACGTCATGGGCATGAGCCAGTTCGCCGACGGCGGCTTCGTCGCGACCAAGCCGTACGTCTCGGGCGGGGCCTACCTGCAGAGGATGGGGTCGTGGTGGCCCTCGGCGCAGGAGGCCAAGGACTCGGTCTTCACCGACGCGTACTGGGAATTTCTCGAGCGACACGAGGACGTGCTGTCCGGAAACCACCGGCTGGGCCTCGCGTTGGCGCAGATGCGCAAGCGGCGCGACGCGAAGGGGGAATGAGCGGGCTGCGGTCCCCCCGACAGGCTCGGGGACCTCGGTCAGGAGGCCCCGCGACCGCGGTCGAGGGGCCCCGCGACCCCGGTCAGCTCTTGAGCTTGTTCAGCGCCGAGCCCTTGTGCGCGGCGGTGGCATCGGTCTTCTCCGACTTCACGATGTAGGCCGGGTCGTCGTCGGATGCCGTGAACTTCTGACCGTCGTGCTGGAAGTCCTTCGTCTTCTTCTCCACGACCTCACCCTGGGTGCGGCCCTGCGGGGTGTCCCAGCTGACGCGGTCGCCCTTCGACAGATCCTTCGACATGACGCTTCCTTCCGTTGATGTGGGTTCATGGTGTCGAGCGGCCCGAGCGCGCATCGGGGGATTGACAGGCGGCGGACGGGACGTCGCCGGTCCGCGTGTCGCGCGTGACGGAGATGCGGCGGGGGTGCGCGGAAACGGCATCCGGATGCCGAGGATCGGTGCGACCGTCTGAGATGCTGCCGTCATGCGAGGACCTGTGTGGGGAATGGCGACGGCCGGCATCGGCGTGCTGATGATCGGGCTGCTCGTGGCGTGGGGCACGGCCTACGGCACGTGGCTCGACGAGATCGGCCCGTTCATCGACGACGCCGGCGCGGGCCCTGACGCCCCGACGATTGTCCTCCCGGGTCTCGTGGGGCTGCTCGCTCTCGCGCTCGTCATCGGCGGAGTCGTCATCGCGGTCACGACGGGGCCGGAGCGCGAGCCGCGCCGGCGCTGAGGTCCGACGCCTATAGTGCCGCGCGATCCTCGCGGGTCAGGCGGAACCGGGATGCCACGACGCCCAGCAGCAGCGCGCCCGCGCCTCCCGCGATCATGTCGCCGATCGTGTCGTCGTAGGTCACGAAGATCGCGTCGGTGATGAAGCGGTAGCCGAACCACTCGATCATCTCCCACACGGCGCTCAGCGCGAGGCCCGCCATGGTGGCGACGACGATGGGCGTCCGGCGTCGGCCGGTCGGTTCGATCACGCGCGCGTCGTCGAGAAGCACCAGGGCGACCGCGGCGAGCACGCCGGTGCACACGGCGTGGACGATCAGGTCCCACCCGGTCCACGCGCGGTACAGGTCGATGACGTTGCTGCCGGCCGCGACAAACACGGTGACGCACGTGACGAGGTCGAGGCCCGAGCGCAGGCCGATCATGCGCGAGAGCATCACCGCCGGCAGCGACATCGACAGCACGGCGAAGTCGGTGAACGGCAGGGTGAACAGCGAGACGATGACGACGACGATCGCCACGGCCCGCACGACGTCGGTCAGCCAGTCGGTGACGGTGCGCGGCGGCCGCTTGAGGTTGGCGTACATCGCCCGGATCATCGGCATCCGCCCGTCATGGCGTCGCCGCCGGATGGATGCGCACGACCGCCTGCACCGGCAAATGGTCGCTCGGCCACTGCGTGCCGGTCGGACGCGGGTCGATGCCGACCGCGCGCACGCCCACGTCGGGGGTCGCGAGCAGGGCGTCGATGCGACGCGCACCGACCTTGGGCGCCGCATAGTTGTTGAAGGTGCCCCACTCGGCGGTCCGGCGGGCGGGGGCGTACGACCACGTGTCGACGAGCAGGCCGTCGGCGAACATGTCCGACAGTTCGCCGGAGCGCACGTGGGCGTTCACGTCGGCGGTGAACAGTAGCGGGCGTTCGCGGCGCGCCACGAGGTCGTGCAGCCACGCGGCCGAGCGGCGGCGAGCCCGGCGCGAGAACGCGTCGAAATGGGTGTTCACGAAGGTGAACCGGGCGTCGGTCGCGAGGTCGCGCACCTGTGCGATGACCGCTATCCGCGGAATGGTGTTGCCCCATCCGGTCGACCCGGGGACGCGGGGGGTGTCGGACAGGGCGACCTGCTCCCAGTCCTCGACCTCGATGCGATCGCGGTCGTAGAAGAGCGGAGTGCCCTCCCCGTCGCGGCGGGGACCGCGGCCGAGTCCGATGCGGCCGTAGTCGGAGCCGAGCGACGCCTGCACCCACTGGGCCTGATCGGGCATCGCCTCCTGCGTGCCCAGCAGGTGGGGGCGGTTCGCGCTGAGGAACGTCCGCAGTCGCTCCTTGCGCAGGGGCCACCGGTCGGCGGGAGGCCACGTGATCCGGTCGAAGCGTCGACGGATGTTGAAGCTCATCACGTGCAGATCGGGGGCCTCGACGTCGGGGAAGAGGATGCCGCTCATGATCGACCCCGCAGCCCCAGGCGCACCCATCGCGCCGGCGGGATCTCGGCGGGCCAGTGCGCGAAGACGGTCCCCGCACCCCGACGGAAGCATCGCGCGAAGCGGCGCGGCTCGACGGTCCTCGACGACACACGCATGTGCGCGCCGGACACGCGCGCGATGCGATGGCGGCGGCCCAGGTGGTACGCGAGGTCGAGGTCGTCGTGCAGCTCGGGGTCGAGGTGCACCTCGCCGCGCACGTCCTCCCAGGCGCGGCGGCGGAACGCCATGTTCGATCCCCAGAGCGGCGTGTGTCCGAGAGCGGGGGTCGCGAAGGTGGCATAGGTGCCGAGGAAGAGCCGCGCCATCGAGACGCGTCGCCGCGCGGGTCCGTCGTGGAACACGGCTCCGCCGGTTACGGCATCCACGGTCGGATCCGCCAGCGCGTCGACCATGCTCTGCACCCACGTCGGATCGGGGAGGCTGTCGGCGTCGAGGCGGAGGATCAGCTCTCCCCGCGCCGCGTCGTACCCGGTGGCGGCGGCCGCGGGGATGCCGCGCTCCCCGCAGAACACCACACGTACTCCGGCCGCTCGGGCGATCTCGGCGCTGTCGTCGGTCGAGGCGTTGTCGACCACGACGATCTCGGTCGGGGCGAGGGTCTGCGCGGACAGCGCGCGCAGGCACCGCCACAGATGGGCGCCGTCGTCACGGCAGGGGATGACGACGGAGACGGTGACGGCCGGCGAGACGGGGCCTTGGGGCACGGGGGTCCTCCCGGAGACGAGTCCTCCCACGCTAGGCGATCAGCGGCGGGCGTTTCCCGGCTTGACGCCTGCGTCGTCGGCTGACAGCGCTCGCCTTTCGTATCGTGGATGCCATGGCATCCGTCCTCAACGTCTCGGCGTACCTGTTCACGCGCATCGACGACCCCGCGTCCCTGCGAGCGGTTCTGCGCGCGCGGGCAGCGGAGGCAGGACTGCGGGGGACGATCCTGCTGGCAGAGGAGGGCGTCAACCTGTTCCTCGCGGGCGGAGTCGACGAGGTGCGCGGCTTCGTCGACGACCTGCGCGCCGATGCGCGTTTCGCCGCCCTGCAGACCAAGGAGAGCTGGTCGGATGCCGTGCCCTTCGGCAAGCTGCTCGTGAAGGTGAAGCGCGAGATCATCCGCATGGACCGCCCCGAGGTGCGTCCGCAGGACGGTCGCGCGCCCGCCGTGACCCCCGACACCCTGCGCCGTTGGCTCGACACCGGCGTCGACGACGCGGGGCGGGAGATCGTGCTCGTCGACACGCGCAACGCCTTCGAGGTCGACTACGGCACCTTCGCCGGGGCGATGGACTGGCGCATCGAGAGGTTCACGCAGTTCCCGGATGCCGCGGCATCCCACCGCGAAGAACTCGAGGGCAAGACCGTGGTGAGCTTCTGCACGGGCGGGATCCGCTGCGAGAAGGCGGCCCTGTACCTGCGCGACGAGGGACTCGAGGCGTACCAGCTCGAGGGCGGGATCCTCGGGTGGTTCGCCGCACAGGGCGCCGCGCACTGGGACGGCGACCTCTTCGTCTTCGACGAGCGCGAAGCGCTCGACGCGGGACTCGCCGCTCGGGCCGGTGCCTGACGTGCTCTGGGACCAGCACGCCTGCGTCGAACTCGTCGAGACCGCCGACCTCACCGACCTGCGGCGCTACCGCGGAGCCGGCGGGGGCTACGTGTCGATCAACGTCGGCTACGCCCCGCACGCGCCCGAGCTCACGGCATCCCTCCTCCGCTCCTTCCGCGCGCAGGTCGACGCCGTCGACGGGCTCGAGCTCGCCGCCACGGTCGCCGACATCGACCGCATCGCCGCGCGGGGCGACACGGCCGTCGCCTTCGATCTCGAGGACTGCGCCCCTCTCGGTGGGGACCTGGATGCCGTGTCCTCCCTCGTCGCACGGGGAGTACGCACCCTCGGCCCGGCCTACAACCACGCCAACCGCGCGGGCGGCGGGTGCCTCGACGCGGTCGACGACGGCCTCACGGCCTGGGGTCGCGACCTCGTCGTCGAGATGAACGCGCGCGGCATGGTTCCCGACGGCTCGCACGTGGGCGCCCGCACCACCTTCGACATGTGCGCCGCGTCGACCCGCCCGGTGGTGTTCAGCCACTCGAACCTGCGCTCCGTGTGGGAGCACCCGCGCAACATCACCGACGACCAGGCGCGAGCGGCAGCGGACACCGGGGGAGTCGTCGGCATCACCGGGGTGGGGATCTTCCTCGGGCCCAACACCCCGACGCTCGAGGCCATGGTGCGCCACCTCGAGCGCGCCGTCGAGGTCGTCGGCATCCGTCACGTCGGGGTCAGCACCGATTTCTCGTTCGACTGGGAGACCTTCCGCGACGAGATTGCGCGGATGCCGGAGCTGTACGACGCGAGCTACACCCGCTGGGGTCCGATGGAGTGGATGCCGCCCGAGACCTTCGTCCTCCTCGGCTCCGCGCTCGCCGCGCGAGGATGGAACGACACCGACGTCGCCGCGGTGCTCGGCGGGAACTTCCGCCGCGTCGCGGCCCAGAGCTGGGAGCCCCTGTCATGACCAAACTCCGTGACGGCGTCGTCCTGCGTCCCGCTCGCCCGGGCGACGAAGAGGGCATCCTCGCGTGTATCCAGGCGCTCGCCGATTACGAACGCGAGCCGGATGCCGTGGACAACACCGCCGCGATGCTCACCGACACGCTGTTCGGCGACGACCCCCGCGCGTTCGCCTTCGTCGTGGAGGGGCCTGAAGGTGGCATCCGGGCGATCGCGATCTGGTTCCTCACCTACTCGACGTGGACCGGACGCCACGGTATCTGGCTCGAAGACCTGTACGTGCACGAGCAGTACCGCGCGAACGGCTACGGCGTGGCCCTGCTGGCCGCGCTCGCCGCCGAGTGCCTCGACCGGGGGTACTCGCGCCTGGAGTGGACGGTGCTCGACTGGAACGAGCCCGCGATCGGCTTCTACCGCGCGCTCGGCGCCGAGGCGATGGAGGAGTGGACGACCCGCCGCGTCACGGGCGACGCGCTGACGGCGCTCGCGGCGCGGGGGTAGCGCTCTGCGGGGCGGTTCGTCGGGTTTCGGGGCGCATCCTGCAGGTCGGGGCGGATGATTCCCGCCCCGAGCGACGGGATCCGCCCCGAACCGGGCCTGGGTTGATCGCGACGCCGCCCGCTCACCGCGCGAGGTCGGCCAGCACCGCCTCGGCGGCGCGCTGCCCCGACACCAGCGCGCCCTGGATCGACGCGGTGTCGCGGTGGTCGCCGGCGAGGTAGCGGCCGTCGTCGAGGCGCACGGGGAGGCGCAGGCGCAGCGGCGGATCCTGCGCGGGGAGCGCGTGAGTGATGTCGTCGCGGCGCAGCAGGCGCCACGGCCGGGTGTCGGCCTGCCACACCTCGCCGAGCTGGCGCCGCACCTCGTCCTCGGCGGCGACGGAGGGCATGACGCAGGTCGCCTGAATGAGGTGCTGCCCGCGCGGGGCGTACGTCGGCGCGGTGTTGGTCATGACCGCTGTGTTCACGATCGGCCCGCGGCGGCGTCCGTCGACGCGTAGCGCGGCATCGGCCGAGGGTGCCTCGTCGGCGGCGAACCACCAGGTCTGCAGGCCGCGCGTGCGGGGGTGCGGGGCGTCGAGGGCGTGGTCCAGGCCGCTCGAGAGCACGACGGTGCGGGCGGTCACGGCATCCGCCCCCTCCACTCCGAGATGCCAGCCGTGCGCGCGTCTGCGGGTCGAGACGACGCGGTGCGAGAGGCGGATGCCGACCCCCGCACGCCGCGCGGTGTCTGCGAGCTGCGCGGGGAGGGCGCCGATCCCCGCCGCGGGAACGCCCGGACGCCCGAGCGCGAAGCTGCGGATGAGCAGACGCACGAAGGCGTCGGAGGTCGCCTGCCGGGCATCGGCGATCACCCCGGCGAGGAAGGGCTCGAGCACCGCCTCGCGGAGGGGGCCGCGGAGGCCTGCTCGGTCCCAGCCCTCGTCGAGCGAGAAGTCGCGGCCTTTCTTGGCCGCTCGGGCGTTGAGCACCGTCGG
The DNA here is from genome assembly GCF_041079455.1 of Microbacterium sp. 16-032. Taxonomy (NCBI): domain Bacteria; kingdom Bacillati; phylum Actinomycetota; class Actinomycetes; order Micrococcales; family Microbacteriaceae; genus Microbacterium; species Microbacterium sp. 16-032. The sequence continues at coordinate 29,702 of NZ_JBFYGQ010000002.1, read as the reverse complement.
TCCCGCCCAGCGAATCAGCGCGGCGAGGTCGGCGGGCCGCACCAGGCCCGAGCGCAGCGTCGCGGGAATCGATCCCGGATGCCGCAGCGGGTGCGCCAATCGCGCGACCCGGTCGTCCAACCGCACGCCGACGGCGACCGGGAAGCGCCGGAGCGCGAGGGCGTCGACGTCGACCCAGCGCCGCACGGCCGGGTACGCCGGGTTCAGCACGTGGAAGCCGAGGTCGAGGCGGAACCCGTCGACGACGTCGGTGCGCTCGCGCCCGCCGACCGCGTCGTTCGCCTCGAGCACCACGACGTCGCGCCCGGCCTCGGCCAGTCGGGTCGCGGCGCGGAGTCCCGCGAGCCCTGCTCCCACCACGACGACGTCGTACTCGTTCATGCCGCGAGCCTAGGCAGGCGAACGCGAGCGGACGCGGGGGTTGCGAGCGTCAGCGACGGGGCGCGATGGCTGCGGCGACGTTGTCGAGAGCGCCCGGCACGAGCGAGAAGTACGCCCAGGTGCCGCGTTTCTCGCGGGTCAGGATGCCGGCATCGACCAGCACCTTCGTGTGGTGCGAGACCGTGGGCTGCGAGAGGCCGAGGGGTTCCTGCAGGTCGCACGCGCACGTGGCGCCGGCGTCTTGCGCGGCGATGATCGACACGATCCGCAGCCGCGCCGGATCGGCGAGCGCCTTGAGCGTCTTCGCCAGCGTCTCCGCTTCGGCCGGGGCCATCGCGGCATCGCCCGACGAGACGCAGCAGGCGGAGTCGAGCAGGGGCAGTGCGAGGGTCGAGGTCATGGCATCCATCATCGTCTTCACATCGATGAACGTCAATATTGACGAGCGTCGATGTGTTGCGTCATGCTGTTCCCGTTCGTCCCGACCCGAAGGAAGCGCCATGTCCGACACCGCCACCATCCTCTTCGTCTGCGTGCACAACGCCGGCCGCTCGCAGATGGCCGCCGGTTACGCGCGCGCCCTGGGCGGCGACCGCGTGCGCGTGCTGTCCGGTGGCAGCGCCCCCGGCGACGCCCTCAACCCCATGGCGGTGGCCGCGATGGCCGAAGAGGGGATCGACATCAGCGCCGAGGTGCCGCAGCTGCTGCTCACAGACGACGTGCGTGCCTCCGACGCGGTCATCACGATGGGCTGCGGAGACGCGTGCCCGATCTTCCCCGGCAAGCGCTACGAAGACTGGGAACTGACCGACCCGGCCGGCAAAGGCCTCGACGAGGTGCGCCCGATCCGCGACGACATCAAGGCGCGGGTGACCACGCTGCTGCGCGAGCTCGGGGTCGACGCATGAGCCTGACCCTCACGGTCCCACCGCGGCGCGAGGCCGATCGCCGCGCGGGTCTGCCCATCGCGATCATCGGCGCCGGCCCCGTCGGCCTCGCGGCCGCAGCGCACCTGATCGAACGCGGGCTGCCCGTCGTCGTCTTCGAAGCGGGCGACACCGCCGGCGCCGCCGTTCGCGCGTGGGGGCACACGCGCCTGTTCTCGCCGTGGCGCTACGTCGTCGACCCCGCAGCTCGCCGTCTGCTCGAGGCCGAGGGATGGACCGCCCCGGATGCCGAGGGCCTGCCCACCGGAGACGAGCTGGTCGACGGCTACCTCGAACCCCTCGCGCGCACCGCCGCCTTGGCATCCGTCATCCGGTACGGAACGCGCGTGGAGGCCGTCGCCCGCCAGGGCATGGACCGCACGCGGTCGGTGGGTCGGGCGGCCACTCCCTTCGCGCTGCGACTGCGCACGACCGACGGGACGACGGATGCCACGGCTCGCGCGGTCATCGACACCTCGGGCACCACGAGTTCACCGCGGTCGCTGCTGTCGTCTGGTCTCGCCCACGACGACCTCGGTGATCGCGTGACGACGGCGCTCCCCGATGTGCGCGGACGCGACCGCGCGCGGTTCGCCGGTCGACGCGTGCTCGTCGTCGGCGCGGGGCATTCGGCGGCGAATACCCTGATCGCCCTCGCCGCGCTCGCCGCAGACGAGCCCACGACGCGCATCGCCTGGGCTGTCCGCAACGAGGGAACCGCCCGCCTCGCCGCCGACGCGACCGACGACCTCGCCGCGCGCGGACGCCTCGGCACGGCGGTGCACAGCCTGGTCGACGAGGGCGCCGTCGAGCAAATCGCCGCGTTCGAGATCGACGACGTGCGGCTCTCCGGCGACGGCGTGTGCGTCAGCGGCCGACGAGCGGGAGAGGCGTTCTCCCTCGAGATCGACGTGGTCGTCAACGCCACCGGCTTCCGCCCCGACCTGACGATGCTGCGCGAGATCCGCGTGGGGCTCGACGAGATCGTCGAGGCACCGCGGGCGCTCGCCCCGCTGATCGACCCGAACCTGCACTCGTGCGGCTCCGTGCCGCCGCACGGGGTCGCCGAACTGACGCACCCCGAGCCCGACTTCTACCTCGCGGGCATGAAGTCGTACGGGCGGGCGCCCACGTTCCTGCTGCTCACCGGGTACGAGCAGGTGCGCTCGATCGCGGCGGAACTCGCCGGCGACCGGACGGCGGCACGACAGGTCGATCTCATGCTGCCCGAGACGGGCGTGTGCACCACCGACGCGGGGTCCTGCTGCGCGTGAGCGTGTCGCTGCGCCCACTCGCCGCGGCCGACTGGCCGGAGGTGCACCGCATCTACGCGGAGGGCATCGCGACCGGTCACTCGACCTTCGAGACGGCGCCCCCGGCGACATGGGACGAGTTCGATGGGGCGAAGCTGGCCGCGCATCGGCTCGTCGCCGTGAGCGAGGACCGGGTCGTCGGCTGGGCCGCCGTCTCCGCCGTGTCGTCGCGCCCCGTCTACTTCGGAGTCGTGGAGCACTCGGTCTACGTCGAAGCCGACGCCCGCGGCCGGGGGATCGGTCACCTGCTGCTCGACGCCCTCATCGCTTCGACCGAGGCGGCCGGCGTCTGGACGATCCAGTCATCGATCTTCGCCGACAACCACGCCTCGCTCGCCTTGCACGCACGCCACGGTTTCCGCACCGTCGGCGTCCGCGAGCGCATCGCCCGCGACGCGGCCGGCACCTGGCGCGACACGGTGCTGATCGAAAGACGCAGTCCCACGGTCGCCTGACATGAGAAAGGGCCCGGATGCCATGGCATCCGGGCCCCGAAAAGCGACTTACGCGGAGGCTTCCTCGCGCTTGGGCAGCACCCACCCGGGACGCACGAAGTGGCACGTGTAGCCGTTGGGGATGCGGATCAGGTAGTCCTGGTGCTCGGGCTCGGCCTCCCAGAAGGGCGCCTCGGGCTCGATCGTGGTGACGACCTTCGCGGGCCAGATGCCCGACGCGTCGACGTCCGCGATCGTGTCGCGCGCGACCTTCTCCTGCTCGGGCGAGAGCGGGAAGATCGCTGAGCGGTAGCTCGTGCCGATGTCGTTGCCCTGACGGTTCAGGGTCGACGGGTCATGGATCTGGAAGAAGAACGCGAGGATGTCGCGGTACGAGGTCTGCGTGGGGTCGAAGACGATCTCGACGGCCTCCGCATGACCGGGGTGGTTGCGGTAGGTCGCGTGGTCGTTCTGGCCGCCGGTGTAGCCGACGCGCGTGTCGAGCACGCCGGGCTGGCGGCGGATGAGGTCTTCGACGCCCCAGAAGCATCCGCCCGCGAGGACGGCGGTCTCGGTGCCGGGGCGGCGGGTGATCTCGCCGGAGTCGGTGGGTCCGCTGGTCATGGTGGTGCTCCTTCTGCGGTTGACGCTGCTGCGGGTGAGGAAAGAGAAGAGGTTCATGAGGCTCGGCTCTCACGGAACAGGGGGAGGTAGGCGCCGTACCCCTGCGCTTCGAGCTCCGCGACGGGCACGAACCGCATCGCGGCCGAGTTCATGCAGTATCTCAGTCCGCCGCGGTCGCGGGGGCCGTCGTCGAAGAGGTGTCCGAGGTGGCTGTCGGCTCCGGCCGAGCGGACCTCGGTGCGCGTCATCCACAGCGAACGGTCGGTCTTGTTCACGACGGCGGCGTCGTCGATCGGCTTGGTGAAGCTCGGCCAGCCCGATCCGCTCTCGAACTTGTCGGTCGACGAGAACAGCGGCTGTCCCGACACGACATCGACGTAGATGCCGTCCTCGTGGTTGTCCCAGTACTCGTTGCGGAACGGCGGCTCGGTGGCGTCGTCCTGCGTGACGGCGAACTGGCGGTCGGTGAGGCGGCTGAGGGCCTCCGACGTCTTCCGGTACTCCGTGCTCACGGTGTGTGTCCCTTCGTCATGTCGCCCTGTGTCGGGCGTCATGGGTAAGAACGCGGGACCCGCCGGTTTTGGTCCCGCGGGGCTGGGAGCGGGCTGTGAGTTCTTTTCGATCCCGGATGCCGTGGGCAAGCCCCGACGTTCACATCAGTGCCCGCAGTAGCGTGGCGCTCTTCGACCCAGGAGGTTCGCATGACCCGCACCATCGTCATCACCGGAGCCAGCGACGGCATCGGCGCCGCAGCCGCGAAGCAGCTCACGCAGGTGGGCGAGGAGGTCGTGGTCGTCGGGCGCAATCCCGACAAGACCGGCCGTGTCGCGCGGTCGCTCGGGGTGGATTCGTTCGTCGCCGACTTCAGCGACTTGGCGCAGGTGCGGGAGCTCGCGGCATCCCTCCTCGAGAAGTATCCCCGTATCGACGTGCTCGCCAACAACGCCGGCGGGGTCTTCGGCGAGCGCACCCTGACGAAGGACGGCTACGAGACGACCTTCCAGGTCAACCACCTCGCGCCGTTCCTGCTCACCAACCTGCTGCGCGAGCGCCTCATCGAGTCGGACGCCTCGGTGATCCAGACCTCGAGCGCCGCGGCGAAACTCTTCCCCCGCTTCGACATCGACGACCTGCAGGGTGAGCGCCGGTACTCCTCGACCGCGGCGTACGGCAACGCGAAGCTCGCGAACGTGCTGTTCACCAAGGAACTCAACCGCCGGTTCGGCGACCAGGGTATCTCGGCCGTGGCCTTCCACCCCGGCGTCATCGCCTCGAACTTCGGATCGTCGAGCGATGGGCCGTGGAAGTTCCTCTACGGGGGCCCGCTCGCGAAGAGCCTCATGACCTCGACCGCGGTGGGCGGCGCACGTCTGACCTGGCTCGCGCTCGGCAAGCCGGGCGTCGACTGGACCCCCGGAGGCTTCTACTCGAACAACAAGCCCGCCACGACCAACCGCATCGCCGACGACCCCCTGGTCGCGCGGCAGCTGTGGGAACGCAGCGCGGTGCTGGTCGGCCTCGACGACTGACCCCGACGACGGCGGGCTAGCGCACACCTCGCCCGAGGGGCAAGCGACCTCCGTGGGGAGCCGATTTCGGCCACGATGGTGTTCTACGCACGGAGAGTGGGACATGGGCGAGAACATCGTGGACACCGAACGGACGACCGCCCCTCGGCTCAGCCGGGACGCGATCCTCGATGTGGCCCTGTCGCTGATCGACGAGCAAGGTCTCAACGAGCTGTCGATGCGCCATCTCGGCAAAGCGCTCGGGGTCGAGGCCATGTCGCTGTACCGGTACGTGAACGGCCGAGAAGACCTTCTCGAGGGCGTCGTCGATCGGCTCATGCGGGGCCTCACCGACGCACTACTCGTGGCGGAAGACAACGGGTGGCAGCGGTATCTCCAGGTCGTCGCCCACGAAGTCCGTCGCATCGCGATCGAACACCCGAAGGCGTTCCCCCTTGTCGCCACTCGTCACCCGGCGGCGCCCTGGCTGCGCCCGCCGTTGCGGAGCGTGGAGGTAGTGGAGCATTTCCTCACGGCGATGATCGGTTTCGGCTTCGATGATGAGCAGGCTGTGAGGGCCTACCGCTCGTTCAGCAGCTTCCTCCTTGGAAACCTGCTCCTTGAAGCGGCCGTGCGCGGCGCCGAGACCGCGCCGGTCGAGGAACCGCTCGACGAGGGCGGAGCCGCGATCGGACAGGGCGACGCCGAGAAGGAGCTCGCAGACACTCCTCACGTGCAGAGACTGCGCGGTCTTCTCAGCAGGGATCGCTCCGAGGACGAGTTCGAGGAATCGCTCGAGGCGCTGCTGGACCGACTGGACCGTCAGCTGTCCCAGTAAAGGCGGGTCCGCGCCTCATCCGCGGTGCGGATCGGATGCGTCTTCGGGGTGGGCTGCTGGCCCGAGGAGAGCGCGCAGGCGCGCGCGGATGGCGGAGACGGCCTCCGACCGACTGCGGCCCGTGTGCGCCTGCTCCGCGAGCTCGATCGCGATCTCGGTCAACAGCGACGTTGCCAGGAAGAGATCGGCTCCGCCGGCGATGCGCAGATCTTCGTCGGACCCCTGTCCGACCCGCATGATCACCGCGGGAGACCCGAAGTGGCGCGCCACCTCGGCCCTCTTCTCGGCGCTGACCTCCCAGAACGGGCGTTCCATGGCGGCGCAACGGTCGAGGATGTTCGACAGGAGTTCGTGCGCGTCATCCTGAGGCATCTGTCGCCCCTCCCGCCGTGTGGCGCCCGCTTGCTCGGTCCCACTCCAGCGATTTCCACTGCAGGAAAGCGCAGAGGTTGCCGGCGACGACGAGTTCGGCCGCGAGCCCCGCCAGCGCGTAGGGCGACAGCATGACGTCGTCGTCTCCACCGGTGAGGTCGGCCTGCCACAGGGGATCGTCGTATCCGCGGGGTTCGAGCGAGACCGATCCGCCGCCGTGAGCGAGCTCGACGACGACGAGGCCGGTGTCACGTCCGTCCGCATCTTCCTGCTCGACAACGCGGATGCGGCTGGCGATCGGGTGCCCGAGATCGACGAATTCCTGCACCCACTCCTGCAGCTGCACACGAGAACGGCGCGGAGGCGAGTCCTCGATGCTCTCGTGTTCCACGACATCAGCTTACGCTGTAAGTCGACCTGGTCGGCACGATGCCCGGTCTCCCCTCCCCGCCGCTCGAGACGGGCGACGGCATCCCTCCAGGCGTGATCTGTGGCATCACCTCACGGACTCGTCGAGGAGTGCTCCAGGTGACGAGGCGTCGGATGATGGGGGAGTGAACCGCACCGATCGTCTCTACGGCCTCGTGGAGGAACTGCGGGCCGTCTCGCCGCGACCGCGAAGTGCTCGTCATCTCGCGGAACGGTTCGAGGTGTCGGTGCGCACCATCGAAAGGGATCTCTCGGCGCTGCAGCAGGCGGGTCTGCCGATCTGGGCGGAGCCCGGCCGCACCGGTGGGTACGTGATCGACGCGTCCGCCACGCTGGGCCCGGCCGGGTTCACGCTCGACGAGGCGCTCGCGGTACTGATCGGTCTCGGCAGCCTCGGGCGCAGCCCGTTCCGGCTTTCCGCCCGCACGGCAGCCCGCAAGATGCTCGCGGTCATGCCGAAGGGCGAGGCGGCGCGCGCCAGCGCCCTCGCCTCACGCGTTCACCTTCTCGAGGGCGAGGACGAGGTCGTCGCCCCGCCCGAGTTCGCTGCAGCCCTGCGCGCCGATCGCGTCGTGCGCCTGCGCTACCAAGACGCCGGCGGCACCGAATCGGTTCGCGAGGTCGAGCCCCTCGGGTCCATCGGCAAGGAGGGCCAGTGGTACCTCATCGCATGGTGTCGCCTGCGCGACGGGGTGCGGGCGTTCCGGGGAGACCGGATGCTGTCGATCGAGGTGACCGAGGAGCGACCCCCGCAGCGCGCGCTGCGTGCCGCCGACCTCGCAATCCCGTACGGCCGGTTGCGGTCGGTCGTCGAGGACTGATCTCACGGGACTTCGCGAAACACCGACAGGACGGTGTCGCGATGCCCGGTGAGGCTGGAGCTCTCATCCCGTCGACTCCACCGAAGGAAACCCATGTCGTTCGCCTCCATCCGCATCATCACCGCCGACCTCGACGCCCTCGTCGCGTTCTACGAGCGCGTCACCGGCCAGCAGGCCGAACGGCCCGCCCCCGTCTTCGCCCAGTTCCGCGGCCCCGGCGCGACCCTCGCGATCGCGAGCACGGACACCGTCGCGATGCTGAACGGGGCTCTCGTTCCCGCGGCCAACCGATCCGTCTTCGTCGAGTTCGAGGTCGACGATGTCGACGCCGCGTTCGCCGCGCTCCCGCTCGAACGGGAAGACGTCGTCCTCGAACCGACCACGATGCCCTGGGGCAACCGATCCGCGCTGGTCCGCGACCCCGACGGCAACGTCGTGAACCTGTTCAGACCGCCCGTCGCACGGTAACGCCCCGGTACCCGCCCTCGGAGCGCGCGAGGCCGCAATCTACGTGTTCCCTATGCGTCACCCCCGGGCGCCCCATTCTTGGAGCCGTCTGGGGAGCGCGCGGGCACGCTGAGCGCATGACCGCTGCACCCGCCCTCGCCGCCCCGCCCGCCGCCGCCCTCCGCGGCGCTCGCCGCGTCTCGCGGGGCAGGCAGAACACCCGGCCGCTGTGGAACCTCTCCGCGATCGTCGTCATCTGGGCGACGAGCCTCGTCGTCGTGGCCGTGTGGGTCGCGGGCGGCGAAGTGCAGTCGCTGCTGGCCGGGGGAGCCGACTCGCTGAACTCCCTCGGTCGCGCCGCGGGCCTGGCATCCGCGAACCTGCTCTTCTACCAGGTGCTGCTGATGGCGCGCGTGCCGCTGTTCGAGCGGGGGTTCGGCCGCGACGGCATCACCCGCATGCACCGCATCGTCGGATTCTGGTCGTTCGCGCTGTTCGCGGCGCACATCGGGCTGCAGATCCTCGGCTACGCGGTGCAGGCGGGCATCAACCCCGTGGTGCAGGCGTGGCAGTTCGTGTGGGAGGACCCGGGCATGCTGGTGGCGACCGCGGGCACCGCCCTGTTGCTGCTGGTCGTGGTCACCTCGGTGCGCAAGGCCCGCAAGCGCCTGCGGTACGAGTCGTGGCACCTGCTGCACCTGTACGGCTACCTCGGCGTCGGCCTCGCCATTCCGCACATGCTGTGGACGGGCGCCGACTTCACCGTCTCGCCCGCCGCCACCGTCTCCTGGTGGGCGATGTGGGGTGTGACCGTAGCGACGGTCGTCGTCTTCCGCCTCGGGCTTCCGCTCGTGAGGTCACTGCGCCACGGCATCCGGGTCAGCGCCGTCGAACGCGACGGGCAGAGCGGCGTCTCGGTGCGCATGACCGGGCGCCGGATCGACGCGCTGAAGGCCCGCGGCGGACAGTTCTTCATCTGGCGCTTCCTCGATGGCGCGGGTTGGACGCGCGGGCACCCCTTCTCACTCGCCACCGATCCGGCCGACGGCGAGCTCGTCATCTCGGCCCGCTTCGTCGGCGACGGCACGCAGCGCCTCGCCGCGCTCCGCGCCGGCACGCGCGTGCTCATCGAGGGCCCGTACGGCACGATGACCGCCGACGAGCGCCGCGGCGGACACCTGCTCATGATCGGCGCCGGTGCGGGTGTCGCGCCGCTGGTCGCGATGCTCGAAGAGGCCGACTGGGCCCCGGGCGAGGCGACGCTCATCGTGCGCGACCACACCGCCGCCGACGCCCTGCGCGCCGACGCGATCGACCGCCTCGTGCGGGAGCGCGGCCTGCGCCACGCACCGCTGCCCGGCCGTCGAGCCCTGACCGCCTCGTCGTGGCTGCCGACCTCTCACACGCAGTGGGCGGGGGCCGACCTCATCCGCTATGTCTCGCCGCGCCCCGCCGACACCGACGTCTTCCTCTGCGGACCCCAGCCGTGGATGGATGCCGTGCGCGCCGACCTCCGCCGCGCCGGGGTCCCCGCCGAGCGCGTCCACCTCGAAGCCTTCACCGTCTGAGGAGAATCCGATGAAGAAGATCGTCTACGCCCTCATGGCGACCGTCACCGGCCTCGTGCTGCTGTTCAGCTACCGCACCTCGACGGTCCCCGAGTCGACGAGCGCGCTCGCCGACGCCCCCTCGTCGGGTGTCGCCACGGTTCCGAAGACCACGCCGAGCCGCTCTGCATCCGCGTCCTCGGGTTCGAGTTCGACCTCGTCGGGGTCGTCCAGCGCGCAGACCTCATCCAGCGGTCTCACCGACGGCGCCTTCACCGGCCAGGCGGCGAACACCCGCTTCGGTCCCGTGCAGGTGCAGATCACCGTGTCGGGCGGCGCGATCACCGACGTGCAGGTGCCGCAATACCCCTCCGAGAGCGGACGCGACCAGCAGATCAACTCGCGCGCCCTACCCGTGCTGGTGAAAGAGACCGTGCAGGCGCAGAGCGCCGAGGTCGACATGGTCTCGGGTGCCACCTACACCAGCACCGGGTACCGCACCTCGCTGCAGTCCGCCCTCGATCAGGCCCGCGCATGACCGCCGCGTTCACGGTCGTCGAACCCGTGATGGGAACGCTCGCCTCGATCACCGTCGTCAGCGAGCGCACCGAACGCGTGGAGCGGGCGATCGCCGCGTGCGTGGCGCGCCTGCGCGACGACGAGCGGGTGTTCTCGCCCTACCGCGACGACTCCGACATCTCGCGGCTGCGCGACGAGGGTCTCGAGCTCGGCGACGTCGACCCGCGGGTGGCCGAGGTGGCAGCGGACTGCCGCGATCTGCGGGAGCGCAGCGGCGGCCGCTTCGACGCGCACTGGCGCGGCTGGTTCGACCCGACCGGGTACGTGAAGGGATGGTCGACGGATGCCGCGACCCGGGCCTTCGACGAGCTGCTCGCCGACGACGAGGTCGAGGCGGTCGGCGTCAACGTGGGCGGCGACATGCGCCTGCGCACGGCCGCGACGAGCGATCACGTCTGGCGCATCGGTATCGCGCACCCGACCCACGAGGGGGAGCTGCTGGCCACGGTCGAGGTCGTCGACGGGGCCGTGGCCACTTCGGGCACGTCCGAGCGCGGCGCGCACCTTGTCGATCCGCGGACGGGCGTGCACCTCGCGGGTCCCGTGAGCGCGACGGTCATCGCCGACGACCTCACCACCGCCGACGCCTGGGCCACGGTGGCCGCCATCGCCGGGATCGACGACCTCGACTGGATGCCGGTGGCCCCCGTGGCATCCGGGATCGTCTGGGAACACGGACGCACGCGCCGCTTCGCCGGCCGGGTCGAGGTGTCGGCTTTCCACGACGCGCTCGTCGGCTGAGCCCGAGCGGTCAGCGGGCGCGGGGGAGGCGCAGGGCGAACACCGTGCCCGTGGGCGAGGTGCGCTCGACCTCGATGCTCCCGCCGTAGCGGGTCGCGGCCTCGCGCACGAGCGCCAGCCCGAGCCCGAACCCCCGGCGCCGGCCCGACTCCGCCCCGCGCGCGAAGCGTTCGAAGATGCGGGGCAGATCGTCGTCGCGGATGCCGCTTCCCCCGTCCTCCACGCGCACGACGACCTCGCGTTCGTCGGCGTCGGCGGTGACCGTGACCTCGGAGCCCGCGGGCGTGTGCCCGATGGCGTTGTCGAGCAGTGCGGTGCACATGCGCACGACGGTGACCGCGGGCACCGCGACGGTCACCCCCGTCAGCCGGGTCGGTCGCAGGCCCACGCCCGCATCGTCGGCGAGGGACGACAGCGCCGCGGTCGCGGCACGCACGCTGTCGTCGACTCGCGCGGTGCCCGTGTGCACCTGCCCCTCGGCAGTCAGCAGCATGTCGGCGAGCACGTCGTCCATGATCTGCGCGTCGCGCCGCAACTGATCCAACGGCTCGTCGGCCGGTTCTCCGCGGTGCAGGCGTCGCTGCACGATCTGGATGCGACTGGTCAGGGCCGTCAACGGCGTGCGCAGCTCGTGGCTCGCCTCGGAGACGAACGCGCGCTGTCGGCGCAGCGCCTCGTCCAGCGGGCGCACCGACCAGCGGGCCGCGGCCCCGCCGACGAGTCCGAGCACCACGACCCCCACCAGACCCAGGCCGATGACCCACGGCAGCACGTCGTCGAGGTCGACGACGAACCGATCGCCCATCGGTGCCCCGCCCGCGCCGCGTCGGCCCCCGCCCTCGGTGCGGGCCTGCGCCACCAGAACGGCGATGAGGATGCCGACCCCCACGGCGATCGCGACGGCCGATGCGCCCGCCACGAGGGTGCCGACCCGCAGCGCGGCCCGGCGGACGACCCGCCGGTCGTCCTCGGCGCTCACCGCTCGGCCCCGGCGCGGTACCCGCGGCCGCGCACGGTCTCCACGAGGTCGGTCGCGGTCTTGCGGCGCAGGTAGTGCACGTACGTGTCGACGGTGGTCACGGCATCCGGAGACGAGAACACCGCGCGGGCGATCTCTTCGCGCGAGAAGACGTGGTCGGGGCTCCGGGTGAGCAACTCCAGCACGGCGTTCTCGGTCGAGGTGAGGGCGATGCGCTCGCCGGAGGGGCCGTAGACCACGGCCGTGTCGGGGAGGTAGGTCCAGTCCCAGACGCCCCGGCGACGTCCCTCGGCCCGGTAGCCGCGTCGCAGCGCCCGCAGCCGGGCGAGCAGCTCGTCGAAGTCGAAGGGCTTCAGCAGATAGTCGTTCGCCCCGGCGTCGAGTCCCTCGACGCGATCGGCGACCGCCCCCAGAGCCGTCAGCAGCAGCACGGGGGTCGTGATGTGGGCGGTGCGCAGGTCGCGCACGATCTCGGCGCCGTCGCGGCCGGGGAGTCGCCGATCGAGCAGGATCACCTCGAAGCTGTCGCGCAACGCCCGGTCGCGGCCCGCGAGCCCGTCGGCCTCGTGCACGACCTCGTAGGTCTCGCGGAGCACCTCCAGCGTCATCGCGGCGATCTCGGCGTCGTCCTCGACGTAGAGCAGTCGCGGCCGCGGTGCGACGGCCTCGCTCACTGCACTCCCGCGCGCGGCGGGCTCACGTTCCAGCCGAAGCGCTCGAGGGCGTCGAACAGGCGGCGGGCCTGCGCCCAGGCCACCGCGCCCGAGACGTCGGAGTACACGTCGATCGCGAACGGCGGCGGATCGGCGAACTTGGGGATCTCGACCTCGGCCCACGCGTGCGGGGCGAGCCAGACGCGCGGGCTCATCGTGCCCGCACCGTCGACGCCCCCGTCGGCGGCGAAGGCGATCGCGTCGAGGGCGTCGATCTTGGTGATCGGCATGTTCACGACGAGGGTCACGGCGTGCAGCGTTCCGGTCATCGCGTACCTCCCTCGTTCATCCTGACACGCGCACCGGGGTCGGGGACGGGGAATACCGTGCGGATCCGGTGCGCATAGCCGGTTCATAGATTCGGTGAGGGAGGGGGCAGGGTCGCTGCGTCATCGTCTCCTCAACGACACCCGCACCGACCAGTGGAGCAGACCATGAGCAGAATCCCCGACACCCAGATGACCCCCGACGGTCCCGCCTACGAAGGGCGCTTGCTCGACCGCGCCGATGAGCCCGTCGTCGATCAGGGCGCGCCCTTCGACATCCGCACGCTCGTCTCGCGGCGCGGCATCCTGGGCCTGGTCGTGCTGGGCGCGGGCACCGCCACGCTGGCCGCGTGCGCCCCGTCGGCCTCCGGTGCCGCAACGACGGCCGCGACGGCGACCCCGACCGCGACGCCCACGGCGAGCGCGACCCCGAGCGCCACCGCGACGAGCGCGGCAGCCGCCCTCCCCGCGGGCGAGATCCCCGACGAGACCGCCGGCCCCTACCCGGGCGACGGGTCGAACGGCCCCGACATCCTCGAGCAGTCCGGCATCGTCCGCAGCGACCTGCGCTCGAGCCTCGACGGCGGAGCCACGGCCGCGGGCGTTCCCATGACCCTCAACCTCACGATCTTCGACTCCGCGAACGGCGACGTGCCCTTCGCGGGTGCCGCCGTCTACGTCTGGCACTGCGACGACCAGGGCCGCTACTCGATGTACTCCTCGGGGATCGAGAACGAGAGCTACCTCCGCGGCGTCCAGGTCGTCGGAGATGACGGCGTCGTCTCGTTCACCTCGATCTTCCCCGGCTGCTACGACGGCCGGTGGCCGCACATCCACTTCGAGGTGTACCCGAACGTGGATGCCATCACCGACGCCTCGAACGCGATCGCCACCTCGCAGGTCGCCCTGCCGCAGGCCGCGTGCGACGTGGTCTACGCCGACGCGGCGTATCCCTCCTCGGCATCCAATCTGTCCCGGGTGTCGCTCGAGAGCGACAACGTCTTCGGCGACGACGGGGGAGCGCTCGAACTCGCCACGGCGACCGGCGACAACTCCACCGGCTGGACGGTCGCCCTCGGCGTCCGCGTCGACACCACCACCACCCCGACCGCGGGCGCCATGCCCGGCGGTGCGCCCGGCGGGCGCTGACCCCTCCCTCGAAAGGAACCCCTCCCATGTTGCAGAACCTCACCGGCTGGCACGCCCTGATCGTGCTGGCGGTCATCGTCCTCATTTTCGGAGCCGCCAAGCTCCCCGCCCTCGCCCGGAGCCTCGGCCAATCGGTGCGCATCCTCAAGACCGAGGTGAGTGACTCCCGCGTGGGGGCCGCCGCCGAGACCGACCCGCATGCCCCAGCCCGGGCACAGAGGGAGTCCGCCGCACCCGTCCTGGCACCCCCGAGCACGTCATGACCTCCGCCGCCGCTCCCGCCGTCGCGCCCCCTCACGCCGAGGCCCCGCGGTCGGCCCCCATGCCCGTCGCCGCGCACCTCGACGAGGCGACGCGGCGCGCGGTGCGGGCGGCGATCGCCCTCGCGATCTGCGCCCTCGCCGGGTGGTTCCTGTACGAACCCGTGATGGACCTCGTGCGGGCCCCGATCGTGCAGATCGCGGCCGAGCGCAACGCGAGCCTCAACTTCGACAGCGTGACCGGGGCCTTCGACCTGCGGCTGCGCGTCGCACTGGTCGCGGGGCTCGTCCTGTCGAGCCCGGTCTGGCTGTCCGAGCTCTTCGCGTTCGTGCTCCCGGGACTCACGCGGCGCGAGCGGCGGTACGTGCTCGGCTCGGTCGGAGCCGCGGTTCCGCTGTTCGCGGCCGGGTGCGCGACCGGCCTGTTGCTGTTCCCCCACATGGTCTCGGTGCTCGCGGGCTTCGCCTCGAGCGAGGACTCCACGATCCTCGACGCGGGCACCTACATCGACTTCGCGCTGAAGATCGTCGTGGCCACGGGCCTCGCCTTCGTCCTGCCGGTCGTGCTGGTGGTGCTGAATCTCGCCGGTATCGTCTCGGCCCGCACCCTCGCCCGCAGCTGGCGGTACGCGGTCGTGGCGATCGTGTTGTTCAGCGCCCTCGCGACGCCGTCGGCCGACGTGATGTCGATGTTCGTCGTCGCCGTTCCGATGACCGCCCTCTACGCTGCGGCCCTCGCGATCGCGGCCCTGCACGATCGCGCCGGCGCCCGGGCGTCGGTCTTCGAGGAGGCCCCATGTTCGGCCTGACGTTCGAGAAACTCCTGCTCGTGGGGCTTATCGCCGCGGTGGTCATCGGTCCGCAGCGGTTGCCCGGGGCGGTCGCTCGCCTCGCGTCGGTGCTGCGGGGGCTTCGCCGAACGGTGGATGCCGCGCGCCTCCGCGCCGCGACCGAGCTCGGCGTCCCCGCCGACGCGGACGAATGGCGGGCGCTCGATCCGCGACAGTACGACCCTCGGCGCATCATCGCCGAGGCCCTCGCGGCACCACCCGTCGCGGCGGCCGGCGACACGGCATCCGTCCCGGTCCCGACCTCGGCCGCGGACGCCGCGGCTCCCGCCGCGCCGGAGACCCCGCGCATCCCGATGCGCCGCGTGCGCGTCGGGAGCTCCGCCCACCCGTGCTGGATCGAGGTCCCCGACGAATCCGGCGCCACGGCCCCCGAGTCCGACGCGCCGGCGGCCCCGGCCGACGAGGCGACCGTACGAGACGCCGTCACGGCATAGCCTCGAAGAATGTCCTCACCCCGCGCCCAGCTCGAAGCCCTGCTCGCGCAGGGTCTCGGCGACGTGTCCCCGGCGTTGCAGGCGCTGCCTGTCGAGGGCGAGGCGCGAGCGGCGGCGGTGCTCATCCTCTTCGGCGTGCTCGACGGGGTACCCAGCCGTCGGGTCTCGCGCACCGTCCCGAGCGATCTCGACGTGCTGCTGCTCGCGCGGGCGAGCACCCTGCGCGCCCACCCGGGCCAGGTCGCGTTCCCGGGTGGTCGGGTCGATCCCGAAGACGCGGATGCCGTGGCGGCGGCCCTCCGTGAAGCCCGCGAAGAGACGGGACTCGATCCCGACGGTGTCGACGTGCTGGGCACCCTCGAGTCGCTGCCCCTGGCCTTCTCTCGCCACGAGGTCACTCCGGTGATCGGATGGTGGGCGCGCCCGACCCCGGTGCGTGCCGTGGATGCGGCGGAGTCGGCCGAGGTCTTCCGCGCCCCGGTGGCCGATCTGCTCGATCCCGAACGCCGAGGCGTGACGGTGCTGCGTCGTGATGGTCGGGAGTGGCGGGGGCCGGCCTTCGCCCTGCAGACGGCACGCGGCCCGCAGACCGTGTGGGGGTTCACCGCGATGGTGCTGGACGGGTTGTTCGACCGCCTCGGGTGGACGGAGCCCTGGGATGGATCGCGGGAGATCCCCCTGGCTGAGGCCGCCGCGGGCGCCCGCGACCAATCCGGGCCGCTGGCCCGGTCGTAGCGCGTCCGGCGCACTTCGTCATCCGCGGCGTGGCGATCGTCCGAGGTCGCTAGCGTGGGTTCCGTGACTGCGCCTATCGATCCCACCACCACCTCCGCCTGGTCCCGCCTCACCGCTCTGCGGGAGGGTTTCGATCCCGACCTGCGCGGCTGGTTCGCCTCCGACGCCGATCGCACGCGTGATCTCACGCGCACGGTGGGCGACCTGCACGTCGACCTGTCCAAGAACCTCGTCACCCCCGAGATCCTCGACGCTCTGGTCGCCCTCGCCGACGAGACCGGTGTGCGCGATCGTTTCGGCGCGATGCTGAGCGGTGCGCACCTGAACACCAGTGAGGACCGCGCGGTGCTGCACACCGCCCTGCGCCGTCCGGCCGGCGCCGAGCCGTCGCTCGTCGTCGACGGTCAGCAGATCGACCACGACGTGCACGAGGTGCTCGACCGGTTGAGCGCCTTCGCCGACCGCGTGCGCTCGGGCGAGTGGCGCGGCGTCACCGGCAAGAAGGTCACGCACGTCGTCAACATCGGCATCGGCGGCAGCGACCTGGGCCCGGTGATGGTCTACGAGGCTCTGCTGCCGTATGCCGACGCCGGCATCCACGCCCGCTTCGTCTCGAACATCGACCCCACCGACATCTCGCAGAAGACGGCTGACCTCGATCCCGAGACCACCCTCTTCATCGTCGCCTCGAAGACCTTCACCACGCTCGAGACCCTGACCAACGCGCGCCTGGCTCGCGACTGGCTGTGGGCGCAGCTCGCCGAGAAGGGCGCGATCGACGACTCGGATGCCGCCCGCACCGACGCCGTGGCCCACCACTTCGTCGCCGTGTCGACGGCGCTCGACAAGGTCGAAGCGTTCGGCATCGACCCGACGAACGCCTTCGGCTTCTGGGACTGGGTGGGCGGACGCTATTCCGTCGACTCGGCGATCGGGCTGTCGCTCGCGATCGCCCTGGGTCCCGACGTGTTCCGCGAGCTCCTGGCCGGCTTCCACACGGTCGACGAGCACGTGGCATCCACTCCGGTCGAGCAGAACGTGCCCGTTCTCATGGGTCTGCTCAACGTCTGGTACACCAACTTCCTCGGCGCGCAGTCGCACGCGGTGCTGCCCTACGCGCAGCAGCTCCACCGCTTCGCGGCCTACCTGCAGCAGCTCACGATGGAGTCCAACGGCAAGTCGGTGCGGTGGGACGGAACGCCCGTCACCACCGACACGGGCGAGGTCTTCTGGGGAGAGCCGGGAACCAACGGTCAGCACGCGTTCTACCAGCTGATCCACCAGGGCACGCGTCTCATCCCGGCCGACTTCATTGCCTTCGTGAACCCGGCCTACCCGCGCGCCGACGACGGGCGCGACGTGCACGGCCTGTTCCTGGCGAACTTCCTCGCGCAGACGAAGGCACTGGCGTTTGGCAAGACGGCCGAAGAGGTCGAGGCCGAGGGCACCACGGGTGCGCTCGTCGCCGCCCGCACGTTCCCCGGCAACCGGCCGACCACGTCGATCTTCGCGCCGTCTCTCACGCCCTCGGTGCTCGGCCAGTTGATCGCCCTGTACGAGCACATCACCTTCACGCAGGGAACGATCTGGGGCATCAACTCCTTCGATCAGTGGGGCGTCGAGCTCGGCAAGCAGCTCGCTCTGCAGATTGCCCCCGCGATCGAGGGCGACGACGAGGCGCTGGCGGCTCAGGACTCCTCGACGCGCGCCCTTCTGGACTACTACCGCGCGCACCGCGGCTGAGCCCTCGAGCGACGCGACGGGCGGGTCGACCGCTGAGAGGCCGATTCGACGAGATTTTTTCTTCGTCGGATCGGCCTCTCGTCGCGAGGGGAGGAAAGCTCAGCGGCGACTGACGGGAACCCGGCGTCGGAGCGTCGGCAAAAGACCCGGTGAGGCGAGTTTTTCTTCTGCTGACGGCGAGAAGCGGAATCCGTCGCGCGACCCCTCGCGAGCGCGCGTCACCGAATCGTCTGCTCTCACCGGTCTTCCAGGTAACGAAAAGATAACGCCCAGAACCAGCACCCACACTCGGGGCCCGTGCAGACCCGACGGCGCGACCCCGTGCTCGATCCCGACGAGCGCGCCCCCGACGAAAGATCTCTCTTGCTGCGTTCCGACATCAAACTCACCCACGTCAACCGCGCCCGACGCACCCTCGTCACGGCGGCCACCTGCGCCGGCCTCGCGTTCGGCATGGTCGCCACGACCGGTCTGGCGATGGCGTCCCCCGTCTCGTTGCCCGACGCCTCGGCATCCTCCTTCTCCGCCCCCGGCACCTCGGTGCCCGTGTCCACGGCGCCGACCCTCGACGCCGTGAGCACCGGTGCCGCCGCCGCCCTCGACGGGGCGCAGACGGCTCTCTCGAACGCGACCGCCGTCCAGGCCGATGTCGCCGCGACCGGGCTCCCGCTCTCGATCGGCGACGCGTCGATCGACACGGGCGCGCTCCAAGACGCCGTCGACCGCCTCACCTCCCGCGACCTGCTCCCGGTGCTGCTCGTACCCGCCCTGAGTCAGAACGCCCAGAGCGAGACCGACCGCGTCAGCGCCCGCGTGGCGGAGGTCAAGGGCAGCCTCGACAAGGCGAAGGCCGACAAGGCCGCCGCCGACGCCGCCGCCGAGGCGCAGCGTCAGGCCGAGGCCGCAGCGGCCGCCGAGGCGCAGCGTCAGGCCGATGCCGCCGCCGCTCTCGCCCGGGTCAACACGCCCGAGGGTGCGCGCGCGTACGCCTCGCAGCTCATGGCCGAGAAGTACGGCTGGGGGAGCGACCAGTTCTCGTGCCTGTCGTCGCTGTGGAACAAGGAGTCGGGCTGGAACTACCAGGCCTACAACAACGACGGTGGGGCGACCGGCATCCCGCAGGCCCTGCCCGGAAGCAAGATGGCGAGCTTCGGCGCCGACTGGCAGACCAACGCGGCCACGCAGATCGCGTGGGGCCTCGACTACATCTCCCGCGGCTACGGCACCCCGTGCAGCGCGTGGGGTCACTCCCAGGCGATGAACTGGTACTGATCCGCGTCGGGGCGTCTCGGGTCCCCGACGGGCGCCGCGGGTCTGCTCGACGTCGAAGGATCGCGGGTCGATTCCCAGCCTCCACCCCTCTTCAGCGATATATCGTTATGTATCGCTGACTCAGATCGGGTCCGCGCGAAGGAGGTCGTCATGAGTGGTTCATTCCTGGGAGACGCGTTCGGCGGACGCGGTGGCAACAACACCCCCGGCTGGCCGATGTCCAACATCCTCGAGGGTCTCGAGCAGCTGCGCACGCAGTTCGAGCAGAAGACCGCCTCGACGCCGCGCATGAACAAGGGCGACGTGCGTTCGGCCGTCCTCTCGCTCCTGCTCGAGCAGCCGATGCACGGCTACCAGATCATCCGCGAGATCGAGGACCGCAGCGGCGGCTCGTGGAAGCCGAGCCCCGGCTCGGTCTACCCCACGCTGCAGCTGCTGACCGACGAGGGCCTCGTGCAGGCCGAGGAGTCGAACGGCCGCAAGACCTACTCGCTCACTGCCGAGGGCCGCGCTGCGGCCGGCGACGAGACCACCGAACGCACGGCCCCCTGGGAGGCGGCCGGTTCGCGCGACGGCGGTCGCATGACCGCGCTGCCCAAGGCGGGTATCGAACTCGCCCAGGCGGCGGCCCAGGTCGGTCGCACGGGCGACAAGGAGCAGGTCGCGCAAGCGGTCGAGATCCTCGACGAGGCTCGCCGTAAGCTCTACTCCATCCTCGCCCAGGGTTGAGGTCACGCCCGCTCGACGGGGGCATTCCGCCCGTCGGCATCCAGGAGAATCGATGACCGACGACGCCCTCATGAAGGCCCGCTACCGGCGGATCACGCGCTTCGCGGCGCGCTATCTGGTGCAGGCCTGGTGGTTCGAGCTGTTCCTGCCGCGGTTCGGTCTCGGGTGGATCTCCGCCCGGGGCCGCACCCGGCGGCTCGAGCGCATCGCCCAGCGTTTCCATGTGCTCGCTGTCGACCTCGGCGGTCTCATGATCAAGGTCGGGCAGTTCATGTCGTCGCGTCTCGACGTCCTGCCCCCGTCGATCACGAAGCAGCTCGAGGGCCTGCAGGACGAGGTGCCCGCGGTCCCGTTCGTGCAGATGCGCGCCCGGGCAGAAGAAGAGCTCGGGATGCCGTTGGAGCGCGCCTTCGCGAGCGTCGACGAGCGCCCCCTCGCGGCGGCTTCGCTGGGTCAGGCGCACCGCGCCGTGCTGACGGAGGATCTGGCCGCCGAGACCGGCCTGAGCGCCGTCGTGCTGAAGATCCAGCGCCCGGGCATCGACCGCATCGTCGACGTCGACCTGCGCGCCCTCCGCAAGGTCGGCGTGTGGCTCAGCAAGGTCGCCCTGGTCCGCGATCGCGTCGACATGCCCTCACTCGTCGAGGAGTTCGCCGTCACGAGCCTCGAAGAGATCGACTACCTGCACGAGGCCGCCAACTCCGAGCGCTTCGCGGCCGACTTCGGCGGGCCCGACGGAGTGGCCGTGCCCGAGGTCGTGTGGGAGCGCACCACCCGCCGCGTGCTCACCCTCCAAGACGTCACGGCGATCAAGATCAACGACGTCGACGCCCTCCGCGCGGCCGGCATCGATCCGGCCGAGGTCGCCGCCCGCTTCGCGCGGGTGATGTTCGACCAGCTGTTCGACGACGGCTTCTTCCACGCCGACCCGCACCCCGGAAACGTCTTCGTCACGCCGCTCGGCGGCACGACCGACGCCGGCACCCCGGCGTGGCGCTTCACCTTCATCGACTTCGGCATGATGGGCGAGGTCCCGCCGAGCTTGCGCGGGGGGCTGCGCCGCGTGCTCATCGCGGCGGCCTCGCGTGACGGAAAGGGCCTGGTCGACGGCATCCGCGATGTCGGCGTGCTGCTGCCCTCGGCCGACACCGTGCAGTTGGAGCGCGCGATGACGGGCCTGTTCTCCCGCTTCGGCGGGATGGGCTTCGCCGAGCTGCAAGAGGTCGACCCGCGCGAGTTCCGCGCGTTCGCGATCGAGTTCGGCGACGTCGTGCGGTCGCTGCCGTTCCAGCTGCCCGAGAACTTCCTGCTGATCGTGCGCGCGATGTCGCTCACGAGCGGCATGTGCAGCGCGCTCGATCCCGCTTTCAACATCTGGGACGCGGTCGAGCCCTACGCGCAGCGCCTCATCCGCGAAGAGAGCGGCAACACCGCGCAGGCCTTCGTCCGCGAGGTCGGAGCGGTCGCCGCCGTGACCGCGCGCCTCCCGCGCCGTGCCGACAACCTCATCTCGCGCTTCGAAGACGGCTCGGTCTCGGTCCAGACCCCGCGCATCGAGCGGCGCATGCGCGATCTCGAGCGCATGGTGCGCCGGGTGGTCTCGTCGGTGCTGTTCACGGGCCTGCTCATCGGCGGGGTGTTGCTGCAGGCCGAGCAGGCGGTGCTGGGCACGATTCTCATGGTCGTCTCGATCGCGCCGCTTTCGCACGCCTTGCTGGCGGGGTGGGTCGCTCGACGCAACGGCGCCTGACGGCGTCGGCGCCGCGTGGGACGGTGAAGGCTGCCGCCCGGCTCAGCGCCCGTCGAACACGCCCAGAAGCGTGACGACGCCCAAGAACACCGGGATGCCGTAGACCGCCGTTCCGACCATGAACGACGAGACCACACGCACGTTCGCCCACCACCCGTGGCGGGGCGTCCACGAGCGGAGCTGTCGCCCTCCCGGGCCCACCACGGGAGCGTCCGGGCGCCACGCGGTGACCCCCGACGAACCGCTCGCGAGACTCCCCGCGATCTCGACCGCGACCTGGCCCGCGACCCTCTCGTCCGTGTATCGCAGCGACCGTTGTCGCAGCCGCGGCACGACGTGGGTGAGGATCGCGTCCACCTCCTGCCACAGCGCCGGGTCGTCCCACCGCCGCCGCTCGGCCCGGAAGAACACCGCGCGATCCTCGATGATCTCGACGTCGAATGCGCGGGCGTGATCGGCGAGGACCGCCATGACATCGGGGGTGAGGACGTAGAGCGCGTCGCGGGCGTATCCGCGTGGAGCGTAGGCGCGGAAGATCCGGTCGAAGTCGCCCTCGAGTGAGATCCGCTGCCGTTCGGCGAGGTTCTCGGGCAGTCCCGAGCGCACCCCGTCGTTCTCGACGGCGTCGAGGACCAGGTGGGGGAGAGGGGATGCCAGCGAGACGCTGACGTAGGAGCGCGGACGCGTGCGCGGCATCCGCAGTCGAACCATCCCGAACTCGATCCCTTCGCGCACGAAGCGCGGGTATTCGCGGACGCCGGCGGAGTGAGCGGTGACGATGGCTGTGAAGGAGTCCCGCCACCACGCTTCCGCGCGGAACTCGTTCGCCCGCACGGTGAGAGTGCGGCGAGCGCGGCGGAGCCGGACGGGCGTCGAGGCCTTCCGCGACCATCGCCACAGCGCGATGCTCGCGGCGGTCCAGACGATGGCGACGACCAGGATGATGACCAGGGTGCGGACGTCGTCGGCCTGGAGCGTCCCGTCGCCCCGGATGTCGACGTCGAGTCCGGTGTTGAACACCACGATGAAGAGGGTCCAGACCTGGATCACGGCGTTCAGCCGCACGAGCAGGCGTCTGCGGGTCGGCACCCACGGCGGCGGCTCGTGCTCCGGTACGGTCGGCAGCTCCCGCCGTACGTCCTCGTCGGGGGCGTCGAGCCATCGAAGGTCCACGCGTCGTCCTCGCCGGCGGGTGTCGGTCCGCCTGCCCGCCGGGGGCCCCTCCCTAGACTGGCGCGGTGTCGACCGAATCACGCCGTCCCCTGTCGGCGTGGCGATTCGACGGAACGCTCCGGGCCTACCAGCGCGCCGCGCTCGACCGTGTCGACGTCGACGCGGGGGAGCCCCTGCATCTCGTCGCCCCGCCCGGTGCCGGAAAGACTCTGCTCGGGCTCCTCCTCGCCGCGCGCCGGGGGCGCCGCACGGTGGTCTTCGCGCCCACGACGGCGATCCGCGCGCAGTGGGTGGGCGCTGCCCGGGCGCTGGCGCACGACGACGCCGCCGTGTCGGACGACCCCGATCTCCCCGCCGACCTCACGGCCCTGACGTACCAGGCGATCAGCGTGGTCGACTCCCGCGAGCCCTTCGCGGCCCTGGCGCGCGCCCGCTGGGTCGACGAGCTGATCGCCGACGATCGCACCCCCGACCAGGCCGAGGGATGGCTCGACGCGCTCAGTGAGAGCAATGCTGCGGCGTACGGCCGTGGCATCCGCTCTCGGTCCCGCGCTCTTCGGCGCACTCTGGCGAGACAGGATGCCGCCGCTCTCACGGCCGCTCTGCACCCGCGATCGCGCGAGCTGCTGGAGCGCTTGGTCGAGGCGGGGGTCGAGACCATCGTCCTCGACGAGTGCCATCACCTCCTCGACCACTGGGCGCTCGTGGTCGCCGCGCTCGTCGCGCGGTTGCGCGCGGGGGGTCGGGAGCCGCTCGTGATCGGGCTCACGGCCACTCTTCCCTCGCCCGATGACGCGAACGAGTATGAGAACTACGTCTCTCTGCTGGGCGAGGTCGATCTCGAGGTTCCCGTGCAGGCGGTCGTGCGCGAGGGTGACCTCGCGCCGTACCGCGACCTCGTCCACGTGGTCGAACCGACCGGCGAGGAGCGGGCGTTCCTCTCCGCGCACGCCGAAGCCCTCGCGGAGGCGCTGCGGACGACGTTCGCGGTGGGCGCCGGAAGAGAGTTCCTGCGCGCGGTGCTCCAGCCGTCGGCCCCTTCCGCCCCCGCGGACCCCCTCGAACCGCCCGCCGAGGGCGCCTCGCCCCCGGCCCCGGTCGCGTCCGCGGGGAGCAGTGCGGTCGCGCGTCCGGGGATCGTGCCCCCGCCACCCGCCGCAGAGTCGCCCGCCCCCGACGCCGCCGTCGATGCCGCTCTCTCGGCGGCGTTCGCCGTCGACTTCGCCGGTGCCGAGGCCGCCGCGGCGATGTTCTCCGTCGTCGCGCCCGACGACCCGCTCACCGCTCGTCTTCCCGCCGTGGCGCGACGGGCGCCCACCACAGAAGAGACGCTGCGCCTGCTGGGTCGATACGCCCTGGACCGGGTGCTCCCGGACCCCGCGCGCGCCGACGAGTGGCGCCGGCTGCGTCGCCTGCTCGCCGATTTCGGCTTCGCCCTGACCGACCGCGGGGTGCGGCGCACCCGCGATCCGATCGACACGGTCCTCGCGTCCTCCCTCTCGAAGGACAGGGGAGCGTGCGACATCCTCGCCCGCGAGCGCGACGAGCTCGGCGACCGCCTCCGCGCCCTCGTCGTGACCGATTACGTCACCCACGGCAACGTCCACGGGGGACTCCTGGGCTCGGCCGGCGCCGTCCGCACGTTCTCGATCGTGGCGACGGATGCCGCTACCTCGGCGCTGCGCGCGATCCTCGTCACCTCCTCGACGGTACGCGTCGCCGTCCGTCACGCGGAGAAGCTGCTTCCGGCGCTCTCGCGCGAGCTCGGCGTCCCGGTGACGGGGGAGCCCTGCCCCGACGACGTGGCCATCCTCGAGGTGCGGGGGACCACGGGGTCGGGGGTGGTCGGCGCCGTCTCCCGGCTGCTCGCCGACGGCTCGCTCGAGGTGGTCGTGGGCACGCGCGGTCTCTTCGGCGAAGGGTGGGACTGCCCGGCGGTGAACACCCTGATCGATCTCACCGCGGTGGCGACGGCGTCGGCGACGCAGCAGTTGCGGGGCCGTACGCTGCGGCGCGATCCGAGCTGGCCCGAGAAGGTCGCCCACAACTGGACGGTCTCGGCGCTGCTGCCGCCCGACTCGTCCCTCGACGCGCAACCGGATGCCGCTCGCCTCCGTCGCAAGCACGCCGGCCTGTGGGGACTCGACGCCGACCATCCCGAGCGCATCGTCCGCGGGCTGCCCACGGCGCTGGGGCGCGACCGTCGTCGCGCGCTCGATGAGGTGCTCGAGAAGACCCCCGGCGCGTCGTTGGAGCGTGTCGACGCGCTGACCTCGGCTCCGCCGCGGGACGAGACGCGATCCGCCTGGCGCATCGGCTCCCCGTACGACGACCGCGAGGAGCTCTCCGCGGTGGTCGAGCGCCCGGCCCGCACGCCGGTCTTCTCGACGTCGGTGACGGCCGAGCGTGCCCTCGGCGGGTGGCTCGGAGTATCGGCGGGAGCGCCGGCGGCGCTGATCGCGCTGTCGTTCTTCCTGCCCCCGGTCGCGGGAGTCGCGGTGGGGGGAGTCAGCGCCCTGATCGGTGCCGTCATGGCCGTTCCCCTGTTTTCGGCGTGGCGTCGCACGCGTCGGCAGGCTCGGGATGCCGCGGCGACGCTGCGGAACATGGCGCGTGTGGTGTGGACGGCGCTGTCCGAGAGTGGGCGCGTCCGGTCCCCGCTCGCCGTTGCGGTGTGGGAGGGAGAGCGGAGGGATGCCGACGCCACCCGCGCCGAGATCACGATGGCGCACGCGAGCCTCGCCGATCAGAAGACCTTCGGGGTCGCGCTGGAGGAGCTGTGCGGCCCGATCCGGACACCGCGTTTCGTGCTGGAGGTCGACCGCGGCGGAGGGCCGTGGTGGGTGCGCGCCGTCCTCGAGCGCGCGGGACGCTCCCGATCCCGGCAGTTCCTTGCCGTGCCTTCCGAGATCGGTCGTCGTCGGGCGGACGCCCTCCGCTTCCACGGCGCGTGGCAGGTGCACGTGGGTCCGGCCGTCCTGCACGAGCTCAACGGACCCGAGAACCTCCCGCTGCTCGCAGAAGCGCGCCGCTCCGGAGGGTTCTCCGGAGCGGCGCGCTCGATGATGCGATGGAGCTGAGGGCTCAGTACCAGCCGGTCGACTGCGAGTGGCCCCACGCGCCGCACGGCGTGCCGTAGCGGCCCGAGATGTACCCGAGGCCCCACGACACCTGAGTGGCGGCGTTGGTCTGCCAGTCGGCACCGGCGGACGACATCTTGCTGCCGGGGAGGGCCTGCGGGATGCCGTAGGCGCCGCTGCCGGAGTTGTAGGCCTTGTAGTTCCAGCCCGACTCCTTGTTCCACAGCGACACGAGGCACGACATCTGGTCGTCGCCCCAGCCGCGGCTGGCGAGCATGTCGCGCGCGGCGGCCTGGGCGCCGGCGGGGCTGTTGTCTCCCGAACCGCCTCCGGTCGGAATGGGGGCCGAAGACCCACCACCGCCGGAGTTGGACGAGGACGACGACGACGAGGCCTGCTTGTCGGCGGCGGCCTTGTCGGCGGCGGCCTTCGCCGCGGCAGCAGCCTCCGCTTCCTGGCGCGCCTTCTCGGCCGCCTCTTCTTCCGCCTTCTTGGCCACGGCGGCGTCGAGACCGCCGCGCAACTCGGCCACGCGCTGGTCGACCGCGGCGGTGGCCGCGGCGACGTCGTGCGAGAGCGCGGGGAGGAACGTCTCGGGCAGCATCGAGGCCGCCTCGAGGCGGTCGGTGGCCTGCTGCAGCGCGGTCGTGTCGACCGTGGCGGGCTGGCCGATGTCGAGACCGGATGCCGCGATGTCGCTCTGCACGGTGGCGACGGCCTGGATCGAGGTCGACGCAGCGGTCTCCGCCGCGCGGGCCTCGGTCTTCTCGGGGCCGGGGGTGGCTGCGAGCACCGTGGGAGTGATCGAGGAGGCGAGCGAGAACGTCGCGGTCGACAGGTCGGCGGGGGAGGCGGTGGCGGCCGGCGCGGTGCCGGTGAGAGCCGCGGCCGCGACCACGCCGAGCACGAGCGCTCCCACTGTCGTCACGGGGCGACGACGAGTGCGGCGGGCGGCGAGGCGGCGGTCACGACGATTGGAAAAGGACGTCGAGTCAGAGCGCATAGAACCGGTTTCACGTGAGGGGAGGACGGTGCGGGTGTCACCGTCCGACCCGCGTCAGCGGGCACAAGACGGGGAGCCTGGCACGTGTTTCTGGACGCCACCTGGGCGGACCGCCTCAGAACGCCGGAACAAAACGGCCGATCCGGGGCGAATCACGCCCACGCGCAATCGCCCTGTCCGGCCCTCTGCCTCCGTTCGCCCCGCGTGGCCGGCGTCAGCGTGCGACGGCCCAAGCGCGGGATGCGCGACACCCGGACTGCGCGGGAGGCGTGGTGCGTTAGACTGAGGTGTCACACCTGGGTTCTGCCTGTCTGGCGAGCCCGTGGCATCGCATAAACAATCCGCTTCGCTTCGACTCGTGGTTGGAGTTCGCCCTCGGGCGGCCCCAGCCCGACGGCCCCCGGTCTCGGACCGACGGGTACAGGAGTCGGAGCCCGACACCACACCCAACTAGGACAACCCACTACATGACTACCGCAACGACCGCCCCGGCTACCAAGCAGGTCGCGATCAACGACATCGGCTCGGCCGAAGACTTCCTGGCCGCGGTCGAGAAGACGCTCAAGTTCTTCAACGACGGCGACCTCATCGAAGGCACCGTGGTGAAGATCGACCGCGACGAGGTCCTCCTCGACGTCGGTTACAAGACCGAGGGTGTCATCCCCTCCCGCGAGCTCTCGATCAAGCACGACGTCGACCCCAATGAGGTCGTCAACGTCGGCGACCACGTCGAGGCCCTCGTTCTCCAGAAGGAGGACAAGGAAGGCCGCCTCATCCTGTCCAAGAAGCGCGCTCAGTACGAGCGTGCGTGGGGCGACGTCGAGAAGATCAAGGAGAACGACGGTGTTGTCACCGGTTCCGTGATCGAGGTCGTCAAGGGTGGTCTCATCGTCGACATCGGCCTCCGCGGCTTCCTCCCGGCCTCGCTCATCGAGCTGCGCCGTGTCCGCGACCTGACGCCGTACCTCGGCCAGGAGATCGAGGCCAAGATCCTCGAGCTCGACAAGAACCGCAACAACGTCGTGCTCTCGCGCCGCGCCCTGCTCGAGCAGACGCAGTCCGAGTCGCGCACCACGTTCCTCAACAACCTCCACAAGGGCCAGGTCCGCAAGGGTACGGTCTCGTCGATCGTCAACTTCGGTGCGTTCGTCGACCTGGGTGGCGTCGACGGTCTCGTCCACGTCTCCGAGCTCTCCTGGAAGCACATCGAGCACGCCTCCGAGGTCGTCGAGGTGGGCCAGGAGGTCACCGTCGAGATCCTCGAGGTCGACCTCGATCGCGAGCGCGTGTCGCTCTCGCTCAAGGCGACGCAGGAAGACCCGTGGCAGGTGTTCGCCCGTACCCACGCGATCGGTCAGATCGCTCCGGGCAAGGTCACCAAGCTCGTTCCCTTCGGTGCGTTCGTCCGCGTCGCCGACGGCATCGAGGGCCTCGTGCACATCTCCGAGCTTTCGGGTAAGCACGTCGAGCTCGCCGAGCAGGTCGTGTCGGTCGGCGAAGAGGTCTTCGTCAAGATCATCGACATCGACCTCGAGCGTCGCCGCATCTCGCTGTCGCTCAAGCAGGCCAACGAGTCGGTCGACCCCAACGGCACCGAGTTCGACCCGGCGCTGTACGGCATGGCCACCGAGTACGACGAGCGTGGCGAGTACAAGTACCCCGAGGGCTTCGACCCCGAGTCGGGTGCGTGGCTCGAGGGCTTCGACACTCAGCGCGAGGCCTGGGAGCAGGAGTACGCCGCTGCTCAGGGTCGCTGGGAAGCCCACAAGGCTGCCGTCGCCAAGGCCCTCGAGGCCGAGGCCGCCAACCCGACGGACGCTGGTTCGTTCGGTGGATCGTTCTCGTCCGAGACGCCCGCCCAGGGCACCCTCGCTGACGACGAGTCGCTGGCTGCGCTTCGCGAGAAGCTCTCCGGTCGCTGATCCGTCCTGCATCGAAGGCCGGTACCTCCTCGGAGGTGCCGGCCTTCGGTCGTTCCCGGGCGCAAGCCCTGGTGGGCAGGTGGGGGAGCAGGGCAGGATGAGAACATGGCTTCTCGACTTCCGCTTCTGATCACCCTCGCCGGCGTGGCCGTGCTGTTCCTGTCGATCGCGTTCGTCTTCGCTCTGGTCATCGGAGCGATGTTCTTCGGCGGGATCGAGTTCACCGGGGGACACACGGATGCCATGACCTCGCCGTCGACATGGACACTTGTCGCCTGACCGCCATATCGTTCCCGTCCCTCGGCCCGGGCGACCTCGAAGGTCGCGCCGGGCCGTCGACGTTTCCGCAGGATTTCGCGCCTGCGATCAAGCGACACGCCCGAGATGTGCCCGGATTCGACGGGTCGGTCGTTCCCGCGTAACTTATTACTTGTTCGCCCCACAGGGGAGAGCGGAGCGGCCGAGAGGCCCCGCATCGTCTCAAGTGGCGGACCACCCAAAACCTCCTCCGAATGGTGTAAGGTTTTGGTTCGGTCGTTCGGCCGGTTCCCGAGGTTGATCTCTCTGAGATCCCAATGAGGTTCCGTGTGCTGGCGGCTGTCAATTGAAGTGAACTGCCTCACGGGTAGGTCGAGAGATCGTTTCTGTGGGTGCGTCCGTTCCTTGAGAACTCAACAGCGTGC